>JBJMGK010000149.1:0-12629 GCA_045807925.1 Bryobacteraceae bacterium | reverse complement strand
CACCGCTTTTTCCCAGAGCACGAATGGCGTGCTTGCGATGAAAGCCAGTTACTTCGATGAATTCGTCGAGGATTCTTTTCTTCTCGACACGCGACGCTATCCGATACCGGTCCGCTATCGCCTTGATTAGTTCCCGCTTGGTAGCCAAGCTCATTTGCCTCCCGTTTCTGCTGCCCGTCATGTCGAACTTCGACGGGTAACATTTTCATGAGGCAACGACCTTCCGCTGGTAACAAATATCGCGAGTCAACGCGCCCACATCATCTCTTTTTGGCCTTGAACTCCATATAAGAAAGCAAGCCGAATCCCGCGGCAATCACCATCCGAACGCCAACAAGCAAGGCTCTGTCGTGAGTGATGAGGTGATCGATCGCCAGTAAAGCGAAACCCACGGCGATCGCCAGATACCACCAGGCCAACCAGGTTTTCTGTCCCATCGTTCTGCCAACAAGGAGATTACACGACGGATGCCGGTGAAACAGGCAGTTTGCGGTCTGGAATGGTGAAGAAGAAGGTCGCGCGCTGCCCCGCCTGGGATTCCACCCAGATACGACCGCCGGCTCGCTCTACAATCTTCTGACAGATTGCGAGCCCTATGCCGGCACCCGAATCAAAACATGGAAGCGTGGCATTCCAGTTTGTTTGAGTAGTTCCTCGTGTTCTTCGCACCGGCTCTCTCGCTCATTGGAAAAGTTTGTCAGCTGCAGGTTTCGTTCCCCTCCCCTTCCGAAAAATAAAGTCTGCAAACCTTGCCACGGCATCCTTCCCCTGCGGAATACCGTGTTGGCAATGGCGACCGATGCACGAACCAGGTGCTTTCAGGTAATCGGAAACATCGAGGGCCCGGTCGACCCGCGGCAGTTCCGTATGAGCTCAGAGGAGAGGTAACTCATGAACCGTGGATCGAAGGGCTCAGCCTATAGATCTCTGATTGCGACACTGTGTGCCCTCATCGTCGTACCAGGCGACACGCTCGCGTACACCCCGCTGCAATCGGCGGCGCAGAAACCACCGGCTCAGGCATCGGCGAAGGTCACTGCCGAGCAGATGGATTCCCTGGTAGCACCGCTTGCCCTCTATCCCGACCCGTTGCTGGCTCAAATCCTGGCCGCATCGACGTATCCTCTCGAAATCATCCTGCTCCAACAATGGGTGGACAAAAACAAAAATCTGAAAGACAAAGAACTGGCGGATGCCGTGGCCAAGCAACCTTGGGATCCAAGCGTTCAGGCTCTCGCTCCTCTGCCACAAGTAATCAAGCTGCTGGGAGATAACATCCAGTGGACCACCGATCTGGGAAACGCCTTTCTGGCGCAGCAAAGTGACGTGATGGACTCCGTTCAGCGGATGCGCAAAAAAGCCCAGGAGAAGGGTAATTTGAAATCCAGCGAGCAGCAGACGGTGGAAACCAAAGTCATCGAAAACAAGACCGTCATCGTAGTCCAACCGGCCAATCCGCAGGTAGTCTACGTACCTTCCTATGATCCGGTCGTGGTATACGGCGCGGCGTACTATCCGTATCCTCCGATTTACTATCCGCCGGTGGGCTATTACGCCGCCGGGATGGCGATTTCCTTCGGCGTGGGCATGATGATGGGAGCGTTCTGGAGCGGTGGCTATGGCTGGGGTTGCGGGTGGGGCGGGAATACCGTCAACATCAACAACAACAATAATTTCAATCGGAATACGAACGTCGGCGCCGGAAACCGTAATGGCAGCGGAAACCGGGCCTCCCAACTCCCCGCGAGTAGCCGGGGTGCTGCTGGTGGTGTGGGTGGTGTCGGTGGTGTCGGTGGTGCGGGTGGCGTGGGCGGTGTGGGCGGCGCTGGCAGTGTCGGTGGCCCTGGTGGTGTGGGCGGTGCCGGGAGCGTCGGTGGTGCAGGTGGCCCCGGCGGTGTGGGTGGTGTCGGCGGCGTCGGTGGCGGCCAAAGCAACTGGACGCACAACCCTCAACATCGCGGCGGCACGCCCTATAAAGACCGAGCGACAGCCGACCGGTTCGGCGGCAATGCGCGTGGCGATTCGCTGTCACAGCGCCAAGCCGGTGCCCGTCAACGGATATCCCAGCAAGGCGGAAATCTGGCTAGCAACCGTGGACCGGGCGGTGAATTGGGTAATCGGAGCAGTGGACTGGGTGACCGCGGCGGAGGGAGTAGTCTCGGAAACCGCACGGGTGGTTCTGGTCGGGGCGGCGGTGCTGGCGTAGGCGGGGGCGGAGGCGATCGCATTGGCAGCCGGGATCTCTCGCGGAGCGGCGGCGGGAACCGGGATGCCTTCGGAGGGGGTTCCCGTGGATACAGCGGATCGAGTGCGCGGAGCACCAGCAGCCGCGGTTCCTCCAGTTTTGGATCGAGCCGTGGTGGTGTCGGGGGAGCCAGCCGTGGCGGTGGTGGCGGCGGCGGCGGTCGACGCCGGTAGCCAACCTGATCGCAATCAAGAAGAAATTAGAGGAGCCCCGACATGAGATCACGATCCGCGGACAGCCATTTATCTGCACGTCTTGACGTTCTGTGGGCATTGGCATGCGCTTGCCTGTGCTCGTCCCTGTTGTTCGGAGCGCAAGAGTCCGGGGCGAAACCAGTTGCGCCGGCCAGCACTGCTTCCTCGGCAGGAGCCCGGCTCTTTGACACTCCGCAGCAAGCAGCAGATACGTTAGTCGATGCGGCCGAGAAGTTCGATGTGGCCGCGATGACGCGAATCTTCGGTCCTGACGGAGATGACATCGTGTTCAGCGGCGAATTCGCCCAAGACCGCAAACACGCCGCTGATTTCGCTGCTGAGGCCCGCAATAAGAAAAGCGTTTCCGTAGACCCGCGGAACGCCAGGCGCGCCTTTCTCTTAATCGGCGAGGCGGACTGGCCCTTCCCGGTACCGCTAGTAAAGACCGGCGAGAAATGGTCCTTTGACAGCAAAGCAGGCCGGCAGGAACTCCTGTATCGACGTATCGGCGCGAACGAACTGGACGCTATTGAGGTCTGCCACGGGTACGTGGAAGCGCAGGAGGATTATGCCACTCGGAACCGCGCTCTGTACGACGTGAGCCAGTATGCCCAGCGCATCATCAGCACTCCTGGCAAACAGGATGGTTTGGCGTGGCAAAATCCCGACGGCACCTGGGGCGGTCCCGTGGGCGAAAACATTGCCAAAGCGATTGAACAGGGCTACACAAGCAGCTCAGAGCCTTACCATGGCTATTTCTTCAAAATCCTGAAGGGGCAAGGATCGGCGGCGCCGCTAGGGGAGATGAACTTTCTCGTGAAGGGCCTGATGATCGGCGGCTTTGCCTTGGTCGCCGCACCGGCCGAGTATGGCGTGACCGGCGTGCGAACTTTCATCGTAAGTCACGACGGCGTTGTGTACGAGAAGGACTTGGGACCGAACACACTCGATGAATTTAAGAAAATGGAACTCTTCAACCCGGACAAGTCCTGGATTCCGGTCTCGGAGACCGAACAGTAGAGACGACCGGCCTGTGGGCTCAGCCGTCACGCTCGACGGAAGCGCGAGGTCAAACCGGCCCATTTGCGAGCCACCAGTTCTCCTATGGTCAGAGCAATCGCTAGGCCAAGTAGAGCAGGCCAGAACTGAACCGGCTGGTACAGAGAGCGGCCGCCGCTTTCAAAAACGGCCGATGGCGCCGGATTGTAACGCCCGCCTGTAAAGCTCGCTATCTGGCGCAACAGTTTTTCGTTCGAGCCGCGATCCTGGAACTCCTGCTCCGGGCGATACAGTCCGATTTCCGGAAACGCAGCATTCTCCGAAACGGGTCTGATTCGGTAGACTCCGCGCAGTTTGCCGGTGCGCAGGGTTCCGGAGTAGACACGAGGAGCCGATTTCCTGACGGGAATATTCTTCTGGAAGCCATTCGGCCCCAGGATAAAAATCTCCGGAATGGAAGCCGGTTCCGGGCTTTCGGAAGGAATACGATAGCTCACTTCTACGCTTGTATCGGCGGTATCGTACCGGGCGCTCGCCTCACTCGTGTCGGTATGGGCCAGTAAGTCGCGTGTGGCATTGATCCAGAACTTGTCAAAACCTGGCCACGTGACCCAGCCTTCGGCCCAGCGGCTTTTCGCGTCGGAGGTGAAAACCGCAGCCCGTCCCAACCCGTACTGCCAGCGCACATAGAGCGGGTCTTTCTTTTCCGGATCAACGTTGAGGATCACATCGGAGGAAGGCTTCGCGGAGAACCGAGCATAACCTTTGAGCGGCGGCGCCGAGTCCATGCCAACGCCCTGCAAGATCTCGGCCTCGTGCGCAACGATAGGCGTCAATGGTTTCTCGATCGTCGTGGAACCGCTGAAATCCTTGACGTCCTTGAGCAGGATCTGTTCCAGCCCTTGCGGGTCATTCAGGAAATAACTCCTGCCGCCCGAAGCGTTGGCGACACGCTCGAGATACGCGCGATTGACGTCCTGCCCGAGTCCGACAGTGGAGATCGTAATCTGATGACCGTATGCCTCTTTAGCGAGATCGATGCTGTCCCCCTCCTCCGAGATGCCATCGGTCAGCAATACAATGTGCTTATACGTTGCCTTCGAAGGAAGGACCCGCTTGTAGGCTTCGGTCAAAGCCGGTGCGATCTGGGTGCCGCCATCGGGAGTAATGCCCGAAATCAATCGGCGGATCAAGGATTTATCTTCGGCTTTGCGAACGGGCACCGCCCATTGGAACGAGTTGTCGAAGATCAACACTCCGATGTAGTCGGCCGGACGAAGGTGATCGACAACGCCGACAGCAGAGAGACGGGCAAGCTCGATCTTACGGCCTTCCATCGACGAAGATTTGTCAATAATTAAGGCAACGCACGTGCCTTCGGGAGAGCGCGGAGGAGCAAGCTTGGCCGGCAACACGCGGTCGAGCGCATCCATCTGCTTGTCTTCCTTGTAAACCTGTCGTTCTCCACCGATGAGAAGCAGGCCACCGCCGCCGCGGACATACGTTTCGACCCGTGATTTTTGCGACTCAGAGAAGCTTTCAAGATCGAGATTGTTCAGGACGACCAACTGAAACGAGGCGAGGTCCTTGTCCAATTGAGAAGCATCGCGCGACAATTCGTATTCGGCTTTTCCGAATGCGCCTAAAAGGTTTGCGTCAGCCCCTGCGGGATCCTGCGAGAGGTAAAGAACCTTTGCACGTTTGAGTTTGACGGCGCCTTCAAACGGAAGTTCGCCCAGGCCATCCGCAATCAGCCGGCCGGAAACACTGGTGACACCGGTTGAGTTTACGCGGGCGTGCACACGCAAGACGTTAGATCCGGGATTCAGCATTACGGGACTTGTGCCAAGCGATTTCCCTTCCGCCGAGAGTTCGACGGAACCGCGCGCTTGAACCGGCGAACTGACCGTGAGATCGATCGGGATCTGCTCTCCCGCATAAGCGGCGTCCGGCATAGACAAAGACTGGAGGCTGACGCCGCTTTGCGCATGCCCGGATAACGGGAACGTGTCGACCGGCACATGCAGGCGCTGCAATTGCGCAATCGCGCGAGCACTGCTGCCCTGGTTCTCGTTGCCATCGCTAATGAGAGCAAGACGCGGGATGTAGTCGGCCGGCAATGCGGACATGCTGCTGAAGAGAGCATTCTCGAAATCTGTAGCACCCGCAGAGCCATTACGCGCGCGGTCGAAACGAATATCCGTCAGCGAAGCGCTCTGCGGCAAAGCACGGGTGCGACTATCGAACGGGACTATCTTGATCCAGTTCCCGCCTTTCGCACGATACATATCGTGGACGAGCGAAGTGGCACGAGCAAGATCCGCATCGCTGATGCTCGCGGATGTGTCGACCAGGACCGCCGTCGCTGTTCGCGTTTTCGCAAGGTTGATGGCCGGCTCACTTAAGGCGAGCAGAATTGCAGAGAAGGTAGCGGCTTTCAGAAGCAATCCGAGTCGCGCCCTCGAGCGCCGCCAGGACATAGCTGCCCAAACCAGAGGGATTAAGGCCAACGGCACTAGGTAAGGATGAGCAAACATCAGCGTGAAACCAGTTCTCCTTTCCGCTCAACCGAGGCTGTCGATAAGCCTGGCCGGCGAGAGCGGTTTCTGATGATGGAAGGTCGCCTTCCTCCGCCGAAGAGATACCACTCAGCGAGCAGGCCGAGTCCTCCGACGCACGCCAGAAACTTCCAGAGATCCGTCGAGCTGGGGAGATAGTTAGCAGTCGCCGGCAGACCCGTAGCTACCTTCGCCGGTGTCCAAAGGTCTCGGGCAACGTCCGGCAAGGTCAGACTCAGAACCCGTTCACGATCTTTGGAAACGATCCGGATCACGTCGGGCTGGCTCGTGAATAGCTGGACTGTGTTGTCCGCGAGCGTAAATGGAATTGCAAGCCCCTTGGAGTTCGTCACCTGAAGCGTATCCCGAGCCTCCGCCTCATCGAGTGATACGGAGGCGGCTCCAACCCTCTTCGCCGTGAAATCGAGAGTTCGAAACGATTCCGGAGAAAGCCAGCTCAGCAGGTTGGCGAATACCAGCGGAGTCGTCAGCGTGAATCGAAGCTGCGGCTGCAAAGGGTCAAAGCCGATGACGGCGAGTTTTGGGCGGTTCGGCGAGTCCGGCCTGAGCACAATGGTCGGCCCTGCTACGACGCTTGCGAACGGCACGTCGCTCCGATCCACCTGGAAGACCTCGGCGGTCGGAAGACGTTCTTCTCTGGTGTGCAGCCCCAGTCCGAATTCCAGCCCCGACTTCCAGCGTGTGATTGTGGCCTGATTGACCGTCGTTCTCACGGGGAACGGACCGCCCTGCTTTGGTGGATTGATCCAAAGACTAGGGCGCGAGGGTATCGATTGCGGTGAGAAGCTATCCAGGATCACGGCGTCCGCTTTCGCTTTCTGCTGATACTGATCGGGATCGAGGTATTCCACATTCAGACGGTGATCAGCGGCAAGAAGAGGATTCAGCAGATCTTTGCGGCGGGTATAAGCCGTCACCTTCAGCGTTCCGTTGCTGGGAAGTTGCAGGGCGGCTGTGTCATCAATAGGCAGCTCATCGTGCGGATAGATCTCCGCCTTTAAAAGGCCAGCCGTATTGGTGACGAAGTCGTATCGAGCTTCCACCTCAGCGCCTGGCTTAAAGAGGTAGGTGCGCGGAGCGAACGTGGTGCCCGCATACTGGGTTCGCAGCTGCACACTGCGAGCCGCGGGACTGTCGTTCCTCAGCGTGACCGTTGCTTGCCATGCACTCGAATCGTCTTCACTTCGGTGCACGGCGAGGCTTCGGATCCCGGCGTTCTGAAGCTCAGACGGGATTTTGATAAGTCGCAGATTGGGCGGCAGAGCGACAGCCGCGGTTTGAAGATCAGCGCGCGCCGGTCCGACATAGACGATTTCGCCCGCCTGTCCTCCTGACCACTGTTGCGCCTGCCTGGCATACGCGAGCGCTCCTGCGATATTGAGAGAAGAAAAGCTCTCTTTTAAGCCGGCTAACCCGGATCGCAATTGGGCAGGATCGGAAGTAAAGGCCGTGACCGGAGTAGACAGCGAATCGGCCGCAACGAGTAGCACACGGTCGCCGGGCCGTATGCCAGCGACGTAAGTCTGCGCTGCTTTTCGCTCGCGATCCATCATCTTGCCGCTCGGTTCCGACTCACCCGCCCAAGCCGACGTGTCCACGAGAAGAACGTGGTCACGGGAACGGATCTCGCGAGTGCCCCAGTTCAACTGAGCGAGGGCGAGCAAGAGGCAAAGCAGACTGAGTAATTGCAGGACGAGCGACCAGGGCTGATTCACCTTTTTGCGGCGCGGCTGATCTTCCGCGGCACCGGCCGATTTCCAGAATCTCAGCGTCGACACAACGCGTTTCCGCTTCGTGCGGTCAAACAGGTACAGCGCGGTGACGAGGCCGCCTAAGGTGCCTAGCAGCGTCAAAAACTCGGGGGCAGTCAGATTGAGAAAAAACATCTGAAGACTAAGCTTTCCCTGCGGCCGCTTTTCCTCCGGCCGTCATCAGTCGACCGAACATAGCTTCCTCGATTCCCGTACTCGTTGGGAGCCCTGCATAGCGCCCCCCATTACGTAACGCCAGATGCTTCAATTGATCTGCATACGCATCAAAAGCGGCGGTGTACTGATCACGGGCAAAGGCATCGAGCGAGATCTTGAGCTGAGATCCGGATTCAGCATCGACCAGTTCGACGTCTCCGTTATCCGAAGGAGTACGATCTTCATCTCCCCATACCTGTACAAGCAAGAGTTCGTGACCGAAATCGGCGAGGTACTGAAGCGGCCGAAGACAATCTCCGTCGTCGAGAAAGTCAGAGAGTAAAATGATCAACCCGCGCTGCGGATATGTATTCAGGTATTGCCGCGAGACCTTGAAGAAATCGGTCACTCCGCTGGGCTTTAAGCCTCGGAGGAAGTTCTCGGCCGGTTGAAAACGATGACGCCCGCCGCTGCAGAGCAGAGGGTCGAGAAGGCGCGAGGAAAAGGGCTGCAGCAGAATACTGTCCAACCGCACCAAGCCGACGTACACGAGAGCAGCCGCAAGCTTCCGTACGTAGTCGAACTTCGTCGGCTCTCCCCTGCCTGCCCCGACCGTCATCGATTCACTTGTATCCAGAAGAAGTCGAACCGGGACGCGAGGCTCCAGCTGAAACATCTTCATGAACAGCTTTTCGAACCGCATGAAAGCGCGCCAGTTTACGGCCCGCAGGTCATCACCCTGATGGAAGCCGCGATGATCCAGGAACTCCTGCCCCGGCCCGGCAAGATGGGAAAGATTATGGCCGCCAACGAGACCCGGGAAGGACTTTTGCCACTGAAGGGTTAGCCGTTCCAGCCGTTCCAAGAAATGACGATCAACAAGCGGTTCTGGCATGGATCTGGAAGCCGCACTGGGAAGAAACTAAGCCCTTGGGAGGACACGTTCCAAGAGCTTAGCCATGATAGTTTCGGTATTTTCGCCATCCGCATGCGCGTCAAAATTCAGAATCATGCGATGGCGTAGAACGGCAGGAGCGACGGCAATCACATCGTCCGCGCTCAAGTGCATGCGATGGCGCATAACGGCTAACACTCGTCCGCACTCAATGAGCGCCTGCGCCCCGCGCGGCGAGCTTCCATAACGAATGTAGCGATTCGTGATCTCCGGTGCATTGTCTGTTCCCGGCTGGGTCGACATCACAAGATCGATGGCGAGTTCCTGGACATGCGGCGCGACAACAACCTGCTTACAAATCGCTTTGAGATCAGCAATCCCCGTTCGATCGAGCACCTGGCGCACCTCGACTTCGTCGCGCTTGGTTGTGTAATCGACGATCTTGCTCAGATCGGTTCGCGACGGAAACGAAACGAGAACTTTCATCAGGAAGCGGTCGAGCTGAGCCTCGGGGAGCGGGTACGTACCTTCCATCTCGATCGGGTTCTGGGTTGCCATCACGAGGAACGGCGTATCCAGCCCGTAAGTGGACGTACCGCTGGTGACCGTACGCTCCTGCATGGCTTCCAGTAAGGCGGATTGAGTCTTCGGAGTCGCGCGATTGATCTCGTCGGCCAACACCAGGTTGGCAAAAATTGGACCGGGTTGAAAGCGAAGGTTCTTGTGCCCGTGATCATCGCTCTCCATCACCATGCTTCCGACGATGTCACCGGGCATAAGATCCGGGGTGAATTGGATACGCGAATAGCGCAATTCCAGCACCCTCGCAAGAGTTCGCAGAAGGGTGGTTTTGCCGAGCCCGGGGACGCCCTCGAGAAGAACGTGGCCGCCCGCGATGAGGCAGATGAGGACTCCATCGATTACATCAGTCTGGCCAACGATGACCTTGCCGATTTCCTGCCGGACCCGGTTCAGGTCGTTCGTTGCTCGATCGATTAAAGCCGCATCGGCAGTTAATGTTTGCGCCATCTTTGAATTCGTTTTACGAGAGAACTGCGACGCAGCAGGCTCGAGCTACCGTTTCACCTTTCAACTGGGGAAAATCATATTGCCAGGCTCAATGCCACGGCGCTGGCAGTCAGCTATATAGAGTCTGCCATAGCTCTCTAAAATATAGTCTGCAGACGTGAAGCCAAGCTCGGCCGCCGTATGGTCGATCCAATCGCCGGGCCCTTCGAGCTCGAGGAAAGTACCGATTGGTGTCTCATCCAGGGTGACGACGCCGGGCGCGTCGGGCGAGGCTTTGTACTCGGTGCGAAATTTTTCATACCGGAACGTGGGCAGAAAGCCGATCTCCTCGAGGATCCGACCCAGTCTCTCCGCGGACCCCGCCGAGGTCTCGATTTCCGGCCGGCTCTTATGGGCGCTCAGCCTGCCCGGTCCTTTCCAGGTAACAATGCAGTCGCCGCCAACTTCCCGGAGCCGCAGCAGCATCGAATTCTCCCGCAAGCGAGCCTCGGGCGTGTCGTAGAGCGTATTCACTTCCAGGCGGCGGGACACCGCTTCGCGGAACCCGCGGGAGCGCAGCAGGTCGCGAACTGCGTCGGGGTCTTGTGCGGCGATTTTGACTTCCGTTTCGAACAGGCCTGTCATCGATCACGATTGTGGACTGAGTCGCGTCAGCCACTATCTTGATTTTGCCACTCGTATAATAAGGTGGTCGGACGAGGTGCGCGCCCGTAGCTCAGTTGGATAGAGCGAATGACTTCGAATCATTAGGCCGGGAGTTCGAGCCTCTCCGGGCGCGCCAGAGATCTGGTGAATCGTAAGGGTTTACATCCTGTAGGTCTGCAGGCAAAAGCGGCTCATCGTGATCAGTATGCCCAAAAGCATGCCCACCCGAAACCGCACTGGTTTCCACTTGCTGCTTTTCTTTGGTGTGCAGTAAAATCGCCGATCGATCAAACAGCTACGAAATCGTTTGCTTCTCAGAGACCTTGGGCGTCAACCCCGAGAGTTGAAGCCCATCAGAAAAGTCGCGGGTCATTCCGAAGTGGCACGGGAGTTGCCACCCTATAACCTCCAGAACACCTTTTTGAAGGTTTTGAGGCCCAGCCGGTAGCAGCATCGAGCAGCACACGGTACTGAACGGCTCCAGCACCTTCGATTACTGTTACCGGACTGTGTAGTCTACCGCCGACCGAAGACCATCTGTTTCTCGAGCAGTTGAACTATCACCCTTCGCTGGGGAGAATCGACCGAACACTCTTCCATAAGAGTCCGGTAAGCGTAAGGTTGTCCTCAGGTCATCGAAGGACGGTACTCCCGCGTCCGAGGTGGAAGTTGATGCCGCTCCCGCCTGCCAAAAGCACGAACGACAGCATAGGCAGGAATGGCGACTACAACAAGCAGAGCGCCGGCAACTGGTAGAAGGTGAAAAGAGGCGTGAATCAAAAGGTGCGCAGCCGAACGTAGATCGTTGAACATGACCGCCATCTCGAACGCGACGAGAAATCCAGCCGCATAGAACAAACCCGGGGTTGCCTCCAGGAACGAAAGCACAAAGGGAGCGAGAGTACAGCGAAAGGCTTGAGACCGGGCCAACACCCAGACCATTGTCATGCCGACCAAGCTTCCCACTACAATGTCGGAGAAATAATGCTCTCCCAGGAATAGCCGAGGAAGGCAGATCCACACTGCCGTATAGACCGCAAGGAGGGCACCGTAGCGCCTCAATAAGCGTGCCAGTCCAAATGCCATAGCAGCAAAGTAGGCAGCCGTATCGCTGGGGAACGAACTCCATCTCTCCATGTTGCCCGTGATCGCAAATGAATGCGGGTGATGAATAATTCCCGCTTCGTACATCGGGCGAATGCGGAACGGGATAACATCCGCGATAGTCCGGCTGACGACAACTCCGAGCAGAGTTCCCGCGAAGGCCGCAATGATTATGGCTCTGCGATCTTGCCGATCCGGGCCGTTACGGAACCAGAAGTATGCGTACAGGCTAAGAAACAATCCGCCCTTAAGCAGGCTGTTCTCTTCCTCGAACGCCGCGAGGAGGTCCAGGATTCTGTTGCCGGCGTATGCATTAAGAAATTGATAGACACCGACGTCTACGCTCCTGATTGCATGAAACAAAATGTCAATCAACTTGCCCTCAATTCTGCGCTCACGATGTAACCTGTTGTTGTTCCAAGGCAGCGTATGTGCATACCAACCCTGGATGGAACGTGTTACTTAGCGCATCAACACTGAATACTCTGCCGCGACTAGCGGCTGTCGATTAGCATAGCCGTGAGGTGTGAGTATCACAATACTTAGACCGTTCAGGTGAGACCAGATTATCTTCTCCTCCGATCCCTTGCGGGACTGAGATTCCTCCGTCACAGCATCAGGAATTTCCTTATCCAGTTACGGTGGTCAGATGCGCGCCAAACGGCCGAGTTCCGCCGGCTCGGGTTGTGGGTAGACAAGGATGCTGTTTCTGCGGTGGCGACTCTTGTATCTGACGCCTTCACTTGGCTAATTCATTGGAAATTGGAGTTAAAGGTATTCCCGAACCGGTCAGAGCATTGCAAGGAGCTCCGGAGTCGTCCAAGCCTATTAAGGTCTAGCCTGAGCCGGGTTGGCCGCCAACTTCTGCAATGATCTAAAGAAACTCTCGCCGACACGTGTTGCACTGCTAGATCATTGTGGAATTAGCCAGCCTCTCCCGGCCCGGAATTTCGTTGGACAGCTCGTTGGGAACATTTGTAGAGAAAATGTTCTGAAGGAGGGAAAGCATGTCCAACACAAAGAGAGCCGATT
>JBJMGK010000148.1:0-5806 GCA_045807925.1 Bryobacteraceae bacterium | reverse complement strand
ACTGAGAAACTGGAAACCATTCTTAATCAGCCGCATTCGGTCTTCTCTGTAGATCAGTAATGAAATACGCGGTGAGCTTCGCCGATCATGAATTCCAGTTGCCATGCCGACTTCACGTTCTGTATCTGGTTTACAACTTCCGGGTTGCCGACCATCTGCTCGCGCAAAACCGACTCGCGATATGGATTTCCGTGGTCATGACCTCCTTAGCCGAAGACAGGAAACCCGGCGACGGCTCGCCATTCGAAAGTGGATCAGGGTCTGATTTGCACGCCGGAAAACGACTTGGCGGGCTGCGTCGTAGGGACGCGCTCGTGCAGCGCGGGCTGTTTACCGGGCCTGCAGGTGAAAGTCGAGAAGGCTGCGGCGGCGACGTTCGGCCGGTTCCCGCACCGGGAGGAGGCGCTGCGCGACTGGGCGGCACTGCAATCCGTCGATCCGGGGCGCGATGGCTGCCCGCGATGCTGTTCGAGCGGTGGGATGAAGCGCTGCTGTATCGGACGATGGGCGACACTGCGGGCGCACGCGCCGACGATCGGATGTCCACGAGTTGCGGTGGAGCGGTCCGCGCCGGAGTTCCAGGCATGGTGGGAACGAAGTATGCGCGGTAAGCTAGGACGCATGTGTCACCGCATTCTCGGCCGCGCGGCGGCAATCTTTTCGTAATGAGCGCCGCCTTGGTCGTGGCTCCAAATGCCCTAGCACAGAACCAGAAGTGGGTCCAGTTGTTCAACGGCAAGAACCTGGACGGCTGGGTTCCGAAATTCAGCGGTTTCGATCTCGGGGTGAACTACAACGACACGTTTCGGGTGGAGAACGGCCTTCTGACGGTGTCATATGACAAGTGGGTGGATTTCGGGGATCCGCCGCATTTTGGGCATCTCTTCTACCAAGACAAGAAGTTCTCTCATTACGTCGTCGCTGTGGAGTATCGCTTCGTCGGCGAGCAGGTAAAAGGCGGTCCCGGATGGGCGCTGCGGAACAACGGTGTGATGCTGCACTGTCAGGCGCCGGAGACAATGGGCAAGGATCAGGATTTCCCAATCTCCGTGGAGGCGCAACTGCTCGGCGGCCCCACCGGCGAGCGGAGCACGGCGAATATGTGTTCTCCCGGGACGGAGGTGTACTTTCCATAATCGCGATCTGCGGACGCTGGTCGTCGAGCTACTGGGTGTCACCGACGAACAATACACCACCAGCCAGATGACCTACGACCTGCGCCGCCTTCGACTGAAGGGCCTCATCTTCCGGCCGCCCAAGACGCACCGTTACTTTCTAACGCCATATGGCTGGAAGACCGCCCGCTTGTTCACTCGACTCGAAGCACGCGTATTCCTCGGAAAAGGTTCGCACAGCTCCTATACATCTCGCCAACACTTACACAAACGATTTCGTTCCAGCTCGGCACTGACGATTACGAGTTTTCGCTTGCGCCCAGCGGTGCACAAATTCGCTCTTCTTTCAGAAAGCATTACGGTCAGCCAACCATCCTCGGCCTCAGCTCCCTGGGACTGGTCGGACTCCGGAGAACTCCTTCTCGTTGTCCTAGTGCGTGCTGGTGCATCGCTTGCGAGAAAGCATCGACTCGGTTCCGGGGAATCCGCAAACGGACAGAGCGCTCCAGGAAGACTGACCTTTTAGACAGCTCGATCTTCAAGGCTGCAGTGTCTGACTGGCCGCTCCGGAGCCAGGAGAACGGCGTGCGCTTACCGGGATCTTCCCAATACCACGCTCTGATTCGGTTCCAAGAGATAAGTCTGCTGTCGCAGAAAATTCCCCGTTCACGGATTTCCAGCGTATCGCTACCGTTGGGCAACAAGTTCAGACCTGTTCCCAGCAGCAATGCTGACAGAAATGTAGGTAAACGTTGACTGGGGTCTGTGACAAGTAATATCGCGTAGCCCAGACTTGCGACGAAAAAGATGATTACTCTATACGTGTCGCGTGTGCTTGCGTCAACAAGCAAGCGACCAGTCCACCAGATCCGAGATACCCTGCTGAGCGCAGCCGTAGCCGCGAGCAAAACCAAGGCAAGCGCGAGCCAGTGCTCAAATCGAGGGCTAAACATCGTCCAGGCAGCCTCCTAACCCAAAGGTTTTCTAGCATTTCCGTGACCACAATCTCAACAGACAGGTCCGCAACTGTAGCGTAAGCTGGCCACGACGGCTCGGTGTTCAAGAAAAACGACGTAGGAAGCCGAATTGCAAAGATCAAGTAGCCGCTCTCGTGAGCAGGATATGGAAGGCTCCACGGGATTAGCTCTAGGGCCGAACGGATCTTTGCTGACTCTCGGCTTCACTGGGAACCTGACTGCGTGGGAGGGGCCATCGAAACCGGGCTTACCATGCTGGAGCAGCGCAAGCAGGCATACCGGTCGAACGGCGTGTCGTTCTATCGCCCCTGGGTGTTCCTGCTGACCGATGGGGGCCCAACAGACACATGGCACGAGGCTGCGGCCAAGGTCAAGGCCGGTGAAGCCGCGAGTCATTTCTCCTTTTTCGCCGTTGGGGTCGAAGGCGCGCGCATGGATATTCTGAGCCAGATTGCAGCGCGAGAGCCGCTGAAACTCAAGGAGCTGCGGTTCCGCGACCTGTTCATCTGGCTTTCAAACTCGCTCGGCTCAGTTTCACGATCTTCGGTCGGTGACAAGATCGACCTGCAGAACCCTGTGACCCCGCAGGGCTGGGCTTCCGTCTGATGCCGGGCGGCTGGGAATCCGCAGCCGCTTCGGTCATCGGCACCTCGCATCAGAAATCGCTTGAGGGCGTGTGTCAGGACTCGCATGCGGTGAAGTTCCTCGACCATGCTTCGGCGTTCGTGGGTGTCGTGTCCGACGGAGCCGGTTCGGCCTCGCATGCTCATATCGGATCGCGCCTGACATGCGATGTCATTCTCCGGGAGGCGGAAGCGACCGACCCGGCCAGGCTGTTCGAGTCGCCGTCCTCATCGGTCCTTAGGTCCAGGCATTCCCGATCACGGTGCAGCTTTCTATCGGGTTCTGCATCGCGTTTATTGCCTCTCGTAAAACGCCATCACGTCTAATGGCTTGCCCTCGATATTCACACCCTTGGTAGTCACCGTCAGACTCTTGCCGTCCTCGCTGAGCACAATATGCGTGTCTGAGAGTTTCTTGCCATCGTGCGTGAACGTGGCGTCTCTGACCCTATCGTTGACTACCGTCGTGTTTTCGGCATATCCTGCAGGGGGACCGCCCTCCAACCATGTAGTTGGACCGCCGTTTACTCCGACCGTTGTCTTTCTTGAGATCGGCGAGCCGTCGACAGCAGTTCCTTTCGATGTGATTTCTGAGATTTGATTTCCGAGGTCACGAACGGTCACAGTCATTTCCTTCGGTGACTTCGGATACGTCACTAACTTTGACTTTGCTGGATCCAGCTTCCACGTTCCGATCCAGGGATTCTCGGCTGCTACGAGTACAACTGAGGAAAGAAGCACGAGTGAAAATTTCAGGAGCTTGGACATGGTTAGTCCTCCCTTTTGTGTCATACACTATATGCCTGTGCGGACGCGGATGCAACAGGGCCTATTCTCCTTCTGGCCGGCGCAATTCTAAGCCCCCTATCGCGGCCGACGGGAAGCTGCTTGAGAAACGGATCACCTCGTTTCAGCAAGAACGAACCATCCCGCTTGGGAAGATTCAGGTCTAATACGACCAGTCGAGGTGTGCGTGCATTCTGATAGGCCCCCGATTTGCCAAGGAAAAGCAACGCATCTTCTCCGTTGGTGACCCGGTAAACCGTACCAGTGAAGCCGATTTCATCGAGTGCGAGTCGAAACAGAAACGGCGCTGCGTCATCGTCTTCAATATGTAACAGCCGCGTTGCAGGTACTTGCCATTCCAGACAGCCGGCGAGGGAAGCCGTGAGCAGTCGTCGTCTGCCACGGTCGCCGTGAAGTTTCTTCAATTTCTTGTGAGAGAGAAGCTGATGCCCAGGCGAGTTCGGCTTCAAGATTCGCCAACTTGCGGCTCGCGATAGCGCGACAAGCCGTGTTGCCTTGCCGGTGCGCGAAGAACTGGTTAAACGATTCTGAACGGGCACCGAACTGCGGAACGCGTCAACTGACTAGCGATGCAGCCAGCCCAGCAACTTTTCCCAACGCTGAACCTACAGTTTCCGCTGCAAATGTCAGCGGAGGCTTCCCGGAAGGCTGTTCGGTCTGTGGGTGCATTTGTTCCTCTGCCCGGAACCAATCCACCTCCGGTGTGCCAAATGGACAGCTCCGCTGCTCCCACAGAAAGAACGCAGCCCGCCTTGTGAGTTCGTGCTGTTGCGATTCGGTCTGTGCGGATTCCATAAGTGTCGTCTCACCATTATGAGCTCTGGACCTGGCTCAAGCCAGTTTCGAGCGAAGGCGATTATCTCCGCGGCGGCTTGCGCCGGCTCTCGGCCATACCCCTCCCAATGCGCATGTGTCACATGACCATGTCAGCATCGGATGACTGTTTACTAGAGAGCGTCGGACGACCCTGACGGGACGTCGCTGCAGATGAGCCGCAACCCGAGCAGGTCGTGGTAGAAGGCTCGCGCGTGATCCGGATCGCGCGTCGGTACAAATGCAATCAAAGGGTGTTCGTTTTGTTCGAAACCGTTGTCCATCCCCAATCATGGATCATGAGAAATGGTGCCGCAATCACGTGTTGATTTCACGATTCTGGTATCGCACTCGAGGGCGATTGCGGATGAAATAACAGCATGAATAGCGGCATACGATTCTTTCGTAGTCATACAGCCACATCAACGGGATTGTTGTTAACGGCAGGGGGCATCTTCGTCCAGGCTGCCAGCGGCGCAAAAGGATACCCCCAAATACCTCCGGGAATCATCATTCTGGCCGCGATCGGCGTGCTGGTTTTCCTGACGCGGCGGTATCGATGGGCTTCGATCCCTGGCGTCGCGATTGCAGCCCTTGTATGGGTCGGCGTTTTCACGACGCACGGGACAGCCGAACGGCTGAGTCAACCGGCAGATCTGGGTCCTTTCCTGGGCACTGTAGTCCAGTTGTTCGGATTGGTTGTTGCGCTTGTGGCCGGAATAGTGAGTACTGCTGGCGGCTATTTATCTCACGGGCACACCAGCCCCGAAGGCCAAAGAGGATAAATGCCACTTGCGCTGCCGGCTCGCTCTCTGTCTACGCGTTTCAGCCATACATGGATCAGATTCATGTTCGCGGCTTTTTGCTTTGCGGCCATCGGTCAAGCTGCGGAGTTCGCTGCACAGCAGCTGATTCTACGGGGCGTCGCGAGTCATAAGGAAGGCGACTCGAACAGGGCGGCTACCTTCCTGGAAACGGCGTTGGCTGAACTGGAAAGGAATACCGGGGATCCCGAGCTCGTCAGCGTCGCAGCTTGTCGTGCTGGAACCAATCCATCTTCCCCGCGTCGTCCGTAGGATTTGCAGCGCGAAGTGGAACCGTCGCGAGTTGAAACGTGAATGCGATTGCAAACAGGAGCCCGGTCAGTGTCAGCATCGGGATGACTGTTTATGAATCAGCGTTCATGCAGGAAACGTGTCATGACTTGCTGCGTGACCATGATCAGATGGGAATTATGACTGTTTACTGGAGAGCGTCGGACGACCCTAACGGGACGTCGCTGAGAGCAGAAACTTGGGCCACAGCGGCGGGGGAGCGAAGCTGGAAGAACGTCGGTCCGCAGCTAAAGCCGTGACGTGGATGGTGCCTTTGTGCCCGATGGAGAGCGTGGCTCCGGTTCCTGTGCGATCGCTCAGGTGGTGGCAATGACCCCGTTGAGGAGATTTCTCAACGACTACCGGCTAAAGCCGGT
>JBJMGK010000147.1:0-10077 GCA_045807925.1 Bryobacteraceae bacterium | reverse complement strand
GAAGCAGTTTTGGGGACGGCACCTGTGGGCGCGCGGCTATTTCTGTTGCAGTTCTGGGAATGTAACCGATGAAATTATTGCCGAGTACATTGCTAATCAGAACGAGAGCCAAGACGAAGACTTCCGTGTAGATGGTTGAGCCCATCTACTGCTTGAAGCCCGCTTGGTGCGGGAGACATCTTGCCGGCCTCCGGCCGGAAACAGAACTTACAGTCCGTTACGGAGCCACCGCCTTCAAGGCGGTGGGTTATCACTTCAAGACCACTAGCGTCTCCACCGCAAACAAAGGAATGAGCCCACCATTGAACGAGCCTTCAGCGGCACTCTTTGTCCGTTGGCAGGTCCAATACGTTGTAGAAGAAGCCATCCTCTTCATTCCACAAACCCACACCGGTATCGGCGATGTTTGTCATGGCCTGTGCAATGCACAAGAAGTGCTCGAAAAACTTCTTCGCGATGTCTTCAGACGCGTGATTGTGCTGTGCCAATTCGAGCGGAATCCGCATCAAGTTCAGGCTGTACATCGCCATCCAGCTCGTTCCGTCGGCCTGATTAATGTAACCCTCCCGTTGGCAGCGGCGCGCTCCGGTCAAACACGCCGATGTTGTCCAAACCCAGGAAGCCGCCCTGAAGCACATTGCGTCCCGCTGTATCCTTCCGGTTCACCCACCATGTGAAATTCAACATCAGTTTGTGAAAAACACGTTCCAGGAAGTTAAGGTCTCCCGGGTCATCCGGTCGTTCCTGCCGCCGCTGCTTTCGGTCTATTTGGAAAACACGCCAGGTTGCCCAGCCGTGCACGGGAGGGTTCACGTCACCGAACGCTCACTCGTAAGCCGGCAATTGTCCGTTCGGATGCATGTACGATTCGCGAGTAATCAGCAGCAGCTGCTGCTTTGCAACATCGGTATTCACCAAGGAGAGCGCCACCGCGTGAAAGGCCAGGTCCCAGGCGGCGTACCACGGGTATTCCGACTTGTCCGGCATCGAGATAATCTCGCCGTTGTTCGAGTGAGCCCATTCTGAATTCCGGCCGTACTTGCGGGTACGTGGAGGGGGCGGTTGCCCAGGGTCGTCCTTAACCACCGCGGCACGTCATAGTAGAAAAATTGTTTATTCCAGATCATTCCCGCTGGCGCCTGACGCTGGATGCCCTGGCGATCGGAGTCCGACAAGCCATTCTACAGATCGCTGTAGAACTCATCGGCCTCGTGCCGGCGTAACTCCACCATTCGGCCAAAGCTTCGAAATGGGTCCTGGTGTTCGCGCCGGCACAGACGTACCCGCACCACACTCTGTCCGCCTGCGGGGAGGACGGTCCTGAAGTGAGCTGCGGCTTTTGTTCCCGTCGCGTTCGGGTTCACCGCATCCTTTTGTCTTTCAACAACCGCTCTGTGAAACGCGTCCTTCGCAAACTGGGTTCGGTTCGAATGCCCATACAGGCGTTCGGTGTTCGTCTCGTTTTCGCTAAACAAAAGTTCTGTCCCCCGTCCGAATACAGCCGGTACTGCCCGAGAGTTACGTGGTCAATCTGAATCACTCCCGGCGCGGTCGCGCGAAGCACCGGCTTGGTGCTGTCATAGCCCCACGACCAGGTATTCTGGAACCAGATTTGAGGCAGTACGTGAATCTCGGCGTCCTCGGGTCCTCGGTTGCAGATCGTGATCTGCATCAGAATGTCGTCCGGTGATGCTTTTGCATAGTCGACGAAAACATCAAAGTAGCGGTTCTCGTCGAAGGCGTTCGTATCGACCAGTTCGAATTCCGGCTGATTCTGGTCACGGCTCCGGTTCTCTTCTACCAGCCACTCGTACGGAAACGGCCGTTGGGGGTATTTGTAGAGCATTCGCAAATAAGAATGCGTCGGCGTTGCATCGAGGTAATAATAGACTTCCTTCACATCCTCGCCGTGATTGTCTTCGCTGTTCGTTAGCCCGAATCGTCGCTCCTTCAGGATGGGATCGTGGCCTTCCACAGAGCCAATCATAGGCAGAGCCGTTGCTCGTCGTCGCTGATCCCGGCAAGCCCGTCTTCTCCCCAGCGATAGGCCCGATTGCGGGCATGGTCGTGCGGAAGATAATCCCAGGCATCTCCTCGTTCGCTATAGTCCTCCCGCACTGTCCCCACTGGCGCTCACTTACATACGAGCCCCACAGCCGCCAGGGCGAGGAGTTATCTTCCATCTCTCGGATTCGTTCTTTTTCATTCATTGCTTGATTCCTTTAAGCTGTGGATACCGTTTCCGGGACGTCCTGCTGTTCACGTGAAGTGCTTACGCCGAGTCGCTTCTTCAGGTGATCGCCGATACGCAACGCATTCGCCATCACGGTCAAAGCCGGATTCACGGCGCCGGATGATAGGAAAAAGCTTGCGTCGACCACATAGAGGTTGTCCACGTCATGAGCCCTGCAATCGGAATTGAGGGCCGAAGTTCTGCGATCACGCCCGAACCGGACAGTCTCGTTCTGGTGAGCTACGCCGGCAAGCGGAATGCGCTGTCCCACGTACAGATTTCTGTGAAACAGACCTTGATGGAAACCCTCGTGGTTCCCCATGTAGCTTCTGAATGAGCCGCTGATGTGCTTCCTGGTTCTTCGGCGTGTAGGAGAGTACGATGTTCCCATCGGGGTCTAAAGTGACACGATTCTCGGGATCCGGAAGGTCCTCAGAGGTCAACCAGAAATCGAGCGAATGTGCCGCCATTTGGGCGAGGGTGAAACCCGGGGTCAAAGGAGGAGCGCCGGCTTTCAATGTCTGGCCGTCAAGGGTTGCCGACGAATGAAATGTGGCCCATTGGATAAGGCCAGTCATCGCTGCCGAAATAGAAGTCGTTCACCGAAAGTGTCTTTTGAAAGATGGTCGCGTTCGGCGTTCTGGAGATCGCCATTTGCACCGAGTTCACGTGACCCATGTAATGCCGCCCCACAACATCGGAGCTGTTCGCCAGCCCTTGCGGGTGTTTGTCGTTCCACAAACGTAGTACCAATGCTGCCGAATCGATTGCGCCACAGGAAAGCATAATCAGGTCGGCCGAATATTCTTCAATGCCACCACTCCGCCGCACAACAACTTTCGAACCTCGCGCCCTGAGGACATTGTCTCCAGCCGCTCGACAAAAGCATTCGTCAAAAGACTTACGTTCGAATATCGAACGGCCGGGTCTATTGCTACCACTTGAGCGTCCGATTTCGCGTGGACCAGGCATCGAAAATCCGTCGCACGTGTTGCAGCGGATGAGCGGCTGCTATGAGGATTCATCTCATCGAGCATCACCCGAGCGGAGTGTGAAACGGACTCAGTCCGTTCTGCAGAAAAATGCTCGCTCAGTTCTTGGATTCGAGTTTCGTGACTGACTACCGGGTAGGCGTAAGGCGAACTCGCAGTTGGCTTTGTTGGATCTTCTCCGCGCGTCCCATGTACGTGATACAGACGTTCGGCCTCGCCATAGTAGGGCTCCAGTTCGTCGTACGAGACAGGCCAAGCCGGAGAAATGCCGCTCCATAAAACTTCGTGTTCCCGCCGACGTAGTAGTTCGTATGCGGATGGAGATCGTTCCCGGTCCGATCCTTCCAGTGCTCTTTCGTCTGATACCGGCCTTCCACGTTGACGAGCTTCGGATTCCAGTTTTCTTTCTCACGCGGACGTAATTGCCCCGCTCGAGCAGCAGGACCCGCTTCCCGGATGGTGCTAAGCGATAGGCCAGCGTGCCTCATCCTGCGCCTGTTCCGACAATGATCACGTCGAAATGATTACTGGCTGGCATGTGAATCCTCTTTACTGTTCTTTGTTCTGCTTCACTCTCCCAAAAATTGAGGCGGCTTCTGAGCTGTCCCTAACTTCATTCGGTTGGACTCGGACCGGATTCGACCGGTTAAGCGAAGCTTGCTTCGCCGAGTAGAACCTGTGCCCAGGCGCAGAAAACCTGCACTTTTGCGATGTTGCGCACGTAGCTCGGTACAACTACTTCACGCTTCTCGCCACCCTGATCTTGAAGGCATCAAGCGTATAGATGTTCCCGTGCGAGTCGACAACACGCCACGTCGTGCCGGCGTGTCAGGAACTTTGAAGTCGCTTGTAACCCGAAGAATGCTTTTGCCATTCTCAATGGAATGAAGCGCCATGCCCGTATTGGCTTTGGGTCCCTCGACTTTGTTTGTCTTAGCGACATGTACCGCAATACCGGAACTAACTACCGCAACATTCCGCGGAACCTGCAGGTGGCACCGGAAAACCAGTCCAAAGATGAACAGGAGAAAGAAGGCGGCATTCGTCATCCATATTTCGTCGAAGACGATTGCACGCGCGGTCAGAGCTGTTATAACGTCGGTGTGCCATAGTTAGCGGCCCGTAAAGATCGCGACCAGGAAACTGGTCACCAATGCCACCGCCCAGACGCGTCTGAAAATCTGAAGGAGGCCGGGTAAGGCGCTGAATAACCCGGTGAGGAGGGCATAAGTGACACCCACCAGGCACAACCATTCAAGCACTTTAAGTTCGAGCCATTGAACGTGGTAGTCGATCGCAAATCGACTGGGCAAAAAGACAAGTGGGCTGACAATCGTAGGCAGAAGCCCGAACAGAAGCATCCCGCGAACGCTGGTAAGCGAAAACCAAAAAACACGCCCTAGTAAGATGAGGGCGAGGCAAGCCTGGAAAAACGAGATCAGCCGCCAGGGTTTCATCGTTCAAAATGTAAATCACCTCGCAATGTGGCGGCTTCAGGTCGATGAGTGTTCCCGCAACGCTTGCTGCTGCAGCGTTCCGGTACCAATGACGATGGCCAGATTCTGGGCGTTTCAAAGGGTTCGCGATCACCTCGGTGAATTTTTAGCATCAGACCTGTCGGCCGGCACCGGATCCACCTCAGTACCTTCGCTCACCACATCGCCAGGGTTGGCGATGATGATGTCTCCTTCCTCAAGTCCGGTCAGAACCTCCAACCGATCTCCATAGTCTCGTCCTGCATCGACCTTCTGCACGTGAACGCGATGATCCTTGCGTACGACGGCGACCTGCGCGCCATCGCTCCGCATGATCAGCGCATCGCTTGGGATCAAAAGAGGAGGGTCCTTACGGGAGCTTGTGAGTTCGACCTGCGCGTACATGCCGGGCATGAGTGCTCCGCTCGGGTTTGGTACGTGAACTTCGACCAACAGTGTTCGGCTCGCGGGATCGAGGGCGTTGGAACTCCGCGCTACAGTGCCCGGAAACTGCCGACCCGGTAAATTGGAAACGGTTACGATAGCCGATTCGCCTGGATGCACGGAACTCGCGTTGTTTTGAGGAACGTTCACGTAGGTTCGTAGCATGGCGGTTTGTGCAATCCGAAAGAGGAGCGTGGTGCCAGAGTTGACCAGAGCCCCGTCGTCCACGTTGCGTAAGGTGATCACACCGTCGAAAGGCGCTGTCACACGGCGGTAACTTCGCATCTTCTCCAGACGCGCGACGTTTGCCTCGGCGGCAGCTATGCCACTCCGCTGAACGCTGACTGCTTTTTCCAGCGCTTCTACGCCGGCCTGTTTCGACCGATATTGAGCCTGCATTTGGTCGTTCTCTTGTTCGGATACAGAGCCGCTTGTGATTAGGTTCGCCCAGCGCTGGGACATGACGCGTGCCAGTTCCAACTCGGATTTACCCTGCTGCAGATTGGCCGCAGCTTGCTCCAACCCCGCCCGCGCTTGCTGCACGGTTGCTTCGGCCTGGCGAACCTGCTCGTCTAGTTCGGGCGCCTCGATCTGGGCCAGCAACTGACCGGCTTGAACGCGATCTCCAATGTCGACGAGTCGGTGCTGCACGTACCCATCAGCCCTGGCCAGAATGGGAGCTTCTGCGGTCGCCTGGATATTGCCGGGCAGAACAAGCCCGCTCTTCGAGGGTGACCGTCGAACTGTAATCACCTCGACGCGCGGTAAGACCTGTTCATGATCTCGAGCCTCGCTCATCAGCACGGCTCTTCGCTCCCGAAGCGGAAGATATCCCGCGAAGAAAGCGATCACCCCGATTACAACGACGATGAGGCAAAGCGCCGCTACGGTGAGCCCCGAAGGACGCCAATGAACTGCCGGTGGTGAATGGGGCAATCCGTGGGACCCGCCCCGCAAGTCCTCGAGTTGCCGCCTGAGTTCACGGTTTTCTCGCCGCAGCTGTTCTTCGGCCGTTTCGGCAACATCCATTTGGCGTCCCGGTCGATCAGACTCGCTATACCTCATGCGACGCCTAAACGGTGAGACTACGGTCCAATTCGGACTCCTGCATCTGTGACCCTTGTCGCTCGAGCAGGCGCTGCTCGTGATCCACAGGTGGGCTGGTCCGAAGATAACTATAGATTATTGGAACAACGAATAGCGTCGTGACTGTCGCAAAGCTCAGACCACCAATTACGGCGCGACCGAGGGGTGCGTTCTGTTCCGCTCCTTCTCCCATACCCAAGGCCATGGGGAGCATGCCGAGAATCATGGCCGTCGCGGTCATGATCACGGGGCGGACTCGTGCATGGCCAGCCGAAAGCATTGCTCCACGCGCGGACGGCTCCAGCCGTCGTTCGTCGTTGGCGAACGTAACGACCAGAATGCTGTTGGCCGTGGCTACGCCGATGCACATCATGGCTCCCATTAACGACGGGACACTCAGGGTGGTGCCGGTGACAAACAACATCCATAGTATGCCCGCTAACGCGCCGGGTAATGCGGTCAGAATGATGAAAGGGTCGGCCCAGGATTGAAAATTCACGGTCATGAGGAGATATACGAGAACGACTGCGAAGATGATTCCCAAGCCCAAACGGAAAAACGATGACTGCATCGTTTCTATCTGGCCTCTCAGGTTGAATGAGGTTCCCCGGGGCAAGTGCGGCTCCTCTTCGCGCATAATCCGCTCGACGCCTGCACCCACACTGCCGAGATCACTCCGGTCTACGTTTGCGTAAACGTCAAATACCGGCCAGACATTGTAGTGGTTGACGATGACCGGAGTGTAAGCGCGTTGCACGCTCACCACGTTTGAGAGAAGCTGGGTACCGCCTGCAATAGCCCCGGGGTTTCCGTACGCTTGTGACGAACCGTTCGGTGCAGCCGCTACGAAGGTATTTCCTGATGCCGCTGCTCCAGCCTGCGACGCAGCTGTCGTCGTATTGACTGCATTCGTCGCCGCCGATATGGGCGTGCGAAGCAGATCATCCAGAGAGTCAATCTGGTATTGCGGCGTTTGGACGCCCACATTGTAGTTGACCCCATTCGACCAGTTCATCCAGAAGTTCGGAGCGACCGTCGAGCTGCCGCTTAGAGAGATCAGCATGTTGCTGGTGACATCACGTTGTGTAAGGCCCAACTGCGAGGCTTTCACCCGATCGACGTTTAGGCGTATCTCCGGCTGTGCCGCTACCTGGTGTACATGAACGTCCGCGGCGCCGGGGATGCCGGCGATTTTCTCGGCGAGTCTTTGAGCAACTTGGTAATTCGCGTCGGCGTCGCGACCGACGACCTGCAGGTCAATCGGAGCTGGTAGTCCAAAATTCACAATCTGTGTGGTGATGTTGGCCGGCTGAAAGAAGAAAGTCATGTCAGGAAACTTCTGCCGTAGTCGTTTGCGGAGCAATACTTCGTAATCGCGTGTGGATCCGTGGTTCTCCTTGTTCAGAGAGATCAGGATTTCGCCATCGGCGGCGGAAATGGTGGGAATGTCGCCTTGCGCAATGGCGGGCCAACTGTTTGGAATGCCGATGTTGTCGATGAGCATATCCAGTTCCCGCGCTGGAATCACGGCTCGGATTTCGCGTTCGAGAGCTGCGAACCGCACTTCCGTCTCTTCCAGCCGCGTTCCCGCTGGTCCTCGGGCGTGAAGCCGCATCTGACCTGAGTCGACATTCGGAAAGAAATCTTCGCCTATAAGTCCGACTAGACCTAAAGACGCGATCGAAACAACCATGAAAGCGATGAGGACCCATGCACGGTGGGAGAGCGACCAGTCAAGCAGACCAACGTAGCGGAAACGGAAGCTCTCGAATAAGGAATTGAAAAGATGGTGGGCGCGCCGTACGATGCTCCCGCCAGTGTCGCTTCGTTCCGGGCTCTCATAGACGTGCGCTTCAGAACCAAGAAGATAGGCCATCATCGTCGGGACGAGCGTGCGGGATAGCAAATAAGAGGTCAACAGAGCGAATACGACCGCCATGGCCAGGGGCGTGAAGAGGTATCTCGCCGTCCCCGTCAGCAGCAACACCGGCACGAACACAATGCAAATGGAAATAGTTGCGACGAAGGTCGGAACCGCGATCTGAGACGCTCCATCAAGCACTGCCCGGACCAGAGGCTTGCGCATAGCGATGTTCCGGTGGGTGTTTTCGATCTCAACGGTGGCGTCATCGACCAGGATTCCGACGGCGAGCGCAAGACCGCCCAGCGTCATCACGTTGATCGTGTGGCCCAAAAGGCTCAGCACGGAAAGCGACGCCAGGATTGAGAGCGGGATTGAGATACACACGATCAGAGTGCTTCGCCAGCTTCCGAGAAAGAGTAGGATCATCAGCCCTGTCAGCCCCGCGGCAATGAGTGCCTCCCGGACCACGCCCTGGATGGAGGCCCGAACAAAAACAGATTGGTCGGCCAGAGGCACGACTTTCAAGTCTGCTGGTACGTTGGCAAGAATTCTGGGAAGGGCTGCCTTCACCGCGTTGACGATCGATAACGTGGATGCCTTTCCGTTACGGGTGATAGTGATCAGAACACCACGCGTTCCGTTGGTCCGCACAATATTGTTCTGAACCTGAAATCCGTCCCGGACCTGCGCGACGTCCTTAATATAGACCGTTGTACCGTTCACGGTCTTGATGGGTAAATCGTTCAGTTCAGCCATTTCGATGGGGCTGCTGTTAACTCTGATCTGATACTCCGTCTGCGCGAGCTTGGCTGTGCCGGCCGGAAGAATCAGATTCTGCAAATTCAAGGCGTTCGAGACATCGACCGGCGAAAGCTGCTTTGCGTACAGCTCGTTCAGGTTCAGGTCGACCATGACGGCCCGTTGTTTACCGCCGAATGGATACGAGACGGATGCGCCCTGTACGGTGCCTAGAGGTGTACGAATAAAATTGTTCCCCAGGTCGAATATCTCCTGTTCGCGGAGGGTCTTGCTGGAAAGCCCAAGCTGCAGGATGGGGACGCTCGCGGCATCGTATTTCAAGACGTTTGCGGGGAACATGCCGGGCGGCATCTGCCGCAACGACGTTTGCATGGTTGCCGTAACCTGTGCGACCGCCATGTCAACCTTCACGTTCGGATGGAAATAGATTCTGACGACGCCGTAGCCGTTGTAGGCCTGCGACTCAATGTGTTCAATGTCGTTGACGTTCGAAGTGAGACTGCGCTCGAAATTGGTAACGACGCGCTTCTCCATCTCGGCCGGTGACAGACCCGTGTACACCCACAGCACGCTGACGATGGGGATGTCGATATAAGGAAAGATATCGACAGGCATCGTCGTGATCGCGGTGCCGCCGAGAATGGCAATCAGAATCGACATCACGACGAAGGTATAAGGACGGCTGAGAGCTAACCGGACGATCCACATAGCGTCTTGCCCCAGAGCCAACGAAGGCTCAGGGACGGAAAATCACTCCTGAACATATCATCAGGCAGCCGATTGCCCGGAGTTCGGTATCTGGCGCCCCCTGTTTGGCGAGGCAGGCCTATGAGTAAGATTCCAGTAGTAGGTAAACCCACCATGGTCGAAATCGCTAGCCTGCAATCAGAAGGCGCGCCTCCGGCGGCCTCCCTTTCCAGATCCAGATAAACATTCAGGTCAGAAACTCTACCAGCCAACCGCGCGCGCAGTTCGGGATACTACTGAATCTTGCATAATATAGCGGAATCAATCAAATAAAGAGGCCTGCTTCCAGAAGGCGGTGATCAGTCGCGGTCGGCGGCGCATGCGCTTGAGGGAACGGCGGGCTGCTTCGCTCAGGTCCCAAAGGTTCTTGGCACAGACGTTCGGCAGTTCGTGGTGCTTGCAGTGAGCCCAGATGTACTCCACCGGATTCAGTTCCGGCGCGTAGGGCGGCAGGTACTCGATGACCAAACGGCCTTT
>JBJMGK010000146.1:0-11156 GCA_045807925.1 Bryobacteraceae bacterium | reverse complement strand
GGCTTCAAGCAGTAGATGGGCTCAACCATCTACACGGAAGTCTTCGTCTTGGCTCTCGTTCTGATTAGCAATGTACTCGGCAATAATTTCATCGGTTACATTCCCAGAACTGCAACAGAAATAGCCGCGCGCCCACAGGTGCCGTCCCCAAAACTGCTTCTTCAAGTGCGGAAATTCCGCCAACAAATGATGGGCTGTTTTGCCCTTCAACCATTGCAGCAATCGGCTGATCGTTACTTGCGGCGGAATCGAAAGAAACAAATGCACATGATCCTTCGCTACGTGCCCCTTCATTATCTTCACTTCGTGTTGCCCGCAAATGTCACGGACCAGGTCGCGCACTCGCACCCCTACATCTCCCGTCAACGCCGGCCGTCGGTACTTCGTGATCCACACTAGATGCAAATGAATCTCAAATATCGTGTGCGCGCCCCTTCGGTATTCCGGCATCCCTCAGCTTACGGGCGGCGCGCTTGCTGAAGCCGTCGCCTGTAAGGCGAGGGCTTCAACCCTCCCAGACTGGGACAGTGAATGGCGTGAGCGTTTTTTAGCCGGAGGCGAAGCCATGCTGAAGAGCCGCGAAAACGACGCGGAAGACGAAGCGATGAAGCGTTTGAAATGGGTGGTAGCCGGCGTTTGCGTGGATAAGGAGCTGTTGCGCGAGAAGATCGTGCGCCTGGAGAACGGCCGGCTTTCGGCATTCTGGAGGTCGAAGCCAGAAGCCGCGCTATTTCGCCCTCCAGCAAAAGCCGTATGGTGTGGTGCGGGTCCTGCGGCTGTGGGACCTGGCACGTTCCAGCTTCTATGCCGCCCGGTATCGGGAGTAGAATCCGCGAGAAACGCAGAAGCGCGGCCCGAAGGTTCTTTCCGACTCCGAGTTGCTCAGCGCCAGTCGCCAGCTTTTGGAGCAAGCCGTGTTCAACGGCGAGGGTTATCGCAAGATCTGGGCCCGACTTCGGCATCAGGGCATCCGGACCGCGAAAGACCGAGTACTGCAGGTGCTGCGAGAAAACCATTTGCTCTCGCCGGCCCGGCGGCTGGAGGCAGTTGCGAGCGACCCGGATGAGGGAACGATCATCGTCGAGCTGCCCAAACAGATGTGGGGAACCGACGCCACAGCAACGTTCACCGAGGCGGAGGGTACGGTGACCCTCTTCGCCGCGATTGATCACTGCACGGCCGAGTGCGTCGGCATTCACCTGGTCAAGAAGACCACTCGCTTCGAAGCGCTGGCGCCCATTCGTCAGGAAGTCAAAGAACAGTTCGGCGCTTTCCGCCGGCACTGCCAGCGGCTGTGCTTGCGTCATGACCGTGGCGACGTTTACATGAGCAATGATTTCCAAAATGAAATTCGCTTCTTGGGCATCGAACCCTCGCCGGCTTTCGTGCGGCAGCCGGAAGGAAACGGATGTATCGAACGCTTCTTTCGCACCCTCAAAGAACAGTTACTCTGGATCCGCCATTTTCGCGATATCGAGGAGCTTCGTGCGGCGCTCATCAAGTTCCGAAACCGGTATAACCACCAATGCATTCTCCAAAGCCTGAACTATCGCACACCAGTTTAGGCCCGCCATGACTTTACTTTTGCACTACAGCCTGCCGCGTAATTCAATGGAGTCAACTTACTCCTTTGTCCGTTACATCCGGAGCAATACATTCGTAATGCTGGTGCAGACCACCGACTTCACGAACCTCGACCACGCGTGTCTTCAATGAGTAGGGTTGACTAAACGGGCTTCGGGCTGCTGATCGCGAGACTTCTCATCTCGTTGCTTGGGTTAGAAACTTCGAGCTAGTGTTGGCGCGAGACAACATACGGAATAAGTGCCTTTAGAAACCGGAGGTGTTGATTATCCAGCGCCTCACGGAACGCGTTTTCAAAGCTCTTCGCTGCTGCGGCGCGCAGGTCCTGGGCCGCTTTCTGAGCATATTCCAAACTCCCGGCGCCTCGGAGCCAGGAATCAAGGCGGAAAATATCACGGGGCAAGCGCCTGTCACGCGGCTTCGCCAATATGCTTTGCAATTCGCATCTTCGCTCGAAATTGCTGTTTTCAAGGAGGTGAGTGAGCATCAAAGTTCGCTTGCCCTCATACAGGTCGCCGTTGATTTCTTTGCCATACTTCGTATCCGCGGTGAGATTTAAGACATCATCAGCAATCTGGAAAGCCGCACCCAACAGAAATCCAAATTCGTTAAAGCGGTCCGGATCTGTAGCGGGCCTCTGCTGAGCAATAAGCCAGCCCATCCGGCACGGATGTATAAAGCTGTACCAGCATGTCTTGTTGAGCACGAGCCTGAGATAGTCAGCCGACGTGACTTCGCAGTTATTGTCCCGTACCCAACCCAACTCAGTTGCCTGTCCTTCAAGAGATCGGAACAGAAGGTGATCGAACTCATCGAAGATGCGCATGGCCAGATCGGGTCCAAGGCTTTCGACATTTCTGCGTAGCAGGCGCATGCTCAACGCCTGCATCGCGTCACCGACATTTACGCTGATAGGAATGCCCTCGGAAACGTGCAATGCCGGCCGGCCATGACGAAACTCGCTCGAATCTTCGATGTCGTCATGCACAAGAAACGCGTTGTGCATGAGTTCCAGAGCCGCGGCCGAGTTGAGAGCATCCTCCAGACGTCCTCCGAACGCACCACATGTCGCGAGGCAAAGCGCCGGACGCAAGCCCTTTCCCGTGTTCGTCACCAACTCGCGGATGATTCTGTAAAGATGATTACTTGAATCGTGTCTCGGGATGAAGTCGTCGAGAACCCGAACCGTCTGTTCACGGTAGCCAGCGAGTTGTTGTAGAAAATCGTCAACTTCCGGCATGGATTTCAATGAGGAACGATTCGAATGTGCGGTCTCCCGGTCCCCTCTCGAAGATGTGCGGGAGCCGTTTTCAGACCAGGCAATTTGTTCAATTGGGAGGCGAGCGACATCAAGTCGTTCCCGACTGCAGACTTGCCGGCCCGGATTGCCGCATCCAATGCTGCGACGGCGCAGTCCGCGAACTGCGCGTCCCACGGCAAGCCGGCAGACCACCTTGCCTGGTCATAGGCACGGAAAGGGGCAAAGACTTCGGGCTCGTATAGCTTCCAAATCTGGCATCGAGGTTCATCGCTCCCACACGCATCCAGAACTCCATTGACAGCCCTGCGAGCAGCTTCGTTTGCAGCTTCCATGGTGGCAACGTCCGTGTATGTTCGTACGTAGTCGGAAGCGACGAAGAAATTCGGAATGGCCGTGACCGCGTCAGGACGCTGCTCCCATGTTCCGGCGTAATTGACGAGCAAAGGCTCGATGTCTGTGGAACGCTCTCGTGGATGAAACAAAATGTCCGGGTCGAGATGCCAGAAATATAAATCGTCGTCACGCAGCATTTCGGCTCCTGGCCGGTTCAAACTTCTCTTGAGTTGAGCCCAAACATCCTGGGCAACTTCCTCGAATGAGCATTCGGCGGCTGTTTTTCCGTTCAACCCAGGTGTGTCCCAATCAGAAATGTCGACCGAAATGATGTCGCGGACGTTCCCGTCCCCGCGATCCGAAAGATCTATTTCCTTCCAGAACTGGCCTTGTGAAATGGAAGTCAGTGCCCAGGGAGAATCCAAATAGATCACGTGCCCGTGCGCAACGGGAACATGCCTTCGAAGATAAAACTGAATCCCGTTCATCCACTCGACGTTCTCTGAGAGGCCTACGATGCCCGCCAATTTCGGATCCGCGGCCGTCATTGACGGCGATATGAGATCTGCCGTGCGTTCCACCGGGAGTGCACAGATGTAGTAGTCGGCCGTGACGTTCCGTCGGTATCCATCTGCAGACTCAACCGTGATACCGCGTATCTTCCGGCCCACACAGTTGATCGAGGTGACAGAAGTCTCCAACTGGTAGTCCACTCCGATCTGGCGCAGATAGTCGAGCCATGGACCGATCCACGCCCTGTTTGTGGGCTGATTGAGTACTCGATCACTGCTGGCAACGGCTGGATCGGCAATCCCGAACAGGATTTGCATGAAGATGTCACCGATTGTTCTAGTGCTAGCTTTCTCCGCTTTGGCTGCGACCAGACATCGTGTGATGCCGTACGCGAGAAGCCGCTGGTAGTCGTATGACATGCGCTCGGCTTGGATAAACTCACGCCACGGAATCTGCTCGTACTGGCCCACCCGGCGCTCTTCGCAGGATGTAACGATTTGCCATAGACGGGCAGCGAAGAACGTTAATTCGTCCGTCGCTACAGCAGCCGAGCCCGAAAGAAGAGCCAGAAATTGGTCCAATATCATCTTGAACTCGGCGAGCGTGCGAGGGAATCGACAAGGCAGCTCAATAGGCGGCTTATCGAACCGAGTCATCAAAACGCTCGTCGTTGCAACCAGATTGTTGGCGACCGTGCGGTCTTTGAATGGGATCCGCGCCATCGTATCTACCACGTGCCGATAGAAAGATGGGAAGAATCGGAACCCATGCTCACCCGGTAGCCAGACGTGCGGGCCTTGCGCCGCCCAGCCACGGCTACTCGTGTATGTGCGCAGATCAAGAATTTCTTGTGGAGTATGCTGGCGCGGCTCTTTTGTGCTCTGGAGAACCGGGATCTCTCGTGCCTTTCCGCCCGGCAGCGCTTGTTTTTCGAAGACTTGAACTATAAATCCGCGCTCCGCAAGTTCGTGCGCGGCGCTCATACCGGCGACACCGCCCCCCAGGATGGCAACTGTGACATTCCGCATGTAGATTTTCTCGGAAATCAGTCGCGCAGAATCTGATGAACATCGTCGCGAACGACAAATGCTTTCAGATCCACAACTCCGACTCCAAAACACTGCGCGCGCAGCAACCAACTGTATTTCGGATGGCTGGTAAAAAAATAGGGATAGCTGATCAGGTTGCCCGCTGCCGCAAAGCGGCCGGCCTTCGCGTTCTCGTATCCATTCGGGCCGAAGTCAAACCAGCCCGCGGACTCCATGTAGACTTTCGCGCCATCGTCGAGCAGAAATGTCACCCGTATACTCGGAATCCCGATGCCATCGGTTCGAACGCGCATGAAATCGCCGCCTTCGGGTAAGAACTTTCCTCGAAGCAGAGGGCCATCTATGGTTCCTTCCTCGATCAGAAAGTTATAACGAAGACCGTCTGGCGTGTCGCCGATCACCTCTGGCCTTAGCTTGCATGTGATCGAGAAGATAAGTCTAAGCCGGAAAGGGAATCGGCCTTGGGCAGGATCGACGGCCTCTTGAGGGGGCTGTTGTACGGGAGTGTCTGTTTCGTTGACCCTGAATCGGGTTGGATAACTGCCATCAACCAGCGAGTCCAGTACTTGGCCGGCACGTGTCAGAAACGGAGCATATTCGACAACAGTGCCGGGCGCCATGAAAGGGAACTGCACTTTGAAGATCTGCTTCTTGGAAGAACTTTGATCCCGATCAAGCGCGGCCGTAAGAAGCCGCTGGACGCCGCCATTTGTCCGGTAGCGAACGTGAACCTGATTCAGAGGGGCGGCTGGTTCGACTGCAATTCGAAGGTGCACGGGGTCTGCGGCGGACACACTCTCCGCAGGAGCCGGCGCGTCATCCGTTCCGAACCACAGCCTAGAAAGTTGGTTGTCGAACTGCATGGGTCAGATCGCAAGAACAGCGGTCGCGTCCTTTATGCGGAGCACGACACGCTCACTGACGCGGTAGACGTATTTGGGAGAATCTCCATCCGTCGTGACCTGAAGGAACCTGACCCCGATGTCCGATGCAACCACGATTTCAATCGGGTCGCCACCAGTGGAAACCATCACCGCTTGTTCCTTGCCGAGGATCTCGAGTCTTAATAGTTGTCCGCCGTTCAGGAGCTCTTTAATCCGATCGCTCGGCAGAACTAAAGAGCCGGCATTCGGCGTTTGAGCAAGATCGTACAATTTGTTTCCAAGAATGAGTGCATACGGACCGCGGTGCCCTCTTTTTCCGAGTTCGCCAGTGGCGCGAGATGTCATTTCGATCAAATTTTCTGCTGTCTTTGGCCCAGGATCGAAAAGAGCGATCCCGTTTGTTTGGTTAGCGATCTCCTCTTCCAGCTTTCTGGCCTCATCTGCGGGCGCAGCCTTCTCCCCGGCCCCTTTGGCTTCCTCTGCTGCTGTGCGCGCTTGTTTTTCAGGCTTGATCATTTCATCCGTATTCGTACGGCCTGTTCCGTGCAACGAATCCTGTTTTCCACTTCCGGCGGTCACGTGAACAATGTGTTTTCCAGCATCATCAGCAACAAGCACGAGTGGTTTAGCTTCCGTGTAACCGAAAATGAGAGCGTCCTCCGCAGTCGCAATCAAATAGGCTGCTTTTCGAAAGATTGTCAGGGCCGAACTTAGGTCCGGCTGCGCAGCTTGCGCAGAGGTCAGCTTGACATTCACGGCGAGCGTGACTACGGAGAGCGTCTCATACTCATCAATGCTGAGGCTTTCTGACCCGACCTTCAAACTCTGTTTTGGGACGGTTGTTTGTTCCGGGGGCAGCGGTCCTGTCACCGGCAAGAATCTCGCCGCAACCCTCGCCTTACCGGCTTCATCCTGAACAATCTGCAGAACGCGACGCCACTGCTGTTCGGTCCACTGAATTGGCATTGTTTGTTCGATCACAGGTCAACCTCAACGCATTGGTTTTATGGAAACAGTGCAGTGATGTTTGCTAGGGCTATGTCACCGCAGTTCTAACCGAGAACTGAGCAACCGGGGGCTGGTCCGAAGTTGCAGGCTCGCTTAACCGTTCTGTACGTGTGGAACTGAACAACTCGAGCATGCTATGCTCTGCCCGCTGCCTGAGGCGAACGGCTCCGCAAAGGGTCGCAAGCTCGATCGCATCGCGGAAGGCGTGCTCAGCTTCTTCTTGCCTGCCGGTGCGCTGCAAGATGCTGCCTCGCAACCGCATCAACTCGGGAACCATGAGAACGAGATCCTTCGCACGCCACCAGTCCAGCCCTTCGTCAATCGCTCGCAGCGCCTCTTCGTCACGTCCGCAAAACACAAGTGCTTCGGCCTCGAGCAGTTTATCGTGCGTGTAGAGATTTCGCGTGCCTGCGGCAGCTTCGATGCCTTTGCGGCATCGAGAAACTCCCGACTCCTCGCCATCGTGCGCCGCAAGCCAGCCGAGGAAGATCTCTGCGACGGGTTTCCACGCTTCGTACCCCTCCGCCTCAGCTATGTTAAAAAGCTGCCCGGCAAAGCTCCTGACCCGCGTAATATCCTGCCTGCTGTGATGCACGTACACATTGAACCCCAAATAGAAAGCGAAGCACGGCGGATGGCGTAATTCTGCTACCAAAGCTTCGACTTCCCGGGCCGCACGTACGGCGACTTCGTCGTTTCCCACGAGCCAGGCACTATGTGATAGGAAAGATAGATTGGCTGTACTTGGCGAGAACTGGTATGCCGCCACGAGCTTGCGTTCCACCTCGATATTGAGTGCGCGCTCGCCTTGAAGGCCATGCTCCAACGAGTGCAGGAAGTGGCCGAAACAGTACTCGGTAAACCCCGCGGCGTGCCGCGCTAGCGGCTCAAACATTGCAAGGTCGGGCGTAAGGGCGAGCTCGAATACTTGCTGTGCGACGGGCATCGCCTGACCTAATTCCGATCGCAAGAATTGGACAGTCCACATGCCCCAGAGCGCGCCCAGGCGTGTCTGCGCGTCGCCCAGTTCAAGCGAAAGCTGATGCGCGCGAACACAGCAGGCTTCGACTTGCTTCGAAGCCCAGCCGAACAGCGCCATGCTAGCGGCCATCAGAGCCAGTTGCGTGTCCAACTCAGTCGCGCTGCGCTCCGGAGTGTCCGGTAAACTTTTCAAACTATCGAGAGCGCAGTGAAATTGGGTATGCGCTTCACGATTTGCTGCCCTGCGCAACGCATCTTTGCCAGCGACGATCCAGCACTGAATGGCTTCGGCCGGAATGCCTGCTTCGTCATAGTGCAAAGCGAGCAGTGCTGGCTCCGCTCCATTCTGACGCAGAGCATCCGCGGCACGGGCGTGATAGAAGCGGCGCGATTTGCGAAGAACGGAGCAGTGCGCGACTGCCTGAATTAAAGCGTGTTTGAAATAGTAGCGGGCGCCTTTGCCTTCGCCTTCCTTGTAGATCAGCCGGGCTCGACACGCTGCCTCAAGGGCTTGCTCGACCTCCGGCGTCGTCGAATCGCTCACTTGTTGCAGCAGTGCCAGCGAGAACTCGCGACCGAGAATGGCCGCGACATGAAGAATCTTCTTCGATTCTGCGAGCCTGTCAATACGCCCCATGAGGGACACAACGACCTTGGGCGGAATTTTCTCAAGCTTTTTCTCTTCCGCGATTGCATGCCAGTCGCGCGCGGCTTGCGGCTCCAGCCGCGCTCTAGTGACTTCCTCGATATAAAGCGGCACGCCCTCGGTGTGCGCTACGATCTCGAAAACGTCGCCTGCGGCGAGCGCACGATCTCCTGCGAGTGCCTGCACCATTTCGGCAGACGCGTGGCGGTCGATAGCATTGAGTTCGAGCCGCGTATCTGCGTCAGACTGAGGCCATGGCGGAATGAACTCAGGACGATACGTCAGTATGATCATCTGCGGACCGGATAGGCCTGTGGTGATGAATGTATTGAGTAATTCGATAGTGGATGGATCGGCCCAGTGCAAATCTTCGAATACGATTAACTGCGGACGGTGATCTGCCGGACGCAGCAGCAGGTTACAGACGGAATCGAGCAACGCGCGTCTCTGGCGCTGGGGCGTAATCTCCTCTGACGCGGCAGCCGCAATGTTGAATATTGAAGCGATCCTTGATAGGGTGTCCGGGCTGTACTTGCCTCTTTCACGCAGCCACTGCTCAAGAACTTCCAAAATCTGTGATTCCGCTTCATTGCCGCGCAACCCGATTCTCCGGCTCAGGTTTTCGGCGATGGGATGGAAGGATGCGTTCCGATGATAATCAGAGCAGCGAAACTCAGAGATGGCCGGAGAGCAACACCTGGACTCTTGCTTCAGCTCTTGGGCCAGCCGGCTTTTGCCATAACCTGGGTCGGCTGATATGTGCACGATTTGCGGCGTGCCGGACTGAGCAAGAACCCAACTTCGCCGAAGTAACTCCATCTCGTGTGAGCGGCCCATGAGCGGGGTGACTTTGGATAGAGCGGGCGTCAAATCCCAATCCTCAACCTTGGGCCCGCGGACCACATGCAGTCGCTCCGGTTCCCTGAACCCACGTAGCAGACGTGGCTCGATCGGCTCGAAATGGAAGTGATGCTTGGCTATGTGATAGGTCGAATCTGAAACGACTATGGTGCCGGGTTCCGCTTCTGCTTGTATCCGGCTGGCCTTGCTCAACACCGCGCCCGACGCCCGTATGGCCGGGCCCTCGGCGAACCGTAACTGCCCCACGTGCGTTACACCTGTATCAACACCAGCACGCAGTTCCAGGTTGTGAAAAAGCCCTTTTCGCTGCTTCGTGATTTCCAGAATGCGTAATCCTGTCTGAATGGCACGCGACGGATCATCTTCGTGCGTCGCAGGATAACCGAAGTAGGCAACCACGCCATCGCCGAGCAATTCTGCGACGAAGCCTCCGAATTTGCGCACCACACGGCTGCACGTATCGTGGTACTCCTGTTGCAATTCGTAAAAATCTTCCGGTCCAAGCCGGGCAACGAGTGTGACGGAATCGACAATGTCACAGAACAAAACCGAGAGCTGGCGAAGTTCCGCGCCCGTTCGTCTTACGACCGCCTCTCCGCACCCGGGGCAGAAGCGGTGATCCTTTGCGATCTCGTAGCCGCATCTTGCACATTTAGCCACGACTCTCACCTACCACGAGCACCAAAACTACGGGTTCCGAAATGACGGGAGAAACCACCATCAAGGCGTGATACGTGCCATGTTCCGTGCGTTCCGGTATACGAACTGAAAGACTCAGATCTTGCCGGCTATTAGGGTTTAGTGTGGGCATTCCAGGGTTAGACTCCGCTCCGCTCGCTGGCAGGCGAGCGCCGGAATCAGAGAGGAAATCCGAGACTGTGAGCTTGCACGATGCCGCATAAGACTCTTCATTGACCAAACTGAAACGAAAGTTCGCCGATGCTCCCGGGCTTGCAGGGCCACCCTCGGCTGCAATGACCTGTATCGTTGCGGCATGCCCGTCTGTGACGACGGCTGGGGAAATCGTCGAGAGATCCAATGACCGAGTCTCCACAGGACGCGGCAGATCCCGTTCCTCGTTTGGCAAGATACTCTTCGCCAATGCGATCACATCCGGCGAGATGGCCTGCTTTGTCGACGGAAAAGGCTCCTCGCTTGTTTTTACAAACCTGGGAACATATGGCATGACACCAGTCTTGAAGCCGGACGTGTGGGCGGCAGCAGCCCTCCTGATCTATTTACTTACGGATGAGGGGTAGTATAGCTTACTTTCACCCAGTAAGGCTATGCCTTTCTTGCGAATGGTAATGTCAAGCGGCTTGTGTAAAGACGCGGAGGGTGCGGTTACGCCATTCTAAGTTAAAGCGTTGAAAGATGGAATAGATGATGCGATCGACGCTGGCCACATTTGACAAAACAGACCATGGGTCGAGTACGCCGGCGCACCTCGACAAAAACCCGCTCAATGAGATTGGTGGTGCGCAGCTTCCTCCAGAGCGGTTTGGGAAAGCTGTAGAAAGCCAGCAACTCCGGCAAATCTCGTTCGAGTTGCCGCACCATCACGGGATACTCCGGATTCCAGCGTTTGCGAAAGCGGACGAAGGCATGGGGGGCGTTGGCTCGGGAATCGGACTGATAGATCGCCTGAGCATCGGCCGTAACGGCATCATAGTCTCGATTCCGCACTTTCTCGAGGATGTTCCGCATTTTGTGCACCCAGCAGCGCTGATGAAGAACTCGGGGATAAACCACCTGCAGGGCGGCCGCCCGACCCGGACACCCGTCGGTCACAATCAGTTGCAAACGATGGCCTGTCAGTCCGCGCCGATACAGATTTTGTAACAGCCCTTCCCAAGCCTGCTGGCTTTCGCCACTACTGCGCTGGAAGGCCAGCAGATGCCGTGTTCCATCCATCTGGACCGCATAGGCGACCAGCATGTGCACGCGTTTGCGTCCCGCCGGCCGCCGCATCCGTAAGCTCACGCCATCCAGAAACAGATAGGCCCATTCGTCTTTCAGCTCCATCGTGTGGAACT
>JBJMGK010000145.1:0-44657 GCA_045807925.1 Bryobacteraceae bacterium | reverse complement strand
GGCTTCAAGCAGTAGATGGGCTCAACCATCTACACGGAAGTCTTCGTCTTGGCTCTCGTTCTGATTAGCAATGTACTCGGCAATAATTTCATCGGTTACATTCCCAGAACTGCAACAGAAATAGCCGCGCGCCCACAGGTGCCGTCCCCAAAACTGCTTCTTCAAGTGCGGAAATTCCGCCAACAAATGATGGGCTGTTTTGCCCTTCAACCATTGCAGCAATCGGCTGATCGTTACTTGCGGCGGAATCGAAAGGAACAAATGCACATGATCCTTCGCTACGTGCCCCTTCATTATCTTCACTTCGTGTTGCCCGCAAATGTCACGGACCAGGTCGCGCACTCGCACCCCTACATCTCCCGTCAACGCCGGCCGTCGGTACTTCGCGATCCACACTAGATGCAAATGAATCTCAAATATCGTGTGCGCGCCCCTTCGGTATTCCGGCATCCCCTCAGCTTACCGGCGGCGCGCTTGCTGAAGCCGTCGCCTGTAAGGCGAGGGCTTCAACCCTCCCAGACTGGGACAGTGAAATGAGATGGCTCATTACTTCCAGATGGCCACATGTGGGTCTGTCCAGCCGCTGTGTACTGAAGATCCGGTCAATGAGCCGGCTGCACGTGGCGGACCTCTCGCCGCATAATGCGAGCGCGCCTTGCGATCCTTCCGTGAACTCGGCGCATGATAGTGGGAAGCGCGTCAACGATCCCGACGACTGCTCGATGGCGCGGGGTATTGGACTTGCCGTGGCTCACGCGGGATAATGACGGCGTCTGCTTTCGGACCGCCGGGACAATTTCGCTTGAATACAAGGCTGTATTCACCCGGGAACAACAGCGCGACCGCACCGGCCGGGAGGCTGTGTGTGGCCCATCGGTCGGCAGCAAAACTCTCAGCCGTAGATTGCAAAAAAGCCCTTCACTGATCTAATCTCAATTGGAACTCTATGACCATTCGCGGCTTGACTTACCGGCTTCTCGTCGTAATGGCTGTCTGTATTGCATTTCCGCAAAATGTATTTGCGCAAGCGGACAAGTCGACGGCCGCTCTCTCGCTTGATGACGTTATCAAACTTTGCGCCGCAGGTATGTCCGATGAGGTGGTGATCACGAAAATCAAGAAGAGCGGGAAGGCTTTCGATCTGAGTCCGGATGAGATGCTTGAGCTGAAGAAGAGCGGGTTGACCGACACCGTGATTCGATACCTTCTCGATCCCACCCTGCCCTACACGCCCGTACAACCCGCTCCCGCCGCGCCGCCTTCCGGGGACGGAGAACCTGCCGGACGTAGGGCGGCGCCTCCGGGCAAGAAGTATCCAAAGGACGCTCGCGCCGAAAGGATTCCGCCGGACCCGGGCCTGTATCGTTTTGTGGGCGACACGCCTGTACCGCTCGAGCTCCGAATAGTGCTTGGCGTGAAAGAGGGCTCGGGATTGGGTAAGGTGCTGAAGAAGGGGAAGACGATCGGGTATCTGGTAGGAGCTGCCGCCAAGACCCGAGTTCAGGATCCGGAGCCGATTTTCTACATGAGGCTGCCAGATGGCAAAGCGATTGAAGAAGTCGTCTTACTCCAGCTCGAGCGAAACAAAGATCGCCGGGAAATCGAATTGGGACCTCCTGGTCCAAAGCCTGAGCTCAAGGCAGAAGCAATAAGACCATTCGAATCCCTTGAAGTCGGAGACCGCCTCTACAAGATCTCACCGGGCAAAGTACCAAAGGGCGAATACCTGTTTTATCATCTTGGCTCGGCTGAACCTCCGAAAGGCAGTTACGGCAAAGGCTACGATTTTGGAGTCGATTTGCCGGCACCCGTCGGGAAAAAACCTAACTAGGTAATAGCTGGCGCGTTGGCCTGAGAGGCACCGGCTAGCGGAGGGCCTTCTGCGGCAAGTGAAACGCGCCGAGCAGGTCACGATTGAACACATCGATTCCCGCCGGCAGATCTACTAGCTCCACGTCGATGGGTGCGGGTACGATTGGCTCGTGCCGGCTGCCCAGTGCCGTGTATTTCCACCGGATCACTTTGTTCCCAAGCGTGCGAGGCTCGGCGTAGTCCATCACTCTGAATATTCCCCACAAACCTCCCCAAGAATAGAGAACATTCGGTGCACCCTGTCCCCATCCCAGCTTGCCACCACGCTCTATGTCTTTGGCAGCTGGCCAGGCGAACGGAGCCTGACGACGATAGTCCTTCGACCACGTTTGTTTTTTACCATCGGCCTCCCAGACGAATAACCAATCCTGAGACGCGGCATCCAGGTTTGGACGCAACGCATAATTAAAATGCGCCGGAGGCGCGCCGGAGGGATAAAACGCGTCCGTGATTCTCTGCGCCTGGTTAAGGAAAGTCAGCAGTTCGGGAGACGCTTGTGGCTTCTTTTCCGGGACCGGTGAGTTCCACTGGCCCTGATTCCTGAGCACAACTTCGGCGAGAATCTTCGACTGGAATTCCCAAATGGCGCCGGTACCAGGCGCAAATGCTGTGTCGAATTCCTCGAGAGTAACGTCGTTGAGGGATTCGCGGTTAAACGGATATTTACCGAGCAGCGGCAGCAGCGTTTGCCTCAATTTGTTCAGCCCGTTGGTGATCGTCTTTTCGCGGTCCCTATCCGGGTTGGGGATGGCGTCTTCGACGTGACTGATCGGTTCGTTCAGGAACTTTTCCAGCGCATCAGCAGTCGGATCTTTTCCGAAAGCCAATTTGAGCGGATTCACCTGTTGTCTGGCCTTATCCTGGGCATCTTTGATCGCCGCACGCGCGGGATCGCCAAGAACGGGTTCTTCCGAGCCGGAGGACACGGCCAATTGAAGCGCTCCTAAAGCCGTCATGTAAGGTTTGTTCGGATCGCTGATCAACTCGGGGCTCATGGGCGGTACCACCGATTGACTGGCTCGAAACTCCGCAGCTAAGTCCTTATCGACGCTGGTATGCCTCGACGCGAGTTGCAACATCCCGAGCAGAGGCGACTTGGGGCCAGAGAGGATCTTCAATTTTGCGTCGGCGTCCCTGAGATCCTTGTAGCGACCAACCGAACCTGCGCGCAGATAAGCGCGCCATTCGGCGATGTATTCTTTTCTGTACCTGGCCGACAGCGATGTGGAATTGGTTCCTTCTAGGCCGGCGGCAGCTGGACCGACGACCCAGAAGTCCTCGGTGGAAGGCGGCTTTCCGAGCCTGGCTTGTACTTGAGCCCAGGCATCCGCTGTATACCGACCGGGCACCTTGTAAGTGTTCGTGACCGGGGGGCCGTGAAAACTCACGGGAGTGGTCGAAATTCCGGCCATCAACGCGGAGTACTGGCGGTCCTCGGCATCGCACTTATTGAGGTACGCTCGGGCATACCTTACCGTAGGGGCGTCAGCTTTGCCTGGGAGTGGATTTTCGATGCGGAACTGGTCGGCGTAAAAGCTGAACTGGCTGTCGGCGAGACGCCTGCGGTCGTCATCCAAATCCCTATGGGACCGCCAGTATTTTGCGAGCAGGGGCGCCAAAAAGGAGCGGGTGGCCTTGTCCGGATTATCAGTGGTCATCAAATAGCCTTTCAGACCATCAAAAATCTCCTGACAACTCTCGGTCGGGGCCGGAGCCGGCGGGAGCGCTTTCATGCGGGCAAGGATGGCGTTCCGGGTAGGGGTGAGAAGCAGCCGTTGGAAGTGGCTGAAGTAAGTGCTACGAATTAGCGGGAGGGCCTGCGCGCCATGGTAGAGCCCCCAACGGAGTCCCGCTGGCGGTCCTGCGATACGGTAACGATCCAAGGCGACGATTTTGGCCTGGAGATCATTCAGCAACTGAAGCGTGAGGAGACTGGGTGCGGAGTCGGGCGCGGCGGACAGGCCCTGCGCGGCACCAATCGCAGTCCGTTCCAACTTGGCATTTACACGCCACGAGAATGTGAAGCCCAGCGCGAACACGCTGGCAAGAACTCCCGCCGAGGCCAGCAACACGTGACGCCAGCGGTTGGACTTTTCGCTGACAGCGCTTGTCTGTTGCGCAGCGCGGTCGCCTCGAAGGGTGCGGTTGAAAAGGTGGGTGAGGAACAGCCACTGCGGCACAAGGCGGGCCTTGAAGGAGACGGCGCGCGGGCTAGCGTTCGATGCGGGATTGCTCTGATCCGAGCGAAAGACTCGCGTGGCGTTGACATCGTCGGCAGCGGGCGCCGGGCCGTAGTTCCCGCCGGTGCCAGCACCACCTTCCTCCACGACATGCCGGATACCGGAAAAGTAGAAACCTCGCAAAAACGGACCGGTCCCAATCTGTCGTGGGCGGCAAACATCGACCAGGAACTGCGAGACCAGCGGCTTCAATTTGCGGAATTCGCGAGGGAACTCATAGACTCCTGGCAGCCAGGCTGCGTTTTGTGCGCGCTCAAGATGTTCGGCACGAGCAGAGGCGGCGCGGTGAAAAATGGCGTCGAACCCGGCCTCGACACGAGCGCCCTGAACCTCCGCGTAGACGCCGGCATTCTCGTTAAAGGGAACGAGAGCGGCGCCGAAGGGCTGCCGCGTCTCTTCCTTTGTGAGGTTGCGCATGAAGCCGCGGAAATACGGAATCTTATCCGACTTAGTAAACAGCACGTAAACCGGAAGGTGAATTCCGAGGGCCTGAGATACGTCGGTCAGGCGGCTAAGAAGCATCCGTCCGAGGGCCGGTACTGATTGCGCTGCTCCATCGCCAATGAAAGTCTCACAGTCCACACACACCAGGGCGGCACGCGGGGCCTGCGCCTTTCCAGCGAGAACCGCAGCTGCCCGGCGCGGCTGCAGACGACGGACAATATAGGCGCAAGCCTCGGCGGAAGAAATAAACGCGCCAGCTATTTCGGCAAAAAGCGCTCTCTCGGAAATCCAGAGATTCAGCGCGCGAGTAGGACTTACAGAATCCCCCTGGAAGACCTGGCCAGCCAACAGCTCGGTTTCAATTCCGGAGTTGAGCATGACGCTGGTTTTAGCTGACCCGCTCTCGCCAATCACAAAGAACAAGGGCAACTCGCCAATGCGTGCTCGTCGCCCGTGGGAGGCGAGTTTACGCTCGGCATCGCGGATCAATGCGTCGATTTCTTCATGAAAGCTTAATTGAGGGAGCGCATCTGTTTCGGTCGGAGTGTGGCCAGCGGGCCTCATCCACAGCCACGCGGCGATTCCGGCGATGCCGATCAACGCGAGAGCGCCGCGCAAGATCCACCCCCTGGCGGCATCGAGAGGCAAAAGCCCAACTAACAGACCGGTGCCAAGGACCCAGATAAGGAACACGCCGACTAGTAAAAGGATCCTCTTGGTGGAATGACTCATCCGGGCTGTCCCCCGGAAAGGGCCCGCAGCTGGGAGAGGTATCCATCCAAATTGAGCTCGAATCCGACAAACAAAACGACAGCGAGACAAATCAAGCCGATCGCGATCACGAGCAAGCGGCGATTCCATGGATCGACCGCTACGCTCAAGGGCTGGGCCACGGAGACCGTCTCTGGCGGAAAGAGGGTTTCGGAATAACCGCGCGTCCGGGAGATCTTTTGGCCGGTCTGAGCCGCGAGGGTTCTTAGTTGAGTGCCGTCGGCGAGCTTTCCGCGAAATCCCAGGAGAAGCGCGAGGCGATAGACATCCAAAACGCCGGCCAGCGTCGGCGAATCCCGCTCGCCGAGCAAATTCCGCAAATTGTCGAAAAAGATTACTCCCGCATTTTGGTTGAAGAACAACTGGTTGCTGAGAGTATCGCGGTGCCAATCCGCGAAAACCGGGTCGCCCGAGTTGAGAATGGTTTCGTCCAGAAAACCCACCGCAGCCAACATGGCGAACTCAATATCGCGATCGGTGTAGCCGGAGCGCTTGGCTCCGTCGACGGACCTAGCGATGACCTGGCGCATGTGCTGGTTAAAGCTGACGGCATCCGGGACACGGAAGCGGGGCCTCGGCTCATCCGGATCGGGGGGGAGTCCGGCCGCACGTATGCGTACTGCGGCAGTGAAGACCTCCTGAAATGCAAGCGCAAGAGATCCCGCGGCCACGGGGGCGGAAGCTGGTGCCGGAACGGTCATTCGAGCCCTTCGGCGGAGTCCTGAACGATCAGGAGTTGCATCTCGGGCTCGGTCAGTTCCGCAGGAACGAAAACGCCCAAATCGGCGGTATCAACGATACTGGTCCAGCATGGACCTTCCTTGCGCAGTTCGAAATACTCAGTCTGGCCCTGCGGGACGAGCTCGGGTGGCAAAGTCGCGAGGTGAATCAGCTTTATTCCAGGGACTTGACGCCTGACCAACTCGGGCACGAACCGCCTGGAACAAACCTTGACCAACGACGGAACGCGAACGACCTCGGAAACCGGAGCGGAACTGCGTATCGAGAGAATCCAACGCGAGTGGCTCAGGGTCCTCCGATCGGAGATACGCGCCTCATAGAAGCAATTACCTGCAGACACCACGGGAACGACAAAGACGTTTTCCGGCAACAGAACATCGACGTCGCGCCGGATGCGGCGCTCCAAGGCGGAGAAGCACGTGCCGGGCGAATCGTGATCGTAAAGAGGCAGGGTGTCAGGGTTGGAATCGCGATTGAACGTGCAGAGTGCGCCAGCCAAACGCAACATTTCCAGATAGGTCTCCTTGGGATGAGCTCGCTTCTCCAACTGATGGCGCAGTGCAGCAAGCGCCGAATTGACGGTGTGAAGGAGCCAGAAACCGGCGATATCGCGGCCTGCGAAGCCGACCATCGAACGGCGCGGGGTCTTGCGGGTGAGGGACAGGTCGCCGCTCTTCTGCTCAAGCTTCTCAATTAGGCTCTGAAGAAGAACGGAAAGAGACTCGCAGCTAGTGACCTGCAGCGACGGCGGAATGAAGGACTCATCGTAGGCGAACTCGCCGTCGCCATCGCGAACAATGCGGGCCAGCGGGAGCGAGACCCAACCAAACACGGCCTCGCTTTCCGCAAAGAGACGCAGATTTGAGCGTCCGAAATGCACCGTGCGGGAGTCCTTGCCGGTGTTGTGATCGGTGACGCTACGCGGGACTGCGGACTGGCGAACTCCGCTGCTGCCGTTGCGCGACTCCAACTCGCAGTTCACACCATCTTCGATGTAAGCAGGCACACCTATGAAAATGGTTAGGAATGGCATTCCGGGAGCAAAGAGATCGATGATGGGGAGCGGTCCTGGGATTTGATCGTCGGCGGAGATATCGAAGATCAAGCCATCGGGGAAAATACCGCGGGCATGACGAATGGATACCAAGCCATTGCGAAGGCTCGCCGGGTCAAGCACCCATTCTGTGAACCCATGAGAACACTTCCAGAGCGAAGTGACGGAGAAGTGCAGGGAGTCTTCAAAGAAGCGAGCCTGAGCCTGGAAATGATGTTGGGCTAAGTACATTCCTTCCGACCATGCGATACCGCACAATCTCTTCATCATTTTTCAGCCCGACGCCAGCTTCGATTGATAACCCACATACTCTACCATAGGAGGTCTTCAGACTCACCAGCGTTAAGCACGAGGTACTTGTATGAAAATTAACGGTAAGTACAAGCTTGTTAACCTAATCGCCGAGGATGAAATTATACGGGTGGTGAGCCGTGAAATCGGGTCAGGCCGGCCGGTAGTGATACACCTGATGATTCGCGGGTACACAGAGGAGAACAAGCTGCTTTTGAAGAAGTTGTCCAGCGCGGGACCTGATTTCCGACGCTGCATTCTGGAGACTGGCGAATTCGAGCACGTTCCCTGCGTGGTCACGGAGTATTTTCCCGAATCACTGCGTGAATGGCTGTCGAAAGTACCGAATGAGAGAGGGCCGGAGAACGAGAATACAGCAACCACCCACAACGACGACTTTACGCTGATTTTCGAGGAAGTCGGCACGCCCAAGCCAAACACCACGGCTTCGCCTGCTAAACCGCGCACGCTTGGAGAATTCACCATGCTGTTTCAGAATTCCGAGTCGAAAGCGCCCGTGCCCGAAGGAGTGGGCGACTTCACGAAGCTCTTTATGGTCCCCTCGCTGAATCGGCCCGAACCAGTGAGAAAGGACGAAAAGGCGATAGAATTCGAGGGCTCGTCCCTATCTACGCAGCCGGGCGACTTCAAGGCGCAACGCCGGCCGGGCGGATTGCGTCCGGACACACCGGCACCCACCGCGGCGCCGCCATCAACACCAGAAGTCGTGAGGAAATCGAGTGAATTCGACGAATTCGAGCGGGAGTTACGGCCACAGCGAGGTAACGACGAGAGGAAAAGGCCAAACCCACTGGACATCGTCGAAGGCTGGCACGGCATAGGTCCGCACGAGTTCGAAGAGCGGGTTGCTCCGCCCGTTGCACCGCAGCCCAAGGGGGCCGCCTCTTTCTCGAGTACACCTGCCGCGGTTCCATTGCCTCCTATCATTCTGCCGAAATCCCGGCAGGTTGGCGGAAAGGGAAGTTATCTGCCGCTCATCGTCGTGTTAAGTTGCTTGTTGCTGACGGCGACTCTGGCGCTCGTGTTTTTTGTTGTGATGCGAGGTTAGGCAGGTGACCAACCGTAAGCCATCGCACAAGGTCGCAGCAATTAGGACTCAGGGAGGACTACGATCAGTTCAAGCTCGACCTGGGGAAACTCGTCGGGTACGAAGGCACCGAAACTGCGGGCGCGGCAGATCGTTTCCCAGCCAACACCGGACTGCTCGATCGCAAAGTATTGGTAATCCGGTTTGGGCGCACTGAAACCGAGTGGTGCTTCGGTGTAAGAGAATTTCAGACCGGGCAACTGTTGCCGGACAATGTAATCGATTTCGCTACCAGACCACAGCTTGATAAGGTCGGGCGCCTTTTGAATCACCTCCGCCTTTTTCAGGTTGGTGTGCACGGCAAAGTACATGCGGGCTCGTTCGGCAATGTATTTTGGGTCTTCCAAGGGAGTCGTGAAAATAGCGGGTTTCGATTGCCTCAAAGCCAACGCGACATAGTTCCGCGGAATCGCGGTCCGCACTAACAAGCGGATTGTCTCGCGCAGTGCAGCGAAGCGCGGACCGATCTCGTCATGATCATACGTGGGCAGGTCGGCCGGGGTCGTGGTACTGGAGAACGTAGTCAGCTCCGCCGCCAACTTGAGCATCTCGTTGAACAGGGCTTCGGGATGCGCCGACCGTTTTTCATAGAAATCGCGCAGCACGGGTAAATGGGAATTGATGGTGTGCAGCAGCCAGAAGTCGAGGATTTCAGAAGACGTGAAGTGGCGGAGATTGACCGGAATCTCTCTACCACGCGCAGCAAGCAGCGAGACGATCTCGCGTGTGATTGATTTCAAAAAATCGCTGGCCCGGAAATCAATTACAGGTGCGACGAACTCCGGATCCAACTCCAACACACCAGCCTTGCCACGGAGGACCCGTGCGAGCCGCAGAACCGTTCCCTGCCGCAATCCCTCGTGGCCCACCAGTATCCGCAGGTTCTTGCGCGCGATCGGTACGGACTTCTCAGAGGTGCCGGTATTTTCGTCCCTGATCATGGCGAATTCCGAGCGGAAGCGGGCGTCGACCGATAATTGCGAGTTCACGACGTTCACGCCGCCCGCCTGATACGCGGGAATGCCGAGAAATACATCGAGAGAGTCTTGGTCGGGCGCAAAGGAATCCTTCAGGCTGCGAGGCGGCGGTGAGATGTCGGAGTAAGGAAAATCGAATGGCAGGCCGTCGGCAAAAATACCTGAAGCTTCGGTCACCTGAATGGATCCGCCGGCAAGCTGATGACGATCGATGGCATAAGAAAGAAAACCCCAAGGTCTGAAGGCGAGCGCATCCAGCTTGAAGTGCAGCAGGGCTTCCAGGTAGCGGTCGTGAGCCTGGAGATGCTGGGGGTTCAAAAATGTACCCTTGCTCCAGACAACGGGCTCAATCCTCATGGCAGTCAAGGTATCAGAGGGTGCGCCCGTTGTAAATTGCCTCTGCATCATTCGGACGCCTAAGACGCAACCACCTGCCCAGCGGCGGTGTAATCTCGCTCCGGGGAAGCTGGGATTTCGTGTTCGGGTACCGCCAGAAATCCTCCGCGAATCAGCGCCGCGACAAATCTGGCGAGATCCTCTTCAGCGGCCGTAGGTGGCAGTGCGCCGGATTGCTGCAGTCGCCGGAACTGCTCACGGACAGTCTCGACGCCAGCGCAACCCGCCACTAAAACAGTTGACCAGGGCAGGGCCTTGGCGCGCAGAGCGAACGGATGATCGACTTCGAAGCAGCACTCGGTTGCAGCCCAGATTCCGGCGTTCATCGCCTGGGTGGTCCTCAGGCGTGTGTGAGGTGAGGCGACGGGGCGCATGTCGAGGACCGCGGGAAGGTTCGCCTCCTGCTGCAGACTGACCTCCGTGTTCAAGAGCCATTCCATTTCTGAGTTTGACGTGGCCGGTCCCGCCTGGCGGCGCACGGTGATAGCGGGTGCGGTATCGACGTGACGACGAATCAGAAGAGAGCAAGTGAGTAACTGCTCAATCCCGAGATCCTGGAAGATACGAGCGCGCTCCCGAAATACGTCGAGTGAATCTTCGCCCGCCATCGCGAGGCGAAAGTAATACTCGAAGGGAGCGAATACGTCGTGAGTTGCGATGACTATGTCGAACTCCTGCTCCTGGGGACCGAGCATCAGGCGAACGCGCTCTTCGAGGGTCGCGGTCTTGCGGTCGGACGCCATCGTGGTGCAGTAGAAACTGCCGCCGGGCTTGAGGAATGTAGAGAGTTTTCCGACGATTTCGCGGGTTATGAGCTCACCGTCCTCGCCTCCATCCCGGAATATGTGCTGTTGCCGGAGGGCGGGCATATAGGGTGGGTGGGCGACGATGCGATCGAAAGTGAAGCCTTCGACTGGCGACCAGAGGTCACCGCAGGCAATAGTTGCGTTCTCGATGGCGTTGAGCCTGCGGTTGAACTCGGCAAAGTCGACCGCACGCCGGTTTATATCGCACGCCCAAGCATGCGTGGCGGATTGCGACCCAAGCAGGGCCGCAACGCCAGTTCCCGCACAAAGCTCGAGAAGAGATTCACACGGCCTCTTGGGGAGCATGAAGAGAAACCGGTGCGTGTTGGGAGTGATGGCGGGATAAACGAGATCGGTCGCGAGATCCTGGCCCGCGCCCGGCGGACGGTCGGAAGCCAGAAAGAGCGACTTCACCGGATAGAGGATGACTCGGGACTGGAGGGTTCGTCTGGCCTCTCGATCCCTATTCGCCTCGATCAGGTCGAGCGCTTCCATGGCGGTGAGGGCCGGGCCGGAGAGCAGCGATCGAGCCATATCGAGCGGGATTTCGGCACATTCCAGGAACAGCCGGATTAAAAGGTCCAGTGCGTCGCGAGGAGGTTCGGAGACGGGCGGCTGGCGGGCCGAAAAGGCGTACAGACCGGCAAGGCCGAAACGTTCACAAATGGTTGCCTCTGTGTAATGGGAATCGATCAACGCCTGCCGGACGCAGGCGAATTCCTGTGAGTTACCGAGCCTAAGGGAAACCACAGCCACACCTCAAATCGATTGTCAGACACATACAGCGAGCATACCGTGATAGTGGCAACACGGCGAGGCTACCAATTTGCGCGGAAAAGCACACCAACAGATGACAATGCATCTCTTGAGACGCTATGTGTAACACGTTCGCCGGGCCGTCGCACTATTGAGCAAGGGTGATGTAATTTCGGTTCTGTAAAGAGCAGGAGGTGTAAGTTGGTTTCACTTCGCAACCCAAACCAAACCTGGAAAGGAATGCTTACACCCATGGCGAAGATAACACCGGTGCGAATGACAGAGGAGTTTTGAGCACTTCGTGCGGGATCTGAAAAATAGTTTTTGGGGCGATGTGTATATGGCCAAACCCGTTTGGCATGGAAGCGCTTTTGGGAGGCCGAGTCGATTCGGGAACGGGACAGCTACATGAGGACGGGCTGGCACGACCGGGTGGACTCGGGCGAGCGGATCGATTACCGAAATGGCTCTTACGAACGAGATTTCGTGACCCGTCTGGGAACGATTCGTTTGCGGGTCGCCCGCACGCGCAGCCAGAACTTGCTGCCGAGGGGACTGGAGAAGTTTCAGCGCCGGGCCGAAGATGTGGCAATCCTGATTCGGGAGGCTTTCTTACGTGGGATCTCGACGCGCCCGGTGGGACGGATTGTGGCGACTTTCACAGGGAAACCGACTTTAACTTTGTGTTACGCCTGATGGAGGAAGAAGGAATCGCCTACTTTTTTGAGCACCATCCGGACAGCAATAAGCACATACTTGTGCTCTAGCCGACGACGCCGGAGCTCATAAGCCTTGTCCTGAACAAAAAGAAGGCGAAGTTTGATCCCGCACGCGAAGGCGGAAACCGGGAAGATCGCATCCACGAATGGCGTTTGGAACAAGAGTATCGGCCGAGTGCATGGGCTCACACCGACTATAACTTCGAAACGCCCAGCACTCGGCTGATGGCCGTGCAGGAAAACTCGACCTATGAGATCTATGATTACCCCGCGCGACACCCAGCTTGGGAAGAGGGGCTTCGATTGAATGTAAAGGATATGCAGTCTTCGTGGCTTTGTCTGGCGAACCTTTATCCCACCGGTTCTGTGCAACCATCCCAGCTATCATTGAGCGCTTTTTGGCGAATAGAGCTTTTGCTCTCGCGAGTCCGTCGGTTCAACGTCGCAAGCACTTTCGTTTCTTAGTCGGATGTTTGATGTGCGCGCCAAGGCGTCGGGCCGACAAACACATTTGCAAATGCAAGAGGTAATACTTATCTGATCGGATAAGCTTCCGACTGAGTTTCTGGCTCCAACCGGGGCCGGCTAAGACTCTCGAACGCTCACGTCGTGAGGCAAGTTATTTGGGCTAGAGCGTGCTGTGAATTGTCACCTGAGAACGCAATGAAGCGAATAGCAGCCATTCTTTCGACGGAAACGGTTGCGCGCCGATACAGGAATGTGTTACGTTGCACATTCATCGGACCTAACTTAAGTCCGTTAGGTAATGAGCCTTTGACAGTTTTTCTGACCACATATATCATCGAGCCTGCGGAACAAGGAGCGCCACCTTATGGGCAGAGAGAGCATACACGATAAGTTGAGTCGAGTGCGGCCGCCGCGCGTTCATATTACGTACGACGTTCATACTGGCGGAGCCATAGAAAAGAAAGAGCTACCGTTCATCATGGGCGTGATGGGGGACTTCGGGGGCAAGCAAGAAGCGGTGACGAAGCTGAAGGAGAGACAGTTCGTTGACATAAATCCCGACAATTTTGACGATGTACTGTCCGGAATGAAGCCGCACCTGGAATTTGCGGTAGAAAACAAACTGAGTGAGGACCCCGACGCCAAGCCCTTGGCAATCAAATTGGACTTCGCAAAGCTCGAGGACTTCGAACCGGAACAGGTGGCGCGCAAGGTGCCAGCTCTGAATGAGCTACTGAAGCTGAGGAGCGATTTGGGCAATCTGCGGGGAGTGCTGAACGACGACTTCGATCAATTGCTGCTGATCGCCATCAGCAATACGGAGAAGCTGGAAAAGCTGAAGGGCCAGTTGGATGAAGCCGGTGGAGGCGACAATGCCTGAGACTCAAGCGAGTTCGACCGCGACAACAACTAATCTCGAAGACGACGCTCAATTACTGGATCGTATCGTTGCGGTGTCGCCGGTGCAGGGAAAAGACCGCCTCGCGGAAATGCTTCGGCCCTTCATCGACGAGGTCATGAAGAAGCAGGTGACGATCGACAAAGACGTCGAGCGTACCATCGGCAACTATATCGCCCGGCTGGACCATCTGATTTCTCTCCAACTCAACGAAGTTCTTCACCACCCAGATTTCCAGAAGCTGGAGTCTTCGTGGCGCGGCCTCAGGTACTTGATGGATCAGAGCGAGACCGGGACGCTGCTCAAAATCAGGGTTTTGAACTGCACAAAGAAGGAGATCCAGCGGGATATCGAGCGAGCGTCGGAATTCGATCAATCGGCGCTGTTCAAAAAGGTGTACACGGAGCAGTTCGACCAATACGGCGGCGAATCGTTTGGTGTGTTGATCGGCGACTTCGAATTCGGCAAGCATCCCCAGGACATCGAACTGCTGGAGGGTATCTCCAAGGTGGCTGCTGCGGCACACGCACCGTTTATCAGCGCGGCGGCGCCCGACCTTCTAGGGCTGCGGAATTGGACCGAACTGCCGGATCCCCGCGACCTGGCTGTGAAAGTTAACACGATCGAATTCGCGAAATGGAGATCTTTCCGCGAAAGCGAAGACTCGCGGTATGTGGCGCTGTGCCTCCCGCGCGTGCTGGGCCGACTGCCGTACGGTAAAGAGACCAAACCGATCGACGGCTTCGATTACGAGGAAAACGTGAAGGGGGCTGAGCACTCCAAGTATCTTTGGATGAATGCGGCCTATGCCTTGGGGACGCGGATGAGCAACGCCTTCAGTAAGTACGGGATGTGTGTTGCGATGCGGGGCCACAAAGGGGGCGGACGCGTGGAGGGGCTGCCGCAGCACATCTTCGAGACGGAAAGAGGGGAAAAAGAGGCGAAATGCCCGACAGAGGTTCTGATCGCGGACCGGCGTGAAATGGAACTGGCCAATCTTGGCTTTGTCCCGCTGCTTAACGCCAAAGGCACGGACTACGCTTCGTTCTTCAGTGTCCAGAGTACGCAAAAGCCGAAAGTTTATTACGAGAAGGCTGCAACAGCCAACGCTGCTCTCTCCGCGCAGTTGCAGTACCTGATGGCATGCTGCCGCTTTGCCCACTACCTGAGGGCAATGATGCGGGAAGAAATCGGCAGCTACATGTCGCGGGAGCAGGCTGAATCGTTCCTGAATCGTTGGATCACGAATTACGTAACCCCGGACCCGACGGCAAGCCAGGAAGCAAAGGCGGAACGTCCACTGCGGGAAGCGCGAGTCGACGTAACTGATGATCCGGCCAAGCCGGGTGTGTATAAAGCAGTCGCTTACCTTCTGCCCCACTTCCAATTGGACAAGCTCACGGTTTCACTCCGACTCGTGGCGGAACTTCCCAAGGGTCAGTGATACGCCCGCGACGGTGACGCGGACACGATCCTCAAATACGACCAACGACCGATCACTCTCTAGCTGACCAATAGACAAAGGAGAAGTATCAATGATTAACGCCTACATGACAATCGACGGTGTCGAAGGGCCGAGCACAAGCAAAGCAAAAGCCATCGACATTCTCACTTTCGAGTTCGGCGCCGAACAGACAGCCACTTACCAGGCGGGGTCCTCCGGCAATGAGGCAAAAGCCGGCCGCGCTAATGTTAAAAACCTGCGTTTCAAGAAGGTCTTAGACAAGACCTCGCCGTTACTCTTCGATCACTGTGTGACGGGCGACATTCTGAAAGAAGTCACTCTGGCATACGACAAGCCGGTGAAGGACGCGCAACAGGACTACTTCCAGATTGTAATGACTGACGCACTCATCACTTCCGTTGCGCTGAGTGGAGAATCGGATACTCCGACGGAAACGATCAGCATGGCTTTTCAGAAGATCAAAGTGTGCTACGCGCCGGAGAAAGACGACGGTTCGCTGGACGGCATGGTGTGCAAGGGCTTCGACATGACAACGTTGAAGCCGTTCTAGCGGACCAAACTGAGCGCGGTCACCTGCTACGCGGACGAGGTGGATCGTGGTTCGAGGATCCACCTCGCCGCAGGCCCCAGTCACGTCCCGGCTCAGCGTTTTTGGATCCTAGTGCAGAAGACCGCGCTGGCTTTTGTCGGCGGCGGCTCGGGAGCGACATGTGAAGGGAAAAGCGCTTATTGATGAGGGCCGGGTCGTTGACTCCATCCAGGAGTTGGCTGGGCAACTCCGTGTTAATCCTACGGACGTCGCGGCCCGCAGATTGCTGATCGATCTGCTTTGTTGCTCCGGCCAATACGAGCGCGCGCGCAAGCACGTGGATATTCTGGCGGTTGGCGGCCCCGGGTATGAGGTCGAGGCGCTTCAGGGATACGCCACCCTACATGCGGAAGAAACGCGGTACGCCCTCTACACGGACGGCAATGTGCCGCGGGAGGAGGCGCCGCCACCGGCACCAGGACTCCTGAACGGAAAGCCTTTTCGCTCGATCCGGGATACAGACCCCGATATCGGCGCGCGACTTGAGGTTTTCGCGCACGGCACCTACGCGTGGATCCCGTTTGCCCATTTGACTTCCGTGCAAATGCATCAACCCGCAACACTCCACGAGACGCTCTGGTCGCCCGCCAAAGTTCGGACGAATCTGGGTCATGAGGGGAAAGATCTAGGAGACGTTACGTTGCCCTCCGTGTATGCGTTTTCTTGGCGCCACCCTGATGAAACGGTCTGGCTGGGGCGGCTTACAGCGTGGATGGTCGACGATGATGGAGAGGAATTCCCAGTGGGGCAGAAGCTCCTGCTGGTGGATGGCGAAGAGGTGCCATTCCTCGAGATACGAACCCTGGAGTTCACGGCAAGAGCCGGCGTCGCCGGATAAGATAAAGCCGCCATGCTAGTTCCAGACACTCTGCTTCAACCGATTCCGGGGACGAACCCGTCTGGAGAGGACTTAAGCGAACAACAGATTTGGAGGGACATCGAGCAGGCCCGCAAGCGCGAGGACGGCCTGTCCATGGTCGTATCAGATCGGGATGCAAAGCCCAAGCAGGCAGAGTACGAACGTGTGAGCACGCTGTGCCGGGAGGCGCTAACCCGCAGTAAAGACCTGCAACTCGCCGTTTGGCTGACGGAGGCCGAACTCAGGCAGCGCGGCATTGCGGGTTTCCGGGCGGGCCTGCTGGTGTGCCATGGCCTGTTGGACAAGTTCTGGGACACGTTGTACCCAGTTCTGGGAGAGAACGGTTACAGCGGGCGGCGCGCGAAGCATCTCAATTTTCTGGATGACAACCTCTGGTTTAGCTGCAAGCTGGCGGGCATAACCAAGGACGGCTACAGCTTCCACGACCTGGAACAGTCGCGTACCGTTCCCCCCGACTCGGAGAAGGCAAAAAAAGCGGATCGGGAAAAAGCTCTGAAAGAGGGCAAGCTGGCGCCGGAAGCGTTTCAAAAATCATTCGACGGCACATCCAAGGCCTTCTATGCCAACTTTTCCGCGGAGGTGGAGGCATGTGAACAGGCCATCGACAAGCTCGACGAGATCTGCAATGTTCGTCTGCCTGACGAGGATGTGACGTTTGGCAAAGTGAGATCTGTCCTCGATCAGATCGCCGAGCAGGTCAACATATTCCTCGAGAGGAAACGAGAACTGGAGCCGGATCCCGAGCCGACGCAGGTGTCGGTGATCGCAGGAAAGGTGGAGCAGGATACTGCGCCGCCAGCTGATAATTCCACTTCGCCTCATTCGACGCCACGACAGCGAGCAGCCGGACCAATCGTGGGGCAGGAAGCACTGGAGACGGTAGCGGAGGCAGCAGCCTACCTGAGAAAGGCCGACCCGCTAAGTCCAGCGCCGTTTCTGATGATGCGGGGGCTCCGCTGGGGCGAACTGCGAGCCGCCGCCGCGGCGTCCAACGTACTCGCGCTGGAAGCGCCTTCGACGGAGCTTCGCATCCGCATCAAAACGCTGGCGGTGCAACGCAAATGGAACGAGCTTATTCAGGCAGGAGAGGCGGCGATGGCGCTGCCCGCCAGTCGTGCGTGGCTCGACCTGCAACGTTTGGTAGTCCAAGCCTGTGGTGCTTTGGGGCCGGAATACAATTCGATCGCTACTGCGATCTGCTCGGAGTTGCGAGCATTGATATGTGACCTGCCTGATCTGGTGAGTGCGACTTTGACGGACGATACGCCCACGGCGAACCCCGAAACGCGAGCCTGGATTGAGAACCTGATGCACGCTCCCGCCGGTGCAGGACAGCTGAACGGATGGCGGAAGAACGCGGCATCGTGGGACCTGGCACTGGAAGCATTCGAAGCCAACAACCCGGAGAGAGCATTCAATATTCTGCAGAAAGACCTGGAACGGCAGCAGAGCGGGCGCGAACGGTTCCGGTGCAAGCAGCGCATGGTGGATCTGTGTATCAAGGCCGGTAAGGAAGCTGTGGCTCAACCGCTACTCGACGATCTTGCCGCAACATTGGAGAAACATAACCTGGAGGACTGGGAAGACGAGGAATTCGTCACGGACGCGCTGCTAAGGCTGATGAACACCAGCAAGCGCATGCAAACCGACGAGAACAAGAAGAAGCTCTTTGAGAAGGTGTGCCGTCTGAATCCGGGACGAGCAATCCAATGCTGAAACCGAGAACTCAGGCCCCTGTGCCAGTAGGACAGTCGGTGATCGACCGTTTGATGAACGAGGATCCGAAGTTCAAGTCCGACATCCCCCAAACACCAACTGCGTCTCTCCGTCAGTTTAAGAATGGGCTGCGCCGCGACCTCGAATGGCTGCTTAATACGCGAAGCATCGCCGATCCGCCGGCGGAAGAGTTCAAGGAACTGAATCGCTCTGTGTACGTATACGGATTTCCCGACCTGAGTGCGTTCAGCACGGTAAATCCCAAGGACCGTGAGCGCCTGCAGCGAGCGATCCACTCAGTGGTGCGATTATTTGAACGCCGAATCGGCGACGCCCAAGTGGTGCTGCTGGAGCACGACGACAACTCGAATACCCTTCGCTTTCGCATTGAGGGCATGCTGCGGACCGAGCCGATGCAGCCGGTTTCGTTCGATACGGTCTTACAGTTATCGAGCGGTCGGTGCGAGGTGAGGAGGCAAGCCGATGCGTGACGACCTCCACTTGTACTACGAGAAAGAGCTCGACTTCCTGCGCAAGATGGGGGTTGCTTTCAAAGAGCAATATCCGCTCGAGGCCAAACGGCTAGCGCTGGAGCCGAATAAGTGCGAAGACCCACATGTGGAGCGGCTGATCGAGTGCTTCGCCTTTTTGGCGGCGCGGGTGCACATGCGGCTGGACGATGATTTCCCAGAAATCACCGAGGCGTTGCTCCAGGTGCTTTATCCTCACTATTTGCAGCCGATTCCGTCAATGTCGATTGTTCAGATGGAAGTGGACCCGGACCAGGTCAAGCCGGACGCGGGCCTGACGATCGAACGTAGCGCAGTGTTGGATTCGCCGGTGGTGGATGGCGTCCGATGCAGGTTCCGGACCTCCTATGACGTCACGTTCTGGCCGGTGGAGGTGGCGGACGCGCGATGGACTGGCGCAGATGCGGACGCATTCCGCCTGCACGCTTCCACGGCGACGGCGGCGGTGGTTCTTACGCTGCAGTGCTTCGGCGACCTGACCTTTTCCAACTTGGCACTCCGCTCACTACGGTTTTATCTGAGCGGCGCCGGCGGTTTCGTGCACGATCTCTACGAGGTGTTGTGCAACAACTCAGTGGTGATCCTGGCGCGGGACCCAAAAAATTCATCGCCGCCGACCGTAGTGCTGCGGCCGGAAGCTTTGCAGCCGGTGGGCTTTACCGAACGGGAGGCGATGCTTCCCTATTTACGGCGTTCCTTCAGCGGCTATCGTGTACTGCAAGAGTACTTCTGTTTTCCCGGTAAGTTCCTGTTCTTGGATCTGAACGGGTTCGAGGAAATCCGGCGTGCGGGTTTCGGCAACTCGGTGGAAATTGCGTTTCTGCTTTCGCCCTTCGCACGCGAGGAGAGGCGCCAAATCCTGCAACTCGGGGTAACGAAATCGACGTTCCGCCTTGGTTGCACACCTATTGTCAATCTCTTCGGGCATCCCGCCGAGCCGGTGCTGGTGGATCGCTCGAAATATGAGCAGCCGATCACAGCGGATGTAAATGCCCGCGACCAAGTCAAGATCTACTCCGTGGACGATGTCATGACAATAAATCCCAGGAAACAGGAGACGCAGCATTACCGGCCCTTCTATTCTTATCGGCATGGCGCTGCAGCTGAAGGCGGGGAGGCCTTTTGGTATGCAAGCAGGCGGGCGCTAGGCAATCGCGACCCTGCCGGGCCGGATGTCTATGTGGTCACCGTAGACCTCACCGGGAAACCGAAGTCGCCAAATGTAGATGTACTACATGTGAGCACCACGCGCATGAACGGCGACCTGCCGAGCCGGCTACACGAGGGTGCCGAGTTCCAACTCCAAGGCGCGGCTCCGGTAAAGCGAGCGGCGCTTCTGATGGTCCCCACAAAATCGCTCGAGCCGCCCGTGGCACGTGAATCCTCATGGAGACTGATATCGTTGCTCTCGCTCAACTACCTTTCTTTGGTGCAGGAAGGCAAGGACGCGCTACAGGCAATCCTACGACTTCACAACTTCACTAAAAGCGCCGAATCCGAGGGCCAGATAGACGGTATCGTTACGATGCGGAGCCGGCGGAGTTCGGCGCGAATCACGGAGCAACTGACCCCATCGCTGTCGCAGGCCGAAATGCGGCAAAACGGCGACCGCGCGTGGCGGCAGATTGCGGTAGACGAAACTCTATTCGCGCGCGGGACACAGGTGGAGATCACGTTCGACGACCAGAAGTACGCGGGCGCCGGTCTGTATTTGTTCGCGTCGGTGCTGGAGTGGTTTCTTGGGTCCTACGTCACGCTAAACAGTTTTTCGCAATTGGTTGCTCGTACCAGGGATGGAGGGAGGATGCTGAAGGCATGGCCACCACGGTCCGGTCAGAAGATACTGCTTTAACACGGTCACCTCTGCAACTTCTCCTAGAGAAGGAACCTTGGGAATTCGAGTTCTATCAGGCCGTGCGACTCATGAAGAGCTTCCGACCGGATCGGAACCCCGTAGGCGAGTTTGGCTCGCCCGAAAGAGAAATCGTCCATTTCGGCGCGAATCCCTCTATGGCGTTTCCAGCAAGCCAGATCCAGAAACTGCTGGCGCGGCCTGGACAAGTTCCGTTCATGATCGTGAACTTCTTCGGTCTTTTCGGACCATCGGGTGTTCTGCCTCTGTGCTACACGGAACTTGTAATGGACCGCGTGCGCGCGGGCGATCACGCATTACGCGATTTCCTGGACATATTCAACCACCGCATCATCTCATTGCTCTATCGCGGCTGGGAGAAGTATCGAATCCCGGCTACGGCGGACCGGCCCCAGAACAGTCCCGTCCGAGAGCATCTGCTGGAGCTGATCGGACTGGGCATCGCGGAACTGCGAAACCGGCAAAGTCTGCGCGACGATGCGTTCGTGTTTTACGGCGGCCTGTTCGCATTGCAGCCGCGGTCCGCAACGGCACTCCGTCAGGTTCTGAGCGATTATTTCAACCTGCCGGTAGAGGTGGAGCAGTTTGTCGCGGCGTGGTATCGGATTGATGACTGGGACCAGTGCTGCCTGGGTGCACGGGACACCCGTTCAGAGATGGTAGGGTCTGGTGCGATCATCGGCGACGAGATCTTGGACCGCAGCTCGCGCATTCTTATTCGGTTAGGGCCACTCACGTTGGCCCAATACCTCGACTTTCTGCCAGGAGCATATCGCCCCGGATCTTCGGCGCGTAAGGTGCTGGAAGATATGACTCGCTTCTTCGTAGGGGACGCCCTGGATGTGGATCTTCAGCTGATTCTAAAAGGCGACGAAGTCCCGCGGTGTGAACTCGGCGCGCCTGAGATGGAGTCGCCTCAGCTAGGTTGGTCAACGTGGATCAAATCGGCGCCTTTTAGCCGCAATCCTGGAGAAGTGGTCATGCGTCTAACTTAGGTTTTTATGAGTTTAGACTTGAAGTCCCTGATCTCGAAATGCAACCACTTCACGCGAGCAGCGCTACAGGCGGCGGCGGGGCTGTGCCTCTCGCGCTCGCATTATGACATCGAGATCGAGCACTATCTGATCAAGCTGCTCGACCAGGCGGACGGAGACATGGCACGGATTCTCCACTCGTTCAGCGTGGATAAGGCGCGGGTGGCCGCGGACCTGGCACGCAGTCTGGACAAGCTCAAGTCCGGGAACGCGAGGGAGCCGGCGATCAGTCCTTCACTGGCCAGGATGCTGCGTGAATCGTGGCTGACGGGATCCGTGGATTTCGGCGCTGCTCAGATCCGGTCAGGGTTCACGATCCTGGCGCTGGCCTCCAATGAGGAGCTTGCGCGATTGCTGGTTGAGATCAGCCCCGAACTAAAAAAGATCGATGCGGGGATGCTGCGACGGGACATGGTCGGGATCGTGACCGGTTCGCGGGAAGATTCGGCTACAGAAGCTCCCGAGGCTGCCTCGACAGTACGCGCAGGCGGGAAGACGCCGAACCTGGATCAGTACACAGTCAACCTGACCGAGAACGCGAAACAGGGAAAGATCGATCCGGTACTGGGCCGCGACTTCGAAATCCGCCAGATGATTGACATTCTGACGAGGCGCCGGCAGAACAATCCGATTCTCACCGGCGAAGCGGGGGTTGGCAAGACCGCGGTGGTGGAAGGGCTGGCTCTCCGGATCGCGGCGGGCGACGTGCCGCCTCCATTGAAGAAGGTTTGCCTGCGCACGCTAGACTTGGCGCTCCTTCAGGCGGGTGCGGGTGTGAAGGGCGAATTTGAAAACCGGCTCAAAAGCCTGATCGAGGAAGTGAAGGCGTCGATATCGCCGATCATTCTCTTCATCGACGAAGCCCACACGATGATCGGCGCCGGCGGACAGGCCGGACAGAACGATGCCGCGAACCTGCTGAAACCAGCCCTGGCTCGGGGAGAGCTACGTACGATCGCGGCCACTACGTGGTCAGAATACAAAAAGTATTTTGAAAAGGACGCCGCACTGGCTCGCCGTTTTCAAGTTGTCAAGATCGACGAGCCCGATGAGGAGTCTTGCCGGTTGATGATACGGGGCCTGGTGCCCGCGCTCGAAAAACATCACAACGTGCGCATCCTCGACGAGGGAATCTACGCCGCAGTGAAACTTTCGCATCGTTATTTGCCAGACCGGTATCTGCCAGATAAGGCCGTCAGCGTGTTGGACACGGCGTGCGCCCGTCTCGCGCTGGGCCAGAATACCACTCCTGGACCCATTGAAGAAGCTACCCGCCGGCTCGATGATCTGGCCACACAGGCTCGAGTCTTGAACCGCGAAGAGGCACTCGGTGCCGATCATTGCGCGCGGCTGCAACAAATCGAAGCCGAGCGGCAGCAAACCGACGCGAGATTGGTGGAACTGCGTGGGCGCTGGGAGAAAGAATCGTCGTTGGTGAATCGCATTCGCGACATGCGGAGCCGGATCGAAGCCAATGGGAATCCGGCGGCAACGCAAGCCAATGCGCAAGGAGCCGCCACGCAGACGGCGGTATCACCGGAATCCCTGCGCGCCGAGCTAGCGCAATTAAACGACGAGCTGCAAGGTGTGCAGGGCGAATCGCCGATGGTGCGCGTGTGCGTAGACGCGCAGGTGATCGGAGAGGTGATCTCCGGCTGGACAGGAATCCCGGTGGGCAAGATGCTCAAGAACGAGATCGCCACCGTGCTCGGATTGGAGGAGCATCTCGGCCGCCGGGTGATTGCCCAAGGAGATGCGCTGGCCTCGATTTCCGAGAGAATACGGGTTTCGCGCGCGACCCTGGAAGATCCAGGGAAACCGGTTGGCGTGTTTCTGCTAGTGGGGCCGAGCGGCGTCGGAAAGACGGAGACCGCTCTGGCGCTTTCCGACGTGTTGTATGGCGGCGAGCATAACGTAATCACCATCAACATGTCCGAGTTTAAGGACTCGATTTCAGTAAATACGCTGAAGGGCGCACCTCCAGGATATGCCGGGTACGGACAAGGAGGCGTGCTGACGGAGGCGATTCGTCGGAGACCTTATTCCGTGGTGCTGCTCGACGAAGTGGAAAAGGCTCATTCGGATGTACTCGAGTTATTTTTTCAAGTATTCGACAAAGGCAGGATGGAAGACGGCGAAGGCCGTGAGATCGATTTCAGGAACACGATCATTATTCTGACGTCCAATGCCGGCACAGACACGTTGATGAAGCTAACAGCCGACGAAGAGACGACCCCAGGACCAGAAGGTCTCACGAAAGCGCTCAAGCCGGAGCTGAACAAGATTTTCAAGCCGGCGTTTCTTGGGCGGCTGGTGATTGTTCCCTACCTGCCGATTCGCGACGAGGCGATGCAAGCGATCATCCGGCTGAAGCTGGGCCGGATTCAGCGCAGGCTGCAAGAGAACCATCGGATTACCCTCAACTTCGCTGACGAGCTCGTGACCGAGGTGGCGAAGCGCTGCACCGAAGTGGAGAGCGGCGCACGGAATGTGGATCATATCCTGACCCATACGTTGCTGCCGGCGGTCTCGCGAAGAATCCTTGGCAGTGTCGCCGACGGGGCCAGGATCGACTCCATTCACGTAAGCGTCGCACCCGACGGTTCCTTTGTGTACGCGTAAAGGGGCAATATGTATACTCAGGCGGAGCGAATCCTTTCCATCACGACAGATCTCGGCGAGGACGCCGTTCTCCTGACCGAGCTGACGGGGGAAGAATCGCTTTCGCGGTTGTTTCACTTCGAGCTCGACGTGGCGACGGAGCAGCCGATCAAATTCGAAGATCTTCTCGGCAAGAAGGTCACGACCGCGATATCGATGGCGGGCGACGAGAGGCGATACTTCAATGGCATCATCAGCCGGATTGTGTCTGCGGCAAAGAACCAGACATTTTTCCGGTATCGAGCTGACCTGAGACCGGAGGTATGGCTGCTGACGCGGAATCGGCAGACCCGGATCTTCCAGCATATGACCGTGCCCGACATTCTCAAGAAGGTGTTTCAGGGCTACGATGTGGCTTACGAGCTGATGGGAACCTTCCCGGAGCGTGAGTACTGCATCCAATATCAGGAACCAGATTTTGCGTTTGCATCGAGGCTGATGGAGGAGGAAGGAATCTATTATTTCTTCACGCATTCAGCCAAGGGGCACCAGATGGTGCTGGCCAACACACCGCAATCGCATCCCGATATCGCGGAATCTTCAACGATCATCTTCGACGAGACAGCCGGAGGAAACCGCGACGAGGACCGGATTGTCGGCTGGCAGAAGGCGCAGGAGATTCGGCCCGGCAAGTTCACGGTGTGGGATCACTCGTTCGAACTTCCGCACAAGCACCTGGAAGCGGAGAAGACGATCCTGGAGACCGTGGCCGCGGGTTCGTCGCAGCACAAGCTGACTTGCGGCAACGAGAAGTTGGAGGTCTTTGAGCATCCTGGGCGTTATGCGCATTGGTTCGACGGCGTGAACAAGACTGGCGGCGATCAAAGCGCGCAACTTGACAAAATCTTTCAGGAGAACAAGCGCACGGCCGAAATCCGGATGCAGCAGGAGGCGCTACCTGGAGTCAAAATCGACGGGACCGGGAATTGCAGAAACTTCGTCGCCGGACACAAATTCAAGCTGCAGCAGCACGAAACGGACGAAGGGCAATATGTTTTAACGGCTGTGCACCATGCTGGCCGCCAGGAGCTTTCGAGAGAGCCCGGACGAGAGGGCGAATTCTCCTATCAGAACTGGTTCGAATGCATTCCGGTAGCCCTGCCATTCCGTCCGCAGCGAGTCACGGCTATCCCCAGGATTTATGGTGCGCAAACGGCGGTAGTGGTCGGGCCTAAGGGCGAAGAAATTTTTACGGACAAGTACGGACGGGTGAAGGTCCAGTTCCACTGGGACCGGTTTGGAAAGAACGATCCAGACAGTTCCTGCTGGATGCGGGTCTCGCAGCCTTGGGCGGGCAAAGGATGGGGATCGGTATCGGTCCCGCGCATCGGACAAGAGGTAATCGTGGACTTCTTGGATGGGGATCCGGACCGTCCGATAGTCACGGGCAAGGTTTACAACGCGGAGCAGATGCCGCCGTACCCGTTGCCGGCGGGGGCGGTGGTGAGCGGGCTGAAAACAAACAGCACCAAGGGAGGCGGCGGATCCAACGAGATGTCGATGAACGATACGAAGGGCAAGGAGATGATCACGATCCACGCCCAGAAGGACATGTCGACGACGGTGGAGCATGATGACACGCAGACGATCCTGAACGATCGCAAGATAAAGGTCGACGGCATCCACGACGAGACCATCAAGAAGAACACGACGATCAAGATCACCGAAGGAAACCTGGTGCATCGAGTGGAGAAAGGCCAAGCCGATTACTACGTACTGAAGCCGGTTAAGGAAATCTTCGACGCTACGCAGACCACGACGGTGAAGAAGGCAATCGTCATCGAATCAACAGAAGCCACGATTCTGATCGATGCGAAGACTTCGATCACGTTGCATACGGGAGCGAGCCGCATGGAGATGAAGCAGGATGGCCACATCCGCATGGATGGGAAGGATATCGAGATCATCGGGACCAACTCGGTTCAAATGGGTGTTAATACACAAACGGTCACCGTTGATACGAAACAGGTGGCATCAAGCGGGGCGAAGATAAGTTCTACTGCTGTCGGTGTTCACGAAATCAGCGGAGCGCTAGTAAAGATCAACTGAGTATGCGGAAGCTTCTGGACCGGCTTCGGAACGAATTGAACAATTTTGTCGAACAACGTAATGACCTTATGTTAGTGGCGAAATGTTCGGACGATGATGTTGCGGTCGGGCTGAAGCTGCTGCGTGACTTGGAACAATCGAACAAAACAGACGTGTTTCTGTTGTTTTCTGACAACTTCGTTCAGCCTGTTCCGTTTGTGTCCGTAGCGATTGAACGCTTAAGAGAGGACCATCGTCTTGCCTGCTCCGCACTGGCCGAAGAGAATAAGCCCTCATTGCCGCCGTTCCCGCTCGCGCTGCTCGATGACTCGAGGCCGCCCGGACAGCGTTTGATTCACGCAATGACATTTGCTCATTCACTGCTGCCCCCGCAGGGCGGGCATCGACTCGTTTGGGCGATGTTTCCGCTAAGGATTGCCGACCGTGATGCATACTGGAGTCTCATATCTGAATTGATGCCATGGGACGGAATTCGTCCGTGGATGAGAGGGTTGCGGCTGGTATTTCGGGACGTCGCCGCTCACGCTCGTTCAGCGCCGGCAGGTGTTAGGTTCCGGTCGTACGATCTTGGGCAGCAAGCGATTGAATCAAGCTTCGAAGACGAGGCGAAGGACGATCAACTCCCGGAGGAGCGGCGCATGCAATCGCTCTTGCTCTCAGCCGGAATGGACCTCGCGTACAACAGGAGCAAAGATGCCACCGCTAAGTACGAGCTACTTCTGGGCTATTACCAGAGGACCGAGAATGACGCAATGCAAGCTTTTGTTCTGAATGCATTTGGTGAAATGGCTCATCGGGCAGGGGACTTGGATAAAGCCGTTTTCTGGTTCGAATGCGCCGTGGACCCGGCAGCTGCTGTAAACGGACCGGTCTTGTTAGCCACGATCGGGCGGAACTTGGGTGACGCGATGTATAAACTGGGCCGTTATCCGGAGGCAGAACAATACCACGACAACGTGGATAAGCTTGCGTCTCACATGCTCGATCCCGAGTTGAAGATCCGCGCGCTCGAAGCGCGAGGTCGTAGCCAGGATAAGCAGGGGGCGTTTGACCGCGCCGTCGCCAGCTTTGAGGCGGCGGTACTGCTCAGTCGGAATATTGGGCTGCCAGGATTTCTGAAACAGAATCTCGAACATCTGAAACGGCTTTACACGCAACTGGGCCGTGAGGACCGCTTGCGGCCGATTCAGGAAGAACTGGCGGCTACGGCGGAGGCAACCACATAGCATGGGCCCGCCCGGTCGGTATCCTGCGCAGCCGCGTCCGCGGCCGCCTGCGCGTCCCACCAATGCGCTGCACAAGTTCGCTGGCGCAGTGAGCAGTGTTGTCGGTCTCCCCAATAAAGCGGTGAACCTTCTAAACGAGGGATTCGCGACAGCAACAGATTCGATCGCCAAGGCTCTTCCCTCGTTCCCGGCGGCGACGATGTTCTCACTGACCATGGGGCTGCCCCATGCGCACCCGGCGCATCCGCCCAGCGGACCGCCGCCGGTCCCACCAACACCTCTGCCGCCAATCGGGCCTATCATGTTGGGAACCTGTGTGTCGGTCCTGATCAATGGTAAGCCGGCGGCGCGCTGCGGGGATTTAGGTTACAACCCTACATGCTGCGGGCTTCCGCCGATCTTTGAGGTGTTCACCGGTTCTTCGAAGGTGTTCATCGGGGGATCGCGCGCCGCCAGGGCCCTGGACATCACTTACCATTGCAAGCCTGTGCCTCCCGCGGGGGCAGCCGCACGTGGGACAGCGGCTGCAATGAAAACGGCCATGAAGGCGGCCATGGTGGCTGGCGCCATTGCACAAAAGGCCGTGGCGGCCGCACAAATCGCGGGCATGGCGGCGCAGATTGCTTCGATCGCGGGCGATACGGTCGAAGCCGTCGAATCCGACGATGCCGCAATGTCTGCCGCTCTCGGAATGAGCGCCAGTATGGCGGCGGCTCAGATGGCGGCCGACGCCGCCGCAATGATCCTGGGCGCGTCTATGGGCAAAGATCCCTGTGTCCCACCGGGCACTCTGGGAGCCGTAGTCGACGGGTCGCCGAATGTCCTTATCGGTGGGTTTCCGATGCCGAGTTGGATGAATATCGCCAAAGGACTGCTAAAGCTGGTCAAGGGCCTCATGATGCGGCGCAAAGGCGCTGGAGGCAGCCGCAAAAGAGGTTGCGTATAAGGGACGGAGGACCTCCGTAGTCTTCCCAATAGGTCATGGCTGCACAGGGTAAACACTCAGTCGGACATCCTGTCGATGTCGCCGCCGGTACACTGACAACCGAGTCAAGGGATATTCTCATCCCGTGCCGAATTGAATTGTATTGGACACGGAAATACAGCTCCGAACGCGCAATACGGCCGTCCCAAATGGGGCTAGGCTGGACCACCGAATACGACGCCCAACTCAGAAAGGACATCGACGGCTTTACGTTCACGTTCCCCTCCGGTGGCGAGGTCGAGTTCGACGATCCCGGTCAATCGCTCGAACGCGGCGCCATTCTGATCAGCCTTGGTGCCTTTGTCGAGTTATTCAAGCGCGGCGATGTATATGTCGCCTCCGAGTGGAGCATCAGTTCAACCGTTATCACCCGGTATGTATTTCGTCCGGCGGCAAGGACGGGAGAATTTCGCCTGGAGCGGATAGAAGACATCACGGGGCAAGGCACGACGCTGTTATACAGTGAAAACGGACTTCTCAGCCGTGTTGTTGAGGACCGTGGTCATCGAACCCTGATCTTCAACCGTTCATCTGCCGGCCTCATCGATGCGATTGATCTCAGCGTTGGACCTCGGCACTTCCAGCGTTTAGCAACCTATGAGTACGACGAACGTTGGCGGCTGACTGCCGCGTTCGACGCTAGTGGGACGCCGATACGGTATGCATATAACGAGAACGACCGGCTGATTCGCGAGGTCAGCCGGGATGGAGGTGTGTTCTCGTTTTCGTACGACGTGGAGGGGCGCTGTACCCGGACTAGCGGGCTCGATGACTACGACCGCCAGGACCTAGTTTATCGTCCCGCAATGAAAGAGACCGAGGTTACGGACAGCATTGGGGGAACCTGGATTTATCGCTTTCGGGATGATGGGCAGGTCACTCAAATTGTGACTCCACTGGGCTTCACCAAAACCTACGAATACGACGAAGCGGGCCGGGTTATCACGGAGATGGAGCCGAACGGCGCAGCCTTGCGCTTTGAATTCGACGAGGTGGGAAATCTCGCTGCCATCACCAATGCACTCGGGTACCGGGATGAGTTTTTCTACAACGTCGACCGTCGGCCGACTCTACATCGCGATAAGAACGGCAATCTCTCGCAGCGCGAATACGACGATCGTAATCGAATGGTGGCCCATGTGGATCCGCTCGGTAACCGGTGGGGATACAGTTATTCCGAACAAGGCGACCTGAGCACCATCGTTGACCCACTCGGTAATCGAAAAAGCTACACATACAATGCCTATGGCGACATGCTCGGCCGTACAACGTTTCGCGGGCATGTGCACCGGTACGAACGCGATGATCAGGGCCGGGTTGTTTCGTACTTGGATACTTTGGGCAATCAGACATCGATTGAGCGTGACCCGCGCGGGTATGCCCGGAAGGTGGTACTACCGAATGGGACGTGGCGACTTGTATACGATTCCGAAGGCAATCTACTGGAAAAGATCGATCCGGGCGGTAACCGTACGGTATCGAGGTTTGGCCCTTGTCGCCGCCTGTATGAACGGATCTATCCCGATGGAACTTCCATCGTATTGCATTGGAGTTCGATCCCTGCCCAACTACTCTCGGTCACCAACGAAAAAGGAGAGGTGCACGCCTTCGAATACGACCTGGAGGGACGCATCACCCGCGAGATCACGTTCGATGGCCGCGAGATGCTGTTCGACTATGATGAGGCCGCCTGGTGCACGGCCATCAATGATGCAGGGCGTGTTACTCGATTGCGTCGCGACCCTCTGGGCCACATCGTTGAGAAGCAGTTCGATGATGGCTCAAGTGCGACATTTGAGTACGACCCGTTGGGGTGGCTGACAAAGGGCGAAAACTCGTCGTGCACGGCCACGTTTGAACGAGACGCATGCGGCAATCTCGTGAAGGAGGGCATAGGGTCATATACGGTGGAATCTGGCTATAGCGCCGTGGGGGACCGTATATGGCGCCGTTCGAACCTCGGCGCCGATGAGCGATTCGAACTGGATCCGGACGGGAACATTTCGCGCCTCGAGTTGGGCGGGATTGAAACGCTCGACTTTACTCGTGATACCGAAGGTGTGGAACTGGAACGCCGGTCCAGATCCGGATTAAGAATGCAGCAGACGTTCGATAGCGCCGGCTTCTTAACGGCGCAGTCGGTCAGTTCGCCTCGTAATCAGGCGATCGTCCGACGCCAGTATAGGTATTCCAACACGGGCTGTCTTGTGGCGATCGACGACCGCCGAACCGGATCTCGACAGTACACCTATGATGCGCGACGGCAGTTAACTCAGGTGTCATTGTCCGGTACTCCCGTAGAACGATATCGATTCGATGCCGCCGGCAACCTGACCTACGCAGCGCAACCGAACGGAGTATTCGAATACTCATTTGCGTCGGGTGGACGTGCTGTCGCGAGGACTGGAACGCGATACGAACACGACGCGACGGGACGCACCATTCTTAAGATCTCCGGCGATGGACGCAGGTGGACTTACGAGTGGAATGCGGAAGGTCTGCTGGCCGCAGTCATAACACCCGAAGGGCATCGATGGACGTACGAATACGATCCGTTTGGCCGGCGGGTGCGCAAAATAGGAGTCGCCGGCACAATCGAATACGTCTGGGACGATTTTGTCCCCGTTCACGAGCGAACGACGAGCGGGGTGACCACCTGGCTTTATGAGCCCATGACATACCGACCGATCGCGAAACTATCGGGGGAGCGGGTATTCAACTGCGTCAACGATCAGATCGGCGTACCCCGCGAACTCGTATCATCCACCGGAGATGTAGCGTGGAGTGCGGCTCAGACTGTTTGGGGCGAACCCGTGAACAGTAATCAGGACAGTGAGTGTCCCATTCGTTTTCAGGGGCAATGGTTCGATAGCGAATCGGGATTGTGCTATAACCGCTTTCGTTATTACGATCCGGAACGTTCGACGTTTATCAGTCCGGATCCTGCTGGCTTGAACGGGAGCTTACGTCTGTACGAGTACCCGCGCGATCCGCTCGGCTACATTGACCCGTCTGGTCTTGTACCTTTAAACGACCCCGGTCATTTGGTGTACGGAATTTTCGAGAAAGGCCCCGACGGCAACCCAACTGGAGATCCGATTTACGTTGGTATCACGAACGATGAAAATCGCCGTAGCGCTCAACACAGCGAGCCTGGCGGGCGGTTAACAGATGATCGAGTTCTGGTGCCCCTTCCCGGAGAGAGCGACCTCAAATACAAAGAAGCTCGAGGACGTGAACAAGCTTATATTGAACACTTCGAGACAAAGCCTGCTGATAAGAAAGGTTCGCCACCCGGGAACGTAATTAACTCGTTCGATCATGACCGTAAGGATAAGCGCGGCAAGGCGTTCGAGAAAGAATATAAAAAGAAGAAGGCTGAGTTAGACGCACAAAAAGCCTGCCCAATATGACGACAGACACGATGGAGGCGATCACTGATGGGATGGTTCGAGAGCTCTAAGTACCCGGGAGTGATGCTTGGGGATGAGCCGTTCGATATCGCGGACCAGTTTTTGACCGAGCTTCAGCAAGCGTACATGGAGGCATTTAAGCGGGCTCCGACTCTCGCCGAAGTTCGCAATTTGCTGGAGATCACCCTTAGGGTAACTGGCCGCCAGATGATCCAAGACCTGGAAGAGTTAGAGGTGACAAGCCTCTCGATCAAGACGGCAAAGAAGAAAAAGGACCAGCCCTTTGCCCCAGGTGACGTGTTCAACGTACCGCTTGAGAACAGTGGATTCGCGTTCGGACGTATTCTGACGGTGGATAAGGCACTTGGCTGTCTGGTTGAAATTTTCAAGCACATGAGCGATAAACCGATATTCATTCCCGGTCCTTCCGAAAAGCGCTTGTTCCAACCCGTGCTAGTGGGCTCGGAGGGATTCAGGTCCTGGCGGTGGACCATTATCAGCAAGGACGACTCTTATCAGCCGCCCGCGGACATTTCCACACTCGAATACGTCGGAGGAAGCCCCTCGATTGGCTATAGTGTGGTTACGGTTAGGAACAAGATCGTGCGCCGGGCAACTGAACAGGACCGCAAAACCTTACCGGCATCGATGATTTACCAATCTAAGCAACTCGAGGACAAGATCAAGGTGGAGTTGCAGAAGCAATCCGCCGTAAACAACTGAATGGCCGATGCCGAGTGCCCTTGGACTTCTCAGGAACGCATTGTTGCTGACAGCCGTAACCTTGGCCGTTGTCTCCGTCCTGATCTGGTGGGTTCTGGTGCGTCCGATTTCGCCGCAGTCTGCAATTGGCACGATTGTGGGAAAAACCTATCATGCACCCGGAGAGTATACTCGCTTGCGGACTGGCCCCCGTCGCGAAGTTTGGTCAAGAGAGAAAATCAACCTCCCGGAAGGTTATGTCTTCGACATCGATCTTGGTAACGCCAAGCTCGTGCATTACGGGCTGAGCGACGGTGCCGCCGCGGAATTCAATATTGGACAGAAAGTCAGAATCGAATACGAGGAGCGTAAACTCCCGTACGTTTGGAAACGGGCCTATGTTCGTAAGATGATGGCTGTGGGTCCATAGGCGGTGGGACACTCTCTGTGGAAAGGGCTTGGGTGAAGTCGGGAAATCGTGTCCCCAAAGCTCTTCGATCAACAGAACAACTCGCCCAACCGCACCTCGATCGCCGGTTTCTCCGTCCGCAGCACGCCATCCCGCACTTCCGCGATGCCGTCCCGCGTGTACACCTAGGCGCGGCGGGTACCCGGGTCGATGAGCCAGACGTACTGTACCCGAAGCTGAGAAAATCGTCGATCTTCGATTGAATCCGGCTCATGCGGTCGTCCGGTGACAGGATCTCGACACACAGGAACGGCGGCGTTGTGAAGATCTGCTCCTGCGGCTCGGCGCCCAGAACAACGCAGATGTCCGGCACGCGGAACCGGCTTGGCGAGATCTGAATCCGCTGCGCCATAAAGGCAGTAATCCCGTACTCGGATTCCCGATTAACCAGATAGGCGGCGAGGAGCGTCTGTAAGCGGCTCTGGTCCTTCTCCCCTCCTCTCCACCAACTCCCCGTCGACATAATCCACGTCGGGGCTGTAATCCGTCGACAGGTATTCCCCCGCAGAAACCGGCACAGCGGTACGCATACGCTCAGTATGCACTCCCCTCGCGCGCAGCGGTCCCGGCCGCCCCAACCCCCAACGCCCCCGCGACCTCCATCAATCTCCGCCTCACCGGATCCTCCATCCCCTTCAACGCCTCGACATCCACCACTTCTTCAAACACGTTCTGCCCCGAAATCTCCGTGCTCTCGACGACGATATCGTCCGGCGGCAACTCCGTCGAGACGGCTGACGACACAAAGATGACCGGCACTTCCCCGAACTCTGCAATCTTTCCCGCGCTGACGGGAAATCGCATCGCCTCAAAGAGTCGCGCGATGCCGGGCTGACGCAAGAGGACCAATTGCATCACACAATAATGCAAGACGAACTGGTGCACATCGGTGGATTTACGCTCCCGGTTCGCCAATAGCTGCCTGAACTGTGCCGGCTCATATCCCGCATACGTGAGCACCCAACGGCACGGCGTAGTCACCGTAACTGCTTTTGTGCGCCCCTGGGCGGTCACCTGATGAACGTACTCGCAGGGCGAGAGGGCTAGCGCGCTGCTCAGACCATCGATAGGCGCTCGCAGGTCTTCCGTCAGATAGAACGGCTTGGCCGTGGCAGCCGCACGGTAGATCTCCTGCAGTTCCTTGAGGGCACGCTCCGGCGCTTTCAGCCCATCCCTGGTCCCCTGCACGTAGTCGCCCAGCACATTCCGCGCGCGGAATACGGGAGTGAGGGTGGCGAGGTGGTCCTTCAGCCGACTCTGGAGATGGTCGGAAAGAAGACGCGTTAACGCTCTTGCCCTGAGCAGGTCTTGCCTACTGTCTGTCCCCTCCATGTGCTCCACCTTTCGTTCGCTAAACGCTTGCAATAATATACAAGCATAATCCTGCCTTGCCGGTTCGCTTTCGGCCAAATTGCGGATCTCCTGAGGGCATCGCGAGTGAACGTAAAGGAATTAACAGGCGGCGCGCTATTTCCTACCGCACCGAAACAGCCAGATTAATCTTGCTGTAGTCCGATGCACCTGACACGTCGAGATACCAGCCTCCCGGCTGCGGTGAAGATATCACTATGTCTTCGGTGCTCGAGCCTAGTGTCGCGGATTTGTGGTCGAATGCCTGGCGCGTCGCTTGCAGACCGCGCCGGATGAACAAATCCGCATCGCCCGTTCCACCGGCCAGCGGCTCAATCGAGAACTGTGCGCTCGTAAGACCAGGAGGGAATTCGACATAAAAGAATCGATCGCTGCCCCGCTTGCCCGAATCAAGGGATACCGGCATATTCGCGTTGACAACCTCATTAGGCCCCATGCGATTTGCGCGTGCATTCGCGATTGCCGACCCCTGATAAGTGACCGCCACGAGCATTTTGGTCGGTTCCCGACTCGGCGGTGATGTACATTTGGGATCGCCGCCGGTGCCGGATTCAGGACAAGCGCTCGCGAGGAACATACGTAGTAATTGGTCGCTCGTGCCGGCGGTCGTGAAGTTGAACAGACGCGTACCGGAGGTCGCGCCAGAATCGAATGCGATAGCACCGGCGACATCCCGAACCGTAAAGCGGTACCGCTTTGCATCATAGCCGGATGTGACGCGAACGGTAATCGTGCGACCGGGTGGACTCTGGATCTGTCCGACGTAATGAGCGGAGTGGTCGCTAGCCGCCAGTCCACTGCCCTGCTGGAGTGAGTCGGGGTGCGAATCTCCGAGATCATCCGCCATTTCCCACGTCTGAGTCGTAGGAACCGGAGAGTTAAGGGAGCCGGTCACGTCGACTGGACCCCAGATGGTATAACCCTTGCGGTTGACCGCGCCATCGCCTCGCGCCGGAGGAGCCCAGATCGTCAAGCGTTGGTCTCCAGGAACCACCATATCCGCCGAGTTTGCGCCACTATAGTCGTGGAGTGTCGTGCCGGGCCGGAAATCGGTTCGGATGGTCACGCCCCGCCAGGTATCGTGGTTGTGATTGACGCCAATGATTGCCCGCGCGGAGCGCTCGATCACAAGAAGATCATTTGCGTCCTGTCCGTCGGGCCAGATCGGGCTCTCGACCGCTGCGGTTTTGACCTTATATGCGCCCTCCTTGAATCTCAAGTTGCGATGACACCAGATGATATTGGCGAGGTCGTTGTTAACCGGCAAGTCCGCTTCTGAAGTGGGCAGATGGCTGAACCGCTTTCCAGAACTGCCGATTTCGAAGAGATCCTCGAAGAAGACTTGCGGCGATCCATCAACCGCGAACGCGATCGCATACGCACCGGATAATCGTTCCTCGCGAGGGTCGATATGACCACCGCCTAATTCGTTGCCGTTATCCCAAGCCGTCGCGTCTCCTAAGTTACCGTACTTGCCGTCCACATCTAGAATGGGTCGCATGGTGTCGTGATTGTTGACGAAGGGTACGGTGCGCGACCGCGCCTGCTGCTGGGCGGCCGGGATTGATTGCATATCAAAACGGCCGAGAGTAGTTACCATGTCATGCAATCTCGACCGCAGCGGGAAGTCAAACGTGCCGACCACGTCGGAGCCGGCATCGGCGTTCACAGTATTTGTCCAGCTATCCTGATTGGCTGTACTATCCACCACCTCACCGACCGAGACCAAATCGGGATTTGGGCCAAAGCCTGCCAGCACTGCCGCGATTGTGCCGTGATCGGCGTTTGGCGACGCCGCGATCGCGTCGAAATGCTTCCCGGCGTCCCAGCGGAACCCATCTATGCCCGTCTGATTCTTCATCCAAAGCACCCACCGTGCGGCCTCGGACCGCATGTAGTTCGTAGTTTGGGTGGGATTAAAGATTCCTGAAGTCGAACTCTGGCCGAACGCGGAACTGTTGTAACAGACGTCGCGCCCGAAGTTCGGGATGCACACATCGCCAAGATCGCACTCCCGATTCGCTAGGTCGGACTGTGCACTGTCGATGTGGCCTGAGGTCGGATGAAAGTTCTGCCAATTGCGCGACCAACGGCCGTTCCGTCGAAGGTAATCCGCGGCGGTCTCGTCGGTCGCTGGCGTACTGAAAGAGACATACCGGAAATTTTTGAACCGGTTGTCGCCGTGCGAGGCAATAAGGGCATGGTCATCGCGGGCACCGATGAAATTCTCCGCGTTATCTACGGTAATCCCCGGGGCGGAAGACTCCAGATTGGCAGTCCCCGCCCCTTTCAAATGGTTAAGGACGACATCTTCTATGACTTCGATTCCGTTTGCATGCATGACTGAGACCATGCGCAAGAACTCGTCTTTTGTCCCAAGCTTTGTTCGAAGAGAACCCTTCTGATATTTATCTCCAAGGTCGTAAAAATCGAACGGCGCGTAGCCGAACAGAGTGCTAGGCAAGATGGGGGCCAAACCGTGAGTGCAAACATTTCCAGTCTGGCCGAGGCACTGCGCGTCCACCGCATTTTTGATCGCGGGCGGAATCCATATGGCGTCGATGCCGATCGAGCGCAGGCCCGGCGCCAGATCTGCCAGATAATTGAACCAACCAAGCGGATAATTATCATTGCGATAACCAGGGCCAGTGCCGCCGCCCCGCACGCCCTCCCACCAGAAGACCTCAAGAATGATACGCTTTCGGAGCTGCGCGCCAACATTGAAGGCCAGTAATAATAGTAGAGCCACAGCTGAGCGAAACACCGGAGAACAGATGAGTGTGCGCAAGCCGTGGGTAACTGCGACAGCCCGGGAGCATGAGTTCGTCACAAAGATGATTCCGGCATTAAGGATTCTGGGCATCATCACGAGGTCTCCAAACCCGATAGTATGTGTCTAATGGGGCAAAGTAAATTTCACAACGATGTCGGCGTTGACTGCGACGGGTTTACCATCTATTAACTTTGGTTTGTATTTCCATTGAAGAACTGCTTCTCTTGCAGCTCCCGTCAAGAGGGGATGTCCGCTTACTTTTTTCAAGTCTGTGACATCGCCCTCCTGAGTGATAGTAGCGCTAAACCGCACTTCACCTTCAATGTGTGCTGAAACGGCGGCTGGCGGATAAACAGGGTCAACTCTCCGGATCAGGTTCGCCTGAGCGACCGCGCCGGATATGTGCGGGACGACCGCTGTTGGTCTATTGGTTGAGATTACGCGTTCCAGCGAAAGGTTTACGTTCTGAGGAACGCCGGCACGCAAGGCAATGACCTTATCCTGTTCCGCATATCCGTCGAGAGAAGCATGGATCTTATAGGTACCTTCTTCCAGTTCAATCACGGACTGCAAACCATTGGCTATTGGCACCTGCTGATTATTAGGATCTATCCGGAAAATCTCCACTTTGGCAATCGCTGGCGTGACCACAATCGATAATCTTGCGCGCTGGACAGCCGGGATCTTGTTCATCTGCACGGGAACTGTCCTGACAGGCCCGCACTGCAGCTCCAAGTTCTTGGACAAGTCCAAGTATCCGGGCGCCTTAATGCGGATCACATGACGGACTCCCGGACTAAGATTATCGACATGTTCCGGGTCACTGAGCGCAGTCCGATCATCGACTGTTACGCTGGCGTTGGGCGGCAAGCCTTGTAGATGCAAAGAAGGATACGGTTGAAGATCGAATCTGGCTTCGATTTGCTCGGCCGCTTTTACCTCCACAGTACGTTCTTTTGGCTCAACACAGAAGTTATTTTTAGTTACGTGTAGTTTATACGTTCTTGGAGTTAATCCGCCGAGGTAGGCAAACCCATGCTGGATCGTCCGCGGTGGGCGGTTGGGATCGTACGACAGATCCGCACCATCCTGGTTTACCCTCACCAACATGGAGCCAAGGTTTGGCTCCTCACCGACGAAAACTTGCAACAATGGAGGATCGGCGTTGCCGATGACGAACTGCCGCCGGCCAGCACTGGCTCCGATTACCATTTCGCTTTCGGTCGCAGAGAGTTCATTGAGAACCAACCCGGTCGACGATGCTCGTCCTTTAGTCTTTCCGCTCACCATGACCTGCATATCTGGAACGGCGTACACTGCGGTTTGGTGTTGAAACGTACTTAATATCACGACTGGCCTCTTCATGCTGCTTCCAGGCAACGGTAATAGTTCAGGCCGCGCGGCCACACGCGGGCGAAACGTAAAACGAATATCTCCAGACGGAGAAGAGATTACAACCGTATGATCGCGACCGTCGGGACGAACCTCAGTGGTATCGGATTGCTGAGCGCCATTCATAGTGATAACAGCACCCGCCGGTGTTCCTTCGCACTTCATGACGGTCGGTCTGGGAACAAGCGCAAAGTTGAGATTAGTCTTCCGCGGATCCACATCGAATGTCTGACGCAGATCGAAATATCCAGGCATACGTGCAGATATGGAATGTTTGCCCGCTGTAAGGCTCAATCTGTTTCCCCTGACATCGACTCCATCAACATTCACTGGAACATTCGACGGCATGATGCGAAGGTTGACGGCATAAGTTGCTGGGTTTACCCGATTATCCATGTTGCGCGTTCCACTGGCCTGCCCCTCTTTAAGCTGGTCCTTGGCCGGTCGAAATGGCCAAACGTGGAACAGACCAGCGATCATCAGGTAAGCAGCGCAAACCAACAGCGCTACCGAGATTTGCTTACGCGAACTGGTTGGGACTGATTTGATTCCGGATACGAATCCCACTCTGGCTTTTCCGGGAAAACTTCCGGCCCATGTGGCAGCCTGTTTCAGCTTCCCTTGAAACGGTAGGAACGATCGACGAAGATTGCCCAAGATGTCTCGCCGCGAGGCGGGAACACCCGACGAGTCCGTTACATTCTGGCTCAGCTCACCTTCATTAACAATGGCTTCAACAGACGTAGATCCCTCAGATTCGTTCTGTGTGGCTGGAGCAGGCTCGTCCTGCCCTGTTTCGTGATTCGCAGTTTCCGCGTATCCGCTCAGGCGATCCCGCAACTGTCCACGTATGTCCTGCAGCTGGAGCTCGCCAGGGAACTCCATCAGCGCCGCCTCGGCTAAAGTGATCGCCCCGTGAAGATCGCCGGAATGCTGGACGTCATTGATTCTCGAGAGAGCGAGACCGACGCGTTCTTTGTTTTGTTGGTCGCGGATGATGGACAACAAATGCGGGATTCTCGGATGCTGAGGATCTAGTTCGGCCGCCGCTACCGTTAATCGATGCGCCGTGTCCCAGTCAGTCCCGACGTACAGATGTGCGCGCTCCAAATAGAGATTGACTAACATGCTTCGAAGTCTCACGTTGTGGTCATCTAACCCACACGCAGTGCGAAGCAGCTTTATCGCCTCCTCCAGTTGTCCCTGCCCTCGCAACTTGCTCGCCTGCTGCAGCACCTCGTCCGCACGCCGAGTTTCTGTTACTTTTTTTCGCGTCGTCTCGACTAAAGTTTTGACCTCCGAGTTGTCCGGGAATTTAGAAAGGGCATCCTCGGCAAGTACTAGCGCTCGTTCGACTGCACCAGACCGGATTGCACGCGTAATCTCATTAACGCGTGCCACCTTTTCTTCATCGGCGATCTGACGGTTTCGCTTGTCTTCCAGCTGAGCGATTGCGAGTTCTAAGCCCGGATACTCCGGATGAATAATTCGCAACCTCTTCCAATGATCGAGCGCCAGGCCAAACTGTCCGTCTTTCTCGTACCTGCGCGCGTCGGTAAGAATGGAATGAACCAAATCCCTGTGCTTTTCGCTTAAGTTCAACCACTCTTGAAATTGCCTCTCGTCTGGATATAACGCGCACGCTTCCTGAAGAATCTCGAGCCGATGTTCCAGGCCCGGCTCGTTATCGATGCGTTGTCTTATCGTTGCAATGTATTCGAGTAGGTCTTGTTGACGAGCCTGTTCGATCCTTACTTTCAATGCTTGGAGTTGGGACGCTCTCGGGTGCAGAGCGATAGCTTCGGTACAAACGCTTAAAGCCTGAACGAAGTTCTTCTCCCGCAGAAAACGCGCGGCTTCGTTATAGGCGCTCTCCAAAGACTCTTGTTCCGACCGTACCTGGTTGTAAAAGGTCAGGAACACCGCCTGCCGATCCGGAACAGCGCTACCGATATGTTCTCCCGAGACTTCTAAGATCTTTTCAAGTTTGCTTAGAGCGGTGCTAAGCTCGCCGTTCCCATAGGCTCGTAGCGCGGAGCTATACAGTCGCTCATTCTCTTCACGAATCCTCGCACATTCGAGCTCTCTAACTTCGATCTCAGCAAGCAAACTCAGGGCATCCGAATCGTCGTACCGAATGCTCTGAACCTCTTGCACCATCTGTCTTGCCCGAACAAAGTCGTTTTGACTCAGGTGCTGTCTGGCTAACGCCAACCACTCCGATATCTGATCGTTTTCTAACATAGCCTCGAGATTCTTGCGCATTGAAAGCGCGACAGTGTTATCGGGCTCGAGCTCGAGTGTTTCCGGAGCTTGTCGAGCGCAAGTGCGATCTCGTGCTCCTCAACACGTTTCTCAGCTTCTTCGAATAACCTCCGAATTCGCTTTTGCCTGGCTGCCTCCTGGATCTGGGCCCGCAACCGAGTGATCTCAGGGTGTAAGTAGCCTCGAGCTTCGAGGTCATTCGGGACGTCGGAAGCCAACGAGCTATCCCCGGCGAAAGTACGGCGAGCACGCCGGATCCGCTACTGAAGGTCTCGGCGTTGAAACGGTTAAGCGGCTGGTTCTGGTAAGCCTTCTGAAGGGATTCTCCGAACTGCCGCGCACTGGCATACCGATAGATGGGCTGCTTTGCTAATGCTGCTTGAACGGCCTGGCTCAGCATCAGCGAGGCCCGCGAATTTATCTCATAGATGCCAGGAGGCATGAAGCTCTTTATTGCCTCTCCAGCCCCGTTTTGATCGAGTCTGCCCTCTGAATCGACTCTAAGGAAAGGATTGAGCCCTGTGAGTGCCTCGTAGTAAACTACTCCGAGCGAAAAAATATCAGAAAGTTTCGTCGGTTCTTTTCCGCCTACCTGCTCAGGTGCCGCATATCGCCAAGTGCCCTTGAATCCAATCGACTGAGAACCATGGAAGTGCACAACACCGAAATCGATCAATACCGGCATGTCATCCGGCAGGATGAAGATGTTGCTGGGTTTGATATCCCGATGCACAAGGCTCGCGTCATGAGCAAACTGCAAGCCCTTGCAAACCTGGGAAATGATACCGACGACGCGTTCCGAGCTCAGGCGATCGCTGCGCTTGTCGATTAGTCTGGCAAGCGTTACGCCTGTCAACCACGGCATTATGAAGCAAGAATTTCGTTTGCCATTCTCTTCGATCTGAGCTACGTCCAGAACCTTGACAATTGTGGGGTAATCCAGACTGGCTAAAACGCGCCATTCTTTCTCAAACATCTCGACCGATCTCCGATCGGAAAGGTCGCGGATTCTTTTAATAGCAATCTGTCGGCGGGTTAGGGTGTCAATGCCTCGGTACAGAACACCCATAACGCCTCGTTCGACGGGTTCCTTATCGGTTATTTCGTATCGGCCGGCCGGGATTATTCGTATCACTGCTTCTCTCTCCCCGGAAATATCCCCATATCGATTTTTGTCTGAAACACGCGCCGGGGATCGCTACCCATAGGCAAGTTGCTCCGACTGCTGCTACCGTCAGCAAGAAATGGCATGAGTCAATAAACTCACCCGGATACCTGCGCAGGACGCAAGATCCTAACCATTTTCCCTGAGTATATCGGTATGGGCAATTGTGGTTCTCGCAATGCGAACGTAGAAAAGAAAGAGCCCGACGCGACAGATGCCGGTCTACGGAGCCAGCTGTTTGTAAGCGCGAAACAGTGGATGCGAGAACACCCGCTCGAGAAATCCGCAGCCGAATGCCCGCGCAGTGCTCACCGCCACTAGCCCAAGAGCGTGCCGCTGTACTCGATGCGTACTTCGACAAGATCACGGTCGAGCAGGTGAACACCGGCAAGGCGCACGCAATTGACGCGAACCTCTCATCTGAGAACTCCACAAACTATGCCCGTAAGGTCAAACAACCCGAACGCATTGAAAACATAGGGAGAATATGATGATGCATTTGGATGAAGAAAACGCAAGTAGCGCAGCTGTTGGCGTATGTTACCGGGATGGTGACCAGCAGCTTCTCCTGCAAAATGAATACCTGATTGCGGAGAACAGGATTCTACGCTCGCATTTGCCCGATACCAGCCAAAACGGCCATGTGAGTGCGAATGAAGTGCGCCCAGCTCATTTGCTGACGCCGCTTCGGAGCGGGAGCGACACCGAAACGACGAAGGAGATTGCCCACCACTCGAGTCCGACTGAGCGATCCACACGGGGACTTTTCACGGTCGAAGTGCTCACCTGGCGCGGGTTGGCAACTTACTACGTCCTCTTCTTCTTGCACCTGGAGAGACGCCGCGTCACGGTCGCCGGAATCACTCAGCACCCCACGGAAGAATGGATGGTGCAGATGGCTCGGAATGCTGTGGACGTGATCGATGGCACTCTGCTTCCGGTTCGCTATGCCTTACACGATCGCGACACCAAATTCTGCAGTTCCTTTCAAATGATGCTTCGGTGGCGGAGTTGAGCCGATACGACTGCCACCTCGCAGCCCGAATTTGAACGCGCCCACTCCGGAACCGAACAGTCTGGCTCTTCTGCTGCACAGCCAATGTCGCCAAGTAGATCGGCACCAGCCGATTCTGTCCGAACGGCAAACCAAATTGCGGATGCCCGGTGATCTGGAGTAGGAAGGTTCCGTTTCGTCGTTCGAAGAGCAGTTCGCCCCGGGTGGTCGACGGACTGGAAACCCGCAGAGCACAAAAGGCCGGGAGCTAAAAGCCAATGTTTGGTTCCTCTCCTCGCGTTTGATTCGAACCAGGCAACTGCCCTCGGCCTGCTTGAGCTTCTGCTTGGAAACGACCGGTTCCGGAGCCAGTTGATTGAGCACCGAGCCCGCTGACTGAAATCCTGATTGGCCGAACCTGTGCCTCGCAGGCACACGTCGGGACTCACGATCTTGCAATCTTCACCTCGCGTCAGCGCCGGTTTCCCGGCGCGCGTTAGGCAAAGAAAATCGAGGTGGTCTTGTGGGCTTTCGAGAGCTTAAGAACCAACTGAAAAATTAGTTCAGTTTAGTTCGATAACGCGCTACCGGAGCTAAGTGCCTGAGACTCCATGGGTGCTAACGAATCAGGATGACCGCCATGGGTGCATAAGTTCTTATTTCACAACTGAGGCCAAACTTCCCAAGCTGGCGTCGCGGGTTCGATCCCCGTCTCCCGCTCCATGTTTTCAATAATTTGGGAAGAAGTCATTTCCTCAGGTTTAATGCGCTTAATGCTTTAAGCTCCCGATCACCTCGCCGAGCCCGGTTAGAGGGTGTTCCAGCACCCTCTAGCCAATTCCAAAACCACTCGCGTAGCCTCCACCTCAAAGAGCCTCATAGTCCTGCTCCCTGCGCCATCATTCCTTGATGGCTTTTTCCAAGCGGTTTGGGTGCAAACGCTAACCGAAGGCTCGGACTCGGATTGGCTGTTTCCATCTGAGAGTGGAACACCAATCCTCAAGGAAAACCTTTGGCCACGTTGTATTCTGCCCAAGCTTGCTCGCTAAAAACGCCTTCGTTCCGAGCGTCAGTGCGACCTGGCGGGTTGACCGCTCATTCTTAGGGTCATCGCCGAATCGCGGCCAATTTCTGATCGAATGTTGCGACCGCATATTCATTTTCGTTCACATCTACTGTGTTGCCCATTTGCGCCGAGCGCGTATGAGCATCCACGCCGGCCTTCTTTGCCCACGTGGCAAAGGACCGGCGCATTACTTGAAAGTTAGCCCACGCCAAGCCACCAGGATGTGAGCAGATACGACCACGAACTTTCAAGGCGCGCGGATCGAACCTCTCTGAAATGCTTCCAAACAACTGCGCCCCCGGAGATAACACCCGCACCCATTAGCAGGGTGATGAAATTGTAGCGAAACAAGTGACCTAAGGAATGTTTGTTGCGTCTTATCAGCATGCGTGGAGAAGATCGGCAGCAGGACGAGTTGTTCAGTTACGGATCGCTTGAGGAGCGGGTGCCCAACGATCATCCCTTGCGCGCTATTCGGGCGATGGTGGATGCCGCGCT
>JBJMGK010000144.1:0-12814 GCA_045807925.1 Bryobacteraceae bacterium | reverse complement strand
CGGCAAAGACGCCCCGCAATTCCGACGAACACAGGCCTGCGCCGAAGGTAAGGTGGTCGAGATTCGTGAAGTCGGTGGTCTACACCATCATTATGAACGCCAGGCCGCCTAATTCGATCGATCACACGTCAGCACCGGATCAAATCTTTCGGGAGCATCCACGCAATCGGCGCCGGCATTCGTCTTAAGCCAACCTTTCCGCCGGGCGGCGAGCGCTCTCATTTCCGCAACCTATAGTTGCCGAATGCACCGCCTGGTACGAGCTTCTAATTTCTTGTAGGCACAATGCATTACTTGTCGAGATCTCGAAGCGAGCATCCGGTTTTACGAGCGACTTGGCTTAGAAGTCATCCAGCCGGTTAGTGAACTCAATGAAGAGGCGATTGCGCGAGCCTTTCAAACCCCGAGAGGCCACCTCAAGGTCTTGCATATGGCCCCGCCGAATGCGCCCAGCAAGATGTTCATTGATTTGGTGCAATGGCTCGATCCCTCGTCCACGGGCGAGGCTTACGCTGTAGCGAACCATGTCGGTATCAATCACCTCGCGTTTCGTGTATCTGACCTTGACGGGACAACGGCGGCGCTACGGGAGCGTGGTATCGCTTTTCTGACCGGGGACCCGCAGTCCATCGGACCCGTTCGAACGATCCTCACTACTGACCCTGACGGCGTGTTTATTCAACTCCTCGAATGGGTGTAGCGTCCACGAGCACCGCGTTCGCAACGAGTTCCTGATACAGATGCTTCGTGGTTTCACACGCAATGTGAACTGACCACCCCAAGGAGACGATAATCGCCTGTAACGGCCTACTGTTTGGTAATCCGTCGCGCCTGGATTTTGGGCCCTTCCTCTACCCTTCCGGACCTCCATGTAGTCGATTGTCAAGGAGAAAACACACTTCTGCTGACGCGCGCTTTCGAGGAGCGCGCAAGATTGATACACTAAAACCCACAACTCACATTAAGGCCTCGCGGCCGTGGTTCCTGTCTTTGCAGAACCAGACATCCATTTGCTGTCTCAGGCCGTGCCGGCCGTCACAGGTGATTGAGTTTGTGTTCGCTGCCAGTCCCGAAACGACTCGTAAGGAGCCTCAGGAGTTTCCTTCGCCCAGTCCGGTAGCTGCAGGACCTGGCAGCCTGCTCGCCGTGGATCTTTGTATTTGTCTCCTTGCAGTGGGCGGTTACGCTACTGCACTACCGAATTCCTCTGCCGGTTTGAAGGGCCGCCGCTCTCGATCCACGGCAAGCAAATACGCCACCAACTTGCGCGCCACAGCCAAAGTGGCGCGATTGGAGTTACCCTTCTGCTTTTCCTTTTCGTAGACCAAGGCCAATTCGTGGTTTTGTTGCGGAGCAAACTTGGCCGCTTCTACCAAGACACTCTGAATATGCTTGTTTCGTTGCTTCGAAATGGGTGTTCGAAGAACTTTGTCTGCCGAACTCCCCTCGTCGCCACAGAGCCCGCAGTAGCTAATCGCTTGTTTCACAGAACGGAATCGAGAGACATCGTCCATCTCCAGTGCCCAGGTGAGTGCCGTGATCACACCGATTCCGGGTATTGTTTTCAGATTCTTGATTCGTTCCGCCAGTACTGGATCACGCTCGAGCGAACGAATAAGGGCCGTTTCCGTCTTGTCCAGTCGTCTGATCGTTTCATGACTCAACCTCAGCAGGGGGCGGATACTCTCGGTGACCTCTTTGTCGGTCAGCAGCTCCTGGAAGTACTTCACCTGGTGCAAGCGCGCCTTGTTATGCGAGACACCAGTTTCCAACAGCAAGCCGGAAACCCGATTCTTCATCTGCACCATCTGCCGAACGAGTAGATGCCGATAGCGCAAGGTGCGACGCCGATCTCGGATCGTTGTACAAGCCATGTGGCACTCGGGCAAAAAATCACAACGTAAACAGTCCGCGATCTTGCTCGCATCGATTCGGTCATTCTTCTTCTTTGCCACCGCGATCGCACGCAGCATCAGTGGATGGGCCACCTTCACCTGTGCTGCATGCGGAAGCAAGTGATCATAAACCCAACCTGTAAAGATGCTGGCTTCCAGGGCAACTGTCCATGGCTGAGGAAGAGTCCTCATCCAGCTATCCAACTCCGTACGCGTGGCTGCCATCGTCCCTCGTTGCTGAACGTGACCACTGACATCCTTCACGCAATAGCTGATCGTCTTCTTGTGAACGTCGAGTCCGATGTAATACATATGTTTGTTGAGGAGCCTCCGTGATGTTCCCTGACTCAACGAGCCGTTGAGTTCAGCCTTTTGTACACCACGCGTTCCTCGCGCGACTTACATTCAAACAACTCGTTTCTAATCCGTCTAGTTTGGTGCGGCGGCTTCTCGTCGAACCTGGATCCGGCTTGTCGAGCGCCCACACGAGTGCTCAAAAGAACTTAACGGGAATTGCGACCGGACGTAACCTGTTCGTCGACAGCGGCAACGGGTGCCAGATCGATTCGCATCCGGCGCTGCGCGGGCTCACTACTTTGAACTTGACTCGCGTGATCTCACGGGCGTAAGCTAAGAATTCTTAGTATGGGTCGCAAGGCGCACAAGAACGATTCGTTGCCGGGTTCACTGGACATGTTGATTCTGCGGACGCTGTCGCGGCGTGACCTCCACGGATACGGCATAGTCCAGTTCATTCAACAGTCGTCCGAGAATGAGCTGCTGGTCGAGGAGGGCTCGCTGTACCCCGCTCTCCAGCGGTTGGAGCTAAACGGCTGGATCGACGGTATCTGGGGCGTGACGTCGAATAATCGCCGGGCGAGGATCTACAAGATCACGGCGGCCGGCCGCAAACAATTGGCCGTTGAAACTCGGAAGTACGCGAAACTCACGCTGGCGATCGCCCGTGTGATGCAAGCAGAGTAACGGACATGTTGATACGACGCCTGAGGTATTGGATGGAAAGCGCTAGGCGCAGCGAGGCACTACGTGAAGAAATGGAGCTCCACCTTGCAGAAAAAGCTGCGGAACTCGAAGCAAACGGCATGACGGCGGAGCACGCCCGGGCTGAAGCGCGCCGGCGATTCGGCAACCTCGGATTGAAGCACGACGAGTCGCGGGAGATTTGGATAACACGGTTTTTGTCGGAGCTTGGCCAAGATGTTCGTTATGGTTTGCGCATGCTGGTCAAGAAGCCCACATTCACGATCGTGGCTGTCCTGACGCTGGCTCTGGGAGTGGGAGCCAACACGGCTATTTTCAGCATCGTGAACGCCGTGTTGCTGCACTCTCTGCCCTACCGTGATCCCGATCGTTTGGTACGAATCTTCTTTAACGAGCCCGGCGTAGGATTGCGGGACGTTAGGTTCTCCAAGCCCGAACTGGATGACCTGCAGACGCGATCGGGCGTCTTTGAAGATGTCACCCCGATCTTTGAGGGTAGCGAGAATTTGACCGGCGCCGGACAACCCGAGCGTCTCGAGGGGGTCAATGGCAGTTTTAGCTACTTCTCCATGCTGGGTGTGACCCCGCAAATTGGACGGTTGTATGGTCCGCAGGACTTTGTGCCTGGTTTCGCTCCAGAGGTCGTGATCAGCGACGGCCTATGGCATCGCGCCTATGGCGCCGATCCGAACGTTATCGGCCGTACCCTCTGGCTCGACAGTGATCCTTTGACAATTATTGGGGTTCTGCCACGCGGATTCCGCCATCCTGGGCCGACGATTTCCGGCGACGCGGAGGCGTTTTGCGCCGGCGGATTCATCGGAGATCCCTTTCCCAAGCCAATGCGTGGCACCCGGATTCTAGTAAATTCAATTGGACGACTGAAGCGTGGCCTGACACTGGCGCAAGCTCAGGCGCGGCTCACTGCCATGGCTACCCAATTACGCCACGACTTTCCTGCCGATTACCCGGCGCAGGCGCAATGGACGATTGAGATTCAACCGTTGCAGGAAACTTTGGTGGGGAAGGTCCGGCCCATGCTGCTGGTGTTACTGGGTGCGGTCATCCTGATCGTTTTCATCGTGTCGTTGAACATTGCCAATCTCCTCTTGGCGCGCGCTTCGGGGCGACAACAAGAGATGGCGGTGCGGGTAGCGCTGGGGGCGAGCCGCGGCCGCATGGTGCGCCAGATGCTGACCGAGTCCATGCTGCTGTCGCTCATCGGCGGCGCCGCGGGAATCGCAACCGCCGTGGGTACTTTGGGTTTCATCCTGCACTTCGTGCCATCGAACGTTCCTCGGCTCAACGAAGTACGAATCGACTGGGTGGTGCTGGCGTTCGCTTTGCTGATTTCCATTCTCACCGGCTTAGTATTTGGAGTTGCTCCAGCGCTTCATTCGGCAAAGGTCGCTCCATGCTCGGACATTCGTGAAGGTGGTCGAGGGTCCGGCTACAGCACGAAGACCGGCCGATTGCGGGATGTTCTAATCGTCTCTGAACTGGCGTTTGCAGTCGTATTGATGGTCGGAGCCGGCTTGCTGCTGCGTACGTTGCAGGATCTGTTGCAGGAAAATCCAGGCTTTAATCCAACGCAAGTTGTCACGGCAAACATGCAGCTTCCGAATCCCAACGAACGGGAGACGGACCCGTATTTCGATGTGCCTCGCCGAGCCACCTTTGATCGTGAGTTGTTGCAGCGCATGAAGGCAATTCCGGGAGTGGAACTCGCCGCCATCACCGAAGTTCTACCGAGCACCAATTTCAACCCCAACGCGGTCGGTGGCGTAGCGAATGAAGGCTTTGCGATTGAAGATCGAACGGTCGAGTCCTCGCAGGATCTGCGCGCCGAGAGAATTCGGATAAGCCCCGACTATTTTAAGGTCTTACAGGCGACGCTCCTACGCGGCCGCTCATTCACCGAGGGCGATCAAGACGGCAAACCGCTGGTGGCCATCATTGATGAAAGCACCGCTCATAAGTATTGGCCAACCCGCGATCCGCTGGGCCGCCGAGTGCGGTTCGCACGCGACCGTACCAAGCCATGGACGACCGTCGTGGGTATTGTGAAGGACATCAAGAGTGACGGTCTCGACATCAATGGCGTTCCCCACATCTACGTTCCGATCTATCAAGACTCTACTAAGCGACTGAGCGTGGTGCTGCGGACGTCTCTGCCCGCGATGCGGCTCGAACCACAGATTCGGCATGAAATCCAGAGCATTGATTCAGGCTTGCCGATATTTGGCGTTTCTTCTATGAACGACGTCCTTGATCGGTCACTGGCTTCACGCCGTTTTTCTGCCGATCTGGTGGAGGGCTTTGCAGGCGTTGCGTTGGTCTTGGCTTCGATTGGAATTTACGGCCTGCTTGTCTTTATGGTCGGCCAGAGGTCACGCGAAATCGGACTGCGCATGGCATTGGGGGCACGGCCGGCCGATATTCTGAAACTCATCGTAACCAAAGGGGTCGATCTTGCCGGCGTCGGAGTTATCGCCGGCGTAATTCTTTCCGCATCCACTGCCTCGATGATGGCGAGTTTGCTGTACGGCGTTCGCCCGCATGACCCGGCGGTATTTGTCGTTGTACCTCTGCTCTTGTTTGCGGTCGCCGTTCTGGCCAGCTACGTTCCAGCCTGGCGCGCAACGAAGGTGGATTCCATGACTGCCCTTCGAGAGGTTTGAAACGCTGAGCGACCTTGTTTTTCGTCTACGATCTCTATTCCGCCGTAAGGCGGTTTCGGGACGAACTTCTACTGTGTGCACGCTGGTGTGTGCATTGCTCGACGCTAATGAACGACTTGAACTGCATGCCATACGCGACCTGGCGCAGCTGTTTGCGGATGAGCTCACGCGAGCCGGGTTCTCCGTTCTGAACGACGTAGTCCTGAACCAGGTGCTCGTAGCCTTCGGAGATGAAGCTGTAACGAACGAGGTCATCCGGAGAATGCCACTCGATGGGACTTGCTGGTGCGGTGAAACGGTTTGGAAAGGCAGGACGGCGATGCGCATTAGCGTCTCGTCGTACCTGACTACAGCCGAGGACGTTCAGGTAAGCGCGCGTTCAATCAAGACGGCGTTTTCTGTACTGGAGGAACACTGTGGTGGTCTACCCGGCGAATAGTCCCGTTACGGCGCCTCTTGAGGCAGTACCGTCACGTTCCCCGCACGATCTTGATGGGATGCGGAGATCGGCCGTGCTCGCTCAACTGGAGAGGATTCTGGCAAGTCCGCCGTTCTGCCATGCAGAGCGAATGAGACGCTTCCTCGATCTGGTCGTAAGGGAAACACTGGCCGGAAGAGCCAGTCAACTCAAGGAGTACACGATCGCAGTCGATGCATTCGGTCGCCCTCGAACGTATTCGCCGGTCGCAGATCCGATTGTCCGCGTTGAGGCCCGCAGACTTCGTGAGAAGCTGGCCCGCTATTATGAACAGCGTCGGGAGTGCGATGAAATTGTGATTGCGGTGCCGAGCGGGCAGTACACTCCGACGTTTACGTTTCGGGCCGAGGGATCACCGGACCGTTCTGTTCGGGATGACGCGTTGACCGTTCGCCCGTTTCTTGCCATATCGTCCCGGTCTCCTGAATTGAGTGAGGTACTTCTGCATGAGCTTGTCGATCAGTTTGTCCGCTTTCACGGCGTGCGTGTGAGAACGGGCAAGGATGAGGTTTGCTCGAGCTGGCTGCTTACGGGTTGCGTGCAGACTTTAGCAGGCCGGACAAGGGTGTTGGCACATCTTACGTCTGCGCCTCAGCTCATTTGTCAGTGGTCCACAGCTATTACTTCTGACGCGTCAGACTCGCCGGAATCGCTTGCTGCCCTGATCGCGTCGAGAGTGATGGAGTACCTATCACACGAGCAGGTTCCCTTGCGCTCTGAGAGCTGAGATGGTAATCATTGGCGTGATCGGCCAGCCGGAAAACGAAACACACACGTCCATCGCGAGGTCACTGGAGCACACTGGAGTTAGCACGGCAGTTCGCTGGATTAGGACGACAGAGGTTGACAATACGGATCTGTCGAGCTTCGATGCGATCTGGTGTGCTCCCGGAACCCCGTACACGAGCATGGAAGGTGCGCTCGCCGGGATCCGGTTCGCTCGCGAGTACGGTATGCCCTTCCTCGGGACCTGTGCGGGATTTCAACACGCCATCTTGGAATTTGGCCGGAACGTCCTGGACATTCGTGATGCTGCGAGCGAAGAATATACAATCGCGGGCGCGCCGTTGTTTATCTCGCGCCTTTCGTGTTCTCTTATCGGCAACTTGATGCCGGTCAGGTTAGAAGCAGGTTCACGGGCTCGCGACGCGTATCGGTCGGACCATGCGGTCGAGAGATACTACTGCAACTTCGGTCTGAATTCGCGGTGGGAACCTCAGCTCACGTCCGCGGGTCTGCTGATAACGGGCCGCGACAGCGGCCCCAATCGTTTCAGTCGGTCTTTAATTGCAGAAGGGTCACTGGCTTGAATTCCCCAGGGCATTCTTTCGTCGTATGGCGTCCAGTAGCTCAGCACGAGATTCCAACCATCGATCGCCAATTGCTCTGCGATTCCAGCCGCAATACCAACCTTCCGACCCACTCCCGTTACCAGAGCTGCCTTCTTGGCCATTCATCCCAAGTCTACCGAGCGGTGAAGGCCAGGATCCAAATAGACCGTGCTGAGAACCCGTATGTGATCGCAAGAATCATGAGATAGGGCGATGTGTAGAGGTTCCGAACGCCCGGCCTTCAGGCTCCAATGGCGCCTGGTTTACGAGCGTTGGCGCTCCCGGCGCAGGTGCATTGACCTGAAACCCTATTTCAGCTCGAATGTGTAAGCCCGATCCGCCCCGGCGAACTCGTCCCCGTCGTTCGTGGTTCCACCCGGAACGAACGTGACCCGCGGCTTCAGATTCGTGAACGCAACAACCACGGCATCCATTGCGTGCCGACGCGCCCCCGGTTGGGCTCCCGGATCGCGCACGTACTCCCAAATGACGAGGCGGTCGCTCTCACGGACCTTCTTGCCGAGCCCCTCGGAAACAGTGTCGGTTTTGGACTCCCCGCCCGCTGTGCTCCGTGGCGCGGGCTCTTTGAATTCCACGAATACCGCGCGTAGCGGCTCCGTGCCGGCGCCCTCTTCGGCGTGCGTCACGCCGCGGCGAATGAAGAACGTATCCCATGCCTGTGTGTGAGTTGGCCGCCGCGAGCCCGCCTGAGAGACAATGACGCGGTCGCCGCTGGTGTAATATACGCCCGCGTAGTCGTAGACGTGCTGGTGTGTGGGATACGCCCGCGGCAACCAGGCAACGTCCCAAACGACAACCCGGTCGTTGTCCAGCAATCTGGTTGCGCCGTCACGCGGGAATGGCGGAGGCAGAGTCTGGGCCTGAATCAGTAAAGCGGCAAGAGCGGCAATGAGTCGCATGGCGCACTATTCTATCTTTTGCGCCGGAAAGTAGTTGCTCCAATTCTGGCCGCACGTGGTAGTAAGAGGACGAATGGACCGCAGGGATTCGGGCTCAAACCGCAGCTCGTTTTGAGAGAGACATCTGCGATCTTAGGGCGTGGAGGTCTGCAGCGCCGTATCGAAGCCCTCAGGGCGGAACGCGGTTTGCGTCCGGCTCAACGTGGCGGTGATATTTGAGAGAGACATGTGCAACTCCGCGACCCCTGTATTCATTGGGGCTCTGGACTTTGGCAAAACTTACCCTTTTTGCAACGCATCTCACGCACTTCGACGTAAAACGCGCTTCTCGCGGATGTGACCTCCTGGCGTCGTTAGACCGTGTGTAACGGCCCAGGATTTGGTAGTCGTGTGTGACGGACCACGCTTTGCTGAGGACCGGTCGTGCGGCCAATCAAGAACAGAAGATAATTGCAGCTACTGAAATACGAGCTTAAGAACAGGCTCGAATGCCACCAAGTCAGCATCAAAGAAGTATGAAGCGCGAACAGCCCCGTCCGGGACAAGAATCGGTGTGGGACTATCCAAGACCCCCTCGTCTCGAGCCATCAGCCAAGACTGTAATCGTATCTCTCGCCGGTCAGGAAATTGCCAGGACCTCAAAAGCCTATCGCTTACTTGAGACGAGCCATCCCCCAACCTGGTATCTTCCTCCGAACTCTGTGCGACAGGAATTTCTGATACCAACGCCTAAGCGGTCATTTTGCGAGTGGAAGGGAGAAGCGTCCTACTGGTCGTTACGAGTGGGCAACCTAACTCGAGAAAATGCAGCTTGGTCTTACGCCCTTCCGCAGACCAACTTCAAGGAAATTCGCCATTACTTTGCTTTCTACGCCGGCCTCTTCGATTGCTATGTCAATGCCGAGCGAGTCGAACCACAGCCGGGCGGCTTCTATGGCGGGTGGATCACCAACGATTTGACTGGGCCATTCGAAGGAATACCCGGCAGTTCGAGCTGGTAAGCCAAAGTTCATCCCAAGCCCCGCTTCGCTTCGCCCGTGACATCCGCTCCTTCCGCTGAGTCTGGAGATTGCATTAACGACTGGTCCGCAGTTGTAACATCTAACCTTCCGGACCAGGGCGAATCTGTCAATCGCGAGACGAGTTCTGTCCGAGTCGCCGCTAATGCGAGACTTGAACCCGCAGCTCTACGGGTGCACGCAGGCTCCTTGTGACGCTAGCAATCACAGACGTGCGAAGCGAAGCACACCTGTTGGCTCCCCGGGCGGAAACGGCAGTGGAGGTGGTATCGTACCGCCCGTCATGCGCCGCACGCGTTCTTGTACGAACCCCACGTCGGTAATATAGCTTCGCCTCGAAGAAATCGTCCAGCCGTGACTTAGGACAGTTTCAAGGATCTGTTCGCCTTCCAAGCGGTCAGGGGCTTGCACATGCCGAATGGATGCTGTCGTGTCGGCTCCTCCCCCAAGCACCCGACTAAATCCGCTGGTTGTGATATCGCTGATCCAATGCCGGACAAAGCTCCCATTGAATGCTTCAGCAGCAAGAGACTCTACCGTTGCCGAAGGCAGGTACATGAGTAAGCCTTCGGTGATCATCAACGCAGATTCGGACCAGTGCTCTGGTACATGAGCTGACGTTGTAACGTATCGTTAATGTCAACGGTGAGGCGCTCACGGCGGCAGCGTGGTGCCTCTCCTTGCATCAGCCCATCCTTGTAGTCCAAGATATCTGAAAAATCGACCTCGATCCAGCGTAAGTTCTTGTCGAAATCGAGCCTCCAAGGTCGCGTGTCAAGACCGCAGCCGACGCTGAGCACCGTAGTAATCGAGTAACTCTCGAGGGCTTCCAGCAGCAATTCATCCAAGAAGCGCGTGCGAATGGCAAGTCCGATCCGCATCACGTTGGCATACGGCAACTCACGAAGGATGGCAAATCCACGCTCGCCAGACAGCCGTGCTGCAAACGGATCGCGCACGAATGCGTCCTCCAACTCAGCTTCATGTGCGCGACAGGCGGCGACCATAAGTGCCGTGTCACTGACGTGTGTGATGGTGCCTTCACTCGATGGCATCCGACTAATTATGCACCAAAGCATGGTGTCCGAACGCTTGGTTACTCAGGAACTAGACGAGCGCGCCGGATAGATCCGCCCTGACGGCGTAGCGTTTAATAATGTCCAGGAAAGCACATCTGCCGGACAGCGGAAGCGATCATAATAGAAGTCCTAATGAAGGATTCGGACGTAGCGGTTGTTTCTCAAAATCGTGCCAAGGCTTTGGGTATAGCGCTTTGGGCGGCACAGATAATCCTGGCAGCGCTCTTTTTGTTCGCAGGTGTGATGAAGTTCGTAATGCCGGTTGAGGAGATGACGAAGGGTAGCTCTCTCCCCGGGTCATTCTTTCACTTCATTGGTGGAATGGAAGTGCTGGGCGGAATCGGTCTCGTCCTTCCTTCCTTGCTCCGAATCGCGCCACTTCTAACTCCGGTTGCGGCCTGTGGTCTTGTGATCATTATGGCGGGAGCGACTGTAACGTCCATACCGATGGGCTGGATCTCGCTCTTTCCGTTCTTGGTTGGCCTCATTGCGGCTTCAGTCGCGTATGGCCGCTTCAAGCTGCTGCCCATTCAGCCGCGCCTCTGATGCGTGCCGTGTTCTCCGCACTGAGAGTTTAGGAGTCCAACGAAGCGTTGTCCTTCACCAAGGCGGCTTCCCTTAAGCCCGGGGTAGATCAACCCTGCCCGACCGCAGCGGATGAATCGAGCACTTGACAGATACTGCCCGAAGTTGCGATAACGTCGCGACCGAGCACTGCCCTCTTGAATCGGGAGAAAGAGGGTCGCATAAACTTGTCCTGTTGAATTTTAGTTGCCGTTGCATATCCACGAAGGCTCACTAAGGAATGACGTTGGCTTTGTTCTCTTCGCTATCCAGCTTTTGGCGCTGCCGCGTAGAGCGCAGCCTTTGCGCTCTGGGTGCACTTTTTGCCTTTGGGGCGGCGGCTCCGGCTCAAGCGTTGATTGACTATCATCAGCACCTGTTGATGCCGAATGAAAAGTCTCCGAAGGGCTTTGTCGCTTCTGATTTGGTCAAACTACTGGAGGAGGCGCATATTACGCGCGCAGTTGTTTTATCAATGGCCTATCGCTACGGAAACCCGAATCAACCGCCCGTTGCCAACGAGTACGCTCATGTCAAGGCCGAGAACGATTGGGTTAGCCGGCAGGTGGCGCGTTACCCCAATCGATTGCGAGCGTTTTGCGGCGTTGACCCCGTCAAAGACTATGCGCTGGCCGAAATTGCCCGTTGTGCGCAGGATCCAAATTTACATTACGGGCTCAAGCTGCATTTCGGCAATTCCGATGTCGATCTGGACAATCCGAACCATGTCGAGAAATTGCACGCAGTGTTTCAGGCGGCAAGTGCCCGTCGGATGGCCATCACGGTTCATATGCATTCCTCCGTTACACGGCACCGCCCGTATGGCGCCAAGGAAGCGCAGATCTTCCTCGACCGAGTTCTTCCTGCTGCACGTGACACCTACGTGCAAATCGCACATTTCGCCGGTTCGGGTGGATATGATGACCCGGGTACGGATGAAGCGCTGTGTGTTTTTATTCGGGCCATTCAGAAGGGCGATTCACGCATGACCCGAGTGTACTTCGATATCACCAACGTAGCCGGGCTAGGAAACTGGGAACCAAAGAAAAACCTGATCGCGAAACGAACGCGAGAGATTGGCATTGCTCGCGTCTTATTTGGCTCCGACGGGTATTTTGGTGGTGGCGTCACGCCAGCGCATGCCTGGGCGGATTTTCGCAAACTCCCACTGACGGAAGCAGAGTTCCGAGCAATCGAGAGCAACATCACCCCGTACATGCGTTGACTCCGCGGCTTGCATCGAGACGCGACCCATACACATGCTCCTGATGAACACCAGCTTATCTGGGCACACGCGTAAGGCGATGGGCGTTGCTCTTGGTGCTATTTGGATGTTCTCTGTTGCACCTCCCCGATTGCGCGCTGACACGCTCCAGGGACTACTGCAGCGTGAGTGGGAGTATGAGTTGCACGAAGACCCACAACTCGCCACAGCGGTTGGCGATCGCCGCTACAACGGCATGTGGAATGATTACTCGATCTCTGCCGTGGAAGAGCAAAAGCGAGATCTCTCCAACTGGTTTAGCCAGTTCGAGCAGGTGGACCCGAAAGCGTTAGATGAGGAAGGCCGGCTAAACCGCGACTTGATGCTGCGAAATCTCAAACAGCGATTGACGAGCCTGCGTTTAAAGGCGTACGAGATGCCAATCAATCTACACTCGGGAGTTCACCTGCAGGTGGTTGAAACGATCTCCGTGACTCCGTTCGACAATGCTGCCGATTACGCTCGATATGTCGAACGCTTACGCGGGCTGCCAAGGGTGATTGAAAATTGGATCACTGTGCTTGAACGGGGAAAGACAGATCGTCTAGTACCATTTCGCCCTTTGGTGGAGGAAAGCATTG
>JBJMGK010000143.1:0-42272 GCA_045807925.1 Bryobacteraceae bacterium | reverse complement strand
CTGATCATCTGTGCTTGACTTCTCCATGCTTACCCTCCTGGTCGTGCTGACGTCGGTCAGCCCGGTTGCGACGGGTTTAGAAATCTCCTCAACGGGGTCATTGCCACCACATGAGCGATCGCACAGGAACCGGAGCCACGCTCTCCATCGGGCACAAAGGCACCATCCACGTCACGGCTTTAGCTGCGGACCGACGTTCTTCCAGCTTCGCTCCCCCGCCGCTGTGGCCCAAGTTTCTGCTCTCAGCGACGTCCCGTTAGGGTCGTCCGACGCTCTCCAGCAACTGCGCTGCTGAAGTCATGGCGGCCTGTGGCCACTCGTTCTTTGACAACTCCAAAACAAATTTCACCCCACTCACGACTGGTGTCTCTTTCGGCGGCCTTCTGAAGCTCGATTGATCACGTGCTCCCAGTTTTAGCGGACGGCTATTCGCATTCAATGTCTTCGTGAGAAATGGCGGCTAAGGACAGCCCGGCTTTCCGCGATGTGATAACCAACTGGTTCTCGCGGAACACCGTGGCCTGGGCACTTGCGACCTGAAGCGTATCGAGGTGCGTGGCGTGCCGATTGAAGGGGCCATGTACAAGTACGACATCTGAACACGACCGGCACCCGGAAATGTAGGGCCTAGCGAGCCATCGCCGGTACGTCGGTTTAGGGCTTCAACTTCAAAAGATTCTCTGTGCCCCAGTCGTTCAGGGCTGAAACTCGTCCTTCCCCGAATGGTGGCTTGAGTTCTTTGATCGCGAAATCGGCGGTTTTACCTTTGACTGTCACTAACGTGTGTTGAAAGAACCAGCCCGTCTCGTAGGTTTTGGGCTCACGAAGATGTCCTCCTGAACTCGCCATTGAGAGATATGTGACGGGGCCTAGCTCGAAATGCAGCATTTCGTGTAAGTGCCCAGTGATGACGTATTGTACGCCGTATTGCAACGCGAGTTGGTGAAGCGGGGAGTTAGGACTCTTCAGAAGAGCGTGCAATAGCCACGACGGACGATGAAAAAAGACGAACTTTAAAGGCCGGCTTGCATTTGCCTGAAGGTCCCTTTTGAGATAGGCGATTTCTTCCGGGCTGAGCGAATCCGTCTCGCTGTTGTTCAGTATTGTGAAGTGTGCCTGTTTGTAAGTGAAGCTGTAGTGAAGAGCGCGAGCGGTGTACCGTTTATATAAGTCAGCCGATGCGGGAGACCAAACGTCGTGGTTTCCCGGAACAAAAAACATCCGGTACTTACGATAGGGCGCAAGCATTCGACGAACGTCGCGCCATTCCGCTTCCGCAGTATCGTCGTCACCGCCCTGAATGGTGTCTCCTACCGTGATGACGAAATCGGGGTGGTCGGCGTCGGTTTCCCGCCATGCTTCTTCATACGCTCCGGGGAACGCCTCACCGGTTCGATCGCCGAGAATGACGAAGCGAAAGGCGGTTTCATCATTCTCGGCCTGGTGTAACGGCGATTGCGCCCAAACGAGGACGGCGACCGGGAGCAACAGGCTGGCAAAGCAACCCCGCAGCCAGAGTGTTTTTGTCCCCGTCAATTCTTGTCTTGATAATAGGACGAGATCTTCTCGTAAATCTCCGGTGGAAACTTCAGATTTTTATAGACGTTACAGGCGCCTGGATTCTCTGCATCCTCACAGATTGGAAAGTTCTGCTGTTCCATCCACTCCAGAATTCGTTCGCGCTTCGGCGGATTGTAGTCTCTCGCGGATACCTGGGCGATCAGGGACCTAGCTTTGGCCTCATCGCAATCCTTATCTTTTGTCAACTGCTCAAGCAGTTCCTCTTCTGACATGAAATGACGCCCGACCATAATCATGACCAGGCGGCCATAGTGTCCGATGTCCTCGCCTCGATCGAGCGAATCCATCAAATGAGCCATCATGGGGCTTTGACGAAGATCTTCTACTGCCATATTCGTTCCCTCATCTGTACGACGACGCTGAATGCAACAGGTTTCGCCGAATCTTCTCTGCCGTTATCGTTGTTAGTCTGAAGAAGAGATTGCCCAGGAATCAACAACACGGGACGTCTGGATCGACTCCGCTACGAGCTGTGCATGCGTACAGGATGGTGCTGCTGATGATTCTAGTGCGCCCTCTTGGCAACCTGTCGCTGGCTTGGGGAATGAAGCATAGCGCCTCGGTTCTTTCGGGCTCCGCAGTGGCAAATTTGCTTGTTGTTGCTAATCCGTTCGTTGCGGTGGGCGTTTTGCTGCTCATCCTCGCACTTTTGATTCGAATGGCCGCACTCAGCATTGCTGATCTGACGCTCGTTGTTCCGTTAACGGCCGTAGGTTATGTATTGTCGACGGCTTTGGGTCGATTCGTCCTGGGCGAGACCGTGAGCCGGACGCAATGGATGGGAACAGTTCTGATCTTCCTCGGCGCGTCTCTGGTGACATCGGAGCGGCGAATTTCGACGACGTAGGTTATTCCCATTAGAAAGAAAAGTTAGTCGCAAGTTAACCTTGCCCCAAAAACTTTCGTCATTCCAAGAATGAAAGTGTGTGTACTCGGTGGCGACGGCTACTGTGGGTGGGCAACTGCGCTCTATTTGTCGGCGAGAGGGCACGAAGTTTCAATCATAGATAACTACGTTCGGCGTCAATGGGATTATGAACTTGGCGTTCAGACACTTACTCCCATACGACCGCTCACGGAACGGTTGCGGGTGTGGCAGCAACTTACGGGCCAAACAATCAAGGTTCAGGGCGGCGATATAACGGATTACGACTTCCTATCAGCTTCTATTCGTGCACTCGAGCCGGAATGTGTGGTGCATTTCGCGGAACAACGGTCTGCGCCTTACTCCATGATCGATCGTAAGCATGCAGTCTTCACGCAAACCAACAACGTTATGGGAACGTTGAACCTACTCTTTGCGATCAAGGACTACGATCCCGAGTGCCATCTTGTAAAGCTCGGAACAATGGGAGAATACGGGACTCCCAACATCGACATCGAAGAGGGGTACATCAAGGTCGAGCATAACGGGCGAAGTGACGTGCTGCCTTTTCCGAAGCAGCCCGGTTCGTTTTATCACCTGTCGAAGGTGCACGACAGCCACAATATGATGTTCGCCTGCCGCGTGTGGGGGCTCCGCGCGACTGATCTGAATCAAGGCGTGGTTTATGGCACCATGACGGACGAAGTAGCATTGGACGAAAGTCTGATCAATCGCTTCGACTACGACGAGGTGTTTGGAACTGTTCTGAATCGCTTCTGCGTGCAGGCCGCTTACGGCCATCCGTTAACGGTGTACGGCAAGGGAGGGCAGACGCGCGGCTTTCTGGATATCAGAGACACGGTACGCTGCATAGAACTGGCATGCCAAAACCCGGCGAGCTCCGGCGAATGCCGCGTCTTCAATCAATTCACTGAACAGTTTTCGGTTCTCGACTTAGCCACTCTCGTACAGACGGCCGGCGAGAAATTAGGACTCCACGTGGAAGTCGAACATCTCGCGGATCCGCGCGTCGAAAAGGAAGAGCATTACTACAACGCTAAACATTCGAAACTGGTCGATCTCGGTCTAAAGCCGCACGTGCTTTCTGAATCTCTGCTTGACAGTCTGATGAATATCGCGTTGCGGTACAAAGATCAGATCGACCCGAGCTTATTTATCCCCCAGGTTGATTGGAGGCGATCGTCGAACGAGCGCCGAAGTCCGATCGACACTCCGGAACTTGCGGCTGTGGCGGTCAGCGGTTCGTAGCCGGCACGAGGTTGCCATTACGAATGTAATAGTTACCTCCTCGCCACCTCACTGTGTTTCTCGCGAAACTTGCAATCCACAGGCAAAACGCCAAAGCATCCCAAAGCACAACGAGTGGGATCAAATTCCAGATGGGTCTTCTCAGTCCCCAGATGCCTACTGCCCATACCGTTGTAAATCGAAACAAAAGGTAGGTCGAGACTAACAGAGCCTCGGTTCTGAAAGTGGGATGCGCGGTAAATGCAAGGACCAGCCATGGCAAAGCCTGCGTGAAGAGTAGTCCGAAGTGGCCCGCCGGTCGCATGTGTCTCATCACGACGAGCCAACGCATTCGCTTATGTAAAAAGTCTGTAAATGACTGGTAATCAGCGACGGTCTGAATGGAGTAAGAAGACAGCTCCACTTCGTAACCCTGCTCAGCGATCAACCGGCCGACAAGCAAATCGTCGGCCGGTTGATTTCTGATCTTGTCGTATCCGCCGAACCGGCTCAGGTGACCGCGAGTTGTTGCAATCGATGGACCTAAAGCGAATTTCACGCCTTCCAACTCTCTGGCCACAAAGAGTCCCGGATAGAAGTCAGAGATCATTCCTAGGGACTGGAGTTTGTCCACAAACGTCTTTTCGCCGGTTGAGACGTACAGACACGTAACAGCGCCGACCGCTAGATTCGCCAGCGGGTTGACCAGAGTGCGCAAATAGTCCGGGCGAACACGAACATCGCTATCACTTATGACGAGATGCTCGTACTTCGCTTCCTCAGACAGTCGCGCCAGTTTCGCCACTTTGTCGTTTGTGGCCATGCGCAACGAGCCGAACAGCAGCCTGATTTGAAGCTCTGGGAAGTTACTTTGCAGCTTTTCAATGACGGGAACAATCTCGTCGTCGGAGCTTCCTACACAGAAGACAATCTCGTATTCCGGGTAGTCCTGATGGCAAAAGCTTGCGAAGTTCTCATAAGCGTCCGGGTCGCTTCCGCGCACCGGTTTTAGAATGCTTACGGGTGGCGTGAAGGCTCCAGGGTTTCCGGCTCGATCCGGGCGGCGCCGAAAGAATCGCCAGGAGCTATAGAGGACTAAAAAGTAATAAATGAAGGGAAGACATGCTACGTACGGCAGGGCCCACGAGGAAATGGCAGTCATCAAACCTCAACGAATCGTAACTGTCCCCGCAACGTTGTTTCGCGTTGCAACCCCACTCGAACTATAACAAACAACAGGCCAAGGGGTTCCAGGCCACCGACTACGCCCTGCTATGTTGTGAGAGAGCTCAATCAAAGAAAGTCTGAGTTTGTCATCAACAGCTTCACCTCTTAATAGCCCTCCTGTGTCGGAACCGGCTTTGCAGTCGGACAAGGTTCGGCGTCGGCGGATTGCTTTCGTTTATTTAACGGTCATTCTGTTTGCAGCCGCAATTTTCGTCGGCTGTGTTGTTTCGCCGCCGTCGTTGATGGACGACGTAGATGCCGTTCAGGCACAGATCGCACGCAGCATGCTCACGTCGGGAGATTGGGTTTCGGCACGCCTGGATGGAGTGCTTTACCTTGAGAAAGCTCCTCTTATTTACTGGCTGATCGCTTGCTCATACAAGGTATTCGGCGCGTTCGATTGGGCGGCTCGCATCCCGGTTGCGCTCGCGTGTGTGGGGTTGGGCTGGCTGACTGCTGCCTTCGGAGTTTGGGCTTTTGGACGCCGTGCAGGGCTCTATGCGGGATTGTGCGTGTCGACGTGTATTGGCCTTTTCCTGTTTACCCGAATTCTCATACCCGATGTGATGATCACTTTTACGATCGCGCTCTCGATGTGGGGCTTCCTGCGCGCCATTGACCCTCAAGAAACTCACCCGCGACTATGGGCTTTTCTGATGGCCGCCAGCATGGGGGTGGGGCTCCTTCTCAAAAGCCTGATCGGGATCGTTTTTCCGGTTGGAACTGCCGTCCTTTACCTGGCACTTACTAAGCAGCTTTTATCGCGCAGCACCTGGCAGCGCCTTCGCCCTTTCACGGGGCTAGTTGTCATCCTCGCTATCGCGGCTCCATGGCATCTCCTGGCTACGCTCCGAAATCCACCTTACTTTGTCTTCACGATGCGGAGCGCTCCAGGCGAATATCACGGGTTCTTCTGGTTTTACTTCATCAACGAGCAGCTACTTCGCTTTCTCAACATGAGGTATCCGCGCGACTACAATACAGTCCCGAGACTCTGGTTCTGGCTGTTTCATCTGTTGTGGTTGTTTCCGTGGAGTGTGTACCTTCCGGCAACCTTCGGCCTATCTTACCGGCCCACTGATCGTGCCGGTCGAACTCGACTCCTCGCGCTGTGCTGGCTGGGTTTCATCCTGGTTTTCTTCACGTTTTCTACAACGCAGGAATACTACTCGATGCCGAGTTATCCAGCATTCGCACTGCTGCTCGGCTCCGCACTAGCTGCCGGAGGCAAATGGATACGGGGTGGAAGCAAGTTTCTGGCGGCATTGTCGCTGCTTGTTGCATTCGTGCTCCTTGCAATTCTGTTCACCGTGAGAAATCTGCCTGCGCCAGGTGACATCTCAAGTGCTTTGTCGTCAAACCCGAGCGCTTACACTCTTTCGCTCGGCCACATGGAGGATCTGACGATCCAGTCCTTCGCGTATCTCAAGCTTCCGCTCACGGTGGCTGCTCTTGCATTTCTACTTGGTGCGATCGGAACGTTTCGAGGGCCAGAGCGCCGGGTCGTTCTCTCCGCTGCGTGCATGATGGTGCTTTTCTTCCACGCAGCGCGCCTGGCGCTAGTCACCTTCGACCCTTATATGTCATCGCGGCCTCTCGCCGAGGCACTGAATCGAGCACCGAAGGGTGAACTCGTTGTGGATCATCACTATTACGACTTTTCGTCGGTATTCTTCTATACCAATCGGACTGCATTCCTACTGAATGGCCGGTTCAATAATCTCGTTTATGGCTCGTATGCTCCCGGTGCACCTCCCGTTTTCATAGACGATGCGGAGTTTGAGGGCCGCTGGCGTGGCGGAGGGCGTTATTATCTGGTGGCCGAGTTGTCGGGCGTGAAGCGGCTGGAGAACGTGATCGGCCGCGAGAGCATGAATGTGGCTGCATTTCGGGGCGGCAAATATCTGCTCACCAATCATGCGACTCCAGAGACGAGACCTCTTAACTTCTAGCCAACGCTGAAGGGAGGCGACGCCTACTTCTTGCCATGGATAAGCGGAGCAAGATCTTCGTACTGGTCCGTGGCGATCAGGTCCACGCCCGCCGCAATTGCCGCTTTCCACCTCTGTTCGACCGCAGCGCGGGACCCAAAATTGTACGACTCGAACCAGCCGTTTTCTTTGCCTACACTCGCATCGAAACCATCCAGAGTATAAAAGCGCATCCAGTAACCGAACTGATGAGCGTGGTCCACAAGTTCGCGAAGACGCTTGTCGTCTGACTGTGTCCAGTCGCCGGCATGAGGCTGACCACCCTCTTCGACCTCGTGCCACGAGTTATTCCACCACCGCCGGTAGTTTGTTGCAGGCTCCGTCAGCAGTTGATCGGCAGGCGTCGTGGCAAGCAGGTGTTCTGTTGCGTCCTTCGTTTGACCTTTCGGCGCGTGCGTATGTGCCGAGCCAAAAATTCGAAGTCTTGCGCCAACGGGAATCTCCTTCGAAAATACCTGCTCTTGCGCATCTGGATCTTCCGTCAGAACCAGCAAAGGCTTCACCTTCCAGGACGAGATCGCTTTCGGATCCGCCAGCTTTTCGCCGGTAGTGATCCAATCTTCGTACTGGCCGAGCAGACTCCAAACTGCGCGCAAGAGAGGCAGTTGATTATCTTTGAAGTCGAAATGCACAACAATCAAAGGCCATTCGGCCGAATTGCCATCCCGGAGTGCCTTCTCAACGATCGGTCTCACTCGTTCGAAGAAGTACGTCTTTAATTCGGGTTCCGATCCGTCTGTCTCCGGTTTGTGCGTAACCACCACACGCCCTTTGCCGGACGCAGGATCGACGTACCAGGCAAGGTCCTGTTCGATCCCGACCGGGGAACCTGTTCCAAGTGCGCGAGTAACGCGATCAGCCCAGCGCCCTTCATAGGGATAACAGTTGTGGGCATCCAGCATCGGCCGGTCCCGATTCAGCAGAGAAAGGTCGGGAGATTGGGCGAAAGCATGTGCGCTGATCAACAAAAAGATAATTGGGAATGCGTTAAACCAGAAACGCGTCAACATCCGGACGTCAGTATATACTTATGGCAAAGTAGCGCGGGTTCCAACGTGAACCGACGTGCTCAGCTTCAGGTTTAGAGGTAAATTTCTATGTTGGGATGGAGCTCCGTTCGGCTCGTTCGCGTTGTTTCCTTGTTGACCCTTGGCGCCCTTTTTGTCGGAACGGGTTTTGCCCAAGCTGTTAATAATGCGGGGGCCAGCGGCCAGGTAGTCGACCCCACAGGCGCTACGGTTGCCGGCGCCACCGTCAAGATGACCGAGACGGAAAAGGGTGTTCCGCACGCTACGACCACCGACGCCGACGGCCGGTATAACTTTCCTAATTTGCCAGTCGGGCCTTACCGGTTGGACGCAACGATGACCGGTTTTAAGACTTACACGCAATCCGGCATTGTGTTGCAGGTCGGCGATCGTTCCACCATCGACATCAAGCTGGATGTCGGCGCTGTTTCCGAGAACGTTGAGGTCACGGCCGGTGCTGCCATGGTGCAGCAGGAACAGACCTCCGTATCTCAAGTCATCAACCAGCGCAGCATTGTCGAGTTGCCCCTGAATGGGCGGCAAGCCACCCAACTGGTTCTGATTTCGGGTGCCGCTACCGTCACGCCAGCGGGCGATATGACTGGCAGCAAGAACTATGCGACATCGACCACAATCTCGGTCGGCGGCGGCCAGGCGAACGGAACGAACTACCTGCTGGACGGCGGCGACAACGTGGACACCATGACGAACGTGAATCTGCCGTTCCCGTTCCCGGATGCCCTGCAGGAGTTCAGTGTCGACACCAACGCTCTCCCGGCGCGCAACGGTACGCAGCCGGGCGGCGTGGTCAACATCGTCACGAAGTCTGGGACCAACAGCATACATGGAGATCTGTTCGAATTCCTGCGCAACGGCAACGTGAACGCGCGGAACTTCTTTGCCCCGACTCACGATGCACTGAAGCGAAACCAATTCGGCGGCACGGCGGGTGGCAAGATCATCCGCGACAAGCTCTTCTTTTTTGGCGGTTATCAGGGGACGCGGATCCGGAACGTGCCTCCTTCTACGACAGCGTTCGTTCCGACCCCGGCGATGTTAGCGGGGGATTTCAGCGTGGCTGAGTCTGCGGCTTGCCAATCGAACGGAGCGGCTCGCGCCATTCGACTTCCCAACACGACCACCAACATCACGAACCTGAGGAACGTATTCGCGTCGGGCGCGAGATTCGATCCTGCGGCCGTGAAGCTTGCGAGCTATCTGCCGATTTCGCAAGCCGATCCGTGCGGCCGCATTGTCTACGGGATTCCGCAGCGGCAGGACGAAGACCAAGGTGTGGGACGAATTGACTGGATCCAAAACGCAAAGCACACTCTTTTCGGCCGGTACTTCCGCACGGTTTACTTCCAGCCGGCTTTCTTCGATCCGACAAATGCCCTGATCACCACGGCACCCGGAAATGACGAGGGTGTCCATGCACTCACGATCGGCGACACTTACACGTTCAGCCCTACAGTCTTGAATTCGTTTCATGCCACGTTTACGCGGCGTACGGACTTCCGTGGGCCCGCCACAGATTTCTTCAACGCGAAGACCCTTGGCATCAACATCAGCGTCGCTGTACCAAACGATTTCCGGCTCCTTGTGAATAACGGTGGGTTTGGCGTCGGATGCGGAACGTGCTCGCCGGCACACTTCAACGTCAATACCTTCCAGTTTGCCGACGACGTAGATATTGTCCGAGGCAAGCACCACATTGCCTTCGGTGTCGATTACATCCGCACACAGAACAATATCCTGATTGGATATCTGCAAAACGGTAATTTCGCCTTCAACGGGAATGCGACTCGAGATCCGCTTCTGGATTTTCTGACCGGGACGATGAGCGCCTACAGCCAGAGCCTGCCCCAGCAGCCAACGCCCCGCATGTCGATTCCTGCGCTCTACATCCAGGACACTTTCCGGATGAATGAACATTTGACGATCAACGCGGGGGTGCGTTGGGAACCGAATCTCTGGCCGTATGATTACTTCAACCGAGGCGCCCGGTTCTCGATGCCGAATTTCCTGGCGGGCGTACACAGCACTGTATACCCGAATGCGCCCGCAGGCGCTCTCTATCCGGGTGATCCGAACGTGCCGAACGCACTAGCAAAGAACCGGTACAACAACTTTTCGCCCCGACTCGGGATCGCTTGGGATCCGAAGGGCGACGGTCGACAAACTCTTCGAGCCGGAGCGGGTTTGATGTACGACGTCGGCTCTCTGTTCACTCCGCAACGAACCGCCTCCGATCCTCCGTTCGTCAACGAGATCGATTTGAATGCGAGTGCTCCGCTCGGGTTCAGCGATCCGTGGGTGACCGGCTACAACTATCCCGGCGGCAATCCGTTCCCCCCAAAGGGTATCTTTTTCCCCACGAATGCGCTCTGGATTGTGATGCCGCCGGAGATCAAACCGATTACCGTCTACCAGTGGAATCTCAGTTACCAGAAGCAGTTCGGTACCGATTGGTTGGCGACAATCAGCTATCTGGGTAACCGTACTGCGCACGTGTGGATTGGACAGGAGCTAAATCCTGCGATATACAGTCCCGCCGTTTGCGCTCAGTTCGCGGGCGGCTGCTCGACCACAAACACCCAGCAGCGCAAGGTGCTGACTCAAACGATACCGAGCCAAGGTCAATATTACGGGAACCTTGTCAACATCGATGATGGAGCAAACGCAACTTACAACGCGCTGCTTGCCTCAGTCAACAAGCGTCTGAGCCATAACTTCACAATGCTCGCCAACTACACGTGGTCCCACTGCATCAGCGATGGAGACTTCAGGGGGGACGTCACTGGACCGCTCTACCAGAATCCTTATAACCGGCGAGCTGACCGGGGCGATTGCGACTTCGACGTGCGCCATATTCTGAACACCTCGATTGTTGCGACCAGTCCTGTGAAGGGTAACGGCTTAGGGGCGCACTTGTTAGGAAACTGGCAGATTGCACCGCTGATTCGCGCTTTGAGCGGAGTTCCGGTGAATGTCACAACGGGAACGGACGTATCACTAACGGGCGTGGGACTCGATCGACCCAACTACGTTTCCGGTGTGCAGGCGGTGAACACGAACTGGGGATCAAATCTTCAGTACCTTAATCCTGCCGCGTTTACAACGCCTGCCCCGGGTACATACGGCAATCTTGGGCGTGATGTCTTCCGGCTTCCGGGGCAGTTGCAGTTTGATGTTTCTTTAAGCCGCGTTTTCGCGTTACGTGAATCTTTCAAACTGGAGGTTCGTGCCGAGGCGTTCAACATTATCAATCACACGAACCTTGGATCGCTTCCAACGAGTGGCATTGGACTGTCGGCGACGGAATCGACGGGTCTGTCGACATCGCGAACCGCTGCCAATTTCGGGCGGTTGACGACGGCGGGCGATCCGCGCCTGCTGCAGTTCGCAATGAAGCTGTATTTCTGATCTCGTCAACTAGCGAGAGAACGGACTGGCTCCGTTCTCTCCGAACCAATCAAAGCTCTTCGTTTTTCCCTCATTACGCCACTTGGTTGGCTCCGTGTTCCTGAGCCAATCAAGGGGTTCCGCCGTGCTTCGTTTTACGGCGGCCGCCGTGGTGAATGCTTCTCGCAACGCTTGGCGCTGTTCCGGTCCCAGCGCCTCCGGCGCGGCAGAAACAAACAGCGGAGTCCCGCTGAAGGCGAGAAGTTCGAGCCATTGACGATTCAGTTGCCAGGGCACCTGCTTCGTCAGCCCAACGCAATCCGCATCGACTGCGAAGAAGCTATTGTTCTGGCAGGCCCGGAACGCAAGCGTATTCACGCCCATCTTGCGGGTGCGGTTCCAGTCTCGGCCGCTGGTATCGTCGCCGGTCCGTTGTAATTCAAACAGCCCGGCGGTAAGGTGCCCGATCGTGTTGCAGCCGAGGATCAATTCGTCACCCGCCGCCTCGCGTAGGGAGCGGTAGAAATCAGCCACAATCTCGGCGTTCGTCTTTGTTTCATCGGCGAAGTGCCAATCGGGATCAGTTATCTCGGCTCCCATGGTGAAGCCCCACCGCCCAAAGAGATCGTAGGTCGAGAAATCGTGTTTCAGCAGCTTGTAGCCCCATCCCGTCAGGGTCTTGACGTCTGCGCGGATCTTTGCCGAGACTTCCGGGACTGTGGGGTCGAGAGTGTAGGCTCCGTTGCGCGTGTACTCTCGCGCGGCATTCGGATGAGTTAAGCGCCAGCCGTTCGGGACCTGTTCCTTTGTAAACAGAGGCCGGAACCAGATGCCGGGCTGCACGCCCGTTTGGGACATTTTCGCCGCAAGATCTGCCATATCAGGGAAATTTTTGTTGCCTCCTGACCAAGGCCCGGCAGTGCGGTTTGGCGACCAGCCGTCATCAATCACCATGAAAGGTCTGTTCTCGCGAGACGAAGCGACGGAGGCCATTCGTTCGGAGTCGGCGAGGATATCGCTTGCGGAGCTGTGGCCATAGGCGTAGTACCAATTATTCCCGCCATAAACGGGTGCTTTCGGCAGGCGAGGGGACGCGCAGAGCTGGCGGCAGAACTGCTGTTCGGCGGCGAAGCTGCTCCGTCCTTCTTCAAAGGTTGTGGAGATGGAGGCGAGTTCGAGCCTTCGGTCGTCCAGATCGACTCCTCGTCCGCCATTTCGGACGTCCAGCCACAACGACAGTCCTGTCGGATCCAGTTGCCAGAATGCAAACGCGGCAGCACCGGTTCGGACTCCACAGCAGGCGGTCGCCGAGCCGTCCGTAGCCACGAAGTACCAGGGCAGGATCCGCTCAGGCTCCATATTTCGCCACGCCAGGTCGCCATACGATCGCTCCCACGCGTCTCCTGTCAGGGTTAGGTTATCCGGGACCGGGAACCGCCATCTGAGCTGTAAACGCAAGATCAGTTCCTGTGGAGAGTGAAGGCTGACTGCCGCATTGCCGCCCGTGTTCGTTTCAACAGTGATGGAACCGCTATGCCAGGCTTGCCCGTTCCGCACGAGCGCAAGTTGTCCTGATTCGGCAAAAACAAGAATCGAATCGGGCGGACCTCCGACCTTTTCAAACGGGTTCCTGCGAGCTTTGGTCACGCGCGGCGCCGGAACAAACAGCCCGGACGTTGCGGTCGAGCGGGCCAGAAGGTCACGCCGCGTCATTTCAGCTTCTACTTGTTCGTTGTTCACAGTTCCAGATTCTTTCTTTTACTGGCCCTTAACCGTTGATAAGGGAAGGGAAAACGCTGGACATAATCCCAGAAACTTCAAGAGGTTTTAAGGGAATGCCCTACAATCTTTAAAACTCACCGGAAAAATGTGCCTGCAGTATGGCCAAAGACCGTTGTTCTTGAGGAGAAAATTGAAAAAATTAGGATTTCTTTTGGTCACGCTGCTGTTCCTGAAGGTTAATGCAGGGTCAGCGGCCATTGTCACCTTCTTTGGGGAAGATGTAAATCGCGCCGGCGACCCCAAGGCAGCAACCCCGGCCAACTCAAGCGCAGCGAGCGGCCAGTTCCTGGCAAACCTTGCGACCGTAGGAACGGAGACCTTCGAAGGGTTCAGAACAGGGACTTTTGTTCCGTTGAGCGTCAATTTCTCCGGCTCGGGTTCGGCTGTCCTGTCGGGGACGGGAACGGTCGTCAGCGGCAACGACGGCGGTGGGCGATTCCCTGTGTCCGGCACGCAGTATTTACTTACCGATGCGGGAGGCGGATTCAATTTAAGATTTGGCTCGCCGGTTTCTGCTTTTGGGTTCTACGGAACCGATATTGGTGACTTTGGTGGTCAAATTCTTCTTAATTTGACCGATGTCAACGGACAACTATCCACGCTATTAGTTCCGAACACAGTCGGCTCAAACGGGTCCACAAGCGGCTCGGTACTCTACTACGCGTTCCTGGACAACGCCAACGCGTATACGAACATCGAGTTCTCTGACACGTCGGTACCCGACGTATTCGCTTTCGACAATATCAGCGTGGGCACTGTGAACACTGCTGCTCCGGAACCTGGCGCATTCGCCCTGATGGGTTTGGGAACGTTCGCTTTGTTTGGGATACGCCAGGTTAGGCGAAGCCGGAGCAAGCAGAATCAGTAGTTCGGAATAGCTAAACAGTGGGTGGAGGATTATCCACGTCGTCTTTGACGGCTTCTCGCAGGTCGCCGTGAGCTTTCTCCACCTTTCCTTTTACCTGATCGGCTAACCCGCCGATTTGGGTTGACTTGTCGCCCGTCAATTTCCCAAAGCCCTCTTTGACTTTGCCCTTCGCTTCGTCCAAATTGCCGTCGACTTGATCTTTGTTCATTTGTAGTGAACCTCCGCCCGTTAGACGGGACCCTACTCTTATTGTTACTAGTGCATACTCATGCGCCCTGATTCGAGCCCACGCGCAGCTGACAATAGGGACTAATGCACTGGATCGTCTGGGCGCTACTTTCGGCGCTGTTCGCGGCCGCGACGGCTATTCTCGCGAAGGTCGGCGTGGAAGGAATAGATGCGAACGTTGCCACTGCCGTGCGCACGTCGGTGATCGTCATCTTTACCTGGCTCATTGCCTATTTGTTCTCGCCGTCGGCGGCGTTCGCGGTACCGACGAGGAGAACACTTACATTCCTTGTGCTGTCCGGCCTCGCAACTGGCTTGTCGTGGCTGTGCTACTTCCGGGCTCTGCAGCTTGGCCCAGCATCGCGGGTTGCGCCCATCGACAAACTCAGCGTTGTACTGGTGATCATCTTCGGATGGATCTTGCTCGGTGAAAAGCTGACCTGGGGCAAAGGCCTGGGCGGCATGCTGATTGCGGCCGGAGCGATTGCGGTTACTTTCGGTTAGCCTTTGCTTTCGGCGCCGGGAGGCTCCAGGAGTACAGAACGCTATCCACAGCCGTTAGTACAAACTGCCGCCCGGCACTCTCGTAGGTCATCGGCGAACTGTTCATGAGCCCGCCTGGATCTGCATGCCAGAGCACTTCGCCCGAGTCGGCCTGCAACGCGAGCAGGTTGCCTGTCACGTCACTCGTGAATAACAGATTGCCCGCAGTGGATAGAATGCCCGAGTACGCGACTCCGGGTCCTTCTTCGTGCCGCCAGCGCACTTTCCCGGTTTCATAATCAAGCGCCAGTAAGGCGCTATCGGACAAGAGCGAAACGGCGTTGCCGGCCTGATGGCCTTCCGCCTTCTTCCTTTCATCAAGCGTCAGATAGAACAAGCTGTAACCTGACGCCGCGTTGACGTAGAACAGCTTTGTCTGCGGACTGAAGCTCGGAGACATCCAGTTGGTGCCGCCGTTGTAGTAGGACTTCAGCAGCGATCCGTCCACCTGCGGTTCCTTCTCCGGTTTCGGAATCGGCTCTCCTCGTTTGTTAAGTCCTGATGACCAATCGATGGGTACGAATGGCGTGGAGAGAAGGTTCTCACCTGTTTTCCGGTCCAGAACAAAGAAGTATCCGTTGCGGCTTGCTTGCGCCAGCAGCTTGCGTTGGGTTCCATCGAAACCAGCATCGAACAGGACCGGTGTTTCCGTGGCGTCCCAATCGTGTGTGTCGTGAGGGGAGGCCTGGAAATACCAGACGAGTTTGCCGGTCTCGGGATTGAGCGCAACGATGGAACAGGTATAGAGGTTTGACCCGGGGCGCGCCACTCCGCCGAGGACGGGATGGGGATTGCCTGTTCCCCAGTAGAGAAGATTCAGCTCGGGGTCGTAGGTTCCGGTCATCCACGCCGGGCCGCCACCATTTTTTAAAGAAGCCTGATTGAGCCACGTCTCGGAGCCCGGCTCACCGGGTTTGGGAAGACTGCTCCAGCGCCAGCGTTCTTTTCCGGTTTCGGGATCGACCGAGATGACGAAATGCGGTACGTCTGCCTGATCGCCGGAGGTGCCGAGGATCAACTGATCCTTGATCACAAGCGGTGCAAGGCTCAAATAGTACCCGAACTCCGGGTCCGCAATTGACACGTCCCAGACCAGCTTGCCGTTTTTGGCATTCAAACAAATGAGGTGGGCGTCGGGGGTTCCGAAGTAGAGCCGATCGTGGTACATCGCCACTCCGCGATTCCCGATGTGGTTACCTTCGGATGGTCTTTGATAGCGCCAGATCTGGCGTCCCGTGGCGGCGTCGAGCGCCCAAACGTTATCGGGCGCTGTGAGATACTCCGTTGACTTCGAGTGGAGTACCCTTCAGAACCGATGAATGAGCTTGAAAGGCCCAAGCCAGGGTGAGTGACTCGACGTTCTTGTCGTTGATCTGCGCGAGGGTGCTGAACCGCCGACCGGAGTAGTCGCCATTGTACGTTGGCCAATCCTGGCCAGCGGATTTCAGCAGAGCGGAGGGGTCAAGACCCTGTGACCAGACGCTTAACGCAGTTGCAACGGTGAGGGCGATCGGTCTCAACGAAGCGTCTCCAGGAACGCGAAGACATTGTGCATATCTGATTCCGTGTATATGTCCAGCAATCGACGGTGGGCGGCCAAAGAATCGTGTATCGTCACGGAAACGGCATCGCGCGGCCACGAGTGGTACCAGCCTTTCTCGTCATCGATCGAAACACTGAAGGCGTCCGCATGGACGAGAGTGCCCATCATTACTTCGCCGGAAGTAAGCTTCACCTCGGCGGTTTGCTTTACGTCCTGCGGGTAGAGGAATCTGGTTTGCAATTCCACGGGCGGGTACTTGGAGGCGACGTGCGCCAAATCGCCGGTGACCGAATGACAAGCCGTGCATCCGCCCTTGCCATTGAAGAATTGCTTGCCGGACTCGGCGTTGCCTGTGAGGAGGTGCTCGAGCGCATAGGTAGCGGGCGGCTTACCTGCCGACCGTCGATCAAGCTCTGCGACTCGGGAGTGGATGTACGTCACGAGGTCTGAAATCTCAGCCGGGGAAAGGGAGAAGGCCGGCATGCCTTTCGCCGGGCGCCCCTCGCGAATGACTGAGCCGATGAGATCACCATCTTTGTCGTGTCGCACAAGCAACGACATGGTCAGATTCGGGCCTTCTGTTCCGCCGGTCGCATCAGGGCCATGGCAGAAGGAGCAGGATTTTCGAAACTGAGCCTGGCCACGAGCAACCGCTTCGGCGTTCGCAGGACTTGCTTTCGCGCCGGCGGCACCTTGCCCTAAGAGCTCGAATGAGATGGCGCTGAAGGCGAAAAGAGCAACGCTCTTTCTAATACAGCGTGAACGCAAAGAGGGTGTCACCCGATGCGATGAGAAGATACTGGTGGCCGTCGAGCATATACGTCTCCGGAGCAGCCGAAACGAGTCCGAGGTGCGAGTGCCAGATGGGCTTACCATTCGCCGGATCATAAGCGACGATATTGCCGCCCGCATCGCCGCCGAAGAGCAGATGCCCGGCAGTGGTCAGCAGTCCGCTCGAGCCGCTGGCGGTGTTGCCGGGAAACCTGTGACGCCAGGCAACTTTTCCCGTTTTGTAATCGATCGCCGTCAGATAATTGCCGAGAGTCGCAACGCCCAGCTCCTCTTTGCCGCCCAAACCCATCGCGCCGCGCGGATCGGTTTCCGTCAGATAGTACATGGCGTACGAGTCGTTCTGAGGGACGTAGAAGAGGCCGGTTTGCGGGCTGTAGGCGGGAGGCGGCCAGTTCGTGATTCCGCCGTTTGCCGGAGAGACGAGGGCTCCACCGATATCGAAATCCTTCTTGGGATTGCGTACAGGCTCGCCGCGCTTATCTACGCCGGCATCCCAGTTCGCGGTCTCTGTAAATTTGCCTGTGACGAGATGCTCGCCCGTCACGCGATCGAGCGTGAAATAAAAGCCGTTGCGGGTGGCTTGTAACACCAGCTTACGAGGCTTGCCATTGAATTCGCCGTCGACCAATATGGGTGTTTGCGTGGAATCAAAATCGTGCGTATCGTGGGGCGACGTCTGAAACCACCACTTCAGTTTGCCTGTATCAACATTGATTGCCACGAGCGAGCAGGTGTAGAGATTATCGCCTTCCCCGCGGACGTGTGCGGTGTAGGCAGGCGTCGGGTTGCCGGTACCGACAATATAAAGATGCGTCTCCGGATCGTAGGACCCGGGGATCCACATGTGCCCGCCACCGTGCCGGGCCGCATCGACGTTGGCCCAGGTTTCCAGACCGGGATCGCCTTTCTCCTGAGGAGTCGCAAACCATTTCCATTGCAGATCTCCCGTCTCCGGGTCGAATGATTGCAGAAACCCTGGAGCGTCCAGATCATTGCCGGTGCCAACGATAATGTGGTTGCCGACCACGATGGGCGACATGGTGGAGAAGTATTGCTGGTTGAAGTCGGAGATGACCTTGTGCCAGCGTTCCTTGCCCGTCTTCGCATCGAGGCAGACCAGGTAATCGTCGGGCGTTTCCATATAGAGCCAGTTGCCCCACATGCCGAGTCCGCGGTTCCCGATATGAGTGCCGCCCTTCGTCTTCCAGAAGTAATGCCACAGCTCGTGGCCGTCTCGGCCATCGAGTGCCCAGGCGTTGTCAGGCATCGAGGTGTACAGGATTCCGTCGACCGCGAGAGTGGCGCCGACAATGCGAACGGCGCCTCCAAAAGCTGCCGTGGCGACTTCACCTGTGCCTTCGCCCCCGACGATGAGCGGAGCTGTGTTTGCGCCCCCTCGCCGCCCGCCGAAACGCGATCCAGACGATTCGCCGGCGCCTGGAGTGAGTTTCGAAGTCCATCCCAGGGTCAGGTTTTTCACGTTTGACTGGTTGATCTGGGTCAGGGAACTGTAGCGCTGCCCCGTGTAATCGCCCGAGTAAGTAGGCCAGGATTCACCCAGTCTCTGGTTTAGAAGAGCGGGATTGAGAATCTGGCTCACGAGGCAAGCGGAGGTGAGCGCCGCAATGGAGACTGACGGAATCAGGCGTCTCATTTCACTGTCACCAGGTACGCTGTCAAATCGTGGATATCCTTGTCCGTATATTTCGATAAAAGATCGCGATGGGGTTGAAGCGGATCATGGATCTCAACCTTAGGCGTGTCACCGTCACGGCGGAAAGAGCGCTCGTCGCCGTCCTTATCGGTGAGCGTCACAATGAAGTCATCGATTTTTCCCAACGTGCCTTCCACCTTCTGCCCGTCCGGCAGAGTCACAGTGACCGTCGTTGACGGAACCTTGACATCGGCGACCTGCTGGCCCGGAAATCCGCGCCCGCTTCCTCCCGGCATGAGGTAGGTCTGTTGCAACTGCTTCGGATCACTGAACTTCGCGCCGAAGCCCTTCAGATCACCCGCGACTGAGTGGCACCCCGCGCAATGACTCTGAAAGTATGCTTCACCAGCTTTCGCGTTCCCGACAAGAATGCTAGGGGGTTGCTGGCGGGAAACGTCGTAGCCGCCCACTTTGAAGCTGTGAATGTATGCCGCGATGTCAGAGATGGTGGAGTCGGGCAGGTTGAACTTGGGCATGCCCTTGTCGACCCGGCCGTTATGCACAACGTTCCCAATCAGCTCTCCTTTGACATCGTTCAGAACAAGTTCGGAGCGGATCAAATTCGGACCGCCTTCACCGCCCCGGGCATCGGATCCGTGGCAGAACGCGCAGTTCACACCGAACACGGCTTTGCCCCGGGCGATCGCAGCGGGATCTGCAGGCGGCCGCTCGGGATAAGCCGACCGGCGACCTCGCGGGGTGTTCGGGGGCTGAGTTGCTTGAGTCGCGGCCGGCGCTCCGGCCGGCGCAACGGGCGTGTTGCCGGTTGTCGTGTTTGGCGGCTTCTGTGGAGGCGATTGCCGAGGATCCTGTGCTGCAGCCATGACCGCAAACAAGGCCACAGCCGCAATTCTCCCCATGCTAATTTTTGCTTCAGATAACACGTCGAATCTCCCCACCAGCGCTCGAGGCGCGTAAGCGTTGTTGTCCGTACTCTATCAAAGGTAAAGATGAGGACCCGGCCGCCGTGTGACGAAATTCTTTAGCTGATCGGCGGGTCCCTCTATAGGGGCGTCCTGCAGCCGGCAGGTTTCCGAATTCGCTTCGAACGCCGATCAAACCTACCGTTGCCGTCGGACTTTGACACCAATCTAAGGGGCTACTGCGATGACTCCCCAGGGGCCGCCAGGAACGCCGATCTTTTTGGTAATGGTTTGGGTGGCGAGATCGATCACAGTGACGTCGTTTGAAGGTCCGTTGGCAGTAAAGAGCGTCTTCCCGTCAGGGGAAACGGCAATACCCCAGGGACGCTTTCCGACGTCGAAAGAAGACACCGGCTTATTCGTAGCCGTGTCGATAACAACGACCTTGCCCCCGCGTCCGGTAGTTACGTACAGTTTCGCCGCGTCTTTCGCGAGGGCGAGACCCATCGGCTTCACTTGCCCCGGCTTGCCCAGCGAGATGGGCTCCAGCTTCTGGTTTTTAACACTATCGAACAACACCACCGCTGCATCGTTCTCCGCGTTGACATATCCGTGCTTCCCGTCTGGCAGGAACACGATATTCCTGGGTCGGTGTCCAACCTTGAACGTCCTTTCAAGACGCCCGGCTTCGGCATCGATCACCGAGATGGTGCCGTCGCCCTCCGAAGTCGAGAAGACCCGCTTACCGTCCGGCGTTACTTTGACCCCTTCCGGTTCTTCTCCCGTGGGAATGGTCTTCGTGACTTTGCCCGACGGGATGTCGATAAAGCTGACACCTGATGCGTCCTCGTTTGAAACGTACAGCGTCTTGCCGTCTGCGCTGACGTCGAAGTTTTCGGGGTCGGAGCCGCCTTGCAGCACGCGGGAAACTTTGTTCGATTGCACGTCAAATACGGCGATACCGTCGGCGCTCTTATCCGGCGGCGGCAATTTGCTTTCGTCAACACCCGGGCCTTCGGGTGGAGACCCGCTCAGCGCCACGTAGATCGTACTGCCGTCGGCGCTAGGGTGAACTCCGCGCGGACGCTTGCCCAATTTGACTGTGGACGCGACCGCCATCGTGTTCGAGTCGATAATGGCCAACTCGCCCGAGGTCTCACAAGTAACGTAGACGCGATAGCCCGTCGGCTTCTGCGCCGTGACGGATTTCGCTTCATGCGATTCCGTCGCCGGCGGTTTCGAGCACGCAGCGGCGAAGAGCGTCAGCACTGCGCAAGTGGCAGGAAGATACAGCCGGTACTTTTTCATGATTGATCCTTGAATGCAAAAGTCAGGTCCTGCTTAGAAGCAGGGGCCACTGTGACGTGCTGCTCTTGTGTGCCAAGCCGCTCCTGCCATACTGCGACCGTGTAATCTCCCGGCGGGACATTCTTCAGATCGAACGAACCGTCGGTTCCCGTCACCGCGAAGTAAGGGTTGTCTACGACTCCGATCCAGGCGTGCATCCATGAATGGATGTTGCACTTCACGCGAATCATCACTTCGGGCTTGGTGAAGACACGCTCGATGGGGGGATCGCCGCCCGCCTGACTATGGTTCCATTCCCGGTTTACCTCGGCGCGTGGGTGGATGTTGTGGGTGACCGGGTCGGAGTTCGTTACCTTCAGTTCCTGCCCGGTTTGGATGCCCAAGACGCGGGGCTCGAACCAGCAGCCTTTCTGATCGATGGTCACGGGTGTTGACGGGGGCTCGAACTTTTTTCCGTCGAGGCCGCTCTTGATGTAGACAAACGCATTCGCCAAACGCCCATTTTTACCGACGACGAGGCTCTGGTCGTAAACGGGCTTGTGATGAAGTTTGGCGCATTCGGGGTCTTCTGTGAGGTCGACCTGTTTGAGCGGGGGACGCCTGCCTGGGAAGGTCACCTTGCCGCTGATTGCAGACGCGGTCTTTTCATCGACTTTGAAATATGTGGGAGGAGCGGTTGTCTTCGGTTCCTCCTTCTTCGCCGTGGTCTTCGGCGGATTCGAGCAACCGGGCGCAACGGTCAAAAGCGCCAGCGATAGGGCGAAGCAGAACGCGAGGCTAAAAGAATTCATGCTAATTGCTGGAAGGAAGAGCTTGCGGCGGCGGCTCACCGGTGAGCGACTCAAGGAAGGCGACCAGGTCGGCTCGTTCCTGAGCAGTTAATGTCAACGGATGTATCTCTTTATCCAAGTAGGGGTTCGAATTGCCTCCGCCCACATAGTAGTCAACTACATCCTTCAACGTTTTCTCGCTGCCATCGTGCATGTAAGGTGCCGTTTTAGCAATGTTTCGCAGCGTTGGTGTCCGAAAACTACCCTTATCGGCGTCACGCTTCGTTACCACATAGCGCCCCAGGTCCTGTAACTCTCCGTTCGCATCGACCCCGACGCCAATGTTGTGGAACTTTCCATCTGCGAACAAGGCGTAACGATCGCCAATGGTGTGACAAGTAGCGCAATTCCCGCGATTCTTATCCTTGAACACGTTTAAGCCACGAATCGCCGAGGGGATCATGGCCGTCTTCTCGCCGCCGTAGAAGTAGCGGTCAAACGGTGAGTTCCCGCTCAGAAGAGTACGCTCAAAGCTAGCGATCGCCTTTTCCACCTTGTCGATTGTCACTGGCCCTGGTCCGAAAGCCTTCGCGAATTCTTTTCGGTACTCGGGGATGGCGTTCAGTTTCGAGACGGAGACTTCGTGCGGCTGGTTCATCTCGATGGGGTTGGCCATCGGCATGCCGGATTGCGCTTCGAGGTTCACGGCGCGCCCATCCCAGAAATCAACCGGGTAGTAGGCGGCGTTCAAAATTGTCAAGGCATTCCGGACGCCCATTTTTCCGCTTGCGCCGCGGGAAAACCGCTGGCCGTCGGAGAACATCATGGCCGGGCTATGACAGCTTGCGCACGACAGGCTGTTGTTGCTCGAAAGTGTAGTGTCGTAGTACAGCTTTCTGCCGAGCGCGATCGTCTCCGCGGTGGGTGGGTTGTCGGCCGGGATGGGTAGCGGCGGTAGACCGAGCGGGACTTTGATTTGAAATGGAGCCCCGAGTGGGCGGGCAGCTGAGGACTCCGTTTCCTTCTTATTGCAGGAGATCAGCGCCAAGGAGAGAACGATTACGAAAAGAACGGGGCGGCGATTCCGCGCACCACGATAGCCGTCGAACGATGACATTCGCTTGTGATGTATCCAGCCCTGGTACCAGGAGCCGGGCCTGCTGGCTCTCGACCTTAATTGTAGGACAACGGGCGGAGAACGCCCCATGGCCGAGTACGTAAGGGCTTAGAACGGACCAACTCCACTCGGGCAAATTTACAAAAAATGTACAAATTCCGCGCAAGCTGAACTGCTGCTATCACATAGGTTGATAGGCAAGGGGTCTCGAGGCACGAGGGCGGTACGGGCAGGCGAGATCGGTGGAGGGGCGGAGCTGGTCCATTGGTTTCTCCGGACTGGAAACCGCCATTCGTGTCTTAGGACCACAAATGGAGATACACTCGTCAGAACAGGCGCGTAGATCTCCTGAAAGAGAGCATGAATAGTATTCTTGTCATCGACGACGATGCCAGCCTTCGGGACACGATCGCGGTGATCCTGGAGCAGGCGGAATTTCGACCCCTGCTGGCATCGGACGGCGTATCAGGGCTGGAGAGCGCCCTTAAGTTTAAGCCGGATTTGATGCTCGTCGATCTACGTCTGCCTGGCCTGAGCGGAGTAGATATCTGCAAACAGCTCCGCCAGAACGGCGTCTCAACACCGATTATCGCGTTGAGCGCTGTTGACGAGGAGCTGGACAAGGTGCTGCTGCTCGAGATGGGCGCGGACGATTACGTGGTGAAACCCTTCGGCTCGCGAGAATTGCTGGCACGCATTCGGGCTGTTCTCCGGCGGTCTGCGCCCGGCAGTCGAAGGCTGATTCAGTTTGGCAACATCAACGTGGATCTGGAGCGGCGGATCGTGTCGAAGGAGGGCGAATCTATAAAGATGACCCCTGCCGAGTACAACCTGCTTACTTTTTTCGTGCAGAATCCGGATAAGCCACTGACGAGAGACCTCATTCTAAACTCCGTATGGGGGTACGAATGTTTCCCAAATACGCGAACCGTGGATGCTCACGTGGTGAAGCTCCGGCACAAGCTGGAGCCGGATCCGGCCGTTCCGAAACACTTTCTCACACTGCACGGCGTAGGATACCGTTTTCTGCCCTAGTGCGAACACCCGGGGGATGGCTTGCGGTGGCGGTGCTCAGGCAATGCTTCCGTTGGCTTCCGTTCCGGGCTATCCCGGCAGCGTTCATCCTGTTGTCAAACCCCGTTCCGGCGCGGCCTCAAGCCTCAGATCAGGCCACAGCTATACTCGAACGTCTGGACCGACTGGAGAAGCAAAACCGCGAGCTGCAGGACGAGATTCGTTCGCTTCGCAACCTGCTGAGTCAGTCAAACCCGGTTCAGCAGAAAGCAACGCCTGAGAAGCAAGACGAATCGGATGCCCAGTCCGATACGGCAAGCGAACGGCAGCAAGTCAGTGAGCACCGGATTGAAGAATTGGCGCAGACGAAGGTCGAGGCCTCACAGCGCTTTCCCATTCATCTGACCGGAAATCTTCTGTTCAACGCCTTTAGCAACGGCCCATACAACGGAGGATCGCAGGATCCGACCGCGGCCTCGCTGGTTGCCACAGCGAGAAACAGCGGCGGGACGGTGCGCCAAACCGTCCTCGGACTGACATTTCATGGCCCCCAAACTTTCTTGGGCGGCGCAGTGTCCGGTTCCTTGTACATGGACTTCTTCAATGGGTCCGCGGCATCACTGAACCACATACTGCGGATCAGGCTTGCGACTATCCAGTTGGATTGGCCGAATACCACGTTCGCGGTTGGGCAGGATAAACCTCTGGTCTCGCGGAGAGAACCCAATTCACTGGCTCAGGTGGGCGTCTCGCCCCTCACGAATGCGGGCAACCCTTGGCTTTGGCAGCCGCAGGCGCGCATGGAGCAACGATTTTCCGTTGCAGAGAACATGACGCTTAAGGCAGAGGCAGGAATTTTTCAGACGAGCGAGCCGACGAACATACCGGCGGATTTGGCGAACAGGGTGGAGGCGGCACGCCCGGCGATCGAGGCTCGCCTCAGCCTTAGGCATGAAAGGGAGAACCGCGCCCTCGAGATAGCGCCGGTGCTGCATGCGAGTACCACTCACATCGCCGGAACGTCCATTCCTTCCCGACTGTACGGGATTGATTGGCTGATCAAACCAGTTTCTTCGATTGAGATTACCGGCATGGTGTTCCGGGGCCAGAACTTTGCCAACCTGGGAGCGCTCGGCGGACTTTCTGTGACCCCAGCGAATCAGGTCATTCCAGTGCACGGCGCCGGCGGATGGATCCAGTTTCGCTACATCGCGACCCAGAAGCTCTCATTCAACTTCTACGGAGGACAGCAGGACGACCGCAATCGAGATCTGGTGGTGGGACGAGTGGCAAAAAACCAATTCTATGCGGCGAATGTCATGTATCTGCTCGCTCCCAATCTGATTTCTGGTTTCGAACTGAGCCAGGCACGAACGAATTATCTCGGAATCGGAAACCGGCTGAACAATCACTATGATCTCGCGCTTAGTTATTTGTTTTAGTCTCTCGGTGGCTCTCGCGATTTCGGCTACGGTGCGGGGCAAGATCTCGATAGAAGAGCCCAACGGAAAGCACGCGAAGGCGTTGCAGCTTTCGAGCGTAGTCATTTGGCTGAACGACGGCAAGGCCGAATCGGGTACATTCGTCAACGCGCATGCAGTCAAGGCCAAGATGCTGCAAAAGAACAAGACGTTCACTCCCCATGTACTTGCTATTCCAATTGGCAGCACCGTCGAGTTTCCGAACGCCGATCCCATCTTCCATAACGCGTTCTCGAACTACAATGGCCAGATCTTCGATATCGGCCTCTACCCGCCGGGATCAACTCGCAGTGTGAAGTTCCAAAAGCCGGGAGTGGTTCGGGTATTTTGCAATATCCACGCATCCATGAGCGCAGTTATCGTGGTCTTGTCCTCTCCCTGGTTCGCCACTTCCGATTCTGAAGGACTATTCGAAATCGAGGACGTGCCGGAAGGGATATATCGCCTGGGGCTTTACTACGAACGAGCCACGGAGCAGGCGCTCTCGGAATTGCAACGAACCGTTCCGGTGGGTTCGGAGACCGTCGACCTTGGCACGATTCCCATCTCCGAGAGTGGTTACCTATCAATCCCTCACCTGAATAAATATGGGAAGCCGTACCCATCGGCGCCCTCCGATCCCGGCGCCTACCCGGGAGCACGCCCGTGATCTTTCAGAAGCGATCAATACTGCTGAAGCTGATCGGCATGACCTCGGCCATCCTGACGGTGATCTTTGTCCTTACCGGGTATCTACTCGAAAAGAGCATTTCGGCCCGGGCGACGCAAAGCGTTGAACAGGAAGTCGTCACAAGCTTCCGGGCCTACGAATCCTTGTGGCGCGAGCACACGGAGAACCTTCGTGAGATCAGTAGCGTGATCAGCAGGATGGCTGATGTGCGCTCTGCTCTACGGACGTCAGACCGGGCGACCATTCAGGATACGGCGGGTGAGTTGTGGGCTCATATCTCTTCCGCCAATGCGATATTCGCGGTGACTGACGGCAACGGCCGGGTGATCGCCACCATCGGCAAGAGCTCGCCGTTCCAGGCGGACGAAATCCTGCCGTTTGTTCGACAGATCTCCTCGACGTTTCCTACACAGCGGATCGGCTTCTTCGAGCAGCAGGGGCGGTTGTTCCAGACTGTGGTCACGCCCGTCTATGTGGATGTCAGCGACGGGCGAGGTTTGCTGAATGTGCTGGTGACGGGATTCGAACTAGACACTAACTTTATTCGGGACCTAAAGCTCGCGTCGGGCGGTAGCGACTTCATCTTCAACCTGCGAGGGACCGTGCTGGCTTCTACCTTGGCGGATGCGGCGCAAACGAAAGCAGTAGCTGATCTCTGTTACAGCCATCCTACCGGTGGAATCGCGAGGCGATTAGTCGCGAACGGAGTCGCGTTTCTGGCCATCAACCGGGAGCTGCCCGGCATTGTTCCGGGGCGCGGAGGAGAGCTTTGCATCGTTCGCTCGCTGGCTGGGTATCAACAGACGCTCACGGATTTGCGGCACCGTATTTTTTTCCTGTGGTTGGGCGGCCTTGTTGCGGCGATAGTCTGCGCATATGCAGTGGCGCGGCGCATGATGCGGCCGATTGCGGTCCTCGATCGCGCGTCCGCCGAGATTGCGAAGGGGAATTACAAGATTCGGGTGAATACTGACTCGGACGACGAATTAGGCCGGCTGGGCGAGAGCTTCAACAGCATGTGCACTTCGCTCGAGAGCGCCCGGGCAGAACTCATCCAGCAAGAGCGTCTGACCTCCGTCGCGCGGCTGGCAACCATCGTGGTGCACGATTTGAGAAATCCGCTGGCATCCATTTATGCCGGTGCCGAAATGCTCGTCGATAACGAGTTGCCCCGAGCTCAAATCACACGCCTCGCGCACAATATGTATCAGGCGTCTCGAGGCGTTCTCGAGATCTTGCAGGAACTACTTTCGGCTGCAAGGAACAAGAAATCTGAACCGGAGCTTTGGTCCCTTTACGAGGTGGCCACAAACGCCTGGAATGCATTATCGAACCGCCTTGAGCGTCGGTCGATCAAGGTCGAATGGAGCATTCCGCCGGATTTGGAACTCAAGATGGATCGCATGTCGATGGAGCGGGTATTCCACAATCTCTTCGAGAATGCGCTAAACGCCATGGGAGATGAAGGAACACTGTCGCTGGTTGCGGAGATCCGGGAGAACAGCGTTGATCTGCACGTCCGCGATTCGGGGAAGGGAATTCCCCCGGAATTGCAGTCCACCTTGTTCCAGCCTTTTGCGACGAAAGGAAATGGTGAAGGCCTCGGGCTCGGGCTGGCCTTGTCGCGGCAAACTGTGATTGCTCACGGCGGGGATCTCTGGGCGGATTTCACATTCAAAGTGGGAAGTCACTTCATCATCCGTCTTCCCCGGGAGAGTAAGGCTTCGGCGCCTGCCGTTCGGAACGAAACTCTCGACCTCATCCAGCGCTAGTGCTCTCACCATTCCTGTTTAGCGTGCGCTTAGCATGGACAGTGTGCCTGGTCAAGCCTCAAATCACGAGTTCAGACGGGCAAAAGAGGGGAAAAGGTGAGACTGAAACCATTACTGCGAGTTCTGCCGTTTGCGCTCATTTTCGGCGCGTCATTGAGCTTCGCCCAGATAAGTCCAGGTCACGAATGGCGGAAGATCGTTGCCGATCGACTGCCCTTGTATGGGCACAGAAACTGGATCGTAATTGCCGACTCGGCCTATCCTGCTCAGTCAGCCCCGGGCATCGAAACGATTCTGGCGGATGCCGAACAGAATGAAGTTCTGCAACATGTTCTCGCGCGTGTTTCAAACTCAAAGCACGTGCGCCCCATTGTGTATACCGACCTGGAACTCTCGTACCTGACGGAAGCTGAAGCTGCAGGCGTGGACGCGTATCGGGAGTTTTTGTCAGGCTTATTCGCGGACGTAAAACCGGTTTCGCTTCCGCACGAACACATTATCGGAAATTTAGCCAAGGCGAGTCAGAACTTCCAAGTGTTGATCATCAAGACGAGGATGACTATCCCTTACACAACTGTGTTCCTTCAGCTTGATTGTGCGTATTGGAGTGGGGAATCCGAGCGAAAACTTCGATCCGTAATGGCGCAGAAAGCGCGCCGGTAAGTGGCGGAAGGCTGAATGGGCCGCTTTGTGCCAAGGCTGCCACGTTTGAGGTGGACTCGCAGGGAGTTTGCGAAATTTGTGGGCTTCTGACCCCGGCTCTTGCCCGATCTCAAGGGGGTCGCTACATGCAATGTGCGTAGCTTTTGGGGCAGAGCATCGGGAACGATTCGACGACCTGTTCATCACGTATGGGGTGCAAAAGTTTCTTTGCTGCAATAACGGAAACGGAACCCTTTAGCGACGTTACGGTCGAGGCCGGACTGGTAGATACCCACGACGGTAGAGCTCAGGATGTACATTCATCGATTTTAATCGGGGACGGCGATCTGGATCTGCTTGTCGGGAGTTATATGGACTTTGATCTAAAAACGGTCCCGGTGGCCGGAAGCAGTCACAGTTGTAATTGGAAATGCATTCCTGTTCATTGTGGACCGCGCGGTTGCCGCCCGGGTCGGTAGAAGCTGTATCGGAAAATTGGGAATGGCAAAATCACGGAGGTCAGTGAAACTTCGGGCATATCGAAGGCGCGCGGCGGGCTACATCATGGCGGCGGTCCGGCACTCTTCGATAAACACCGTTGGCCCGACATTTATTACATGTCATTCTGCTGGAGTTGGCCGAAGTCGATGGTTCGGCTCCGGCCAACTCCAAGATCTCTATCTACATAAGCCGTCCGCTTCTTTCACCTGCTTTGCCGCGCATGGCGAAGGCTTCGGCAACGTAGTAACCCAAGGCATCACTGATATGCGTCCTGGCCCGGTCTGACTTGTCTAACTCGGTCGTCACCCGGCCTGTACTATCGAGCTGCCAGCAAACGCGTTCGAAATCCTTAATCAATTCGCGACAGCGAGGATCAACGAACAGTCGGCGCTCACCGGACGCATTCTGGAGCCGGCTGTTCACCAGTGCAACGCGATCGCGAACTCCGGGGTTCGAAGTAGCGGCCTTGACCGTTGGCTGATAGTCGCCCTTCCAACGCGCGAAAAACTCTCGGATCAGACTCCAGTCCGTACCGGTGCCCGAGGTCCGACGCTGGTGACCGCTCGCATCGCCATGTATTTCGAGAGAGATTGCGCCATGATGCGCCCAATCCCGTGTTCTGTGCAAAAACGCTTCACACGCCTTGACTGTGTTTGAGTCAGGCAGAATAAATTCATCTAGGACGTGAACGGAATCATCCACGCGTTGCGCCAATACCGAGCACATCGGATTGACGTTGAAGTCAAGCGACCAGATTAAGGGTAGACCCGGCCGATATGCGCAGGGCTTGACTGTTTCGGCCCGAGAGAACGAGTAGTAAGCTTGGCCCTCCGCGACACCCTCAAAGCTGGCCTCGAATTCCTGCCGGAACAATCGGGCATCCAACTCGCGCGCGGCGCTCGCCAGTTCCTCTGGACTGACATTGCCCCCCTGCAGCGTTGTATATTGGAACGCAGCCCATTCTTCATCCTTCTGGGCGTGCTCGAATCGCTCAAACAGATGATCTGAACCTTCGGGAGTCCCGATAAACAGGGCTCCGCCCTGACGATCGGCTAGTGCGGGCCGTATCACTTCCGACCAACACTCGGGGCGCATGGACGCAAATTCATCGAGCACAACGAAATCTAATCCGTTACCGCGAAGCGAACTATACTGATCTGCTCCGCGCAGCGCAATGACACCGCCCCAGCGAAGCCTGACACTCAGGTCCGTTTCGTTTGGCTTACTGCCCCAATAGGGCTCAGTTAACTGCTTCAGTCGGTCCCATGCGATTCGCTTGGCCTGCCGATAGCTGGGAGCAATATACCAGGCGATTCGGCCCTTTCCCCAAGCAGCTCGTAGCAGTTCCACTAAAGCCAGGTGCGTCTTGCCAAAACGTCTGCCGGCCACCAGCACCCGAAACCGCTTATCACACCGGAACACATCCATCTGTGCCGGCCTCAATCCGATTTCCATGGTCCTCGGCTCTCGCTTCTCTAGTGTGCTCATTTCGGTTCGCTACTACTGAACTTTCAAAACCAAAGCCGGAGGCGCGTCGCTGCCCACAGCGACTTTCGAGCGCTTTTGCTTGACGCTGCCCTGTGTCTTTGCCCAATAGATCGCTGCTGTCATATTGTTGTGCTGGGTTGCTGCCTTGAAGATCGAGCCAAGTATTTTCGAGTTTGCTTGGACTCCGCCCAGATCCAGTTCTTCGCGAAAATGTTTGCGCATCATGCTCGGCTTGACTCCGAGGATTTTGGCGATTTCTTCAGGGCTGTTGCCACAGGCCGTGAGAGCTCTCACGAGCTTGCGATCTCTCGAGGACGCTTTAAAAGTGAGTTGCGCCATTACCGCACCGCCTTTCGCGCCTTGCGTCTCGGTTTCGCAACGCTGCTGTTTTTAGTGTCTTGGTCCAAAGCGAAGAAGTCGTTGATCAGATCATCGATCCACTTATCGCCGAACTCGATGGACTCCCAACCAAAGTCGTCGGCTCTGCTCTCAATCAACTCTTGCTTGACGTCTTCCCAATCCCACGTAGCCCATTCGGAACTCTGTTTCGCACGAGTTTCAAATGCCTGGATCTGCCGCAGCGTCCACCCTGCCGCAACGATCACTGGTACCGTTTTCCGGCCCAACTGTAGCGCCGCCCTCAGCCTGAGTTCGCCACCAATAACTTCTCCGTCCGCTTCGACGAGCACCGGAATCTTGAATCCGTGCTTCTGAATCAGACGAGCTACCCTAACCACGGCTTCATCGCTCCTCCGCCGCGACTCCGAAGAAGTGCGCAGATCCGCGATTGGCCAATCAACCACCGTCAACGTTTGCATTAATATCCTCAAGAACCCCAGGGCAAGACGATCGGGATGGGAGCTTCTCGCTCAAGCTCGCGTGATCAGCCTTGCTTACATGGCGAGAGTAGTGGGAACGCACAAGTAAGCTGCGGGTAAAAAGCTTCTAACCTACTTACCTGAAACGAGTACTGCAAAAAATACAGTCTGTGATCGGTAAAAAGTGCACGGTCTGGCGCGTGGGCCAAACGCCCATAGGAGTGGTGCCTGAAACGAAATCATCTCCGTGTCCGCGTATCCTTGTTAAGCACCTTCTATAAAGATGGCTTATGTCAGCTTCGCCTCAGCGGTTCAATTTCCGGCCATGAAAAACTAGGGCTGAAATCCAGCTTCCGTCCGAGTATCAGATTCCGCAATGGAGCTTCTCGCGCAAATTGAGGGGAATGCTGAACTCATTAATCGATGGCAACTCCAGCTTGCACAAAGAGCCAGATCGCGCACCAGCAAATTGATATTTAGCGATTCACCACGACCGGGGCGGCTGTTTCGAATCAGGTCAGAGAACTGAGAACTCGACAGTAGCGTGGCGTCCCTCAAGCTCTTTTGGAATCGCAGTCGCAGAAATTGGCTGAGCTTGAAAAGCGGCAGAACGGAATGCAAGATCAGCTTACCTGAATGAATGCGCGATGGCAGCACCAATTCCGAGAACTCGGGAAGGCTAAGCCGGCCTCGCCGAGCTCGCCTGTTACGGTCCCGCCCGGGGCTAAGGTTGAGAACCCACCGCCTCCGGGATCGAAGCTCCGTCTCCAGCAACTCCGTTTCTATCGGCGGAGAAACACAACGAGACGTTCAGTCCCGACTTAAAGCCGAGTCCGAGTTCCTACGCCCAGGTGTCGCCCGAGTGGCTCAGTCGTTTGGATGACGCGCGACCAGGGTTTGCCAAGCCTGTTCCGACCAGCATGATCGGACAGGTACGCGGTCTCGGAATGCTGGTACACGATTGGGACGACAACAATCACTGCTTCGTCACTCAATGCGGCAGCTGGATACTCGATCAGCGCTGAGACCCCTCAAAGGTGTCGACACAATGCACCAAGCTGTACGGGGGCAGAGATTAAACGCGCATACGAAGACCTCTCTGCTACAGCCCACGAGCTCAGGCGTGACCGCGCGACCTGAACAACTTGGCACTCCGACTACTTGAAAATTACGCTTAGTGCTCGTTTGCGCAGGTGGCGGATATGCGAATACCGATCGAGACAACCCGCCGAAGGTTACCGTTCGTCGTGTTTCAGCACTGCCCTTTGTACGTGGCATCGCAGGGCGGGTTTGTCTTACCCGTCCTTCTTCCTGAACGCAGCAGTGACCGGATTCCAGGTGCCGCGGCCCGATCTGGTCATTACATTGACCACTCCACCATTGATTTCTTTGGTGGGCACTGTCCTGAAGACGCAAAGACTTGGATCGAGCGCAATTGGCCCATGTTGACGCTCATTTCGAAGTTGCGGAAGACGCGGCTGATGCTCGTTTTCATGGCCGGCTGCAGGTCGATGAAGTGAAAGCCGGCTAAGAGGATTCGGCCAACTTGCGGGCAGAAAGACGTCGCCGGTGCGGTCGATGACCAGGCGCTGGCTGCTGTTGATTTGTTCCCACACACGGACTTCGAGTTCATCGCCGGGACCGACAGTGTAGTCGGGCAAAACGGGCACACGGTCGACGGGTGCGAATGTGGACGGCACCTGATCAGACAGAGAAGCGCCGTAAATGGGAAGCTCCATGCCGGACGATGTCTTCACGAACGTCTGAAATTCGGTGGGCGGATCGACGACCTTGCGGTTGCTGGCGTTGTCGTCGCCCCCGTCGGCCAGCTTGCCGGAATTCCCGCGCGCCAGGCGCGGCGCACTGATCGGTGCCGGACCCGTGGCGGAATTCCCGAGATCCACAGGGGTGGCGCAATCGCCCTCTTCACAGAAAAATGTCTGTCGGCATGGAATCCCGCTGTGAATGTTGTTGTTCATCAGCTTCATGCCTTGGAGCTGCGAAGCGACGGCATCGTCCTCAGATTGCGCACGCATCGGCATGCACAAGATCGTTGCTATGCCCATGGTCACCGCTAGGTTCAGGGATCTGGTACTCATCTTCGGTAGTAGAACTTCCGAGATGTAGTGGTACGCCCCGAGGGGAAATCTGCGCACAAGTCCGAGTGCTAAGGGCACCAGCCTAATCCGATGGGTTAAGGTACGCCTCGTCCGGGATTGAAAGCATTGGCGACATGGGCCGAGTGTTCAGATGCACAAATAATCGGCGAGGTAGCTGCTATCGAAAGGCAATACGTGCTGATCCTCAACCCTGTACCCGAGAGCATTCAGGAAAGCAAAGATTTGATCAACAGAATGCTCGCGCGGCAGCCAATATGGATGAACGCCGAGTATCAGGGCGGGGTGATGAGCCTCAAGCAGTCGTTTGGCTCCTTCGAGAACAAGCAGTTCCGCACCTTCCACATCGATTTTCAACACGTCAGGAATGACGCCCGACGCAGAAACGAAACTGTCGACGGTTGTGCAAGCGACGTCAATCCGCAGCTTATCTTCGGGCCTGATATACGGCGTATCCTCAGGACCTATTGCCAACGAATTTCGTGAGCTCAGCCCTCCGTTGATCAAAAACAAAGGGACCGTTCCACTGTCCGTGTTCGATACTGCGCTCGACACAATTTCTATCTGGTGCAATCTGTTCATACGCTTGTGATCAGACAGAACATTCAACAGGACGGGAGATGGTTCGAAAGCAACAACGCGGCCACGCGGTCCCGCGCGATGCGCTGCCGTGATCGCCATCCAACCATAGTGGGCGCCGATATCAAAAAACGTTCCTTTGTCCGGCAAAGTTCTTCGGATCCACTCGATCACATGCGGCTCTGGTGCGGCCTCGCGCAGGAGCCATGGGCGCGTCCAAACAAGGCGACCTCCGATTCGTCTCGGGACCCGAAGACTTACATCGCGGCTGAGCAAAGGCGACACAAGACGTTTGAGGCCGCTATGAACTCGCGGCCATCCGTTCTTGAGATACCGACTAGCAGAGGTCCACACGGCGAGATCCGGATCTGAGGAAACCACCCGAGGTCGGAGAACCCATCGCGCAATGAATGACATGCCGAGGCACTCTAAAGCGACTGTAAGGCATAGAAGGTGTGACCATCCACATTCAGAATTCGCCGTGCGCCTCTGCTATCGTCGCGTATTCGCACACACTCGGCTCCATCCATTGTGAACTGTCTCCTTGCTTCGTGCTCGGGTAACTTATCAGAATCCTTCCTCAGTGTTGCAACGCACGAACGTTCTGCTGCAGACGGCGGAACGAATTCAAATAGTGGGTTATCCAATCCAGGCTCGGAGCTCCCGTTTCACGATCAATATCCTCGAGACGTTCCTCGTAAAGGAATTGGAGCACGAGCGGGTCGCTGCTAACTCGGGTTAGCGTGATCTTGTTCGGAGCCGACTGGTAAACAGGAGTGCATGCTCTAAGCGCTTCGACGTAGTCGGACGCGTCCGGCTTAATCACGAAGTCGCCCCAAAGGGGCATGAGGTTGGTAAAGGAACCATCCTGCAAGCACTGGCCGCGAACCACGTCATAGAACAAATCCGGTTGAAGCGTGGCCGCTGCAACCGCCGACTGTAAATCGAAGCTCACGGTGAATGCCCAACGTGCAACGTATTCGGCCGAAGGCAGACTCTGGGTGGTACACCTGCCGCTCAAATCTCCAACGGGTGTATGTGCAGTGAACGAGCAGGCGTATAACTCTGAAACAGTATCATCCGCAGACATACCCAGCATGGGGACGCAGAGCAGAAGCGCGACGGTAAAAGAAGTCATCGTGAAACTCCAGCGACTTCGATACTCCTCCTGAGTCGAGATTATTCCCTTGATTAAGGGATAGTTTGTCCACCCTTCCTGAGTTCCAACTGGCCACGCGATCGTCCTACCGGGAATATCTGGCCGCGTATTTCGGTACTGCTCATTGAAAGACACGTTCGAATACCGGTGTCACGAAGGAGAAAGCAATTGTCTCGCCGAATAAAACAGAATTCAAACCAAGATGGGGTAGATCGCCGAGGTTTCCTGGAGTGTATGGCTTGGGCCGGAAGCGGCATGATTTGGACCGTGAGCGGAGGCGTGCTCGGTTCCAAAGCGTTCGGGCAAGCCGTGAATAGCGAAGTGGGCGCAGATCCTGGGTTCAGCTTCGTTCAGATTAGCGACAGTCACATCGGCTTCAACAAAGCCGCGAACGCCGACGTCACAGCCACGCTACAAGAGGCAATTAGCAAGATCAACGCGCTTGAGCGTACGCCCGATTTTCTGATTCATACCGGCGATTTGAGCCATCTCTCGAAGCCGAGTGAATTCGATACTCTGGACCAGGTATTGAAGTCGGCGAAGTCACGGCAAACCTTCTTTGTGCCAGGGGAACATGACATGCTCGCGGACAACGGTCAGCAGTATCTGGAACGGTACGGCAAAGGCACGAAGGGAGCAGGCTGGTTTAGCTTCGATCACAAAGGAGTGCACTTCATCGGCCTTGTAAATGTAGTCGATCTAAAAGCAGGCGGCCTTGGAACGCTGGGGGCTGAACAGTTGAATTGGCTTCAAAAGGACCTCGCCGTGCGTTCGAGCAGTACGCCGATCGTGGTGTTTGCGCACATCCCCTTGTGGACCGTTTACCCGGACTGGGGATGGGGCACCGGCGATGGAAAGGAAGCTCTGTCCTACATGAAGCGGTTTGGCTCAGTAACTGTGTTGAACGGGCATATTCACCAGACCATGCAGAAGATAGAGGGAAATATTTTTTATCACACCGCCATGTCGACCGCGTTTCCGCAGCCCAGGCCCGGAACCGCACCGTCCCCGGGCCCGATGAAAGTTCCGGCCGAACAGTTACGGGACGTGCTCGGACTTGCGCACGTCAACTACGTCGCGGGCAGTCACTCGCTGGCAGTTGTCGATTCCAGCCTTGCGATGACCTCAGCGGCTCGTGCAGGCGTCGCAAGGGCTTCGGATACTTCGGAAATCAAGATCGACAACTTCTCGTTCACGCCGAAGTCTATGACCGTCAAGATCGGAACTACGGTTACGTGGATGAATCGAGATGACATCCCTCACAATGTGGTGAGTACAGAAAGGAAGTTTTCTTCCCCGGTCCTCGATACCGACCAGGCCTTCTCGTTCAAATTCCTGGAGCCGGGCTCGTATCCCTATTTCTGCAAGATCCATCCCATGATGACGGGAACCGTCGTAATACAGAAGAATGCGTCAGACGTCTCGTAACAGCACTGATATTTTGTTCCCGGGCGAGTAGGATCTCGGAGGCTGGTTAGAGGGGAGATTTTGGAACGGATGGATCCGCGGCTGATTCGCTATAAAGCTTAGCGGTAAAGATCTGAGGATCAGTATCCGTCACGTTGATCGTGCGTTCCTCCTGCCGTCCCTTTTCCTTGAAGGTCAAGAGGTGTTGTCCCACGCTCAGGTGCAAGGTGGCAGGCGTTTGACCCGCTGACTTCCCGTCGACAGATACTTCTAAGTCCGGTGGGACCGAGATCAACCGAACGGTCTTCAGATCTGGCAGCAAAGTCAGAAGCTTGCTGCGTTCGTCCGGGATCTGCAGGATTCCGCGATGTTCGGAATAGCCAGGTGCATTCAGGGTGAACGTATGGCGGCCATTCGGAAGCTGCAAGTCGCAGGGCGTAAAGCAAGCCTTAGAGGTATCATTGTCCACCTCAACACGTCCGGAAGCCGGACTGCTCTCGAAGTGAAAAGCAACGGGCGCCGCGGGAGGAATCGCCGGCTGAGTGGATGGAACTCCAGTTCCTGGGACGGGTGATGAGCCGTGCGCAATCGGATCGGTGGCGGTCGCAGTCGTTCTGGATGCAATTCGTTGGATCGATGAAATCTGGTTCTGCCGTTCCTTATAGCTGTTACGCCAGCGCGACATTGCTGTGATGGTAATGATGGCGCTTGCGACAAGGATCACAGCTGCCCAGATAAGAACCGATCTGTTTCCTAATTGCCAGTTTTTTAACCAGCCGATATACGGCGCATAAACTGCCGGGGCAAGCTTGGGGTCGACAGCTCGGGAAAGCGACGGCTCGTCCCGTCGATCAAGAGATCGAGCGCGAACGTTGTAACCTCTTGTTTCGGCTTCGATTGCCGGGGCAAGAAAGCTGGAGGCGTCCAAAGGAGACATAGGCCTCAAACTCACGTCAACAGCCCGTGTGCCTCCGCCCACAGCAGCGGCCTGAGCACGAGCGGCAGCTTTAATCTCGATCGTTTTGTCGAACTCAGCCTGCCGCTGCAGTTCGCGAAGGCTTGTGCCGAGTTGCAGGAGCCTGGTATCGCGCGGACTCTGACGCAATCCCGTTTCCACCATGCTGATCGCCTCTGCGAGTTTGCCTTGGGCGCGCAAGTTCCTGGCTTGGTCGACATACCGATCAATCCGGTCCCGCTGCTCCATGTCGGCAATGAGCTGTGAGACTCCCGCTGCGCCCAGGTCGTCCGGATTGTTATCCAGTGCCTCTTCGATGAACGGTACGGCGGCGCGCCAGTCTTGTTCCGCGAGGTTTCTCGAGTGGTCAACCAGAACCGAATTCAAAAAACGTAAGAGCGACTGGTTGCGGGCGTCGAGTTGCCGTGCATCGCGCAGCTTTTGTATCGCGAGCGTGTGATTACCAGATGCAGCGAGATGCCGGCCCTCTTCGAATAATTCCTGCGCTCGACGGCTGTTCTCAGCTCCCTTTTCTGCCTGCTGCTTCAGACGCAAGAGTTCTTCGTCTTCGGCTGATTCCGCCAGGGCACTGCTCAACAGTTCGTTTGCAGATTCGTAGTCACCCGCTACCAAAGCCTGGTCGATTCTTTCGAGCAGCCGCGCCTTTACCTGCTTGCCCAGATTTTCTTCCTGCTTTTTGGCAAGCCGTTGGAGTTCATAATCCAAACCTGGATACTGCTTGTAAATGGTCCGCAAAGTCTCCCATTGATTCGCGGCTTCGACGAACTGGTCTTGTGATTCATACTGGCGTGCGCGCCGAACGATGTCGTTCACCAGGTTTCGGCGCGCCTTGATCAGATTGAGCAACTGAGCGAATGCCTGCTCGCCAGGGAATTGTTCGACGGCTCCTTTCAGCATCGCGAACTTGATATTAAGGTCCGGCTCGGCTTCAATCTGGCTGTGCAGATGAGCAATTGCAGACGAGTTCTGCTGACGCTGCACATCTTCCACTTCAATCTTCAGTGCCTGGAACAGCGGCTCGCTCGGCCGCCGGTTGAGTACCTGATTGCAGATTTCGAGAGCTTTGGCAAAATCGTTCGACGCTAGCGCTTCTTTGCCGTCGGCATAGGCGCTCGCGAATTCATCGTGCTCACGACGTACCTGTTCGTAAAACTCAAAATAGCGGGCATCAGTATTCGGGTGGCCTGGTGTGCTCTTACCAAGTTCGATAACGCGCTCCAAGAGACGCAACGCACTACTCAATTCGCCATTGCCATAGGCCTTGTGAGCGAAATCGTAGAACTGCTGCTTCTCTTTTCTGACTTTAGCTAGTTCCTCCTCGGCCCGGCTGATCTCTGCCAACATCTCTCTCGCGCCCTTATGCGCCGGATTTATTTTAAATATCTCCTGAACACCCTGACGGGCTTTCGCGAACAGTTTGTTCTCCAGGTGCTGCTGCGCGATTTGGTACCACTTGTCGATTTGGGCAGCGCTCCGCTGACGTTCGATGTCTGCCTTCAAGGCATGTGCATCGATATTGGACGCATCAAGTTCCAACACGCTCTGCACTTTGTGCAAAGCGAGCGGATACTCTTCCTCCTCGATGCGAGTCCGAGCATCTTCGAGCAACTGCTGGATCTTCTTAGAACGCATCGCCCGCTCGACGTCCACCCGGAGCAGGAAGATCTCGGGATCGATATTTCCTTCAGATTCAAGCTCGCCGAGGATTTCGAAGGCCAACGCATAATCGCCGGCTCCCAGTAATTTCTTTACACGCGTGAGGCGCGGCTGAATGCGGCTGGGATCGAATTGCTCGTTCGCCTCGTTCCGCAGCGATCGCTGTAGTGCGTCGGCGAACTCGCGCGCGCTCGAGAAACGATGGTAAGGCTGCTTCGCGAGGGCTTTCTGAACCACGCGGCTGGTTTGAACGTTGACGGCCGAATTGAGATCGGAAACAGGCACCGGCATTTGGTGCCGGATCGCCTCGATTGTTTCCTCGGCTGTCGCTCTGTCAAACGGTTTCCGCCCGGTAAGCGCTTCATAACAGACGACGGCAAGGGAGAATATGTCAGATTTCGCAGTAGCGGGCTTGAATTCGAGCTGCTCGGGCGCCATATAGGGCAGCGTTCCCTTAATAGCCGTCCGGCTCTCGGTGTCGGCAAGGTGCACGACACCGAAATCGATAATCTTTACGGTGTCATCCTCCATCACGAAGAGATTGCTCGGTTTCAGATCGCGATGAATGACGCGTTTGTCGTGAGCCGCCTGAAGTCCTCGACACGTTTGGGTTATGATCTCGATGACCCGCTCCGGCATCAATGCCGAACCGAAGCGTTTCATGAGGTCGTCGAAGGTCGCCCCAGGCAGAAGCGGCATGACGAAATAGGGCTTTCGCCCATCATTCTCGGCAAACTCGCCGATGTCCAGAATGTCGACGATGTTCGGATGGCACAGGCCTGCCAGGATGCTCCATTCCTTCTGAAAAGATTCCAGGGATTCGGAGTCGGCACTGCCTTTCAGTGTCTTGATAGCTACGGCGCGCCGGGTGACACTATCGTACGCTTTGTAGACGATACCCATCCCGCCTTGACCAATGGGCGGCTGTTCGATCCGGTATCGCCGGATCTCATTGAACCCGGGCATGACGGTTGTGTGCTCGATCTATAAGGATACCAACACCTAGCGCCGGGGAATCTTTGACGGAGGGGCACCTAGAGAACGCACGCTGGCCGTCCCAGACAGCACTCTCCGCACCCATAAAAAAGAGCGACGGCGAAGGATCCGGAGAGATACTGATGGAGGCAGAGCATCCGCCAGGCAGCCGCCGCGACGCTCGCAGTTTAAGGAGTTCGACGACGGCGCAGCCTAGGATCCTCAAGATCTCTGGAGGAGAAGACAGGAATGGTAAAGTACGCGCTGTATGCAGAATTGAAGGCGAAACCGGGTAAAGAAGCCGAGGTCGAGGCCTTCCTGAAGCAGGGTGGCGATATGGCCAAGAATGAGGCCGGTACAGTGAACTGGTATGGCTTCAAAGAAGATAAGCCAGGAGTATTCGGCATATTCGATACCTTCAACGATGAAGCCGGCCGTGAGGCTCATCTCACGGGCGAGATTGCAAAAGCCCTCATGGCTAAGTCTGGCGAGTATTTCGCAGAGCCGCCGGTAATCCACAAAATTACCGTGGTCGCGGAGAAATAGGCGCAATAAGCCCGTTGGGCGGTCTCGTCGAAGCTGTCCTATTTAGGACACGGTCGACTCGCTAAGCGTGCGAGTGCGACTGATAATGCTGGCGGAGCAAGTCCTTTCCGTAGTCGTTGCCGTTGGGAGTTCTCACAACGCAGTGAATGTGCTGGCGATCCGGGAGCTTCGGATCCTTTGCGAAGCGTGCAAGATTCGCAGGACGCTGGTGATCGAATTCGATCAGGATCACAGGGCTGTGGATGCGATAGTAATAGACGCTCGGCGAATCCGAGCCGCCAATCCAGGCGAACCATGTCCGGTCGATATGCTTTTTCACCTCGTCCATTTTGACGCGAGCGTGGCCGGCGTCCATGTTGCCGACGTACAGTTCAGCTAAATCCAGAAGCCGTCTGCGTTCCTGCACAGAAAACTCCGCAGCGCGCGAGCCGGCGAAATCGAGGACTACATTGTCCTTGAATGCCTCGGTCAAGTTATAGTTGTCCGTCTTGTTGGGGTTAAGGATAGCCTTCGACTGTTTGTCTTTGCCCAGGGCGAGCAACATGTCCAAACCAGCGTTCTGCTCGTCCTGAAGAATGGAGACTCCCTTATATTTGCCGGACGTGGCGGTGACCGGCTCCGAGCCGACGAAAAACGGCGTCATTACCACCTGATCTCCCAGGACAAAATAATTGATGATCGCGTGGTGTCCGTCTAGCTGGAAACCCCACGGCTCAGTTGCCGAAGGTTTACCCATCACGGTTATGAAATAGAGGCCTTCCCCCAGAAACTCGTGGTCGTTGGTCAGTTCTGCCAGAGTCTCGTTCAGCCGCATGATGTCCCTCGTGAGCTTCAGACCGCGCGGACTCAGAGAAGCTTCGAGCAGGCCGAAGGCGGCGTCGCGCTGAGGTCCGGTCATCTCTCGGAAACTGATACCCTGGCGCACATAGAAGTGCTGGTTCATCCATTTGCGCCATTCCGGGTCGTCGATCGCGAACATGGTCCGGTCACGCTGCTGGCTGTCGAGGCTCGCCAGGAATCGCTCGGCAGCCGTACGAACGGCCGCAGTGGACACCCCGCTCGAGTGAACGCCGAATAATCCGGACTCGACGGTTCCGTCCGCGGTGATGCCTTTGAATGGTTCGCTGAGACCCTTTCGCTCATACTCGGCGGACATTTTCTGGAACCTCTCGGCCATAGCTGCTGTGTTCTGCGGGAACGCGCAGCGGGCAATCATAGCGTCGGAGATCAAAGTCGAAAACAGGGTGCGGCGAGTCAGGGGCGACGCGGGGTGGTGATGGTGCTCACCGACATGGGTGTGAGTTTTCGAGAGGCACATAGTTGGAGCCAGGGTGGCACTATTGTACAGGCAAAATGGTGGGATGTCGTTCCTGCTCTAGTGGTCTTGAAGTGAAGAACTTGTGGTAAATGAGTCAAGTTTTTTCAAGCGGCCAGTTTTGCTTCTGCAACCCAAGAGTTCACTTCCTGATCGAGTTTATCGAAGCAGCGGCGGAGTGAGCCGTTGGGGGCGGAAAGCTCGGGTAATATTCTGCCGAGCCCTGGCCGAAGGATGCGAGAGTAGGTGCGCGTGAAAAAGCATGCCGTACGCAATCCGAAGT
>JBJMGK010000142.1:0-15400 GCA_045807925.1 Bryobacteraceae bacterium | reverse complement strand
GAACTCACCAGCAACCAGGTCTCAAGGCTACTCAAACGACTACGGACTCATGGGCTTGTCAAAAAGGTCGGCCACACCTACAAGTATTATGTGACAGCATTAGGCAAACAGGTCGTTGCTACCGCTCTCAAACTCCGTGACCTTGTGATCATCCCCCAACTTGCCCTCGAGCTTACTCACTAATTCCTTTTCCTGACAGAAAACGTCACAACCTTCATGGATAGGTACTAATGACCATCGCTGCTATGGCGGCGGGGCAATCGACCGCGCCTTTGCGTCTGCGAAAGACCATTCCACTTCCCGACGTCCAGGGCCGTATAGATCACATGTCGCTCGACGTAGGTAAGGGCCGGCTCTTTGTCGCCGCTTTAGGCAACAATACCATCGAGGTGATCGACCTGAACGAGGGGAAGCGGATCCATACTATCTCCAACCTGCGCGAACCACAGGGCGTCTTGTACTTGCCGGACAGTAACAGGCGTTACGTAGCGAATCGCGATGACGGAACACTACGCCTCTTTGACGGCCTTTCCTATGCGCCTATTAAATGCATCAAGCTCGGGAACGACGCAGACAACCTCCGCTTCGACGCCGAAAAGAAGCAGGTCTACGTAGGGTACGGTGACGGAGCACTCGCCATTATGAGTGAGGAAGGAATGAAGCTTGCCGCGATCACTCTGGATGGGCATCCAGAGTCGTTCCAACTTGAGAAGAACGGCAAGCGAATCTTTGTTAACGTACCGCGATCGCGGAAAGTCGCGGTTACCGACCAAACGACGTCATCCATCGTTTCAACATGGGGCACAGACGGAGCATTTTCAAATTATCCGATGGCTCTCGACGAGGCAGATCAGCGCCTGTTCATCGTGTGCCGTCTTCCTGCACGCCTGGTCGTACTGGATACGATTACCGGGAAGCCTGTAGGGAAATTGCCGGCTGTCGGCGACTCAGACGACATCTTCTATGACCAGGCGCGCAAGCGAGTTTATGCAATTGGCGGTGAAGGCGCCGTTTCTGTCTTTCAGCAAGACGATCCAGACCACTATCGGGAGATAGCCAAGATCACTACTGTAAAGGGCGCTCGCACCGGCTTCTTTTCGCCTGACCGAGGCGAGCTATTTGTTGCAGTGCGACGTGCCGATTCTGGACCTGCCGAGATACGTGTCTACGCAGTCGATTAAATGTACGTTCCTACGGCCGGACAAAAGAAAAGCCGTGGCAAAGGGCTTAGGGCAGCTGCTCTCCTCCAGCGCACGGCGCTTCGAAATCTCACACCAGATGGATGGCTGTTATTGTTCACCCGGTTCGCGCGGTTGTTTGCCTACGGTGCAGTATCTGTTGTGTTGGTCTTATATCTCACCAGCATTGGCTTGAGTGAGTCTCAAGCGGGTTTGCTGCTGACTCTTACGCTTGTGGGGGATACATTCGTCTCGCTGTGGCTCACAACGCAGGCGGATCGTATCGGCCGACGCCGCGTGCTCCGGATTGGCGGGATCTTGATGGCCTTGGCTGGGCTGGTTTTTGCTTCAACCAGGAATCTGTTTCTTCTTTTGATCGCCGGAACGATTGGAGTAATCAGCCCAAGCGGCAATGAGGTCGGACCATTCTTATCAATCGAACAAGCTGCCCTGTCCCACGTCCTTCCTGATCGAGCGAGAACAGCGGTTTTCGCCTGGTACACAGTCGCAGGCGCGTTCGCGACAGCAACTGGGTCGCTCTTCGCCGGGACTCTTGTGCAACTGCTCGAACACAAGACTGTCTCTACTCCAGGAAGTTATCGAGCGATCGCCTTCTCTACGCGGGTGTAGCTGGGTTGTTGACCCTTTTCTTCAGTCGCCTCTCGCCCGCTACCGAAATAAGTTCACCAACAGAAACAACTGACCGCCTGGCGCCGATGCGAAACTTCTTGGGCATCGGGCATTCCCGGAACATCGTTTTCAAGCTGTCCGCCCTTTTTGCTCTCGATTCCTTTGCTGGTGGTTTTGTCATGCAGACTTTTGCTGTCTACTGGTTTCACCTCCGCTTCGGTGCGGACCCATCAACGCTCGGCCTGATTTTCTTTGGCGCAAATATTCTAGCCGGCCTCAGTGCCTTCTGGGCGTCCCGGCTCGCCTCGCGATTCGGCCTCATCAACACGATGGTGTTCACTCATTTGCCGTCGAATATTCTCCTGATATTAGTGCCGCTGATGCCGACACTCTCCTCGGCTGTCCTCGTGCTTTTTCTTCGGTTCAGTATCAGCCAAATGGATGTACCTACCCGCCAGTCATACACAATGGCCGTCGTTCGCCCAGAGGAACGATCAGCCACCGCCGGCATAACGGGTGTTGCTCGAACAACCGGGGCTGCCTTGGCTCCGTTGTGTGTGGGTGTCTTGTTTGCAAATCCGTCGCTCATCAGCGTTCCGTTCTTTGTTGCGGGATCGCTGAAGATTATTTACGACGTTCTACTCTATCGAGAATTTCTCGGAATCCGGCCCCCGGAAGAGGTATAGGGCGAATAGACAGCTCCGTTGGGAGTCTCAGGGCGGAGGCAAAAAGTATTGAGGTCCTCTGTGGCGAAGGGTGTTTCAGGCTCCGCGTGGCCCGAACAGGATAATACCCGCACCGATCAAGCAGACAGTGGCCCCCAAAACGTCCCAATGATCGGGCAGTGTGTTCTCGACACCCCACAGCCACAGCAGCGACGACAAAATATAGATGCCGCCGTAGGCGGCATAGGCCCGGCCTGCATTGGCGGAATCGACCCGCGTTAGTGCCAGGGCAAAGAGGACCAGTGCGATCAGGCCCGGAATCGTCCAGAGCGGGCTCTTGCGCATTCGCAGCCAGGCCCAGAACGAAAAACAGCCGCCGATCTCGCTCAGGGCTGCGATTGGATACCAGAGCAGGGACTTCATTCTGCAGGGGCTTCCATGACGGCAACGGCCAGACGCCCGCAATCAGACAGGTCGGCGCACTGGCATTGCAGAACATGGTCCACCACCTTGCTCATGGCCCTCACGCGCGCCATTTGCTCATTCAGTTCAATCCGTTTCTTCTCCGCCAATTCCTGCCAGCGTCGTAGCCGGGCATTGTCGCCTAGTGGCCCGTCGCAGGGAGTTCGTTAGCACGGGAGAATTCTGCGGCGGACATCGGAGTATTTCCACTTGAAAGGCCGAGCGGTCTTTGAGTAGGCGCGTATGTAGCGCATTAGTTTTCGGGCGAGGTCCTTGACGGAAGTGAAAATGCCGCGGGCAATTACTTCGCGCTCCAGCCGGGAAAACCAGATCTCAACCTGGTTCAACCAAGAGGAGTAGGTGGGCGTGAAATGGAGCTTTACGTTGGGGTTTCGCTCGAGAAACTCTGTGACTTTGGCGGTCTTGTGAGCCGATAGATTATCCAGGATGATATGGATTTCCTGCCGGGTTTTGCAGGTTGCAACAAGTTGTTCCAGAAAATCGATAAAGGCCGCACTGGTATGCCGCTCGGCTGTCTTGCCCTGCACCTTGCCCGTCTTCACATCCAGCGCCCGCATACAAGGACAGAGTGCCGTTGCGGCGGTATTCGAAACCGTGGCGCGCAGTCGGCCCGGCGACAGAGGAAGCACAGGATCCAAACGATCCAGCGCTTGAATAGCGGTTTTCTCGTCCACGCAAAACACAGCCGCATGCTGCGGCGGAGCCATGTACAAGCCGATCACGTCGGCAGCCTTGTTTTCAAAATCCGGATCGTCGCTCGCCAGGTAGCGTTCCAAGCGATGAGGACGCACATCGGCTTGAGTCAGAATGCGCTGCACCGTGTCCTTGCTGACGCCGAAGCGACTCGCCAGCTTACGGCACGACCAATGGGTGGAACCGTCCTTAGCGCCATTCTTGATTGCGGCTAATATCCGAGCTTGCAGCTTGGGTGTTCGTACCGACGGCTTCTGGCCCGGATGCCGCTCTTCCATCAGCCCTGCCATACCATGCCGGCGAAATCGTTCCTTCCAACGCGAGATAGTCGGAGCCGTAGTATCCAAAACCTCTTGGATCTTCCGGTAAGAGACGCCCTCGCTGAGCAGCAACATCATGCGCGCCCTCATCACATCACCAGCCGGTAGACTGCGAGACTGCGCCATCTGTTGCAGTTCCTGCCTCTCTTCCTCGCTCACAACAATTGCAGCAGCGCTGAATGGCATGTTAATGAGGCGCTCAATCCTCGCTAATGTTACTCAGATACGGGCCACTAGTGCACGGAAGAGACGGGATGCCCGTTCAAGGGCTTCGTGGTAGCTGTACAAGCCGGACCCAGTTGCCTGGTCGGGGCGGTCACTGTGTGCCTTGTCTTTGGCTCTTTGCTTCAGCACTTGTTTGAAGTTCTTATTTCATCATTCCATCGAGTGTGCAACGAAAGAACAAAAGGGATTGTTTAGGCCATTTTAAAATCGCCTAGAAGGACTGATCCACGTTGCTGGGCTGTCATTGAATTCACTACCCGCTTCAGCTCGGACGAGGTGAACAGCCATGAGCCGGAATGGTGAGCCCGGCATTCGCACCTTGGCACAGATTCTCTTCGACTCTTGACAGCAGGCCTGTTCTTTGAGCCGTCACTGAGTGTTCGGACTTGCGCACATCATTGTCGGCGCAAGTAGAGCAATCAGCATGGCGAAAGCGACTCTGGTATTCCGCAAACACCAATAAGTCTTGGAGCAAGGAGACTGAGAAACATGGAGACCCCCCGAACGAGCAAGCCGCGGATCCTTGTAATTACACCTTCCGGCGGTGCGTAGGCGCCGACCACCGAAATAGAGTTCCTCCGGGGTTTCACCCCGGCGCATGGCAGGGCGACGCCTTCCAGGTTTTGGGAGGAACCCCCTTCCGTCGCTTCACTCCTCCATCCCCCGAAAAAGCGCAAGCGCTTCGTCATCCCTTGCATTTGCCGCCCTAGTCTCGCCGGCGACGCCTCGAGGGTGTTGATCGACAACACCCCAATTCAATTCCGAAAGGCGGAGCAAAATGAAAACTCAGAGCGACGTATATGAGGCAATAACGGCAGTCATCATCGAAGCCATAGAAGCTGGCGTAAGGGATTTCGAGATGCCCTGGCACATGCTATCAGGCATTCCTACAAACGCCTGCACAGGTCGCAAGTATACCGGCATCAATATTCTCGTCCTCTGGTCACTCGCGGCAAAGTACAGCTACTCGACCCAGCTATGGGCAACCTACCAGCAATGGAAAGAACTCGGCGCACACGTGCGACAGGGTCAGAAATCTGCGAGGGTAGTGTTCTGGAAGTTCTTTGGAGCTCAGCAGGACGAGGCCGATCTCGACCAAGATGAATCAGATACTGATCAGAGGGCCGAGATTCGTTGCTTCGCACGTGCATATCATGTCTTCAACGCAGACCAGGTCGATGGCTTCAGTGTCCCTGTCCTTCCCGTGATACGTGAGTCTGAGCGCATTCAAGAAGCTGAGACGTTCTTCCGTAATACCGGCGCCCGGGTTATCGAGAACGGTAGCCGTGCTTATTACGACGCCAAATCGGATGAGATTCATATGCCTCCGTTCCACGTGTTCAAGCGTCCCGATCTCTTCTATTCGACCCTTGCCCATGAAACCATTCACTTCACAGGTCACGAATCAAGATGCAATCGACAGCTCGGCAACCGGTTCGGATCGGAAGCATATGCAGCAGAGGAGCTGGTTGCTGAGCTGGGCAACGCTTTCCTTTCCGCCGAGCTAAATCTCGAGACCGAGCCCCGTTTCGACAATGCTCCTTATGTGGAAAACTGGCTGCGCGTGCTGAGGAGTGACAAGCGGGCAATCTTCACAGCAGCCAGCAAAGCACAACAGGCCGTGCGGTACTTAATAGCCGCGCAAGACAAGGAGGCCGCCTCATAAAGGCGGTTCTCCCAACGGGGGCAGGGAATCTTACCTGAATTCGAGAAGTTTTAGAAATACCGGGTACTCGGCTGAGGTACCCTCGATTTAGCGCCCGTCATTCTGCACCGATTCAACGGCCATGGCACCTCCGGACAACAGCCTTCGCCCCAATCTGATTTGGCTTCCTGAGGTCGACTCGGACGGTCGACGCCTGCACCCTCAAATAGAGGAGGTAGTCTACAGCCGACAATCGGATCTCGCCCGGTATCGTGCAAACGAGCTCGGTGATGAAGCGCAGATTGCAACTCTCATCGAAGAAGCTGCGTACCGTGCGTCCGAAGTGGCGTTTGAGAGGACATTACAAGATCCAGTCAGCTACCTTTTCCGCACGTACAGCAATCTCGTTGACATCACCCTTCGCAAGACGATTCGATCGTTCGGTCTGGAGGAGCAGGTGCTTTCGTATCTAGCAAGGACGGGGGACTCCGAGAATGAGATCCTGACGAAACTCACGCGCCGGCAGATCCTCGAGTGCATGGATGAGAAAGGGCGTGAGCTGTGGGAGCGGAACCTCCTTGGTTATACCGTCGGGGAACTCGCCGCCCAGGAGGGTCAGAGCGGCGATTATGTCGGCAAGCGCCTTCGACGAGCTATGCAGGGAGCGCTTCGCCGGCTCCTACTCAGAGAGAAGAGTGCAAAAAAACAATCATGAGCGACAATACTGTTGCTCATGGATGACGGCCGACTCACGCGCGAACAGCATCGCCAAATGCTCGAGCTCCTCGAGCAGGCCGCATTGCATGATTACCCCAACCCCGAACGCAAAGGCTGCCCCGGACAGGATTTCCTAGAGCGACTCGCGAATGACAGGGCCTCCATAAACCTGGATGACGCGAGATTGACGCATGTGGCCCGATGCTCGCCCTGTTATCGCGAATTCGTGTCCAATAGAAAATCGGCGCGCAACAGGTCGATAACCAGGCGAACGTTGCTCGCAGCCGGAGGCGTTGCAGCAGCAGGTATTGCGGTGATCGGCGTTAGGACGTCACAAAGGCAAAGCTCCGAGCCCTGGGTCCGCGAGGCGATCGACCTCTCGCGCAATCAACTCACACGCGGAACGGATCCGAATCCGACCCCTGCAAGCCCGACGATCAACTTGCCCGCAAAGCGACTGGACTTGATGATCACTCTCCCGTTTGCAAGCCCAGAGGGCGACTACCAAGTCGAGGTTTTAAATTCGGTTGGCAAGCAAGCCGATGTTCACGCCTCGGGTAGGGCATTTTTGAAGGACGGCAACACCCTTCTACACGTCCGGCTCGATCTCAGCTCCTTGCGACCTGATTCATACCAGATCGGGATTCGCCGAATACCGTATGATTGGGTACCAATCCCGGTTCAGGTGAAGTGATGCCGCGGACCATTTCAATTGCTGTTTGTTGACGTCCTTACCCCAGGCGCTGATCACGGCGAGTGCCTTCAGTTCGTTCGGCCGCGGGTTGGTGCGGGAAGGCATTCACCTAGTCTTGTTCAACCTGTTTCTCACGCTTTTCGTAAGCAAAGCGCCATGCCTATGGCTTGGCGCCATATGGAACGTGCCGATGTACCACCGTGTAGATGGATGGGATGCCCAATGCCGACTTACCGCTCCGTATATGGCTCACAGTTTCCAGGTTGGCGACGATCCGACAAGAGAACGTCGATACGACTGACGCGGTCTAGAGACGTGGCACGCCACCCTGTTTCTTTGCGAAGATACGCCGTCCACGTTCCGCGAGATCCGGGCAGGCACAAGGGCGATGCGTGAGGACACGCTACGAATCATGCCCCAACTCATTGGCTGGGCGACCGCGAAGAATCGCAACTCAACTTTAACGGAGAAGACCGGCGTTCACGGGCCGTTCCCGTCGCACTTCCTGTGATACGCTATGCTGCGGTATTTCAGAGATTCGAGGAGCATTTGCCCGTGCGACTGAAGCTAACTTTCTGCATGTTGATTTCCGTTCTAGGCCTATCTCAGAATCAAAGTCCGGACCGGAAAGCTGATGAAGCCGCAATCCGGGAACTGATCGCACGTCCTCAACAGCAGATCAAGCGGACAGACGACAGCATATTTTGGAGTGGAGCATTCCCCAGGCCACAGGTTGGCTCACAACGCATCGAGCCGTTTCCTTCCGTACAGGCGCAGAAGCGCAAAAACGAGACAGTCACTGTGCATCCCGAACGGATTGAATTGGCGGGTTCCGGGGACATGGCGTATGAGTTTTCCTACGCCAACTTGGAATATAATGTGGAAGCACCGGCGCCACAGCACATTGCGTTTCAGAGTGGACTGCTGCGCGTCTGGAAGAAGGTGCACGGCGAATGGCGCGTAGCTGCCATGTTTATACGTCCGTTAGACGTCCCTTTCTCTAACCCGGCGCCAAGCCGGTGACCTCGAGCGTATCCACAGCATCCCATTACTTGAGCCGATCAATATCAAACCCGGCGAGACGGCAACAGTTGAACTGTCGTTTGACGACACCGTTAAGATGCAGGCTGGTAAGCCGACGAGATAGTTTCCTCCAGTTCACAGCGTTCGCGTACGTACGCATCATTTGACACCGTCTTGGCCTTGGCAGTGCCGCCTGCCCGCCCCCTGGGAATGTTCCTCCACGCCCGAGAAATGGTGCTTCCTGCGCCGCACTAGCAATCGTCACAGCCCGCCAAGCGATTTCGAAGAGAAGATGCGCGTCATTGACTTGGATCTAAAGGCCTATTTCGATAACGTTCAGCATTATCTGCTGCTCGCGAAAGTAGCACGGCGGATTCAAGATGATGCCGTCATGCGCTTACTCAACGTCGGGTCCCACTCCGCGGTTCGCAGCTGTTCATGAGGGCGAAGCCACAAACTAGCTCAGCTTAATTCCGATATACCCGTGTGCGGTTTTTGGGGGCAGGTCACGCCCAAAGCTCCGTTATCGGGAGCCGTGGCCGGGAGGGGAAGGCAATTCTCGCCACGACGCTATGTTCTGCATGGAAAGGTCCTGCCAGTCAGGAACACCACCGAAAAGCGCATGGCAGGAACGTCGCCTTATCAAGGTTTAACTTCTGAGCGTCCGTTTTCAGGTCAGACAATTCAAGTTCTTGCTGGCAAACAATTCATGATGGAAATTCGGCAAGCTCTTATGACAATCCGAACAGAGCGGTTGCCCATGGGTGTCATCCTAAAACAGGTCCCCCGACACATCGGCCCCGCGGTCACCATTCGCTTTAATCGGCACTCTGTGGTCGGTGCCTTTAGAAGGTGATCCGCTCGGCTCTAACGTTCTGAACGCCCCCGGCGGTCTCACTCCCGATAGACAAACCGTGTCCATGCATGCTCTTGACGGTAGCGGGTTCTATATCCTGAATCGAGATGACGAAGCCACAATTAGTCGAATCGGTCGCAACAGCCACTGGTCAAACGAAGAGCGAAGTTGAACGCACCCTAGACGCAATATTGGACAGAGTATCGAATGCGCTGGCCGGTGCTGACCGGGTTGAGCTACGAGGGTTTGGCATTCTTGAGGCGAAAGAAACGAAGGCGCGAACCGGACGCAATCCAGGTACGGGCGAGACTATACAGATCGCCGCCAGCCGGAGAGCCACCTTCCGTCCCAGCAAGGAACTGAAGGAGCGCCTCAACGGAAAGCGCGAAGCAGCTCAAGAATCGAACCGCACTGTTTGCTGATGTGCTTGGAGCGTGGAGTGTGAAACGGATGCTCCAGGCCCGGCTATACGTCCTGCCATCGAACCGGCAGACCAGAAGTGGTCGCTCGTAGGTCGTTTCCGCTGAATGTTTCACCTCAGCCCGGACGATTGTCATGAGATGAATGATTCGAAGCCAGATTCATTAATCTCTGGTGAATCCCAGAATCTTGAGCGTCGTCCTCATGGGCCTCCAGAACACGGTGATACTCCCCATCCTTTCCAAGCAGCCACGATTGTCGACGGTCTTTGAGGTAGAGTTCCAGGATCTCCGCAAGTCTCCGTCTGGGCTCGGGCGCCGTAACGGGAGTGGCGACTTCTATTCGTTTCGAAAGATTTCGATGCATCCAGTCCGCCGAGCCAATGTAGAATTCGCCATCCCAAAGACCGCGAGTACCGTTTGCGAAGTAATAGATTCGGGAGTGTTCCAGGAAACGGCCGATGATGGAGCGGACCGAGATGTTCTCGTTACGGCCCGGCACGCCCGGACGCAGGCAGCAGAAGCCGCGAATAATGAGGTCAATGGACACGCCCGCGGCGGAGGCATCGTAAAGCGCCTCAATAATCTTCGGATCTTCGAGCTGGTTCATTTTGGCGATAATACGGGCTGGGCGCCCTTGACGCGCATGCTCTGCCTCGCGAGAGATGAGTTCCAGGAAGCGCTTGCGCATAACGAAAGGAGCCACAAGCAACGTGCTAAATACCGGCGGCTTCGAATGTCCGGTCAAGTGGTGAAAGAACCCGACAACCTCGCGCGCAATCGCTCCGTCACAAGTAAACAGGCCGACGTCTGTATAAAGCTTGGCCGTCTTCGTGTGATAGTTGCCGGTGGCGATGTGAACGTACGTCCGGAGTTCATCGTTCTCTTTGCGCACCACAACGGCCGTCTTTCCGTGTATCTTCAATCCTTTGATGCCGAAACTGACATGAGCACCCGCTTTGACCAGTGCATTGGCCCAATGCAGGTTACGCTCTTCGTCGAAGCGGGCCCGGAGTTCGATGACGCAAGCAACCTGCTTGCCCGATTCAGCGGCTCGAATGAGAGAGCGGACGAACGGTGTGTCGTCGCCAACCCGGTACACGGTCATTTTGATTGCCACGACGTTCGGATCCTCTGATGCCTGCACGATGAAGGCTTCGGCGCTCTCATCAAAGCTCTCGTAAGGATGATGTACAAGCACGTCGCCTGCTCGGATTGCCGCGAAAAGGTCGAGGTACTTCTGGAGCGCCGGTGGCTTTACGGGCTGCCAGGTGGGGTCCTTCAATTCGGGAAAGTCGAGTCCGGACAACTCGAAAAGGGTAGAACACTTCAAGCGATCCGGAGCGTGGTAGATGTCGTCTGGAGAGAGCCCGAAATGCCCTGTCATAAGAGCACGGATCCGCGGATCGACGTGCTCCGTAAATTCGAGCCTCACTACCGGCTCGAAACGCCTTTGACGAACCTGCCTTCGGACTTCGTCAATTGTGTTGTCATCGGAGTCATCGGCGTCCACTTCGGCATCCCGGGTGATGCGGACCAGGGCGGGCCACCCAATTGTCACACCCAGATAGATCTTTCCCAGATTGGCTCGAATGATCTCGTGCAAGGCGATATAAGCTGGTCGCGATTGTTCGGCGTCCACCTTCAGCGGAACCCAACTTTTCAATTCAGCAGGTACCCTGATGCGCGCAAGAAGCGGTTCGTCGATGCTGGCGTCGCTTACGGTAAATACCAGGGAAGTGGATAGGTTTGAAACAAACGGAAAAGCCTCGCTTGAATTCATCACCAGAGGTGTGAGCGCGGGATAGACCTGACTGTCGAAATACTCAGATGCTTCCGCCTGCTGATCGAGCGTCAGCTCGTCCCAGTCGCGGATGTGAATGCCGTTGTTCTCTAGGGCGGGCAGAATCTGCTCGTTCCAACAACGTGCCTGTCTTTCTGAAGTTGCAATGATTCGCTCTCTGAGCTTGTGAATCAGCAATCGCGATTGATGGCTACTGCTCTCTCGCAGCACAGAGAGCCGCTTCATAAAGAACCCGTCGGTGTTGGAAGTCACGACAGCCAGGAATTTTACGCGTTCCAGAAGAGGAATTCTTTCGTCAAGCGCCTCGGCCAGAACCCGCTCATTGAACTGCAACCAGCTCACGTCCCGGTCCAGCCAGATCTCGTGCAGGTCTTCTCTCAGTGGCGTACCCAGTGCATCGTGGTCTCCCACTGAGACAAGCGGGGCTCCCGTCCCTTGCCCAGGACTCATACGGCACAGTATGAATCACCGCAGATGAAGTGACAAATGAATAAATGATGTCAGTGTTGCCGAGCACTCGATGAAGTGTGCGTCGATGGCGGCGATGACTCCTGTCGCATTCTCGATGGGCAGGACCTTCATTTGGTAGCCCGGATCCCTCTCGAGCCGGGACCGGATGCCGGCATCTACGATCCCGAAACACGTATTTTCTACATCGGAAACGGCGGCCGCAAAGGCAAACAACCCTATTCCTATATCACCCTTGTCTCTGCCGCAGAGTCAAAAACCGTAGGGCGTATCCGTGTTGAATCGAACAACCTGGAGGCCATGTCGATCGATCACAGTAAGCACCTGCTGTATGTCAACATGCGAGATAAGAATCAGATCGGCGTCGTCGACCTGGACAAGAACGAAGTTCGCCAGGTCTGGTCCATCCCCGGTTTGAATCTGAACACACCCATGCAGCTCGATACAGAAAATCATCGGCTTTTCGTTGCAGGCCGCAAACCCGGCAAACTCTTGGTCATCAATACCGAAAATGGCCAGCTCGTCACTACGATGGACTGCATCGAAACTGCCGACGACATGATCTTTGACCCGGCGAACCGCCGAATCTACGTCTCGGGTTCGGGAGGACTCACTATTGTTCAGCAGCAGGGGCCGGATACCTATAAAGCGGTCGAACAGTTCACGACCAACGCGGGGAAGACCTCGGTGCTCGTTCCCGATCTTGCGCAGCTTTATGTCATCCATACCAAGACGCCTGAGGATAATGCCGCGCTCCAGGTGTACAAGTTGAACCAATGAAATCCGTGATCGCTTTTGCCGCGTTATTGGCATCTTCTGCCTATTTCGCCGCGGCCCAGAACCACGCAGCCGACCTACCCACGTCGAACCTGCTCAGCGAGCCCGGCCCGACGTTCACGGTTCCTGAATCAGAGTTGAAATCGCCGGTCACGTTCATCGCCTATGGCGATATGCGCTTCACTGATCCGAAGAACACGACGGCTACAAATCCCGCAGTGCGCAAATGGCTCGTGGACAAGCTCGCGAGCGAGGCGCCGGCGGCCATTTTTTTGAACGGCGACGTCCCGCTTGCCGGTGACGTGGTGACCGATTACGAAGTCTACGCTAGAGAGTCGCAGCCTTGGCGGGCCTCCGGCATCCATGTTTACCCTGCGTTGGGGAATGATGAATTCCACGGTCCTAATCCGCAGCAATGCCTTGAGAACTGGTGGACCGCCTTTCCAGAGTTTCGAAACCGGCGCTGGTACTCGGTTCAGCTTGGCGCCCGCGTTTATGCCATCAATGTTGATAGTGACGCCTCGCTTCTCCCCGGCTCTGACCAGAATCGCTGGTTAACACAGCAACTACAAAGACTTCCCCGATCGGTGGACTTCGTCCTCATCAGCCTTCATCATCCACCTGTTGCTGACATCCAAACTCATATCGAGGTGCAAGCCGGGAACGCGATTACAAGGGACTTCGCGGGACTAACGCGCGAGTTTGCGGCTTGCCGATTATACGCTCAACTAGGACAAAATCATGGCCGTCGTACGCCGCCAAGCTCAGCCAGGAAGAAATAAGAGGTCCAGGAACAGAACTACGGTTTCATGTTGCCGGGATGTATGTCTTAGCGCGGACGCTGCAGCAACTTGTGCGTGGCGTGTTGGTAAGATCATGCTCCGGACCAAAAGCCGGCTGAGGGGGTAATGAGGATGGCAACACTGACCGGAAAATCGGCACTGGTGACGGGAGCGTCTCGCGGCATCGGCGCGGCGATTGCCCGACGACTGGCGAAGGAAGGCGCGGCGGTCGCGATCACTTACAGTTCCTCGCCGGAACGTGCGCGGCAGGTCGTCAAGGAGATCACGGACGAGGGCGGGATGGCGATCGCGATTAAGGCTGATGCGGTCGACCAAACTGCTGTACGCGCCGCTGTACAAGCGACTGCCAAGGATTTTGGCAAGATCGACATTCTGGTGAACAACGCGGGTGTGCTTTCCTTAGGCGCGATTGCGGACTTCCCGGTAGATGAGTTTGAGAAGGCGCTTTCAGTTAATGTGCGTAGCGTCTTTACTGCGGTACAGGAGACCTTGCGACACATGCCTGACGGTGGACGCATCATAACCGTAGGCTCGGTCAATAGCGATCGGATGCCCTTCCTGGGCGGGTCGGTCTACGCGCTGACAAAAGGCGCTATAGCCAGTTTCACCAAGGGATTGGCTCGCGACCTGGGTGAGCGGCGGATCACGGTCAACAATATCCAACCGGGTCCGGTGGATACCGAGGGAAATCCGGCTAGTGGCCCATTTGCTGAAATTTTACTTGGGCTTATGGCTGTGAAGCGCTACGGGCACGCAGACGAGATTGCTGCGATGGCGGCTTACCTCGCGGGTCCGGAAGCAGGGTACGTAACTGGAGCTTCTCTTCTGATCGATGGTGGATTTGCTGCCTGAAAGGCCGATGATACATCAGCTCGAAGCGTTGCGTCCTCAACCGGCCAAATTGCGAGCGAATGACGGGCCACCCAGAGACGTTTTGCGGAGCGATCGGGAATTTTCGGTCCGTATCTGCCCAACACTTCCCAGGTCGAGCGACCGGCAAACTTCCGTCAAGTCGAACCGCTACGGACGCGTATTTGAAGCAGGTTTACACTCGCCTCGGCCAGGCGAATTCGGATTCTTACCTCAAATCCAGGGCATCCCAGGACCTAAGGAGTACTTTGTTTCCAGCCGCTTCCAAAATGGCGCGATGGAACTCTATATCAGACTGCACATAACTTGTGATGTCCTTTTGTCGTACGGCATCTCGGTTCCTGGCAGCAAGCTTCGAAAGACGAGTGGTTTTCCCCTTGAAGTTTGAGGAGCAAAAGTGCCGGCAATATCTTTGAGAGCAGCACGCGTTGCTCTGCGTGCGGCGCTCGTCGCGATGGGGCATCTCATGTCAGTGCGGCTTGAGCAACATATGTTCTCCACTGGCGAAACAGGGCATGGAGTCTTCCCAATGACTCTCGGTAAGCTGGCGTTTTCCGGTACCATCTGCCTTCATGATCCAGATAGACCCGTAGGGTTGAAAAGACTGGTCGTAGAGGGCGGCTTCGTCACGAAACCCGTATTCGCCGCTCGTCCATAGGATGAATTCGCCGTCACCGCTCCATACAGCGTGCGCATCATTAGCCGGGAAGTTGGTCACGCGCTTCAGATCGGTGGCATCTGGCCGGATCGTGAAAATGTCGAAGTTGTCGTTTTCTCTGCGCGTGAATACGATGCGCGTTCCATCAGGCGACCAATAGGGCAGGTTGTCGGCATCGGTGGTCAGCACACGGCTGGTCCTGGTTTCCAAGTTATAAATCCTAACCCGGCGTAGCCGGAACCAAACAGGTCTGGCTATGATTTCGGAGTGGGGGAAGAACTCTTAACCGAGCGATACGCCGCTCAGATTGAAGGAGTGTTGGGTTGCCTTGACCGCATGTTGATTTTCGGCACCTTGCCGGGTATCTGTTTTGCCGGGGGAATGACGTCTTTGCTGTTTGAGCGGAAGATTCGGATCTTCGATTATCCGAAGTTCGCCGAGCCGTACCGGAACCGCATTCGCGAGAACGCGG
>JBJMGK010000141.1:0-120516 GCA_045807925.1 Bryobacteraceae bacterium | reverse complement strand
GAAGTCGCGCCGGGCAAGTACACGGTCTATGCAATCGGTTGGGACGGGCGTCTTCAGCAGATCAATGCGGCCGACGGCGCCGAGGTCTCAGCGCCGGAGCGGTTTATGCCTCCGAACGGCAAGCCGTATGCCATTAACGTGGTTAACGGGGTGGTCTACACGGCTACGGGACAGGGTTGCGGCGGACTGTTGAACGCATTCTATTCCTTCGATCTCGCAACACGGAAGTCGAGCATTTTCAGTCCCGCGGGCGGCGGTATGTGGGGACGCCGAGGGGTAGCTGTTTCTCCAGACGATACCGCATACATGGTGACTGGCGATGGCGCCTTTGATCCGAGCATGGGCAGACTGGGGAACGCGATCGTTGCCGCGAAAGTGGACGAGAATCGGCAACTTCTGCTCGCTGATTACTTCGCACCGCCGAATGCCGAATGGATGGCCGCCCGCGATCTCGACCTGAACGTCACGCCTGTGTTGTTTGATTATCACGGGAAGCACTTTCTCGCCGGCTCGAGCAAAGAGTGCCGCGTGTGGCTTCTGGATCGTGATGCACTCGGCGGCGAGGACCATCGCACATCTCTGTACACGACTCCGCTGTTGTGCAACGACGATCAGGGATTCGATGCGAAGGGAGTTTGGGGAGCGATGGCAGCCTGGCAGGATCAAACGGGAACCGAATGGCTGCTTGTACCGTTTTGGGGCCCGGTCAGCCGTAGCTTCCACGCGCCGATAGAGCACGGCCGTCCGAAGATGGGCGGAGTGGCCGCTTACAAATTGGAGCAGAGTAGTGGGGGCGGATGGCGCCTAGTTCCCGCCTGGCTTTCGCATGACATGGACATGGCCGAGGAGGTAATCGTGGCCAACGGCATTGTCTTGGCATACGCTGCGGGTGAAGACTCGACGCAGACACTTCCCGACATCGCGTGGAATGAGGGGAAAGGCCCTTTCATCGGGGGCGCTCTCAATCCTTATGCGGAGCGGCGGATTCCCGCATCGCGTCACGCGACCATCTATGCATTCGATGGGCAGACGGGACAGGAACTATGGTCGAGCGCCGACACCATAAAGTCGTGGAGTCATTTTAGTGGCATGACTGTCGCTAACGGACGTGTGTATCTAGGAACGTTTGACGGGACGCTATACAGCTTTGGCGTCACTCCTCAGAAAGGAAAATAAGGAATGTCTGCACGTTCGCGAACGGTACTCAAAGGAGTCGTCGCACTAACCTTGCTTGCGATGACGCTGCTGGGTCAGCGCGGCGGCAATCCGAACGAGTGGGCAACTGCGTATGGCGACGCGCAGCGCTCATCCTGGAATCGCACGACGAACATCTCGACCGAATCATTGCGCCGGCCCGGATTCGCGCTGCAGTGGAAGGCAAAATTAGACACGCCCGCAGGTCAACGTGTTGCGCTTACCCAAGGTATCGTCGCTACTGGAGTGAATATCTTCACTCCCCTTTCAATTGTGGCCGGACCCGCGAATCTCGTGTCGGCTTTCGATAACGACACGGGAAATGTGTTTTGGTCGCGGCGCATTGAGGTTGCAGTCCCTCCTGCGAGTTCTGGCTGCTCCGGAGAAATAACCGGGGCACCCACCCGATTGGTAACTCTGACGAGTTCGCCCGCTGCGTCCCCCCGGGGCGGTGGACGGGGCGCGCGTTATTTCAGCAGCGCTGTGGGCGAGCCTGCTCAGGGTATACCGCTTCCGCAATCCAGCCGTACAAGCGCCGCGGCGATCCGAGCTCCGGTAGCTCCGGCATCCACACCAGCGCCTACTCCCGCTGCCCCTGCTCCTCCATCGCCGTTCCCTACGAATCCAGCCGCGGTGGCGCTGGCTTCCCGAGGCGGAGGCACTTTGTTCCGCCCTTCACCCATCGCCTACCTGATCAGCGGCGATGGCACACTGCATAAGCTGGGCTTGGTATCGGGAAAGGATGTGCAACAGCCGATAAGCTTTGTGCCGCCGGGTGTACAGTTCTCGGATCTGATCGCGGTGGGAGACATGATCTACACCGCAACCAGCAGAGGCTGCGGCAGCGCGCCGAGCGGGATCTGGGCAATCGACGTTTCGGGAGGCGCGAATACGATCAAGTCTTGGAATACGAACGGTGGCAACCCGCTCGGGTCGATTGCGTTCTCAACCAGCGGCACACTGATCGCTGCCGTAGGCGCAGGCGCCGTCAAGAGCGGAGGATACGCCAATGCAATCGTAGCGCTCGACGCGAAGAGCCTCACGATCAAAGACTGGTTCATGCAACCAGGCGTCGAGTTGACTTCGGCGCCACTTCTGTTTGGGGATAACGGGCGCGAACTGGCTGCCGTGACGACTAAGGACGGACGAGTTCTGCTGCTCGATGCTGCTTCTCTGGGCGGAGATGATCACGCAACAGCCCTGCTAACATCGGTTGCGCTACTGGGCGAAACGCGGTTTGCTGGGCATCCGGCTGCGACATCGGTGAACGGCACCACGCGATGGATGCTCCTTCCAATTACCGGTTCGCTGAGAAGCTTGCCCGGCGCTCAGAGGAATGGCCTTGTCACCAGCGGCGCCGTCCTTGCATTGAAGGTCAAGGAAGAGGGCGGAAAGTTCTCCGCCGAACCAGCCTGGGTGTCCGAGAATTTCGCTGCGCCGCTTACGCCCATTGTGGTGAACGACGTCGTCTTTGTTGTCTCCAGCGCTCCGAATGCTTCCGCAAAGCTCTACGCGCTGGATGGCGCAACAGGGCGCACGCTCTGGCAGAGCGGGAACGCGATGACCGCCCCGGTGTCCGGGCAGAGCTTCTGGGCGGGATCAGGTCAAGTCTATGTCGGAACCACCGACGGAACGATCTATGCGTTCGGGTTTGATATGGGGCGCGGACCGACGAATCAGCGATCCGGCTCGTGACAGGATTTGGCTTTTGACACAGCAAGCCGGCGATTTCGAAAATGTCTCCACCCGCCAGCACAAAAATCGGGGCTTTCGACGGACTTCATCGAAGGCCTTCTCTTGCTCAGGATTAACGCGCTCAGCTTAGCTCCTCCCGCTTACTTTTTCGCCGCCGATTTTATCGTCGGAGCGTCATTCGCCTTAAGATCGCCGAGCGCGTATTGGATACCAGCTAGAAAGTGCTGCAACAAAAGCGGATTTGAGAACACGGGAGCGCCGTGCCCGAGGGCACTGTAGAAAACACGTCCTTTTCCATAGGATTTAATCCAGGTGACCGGAAAATCCTTGTCCTCTGCGCGAGCAGGATTGATTTTCCTGGTGGGCTTCATGGGAGTCTTTTCGACGTCAATGCTGGTCAACACGTGCAAACGCTCTCGGAGATTCCCAGGTTCCTGAAGTTGAAAAGACTGGTCGGTGACGGCAAACTCCTGTCCGTGAAACATGGCGGTGAGAGGACTCTTGCGATCGTCAATTCTGATGGTAATTGGTTCGTTGTTCCACAGATGACCGCCGTTCTCGGTGCCGCCCAGCATCTGCCCGAAGGCCGGCCACTGATCATATTTCGGCCATTGGACAAAGGTGGCAATGGCATCGTGGATTCCCACAATCCCTCCACCGCGGGCTATATAGTCAAGCAGCGACTTCCGCAGTTCCGGATCCTCGAAGAGCACGCCGCTCGAATTCAGGAAACAGATCGCGTCGAACTCCTTGATTTTCTCCGGACGGAACATTTCAGTGTCGTCGTTGAATACCGGTTCATAAGCGCCCGTTCGTTTGCCCATCTGGTCGAAGGCGTAATTGTGTATCGGACGGATAGCAAACGAGGTGCTTTTGAACCGTTGGCCGTCGCGCATGGAGAGGTTCGTGATTAACATGCGTCGCGGCTTTTTGGGCTTAACCGTCGCCTTAGTAGGCAGCGCGGCGTCCACCAGTTCTTTCTCTTTGGGAGTCAGGTCCTGGCCGTAGAGCAGAGCGCCGCCAAGCGTCGCGGCTAGCAGCAGAGTGCGTGCGATCACAGTTCCTAGTATCATCTCGCCACCTGTGATTCGTCCTTTGCCCAAGCCAAGTACCGGCCCCAATCGGGCTTGCGGTCGTGAACCGTCGATCAGGATCAGACGTAATTCGCCCCTGCGGTGAACAGGTCTAAAGCCGATCGAAGATGTATCGAGTCGTCTCCAGCTATAGTGCACGCCGAGTCGCGGTAATAGGTGTCTTGAAGCGCTAGTCATGCCGACAGCCGCGCTTGTATTCGACGCGGGAACCTGTGTGGATGGCAAGCAGACGAACGGAAAACGGATGGCTCCGGTGTAGGCAGGATGTGCTTACACATCCTGCCTACAGACGCGAACGGGACTTATCGTTCCGTATCTGCCTTACACTCGCACCACTGTGAAGCAAGATCTTCGCGGATTTGTAAATCCTTGGCCGTATGACACGGGGCCGGGTCTGAAACAATGGACTGACCTTCTCGCATGAACAGCAGAAACTTCCGTCAAGAACTCACAAGACGCGGCTTCGTCAGCGCGATGGCCGCAACCTCAATTCCGCTGCATGCGGAAAGCACAGCTCAATGGACTGAATTATTCGACGGCCACACCCTGGATGGCTGGAAACCAAGCGAACACAAGAGTTCGTGGACCGTCAGGGATGGCATGCTTACCGCCAGCGGCCCTCGTTCACATCTTTTCTACGTGGGACCGGTTCACGGGGCGGGCTTCAAGAATTTTGAGCTTGAGGTGGAACTGATCACGCAGCAAGATTGCAACTCCGGTGTTTACTTTCACACGGCGTACCAGGAGAGTGGCTTCCCGGAGAAGGGTTTCGAGGTTCAGGTGAACAACACCGCAAAGGGCGACGGCGGTTACATGGAACGGAAGAAGACGGGCTCGCTCTACGGCCTTCGGAATATGTATAAGCAATTGGTTCCGGACGGAAAGCCGTTTCGCATGGGGGTGGCGGTTCGGGGCAAGAACGTGCAGATACGTTTGAATGGCGAGTTGTTGGTCGACTACGTGGAACCAACGCCACCGGTCATCCCTGCCGAGGACGAAAAATATCGGTTTCTCGATCACGGGACCGTCGCGCTGCAATGCCATAATGACGGCTCCAAGGTCGCGTATAAGAGCGTTCGTGTTCGTGCGCTTGCGGATGATCTGCCGGCGTATACGGGACCGGCTCCGGTTGTGGATGAGACGTTTCGTGAAATCATCAACATTGGTCGCCACAATCTGCCTACGGTCGATTACCACGTCTATCTGCGGCCCGGACTCACTCTCGACGAAGCGCTGCGCAAGTCCCGGAAAGATGGTGTCCAATACGGCATTACGGCAGATGCGAGCAGATTGCGAACTGATGGTGCTGTGGATCAATGGCTAGCTCCCCTAGGCCATCGGCCTGTGTTTTTCGGGTTAGCGACCTCCGACGGCAGCTGGACAAGGAACTTGTCCCGAAGAAGCGCAAATCAGTTCGACTACGTAATAGCCGATGTGAACGGGGACAACCTCGACACCGTGCTGGCGCGTGTACAGCAGGAGCCCATTGATATTCTGAGCGGCTTTCCTTCTGTGCCGAAAGAACGTGCGACAGATTTGATTTCTACGCTAGCGGCGAACAAAGTCGCCATCGAACTGAATTCCGTCGGCCGAACGCCGGGCCGCGAACTCATCTTGCAGGCGAAAGAGGCCGGATGCAAATTCGCCTTCGGAACAGCGAACGCAAGCGCGGCTGAACTCAAAAGATGTGAATATGGACTGCAAATGGTGGAGGACTGCAGGCTGGACTGGCATCACTTCTTCACGCCGGGCGGCTGGTGGCCGAAGGCGGTGGATCGCCGTTGGTCTTAAACGACAGCGGAACCAACGCCGCCCGTTTACGGGTCCAAAGTCCGAAGATACTTGCACGAAATGTGAGAATGCTGCGGTCGGGCGATGGTCCATCTCTTAGTCGTTGCCCCGCGTTCGGCGGCCGCTGGGGGACTTCTCGTTCCGTATCTGCCCACAGTTTCTGGATACCCAAACTAGTCCGAACCAGATTCGCTATCAAAGGTGTTCGAGCGAGGCCTCGGAGCTGAGGACCATTCCACGACCGCTTATGTTGAAAGCTCTCAAAGTTTCGATTGATCACGCCCGGAGAAATGACAGGTATACTCCATTCGTATGAGGTTTCGTCTCGCGCTAGAGCTCTCTCTATATGTGCTCCTGTGCTCAACCGCTCGGGGACAGAGTAATCTAGGCACCGTCAACGGTGTCTTGACCGATCCTGACCACCAGGCAATTCCTGCCGCCGAAGTCAAGGTCACCAACGCCACCACGGGCGCGAACCGCACCACAACCAGCGATGCTATCGGTCAATTTGAAGTTGCTGGGCTTCCCCCAGGAGAATACAAGTTGGAGGTGAGTGCCAAAGCCTTCGCTCCTTTGAGTCATAATTTCGGGCTCGAGGTCGGTCAAACCATGCGTCTTGACCTTGCGCTTGCTCTAGGAACAGCTCGAACCAGCGTCGATGTGACTGCCGCGGCCGAACTCCTGAAAACCGAAAATATCGCTAACGGTGAGGTTATAGAAAAGACATCTGTACAGCAGTTGCCTCTCAACGGCCGCATGCTCCTCGATCTGGCTCTCACCGTTCCCGGCTCGCACACGGGGCACGGCGCCCAGACCGGCAACATGAACCCTCTCTACTGGCGCCCCGGCCAAAACTCGTCCTTGACCATTGGCGGCAATCGACCGAATGCAAACTACTTCCTGATCGATGGAGTTGTCAACACTGATCCGACCTTCAACACTCAGAACCTCAGCCTGTCTCCAGACGTAGTGCGCGAATTTCAGGTCCAAACGGGCACATTCTCGGCCGAGATGGGCGGTGCCGGAGGCGGTCAGATCAACATCGTCACGAAATCCGGAACCTCCCGATTTCACGGCACCGCATACGAGTTCCTTCGCAATGGCGCACTGGATGCCTATAGTTTCAACGAAATGCCAGGAGGGAAGTTCCTTGTCCAAAACAATTTGGGTGCGGCGTTTGGTGGTCCCTTATTCCGAAAGAGCACTTTCTTTTTCGCGAATTACGAGGGACTGAGACGGACAAGGGCTAACACCTCAATCGACACTGTGCCCACAACCGAGGAGTCCGTCGGTGATTTCAGCCAGTCTGGCGTGAATATCTTTAATCCGTTTAGCTCCCGTTCGAACGGAAGAGGCGGCATTATTCGAGATCCCTTCCCGGGCAACGTTATTCCCGCGAATCTTCTCAATAAGGCCGCCTACATGACGCTCAGCAAGTATGTGCCTCGACCGAACACGATGGATATGGGTGCCATGTTCATGGATGGAGTTCCGTCCGTTGTCGGCGCCGGAAATGACTCCAACAACTATCTCGACCAGCGGAATGAGCGCAATTTAAACGATCAAGGCACACTTCGAGTGGACCACATCTTCTCGTCGGGAGACTCTCTGAGCCTTCGCTACTCCGCTGGCGCGGAGAACGGATTTCTGCCACAGAATCTCCCCGGATTCGGTCTCAATCACGACAACCTCTCACAGAATGCCGGGGTCGTTTGGACGCGCGTTATCTCGCCGCGCATGGTGAATACCGCCTCTATCGCGTTCTCGCGCCTGGCCATGACTCACTTTGAAGAGAACGCTTATACACAGGACATCATCAGCGAATTGGGAATCCAAGGCGTTGGCTTCGGCGGGTCGCGCGCTTGGGGCGCTCCGTATTTCAACGTCCAGGGCTACTCTGCCTTTGGAGATACTTATCAAGCCACGCCCATGCAGAGTTGGGACACGATGGTTGAAGGTCGAGACACCCTGGCTTGGCAAGTCGGAAGTCATAGCATGAAGGTGGGTGCCGGGTATCAGCGCTTCATCTGGCCCATGTGGGCGTATGTGCTGAGCCGCGGCTACTACCAATTCACCAGCGGCTACACGACGCGCACTGCGTCGAACGACGGAACCGGCTCCGCACTCGCCAGCATGGAGCTCGGACTTCCCGCTGTCCGACAACGCCAAGTCGGCTCGCCACGCATGAACCTACGTCAGTGGTACGCCAGCTCCTTCATCCAGGACACCTGGCGCGTAAACACAACCACCACCGTCAACCTCGGTCTCCGATATGAGTTCATGAGCCCGCTGACCGACATTTCGAATGACTGGGCTGGTCTCTTCGTAACGCCGACGGCTCTGACCGCCTACATCGGAGGCCAACTCGGCACTCCAAAGGGTCTCTTTTACGCAAACAAGTTGAACTTCGCGCCGCGTATTGGGTTGGCGAAGCAGTTTACGGGATCAAAGATCGTATTTCGGGGAGCGTACGGGATCTTCTACACGCCCGTTGATATGAATACGTGGTGCAACAATCTGCACAACGTCCCCATCATCTTCCCCGAAACCAATCAAAGCGACGCTTTCACACCCAGCATCACCTCACTGAACTTCGCTCCGGCGATCGTCGGCCAAACCGTGACGAGCTTCACTGCTTTTGATCCCTACCAGCAGGCGCAATATGTCCAGCAATGGACTGCTTCAGTCCAAAGAACGCTCGGCAGCCAAACCGTTGTTGAGATCGGTTATCAGGGTGTTCGCGGGCTTCATCTACAGCGTGCTCACCTGATCAATAATCCGCTTCCGGGTCCTGGTCTGATTCAGCCGCGCCGTCCCTACCGCGTTGCAACGTTCCTGCCCGGCACTGTTTTTCCAGCCGGAACGACCGTGGTCAGCAACGCAATTCCGGTTAGCACGGTGAACTGGCTCGAGAACACGGCACAAAGCTGGTACGACGCAGGATATGTGAACGTGCGCCGCCGATACGCAAGCGGCCTCAGCATTCTCGCCAATTACACATACGCTAAGAACCTCACGGACGCACCCGATTTCCGCTCTCCTATGTTTGAGGCGGCCGTCCCGCAAAATAACAGGGATCTCAATGCGGAGAAAGGTCCCGGCTGCGACATCCGACATCGCCTGGCCGCCAGCGTTGTCTACGATGCTCCTACGCTCAACCGATTTCAGTGGTCACGAGTCTTGACTCGAAACTGGCAGCTTTCCGGTATTTACCAGGCACAAAGCGGATTCCCGTTGACCATTTCGGTATTCGGCGATACGGCAAACACGGGAACCGTTCTGGGCGAGAATCCCGTTCGGGCCAATTACACTGGGCAACCCGTGTTCACTACAGGCACGGGCACTGCCCAGCAATGGTTTAATCCGCTGGCCTTCGCCGCACCGGCTCCGTATACATTCGGCAATGCGGGCCGCAACACCGTCTATGGCCCCGGATTGCAGACACTCGACGTAGCTGTAGCTCGCAACTTCCATATCTCTGAACAAGCCGGGTTCGTGTTCCGCATCGAAGCTTTTAATAGTCTGAACAAAATCAATCTGGGAACCCCGAACCGGTTCGTCAACACAGCCCAATTCGGAACGATCACCGAATCTTCAACCCCAGGCCGGCAAGTTCAGCTGAGTGCCCGGCTCTACTTCTAACGACCCGGGACATTGCGGCGATAGCCACCCTAGTGGTGCTGTTTCTGGATCAGTCCTGTGAAACGCCGCTGTTATCATTAATGTTGAGGCAAACCCAGGCCCATCTTCAAAGCTGCGCACTGATCAGCAATGATGAAGCAAGATCTTTAGCGTTTGAAGAGGCTCAGCATGGCATCTAAGGCCATGCAGTTCAACACAGATGTTCTGTCGATTCCGGCACGACGCGCCTGCTCGATTCCGTAGCGAATGGTGGCAAATTCGCCCACGCTGTGAGCATCGGTCGATATTGCAATCTTTACTCCGGCGTTGTGGGCGAGTCGCGCATTCTCGGCCGATAGATCGAGCCGGTCCGGACTCGAATTGATTTCAAAGAAGCACCTATTGCGCTTCGCGTTGAGAATGATTCTCTCCATGTCTACGTCGTAGCCGGGACGTTTTAAGAGAAATCGGCCCGTTCCGTGTCCGAGGATGTGAAAGTAGCGGTTGTCCATCGCCCACAAGATACGCTCGGTTTGCTGCGTTTTCCCCAATCTAAATCGAGAGTGAACCGAGCAAACTGTGTAGTCGAGCTCGCGCAACAAATCATCGGGATAGTCGAGGGAGCCGTCGGCGAGAATGTCGACTTCGGCAGACTTCAAGACTCGAATACCATTCAGCCGATGGTTCAATTTGTCGATGAACCGGATCTGCTTCCAAAGCTCCTCCACGGAAACGCCGCGCGCGATCTTCAGACTCTGAGAATGATCGGTAATCCCGACATATTCATATCCGTAATCACGCGCGGCGGCCGCCATTTGCTCGATAGAGTTTGCGCCGTCACTCGAGGTCGAGTGTGCGTGAAGGTCACCACAGATCTCTTGCGCGGTCACCAGGACCGGCAAAGCATGTCGGGCGGCCAGCCTCACTTCATCACGACCTTCCCGAAGTTCTGGTGGTATGAAGGACAATCCGAATTCTCGATACAGACTTTCCTCTGTGGGAAACGGACCTTTCGACCCCAACGACTCGAGAGCGCCTGTTACGCTCGCGAGCTTGCGCAAGTGCATTTCACTCCCGGTGCACCGAATAAGAGAAAGGCCCCAATTCTCCTTCGTCGCACGATCGACACGCAATCGAACGCCGGACGACAACGAATAGGCAGCGGTTTGGTGGTTCGAGCTTAAAAGCGGGGTATGTCCACCATAGCGCTCAAGCCTGGCAACAAGGGCTGCAAAGTCCTCCACATCGACGACAAACGCCAATTCTTCGATTACTTCTACGCAGCGCCGGTAATTTCCCACTGCCTGTGCAGCCCGCACGCCACACCTGTTCAGTAGAAATTCTTCTACAGCCTTGCGAAGATCGTGAGCCTTGTACAACAAGACGGCATGCGCGTCACTTAAACCTTGACGTATATGTTGTGCCGTACGAAGCCCAACGGCCTTCTCCAGTTCGCCATTTTCCAGCCTTTCGCGAAGTGCATCAATAGAGGAGATGCCAAGCTTTTTATACACGCGAAGAACGCTCTTCGGATCGAGGCGCGGGTAGTCGACCAGACTAGCGAGTTCGGGCGAGGCCTGCGATCGTAACTTCTCGAGCTTGCCCAGATTACCGGTTCTGACGATTTCCTGGATCGCACTACTGATGGCCTCTCCGATACCCGCGTAAGCTGTCAAATCTACTTCGTCATACACCAGCTCCTCGATGCTTTCCGAGAGCGTTCGAAGTTTGGCTGCCGCTCTTTGGTACGCCTTGACTTTGTATGGGTTTTCGTTTTGCGCCGAAAGCAATTGCGCCAGGCTCGCCAGGCGATTCGCGATCTCGGCGTTGCTCAAGTTATGGATGCGGTCCGCCACTTGCGATGCCGGTTCCTTACGGCGGACGGTTCAGCTTTCGGTAGGTAGCGTTTGCGGTGAGACCGGCAGTGGCATTCGCTTGTTCTTTACGCGCCTCAAAACGTCCTTCATAGTAAATTGATCCGCCGATTGCAGATTCTTCAGTTCCTTCCACTCGATCGGGAGCGCTACCGGCGCGCCTGGCCTTGCCCGGACCGCATAATCCGCGATAGCAGTAGCCGTATAGTCGTTGCGGAAATAGTCTATGAAGATCTTGCCGGTTCGCTTCGCCTTGCTCATCGTGGCGACGTAGGCATCCGGAGCGGTCGCCACCATCTCCTCCGCCAAAGCGCCGGCAAAGGTTTGACGGCGGCCCATTTGTACTTACCGGCGAGTGGAACCGTGACGTGCAATCCCTTACCACCTGTGCATTTGAGCGTCGACTCTAATCCCTTTCGCTTTAAGCGCTTCTTCAAATCCTGAGCTGCCAGCTTGAGCGCTTCCAGGGGAACTTCGGGAGCTGGATCGAGATCGAAGATCATTCGATCGGGATAATCGATTGCGTCGACAGAGGCTCCCCACGGGTGAAGTTCGATGCCTCCCATCTGGGTGATCTCGAGCAGACCTTTTTCATCCTCGATGTAAAGGTATTCATAGATCTTTCCTTTGTTTTTGAACTCGAACGTTCGAATGTGAGAGCCCAGACCGCGGCCGGGATTCCGCTGATAAAAGCATTGTTTATCAATACCCGAGGGACAGCGAAGCAGGCTCAAAGGATGACGTTCGATTTGCGGCAGGATCAAAAGGGCTATCCCTGCATAGTATTCGGCGAGTTCGCCTTTGGTGATGTGTCCAGTTTCGGAAATCACTCGATCGGGATGAGTGATGGCGATGCCGCTTAGCATCATGCTTCCGCCGTCTTTCTTTCCAGTTGCAGACTTGGGGATGGCCGATGTTTTCACGGGCTGCTCCTGCTTGACTTCGGAGGAGTGTTTGTCTTCGCGCAGGCCCTGAAACGATGGATGCCGAATGCGGCCATCTGCAGTCCACTCGGTGAAGGCAACTTCGCAGAGCAGTGTCGGCTTAACCCAATGGAAATTGTTCCATTCACCCGCCGCAAGCCCGGCCGTTTCGCTACGGCTCAATACCGGCAACTTCACTCCGATCTTCGCAAGACGTTGCGTTAGCTCGCGAGCACTCTGCATCGAAAAGCCCGTTCCAACCTTACCGGCGTACTCGAGTGTGCCATTCTTCTGATATGCCAAGTACAGCGCCCCGAGCGCGCGTTCACCCTTGCGTGCATCACTGTAGCCAATGATGATGAACTCCTGCCGCCGAGAACATTTGATCTTTAGCCAACTTCTTTGGCGTCCCGCGACATATGGCGCATTGGCTTCCTTCGAGATGATTCCCTCAAGGCCCGTTTCGCAGGCTTTTGCAAACATCTCCGCACCGTCGCCGAGTACGTGCGCGCTGTAACGAAGCGCCGATTTATTGCTGTTAAGGAGACTCTGCAGCCGCTCCTTGCGCTCCAGCAGAGACCTTTGGGTGAGATCCGCATCATCGATACATAAGAGATCGAAGACATACGCCACAATATCGGCACGGTTGCCGCCTTCGCCTAGCGCCGCCTGCAGAGATTGGAAGCTGCTCTTTCCCTTTTCGTCGAGCATCACTGCTTCCATGTCCAGCACGACGTTCTTTACGGGGAGCTTCTCGAGAGCCGCCGATAGCGACGGAAACTTATTTGTCCAGTCCTTGCCATTGCGGGTAAGAAGCCGTGATTCCCCACCGAAAACGTACCCGAGAAGCCGATAGCCATCGAACTTAATTTCATGCAGCCACTGAGGGCCCTCCGGGGACGTATCCACGAGGGTGGCTAGCTGCACCCCGGAATAGCGCTTCATCAACGCACTTAAGCCGCTTGTAGGAACTTCTTTTGTCTGTTTGGGTGCCGGCATTCTGTTTCTTGATTCAGCAACTATTCTCACCGTTAGACGCTCTCGCAGCTGCGAACCAGATCCCGTCTTCCATAGGCTCGTGTCCCGACACGAGCTGCTGAGTCCGACCGGATTTCTGACCGCCTGGACTGGGCCGGTCAGTCCCCGATCTAGGTTGGGCCTTGCTGAACCGCGCAGCTCACTTAGATGAGCCTAATTCCAGCCAGATTATTCCTGAAGAGTATCGCGTTAGTTCTGTATCAGGCAGGAGCGCCTTCCTTTCACTGACCTGCACACCCGCTGATGGCATTCTTTTGCAGCGATTTGCACCGATCCTCTCGCGCTTTCTAATCGCCCCAATGACGAGCGCACTCCAGGCTCAATCCTCGTTCGATCGTTAACGTTCAAGTCTTTTCAAGAGCCTGCGCCCCAGCCACGCAGTACTGACTTTTTGGAAGAGCGCTTGATGCGCTACTGGATTCCCGGGCTGAACGGGACTTCCCGGTCGTTAATCCAGTGCGGATCAGGGTCGTGGGTGTATCCAGAGGGCACTCAAGAAACCGATCACTTCATTTCGCGACCAGCGATTCCCAATTCTGAAGCACAACAATCGCCGAACTCTCGCCAGGAGTCATGGAAGGAATCACGAACCGGCTGCCATCGGAGGAAACGTCGAACGAGACAACCGAGTGAATGGCGGCCCGGGCTTCGGCATCAATCGTGAAAAGCGGCTGCGGCTGCCCGGCGCGCACTTTGCCCCCAGCTATAGCAATTGACACAGCATATACCCGGCCGTCGGAGCCCATGTAGAAGAGTTCCTTTCCGTTCTTGCGCCAGCGCAGGCACTGCGCGCCCTGACGTGAAATCAGAAAACGATCCCCAGTCACGCGCAAGGAGTCGTTGCTGCGATCGAGAGCCTCCATATACACTTCGTCTTGTCCGGATTCAGTGGACAGGAAGGCCAGCCACTTGCCGTCCGGTGAAAAGACTGCGTTGTATTCTTGGAACGGCGTGTTCAGGAGAGGAATCACTCTCCGATTGCGGGCCATGTCGACGGCAAAAACATCCGATGAAAAACCTTGGGTAAGCGACGGCAGGCCCGAGTTGTTGTACAGGATGAAGCGGCCGTCAGGCGACCAGTCCGTTGGGAGCATGAACCCGGTATCGGGTAGGGGTTGCTTGTCGGGCGTTCCGTCAAACGAAATGAGACTGAGCCGCGGCCAGATACTACCGGCGGTGGCGGTATAGACCAAGCGGCGGGAGTCCGGCGACCAGACGGCCGGGCCCGTGAGGTAGGGTCCGAAGACCACCTTATGGCCGGCTCCACTGACTGCGTCATACAGCCAAATTTCGGGCACGCCGCGTTCGATGTCGAAAGGCACAGCGGCTATCCAGCGGCCATCCGGCGAGAGTCGCGCATGGGTGGCGCTGATCCCGGCGGGGCTGGCGGTGGAAAGCCGTTTTCCCGTCCGGTCCACCCAGATGAACTGCGAGCGGTTGATAAAAGACTGGTAAGCCAGCACGCCCCGTCGCGAAACCGAAAAGTCGGCGGCGCCAGTGGGACCAAAGGAGGGAACGTGGCGGGCAATGGCCTTGGGTTCCGCAGTGACACGGCGCCCGGCGAGATCGAACGGTTGCGCGAGCAGCGTTCCGGCACGCAGGTAGACCAGATAGCCGCCTTCGGAGCGGAGTGAAGCGGTGTACTGGACGCGGGAATCGGCCTGGACGATCTCGACACCTGGATCGTTGCCGCCCGTCGTGGCGACGCGAGCATGCTGGGAACCGAGCTGCGGATCGTAAACGGTGTAGAGAAAGTCCCGCCCGTCGGGCAGCATTTGCGCCCAGGGATACAGCCGGGCAATGGGGCGCGGCGTTCCTCCGGACCAAGGAATCACGCCCGAGTTGCGGGGGTTCGAGATGAGCAGGCGATCCGGACCAAAGGGGATCGCGGAGGAAAAATACGGGATTGCGTCGGAGAGGATCTGGCTCGCAGCCGCGTTTACCGCAATACGGCGCAGCTTGCCCTTCCCGGTAAACAACAACATCCGGCCGTCGGGAGTCCAGACGACGGAATATGCGCCCTCGCCGTCGACAACCGGTCGGGACTCCAGTTCCGAAAATTCGCGTAGGAAAAGACGGAATGCGCCGCTCGCGTCTTTGGCCGTAAACGCGATCCGCTCACCGTCCGGCGAGAGCGCAAAGGACTGGCGGATACCGCCGCCTTCGAGATAGTAGTCCTTCGGTGGAGTGATAAGAAATTGCGTCACTTTCACGGAGGGAGCAGGCGAATGCTGGAAGGTCCTCCAGGTTGCGCCAGCAAGAAACGCGAGGAGCGCGACCACTGCGGCATGCCAGCGCCGGAATCTGCGCTGCAAAGGTTGCGGCCTTGCATCCGATATTGCAGCGGCCGACACCAGTTCGAGAACACCTCGATGCATCGGATTCGTCGGCGCTATGAAACGGTATCCGGCGCCAGCCACCGTTTCGACATAACGCGAGTGATTGGCTGAATCCCCGAGCTTCTGGCGAAGCTTGTTGACGCAGGTGTTGAGACCCTGTTCGAAGTCCCCGGCCGTTGCTCCGGGCCAGAGGCGATTGCGAAGGTCTTCACGAGACACCAGATCGCCGGGCCGCTCCACCAGTGCTTGCAGAAGTTTCGCGGGTTGGGACGGCAGTTTGACTTTGTATCCGTGCTTCCGCAATTCGCCCGGCTCGGGGTCGAATTCGAATGGCCCAAAGGCCAGCTTCGGTGCGTGGGAGGACCGGGGAAGCAGTGGATCTCCTGGTGAGGCTTACTATAACACCGTTTATACACCCCAGTAACGCTTTTTGTTTCAATAAGTTAGCTGATCATGCTGATTCTATGAAAGCGCTACTGTCACTTTGCCCGGATGGCGGGTAGCCTACATTTGCTGCCCGAACTCGGTTGTGGGTGTCTTTGCAGGCCAGGGGAATTGTGACCGTCCATGACTGTCACAAACTTTGCGCAGTCTACCGCGGACGATTACAACCCATCGCCGGACCGCAGAAAAGGGACACGAAAGAGAGATGAGCATGAAAGAAGCAACGAACAGCACCTCACCGAAGAGCAACCAGGCACCCAATATCAACAGGAAAAAGACGATCATTTCTTTGATTGTTTTTGCCGGCACGTTTGCCCTCGGCGCTGCGCCCCATCCGCAAGCCAGGCAGTGCTCAAATGCCAGCTTGAAAGGCGCGTATGGATTTTTGGACGCTCACGTTCTCCTACCGGCGGGAACACCTTTTACGGCCATCGGTCGCTGGAAGTTCGACGGTAAGGGTAATTTCACGAACACGCTAACACTCAATGACAACGGTACGGTGACACACGCAAGCGACTCTGGTTCCTATACGGTGAATGACGACTGCACCGGCGCCATTTCCATAATGGGGGGTCAGGGAACCGTCGAGATCGTCATCGTGAACGGTGGTAACGAATTCTACGAACTTGTCACGAACCCTTCTTCCATAGTTTCGACCTTCAGTGTGGCCAAGAAGCAGTTTCCAGAGGATGAACGATAACAAGCTGGGCTAGCGGGATGGGGAAAAACGGGCTCTGCCAGAGACCGTATCCTCCTCGCGCTTCGCCTTGCAACCTATGTGCACTCATGCAGGTCGGCACGTTGGGGAAGGCTCTTGTAAGCGCTCCAAGTGTGTAGTGCGACCCGGTTAGAAGTGCTGTCTGTCGCAATCCGGGCCGTCTTGTCCGGCGCTCACGGACTCTCTGACCAGAGAGTCGTAACTGAGATAGGTAACGGGAAACGCCCTAGGGACCAGCTGACATAGCTGGCGGAGGATTTACAAATTTTCGCAAGTAACGCAGGGAAAAAATGCGAAATCAGTTCATTTAGAGGTGCAATGCCTGAAAGCCACCCCGGATTGTAGAATCTGAATTCCCGCGGCAAGCTCGCCGTCAATGTTGTCTTGCCCTGAAGGTGCGAAGTGGGTCGGAACGTCTGGCTCGATTCCCCGGTGTTCAAACCGGATTCCGGACCACGTCACGTAATCTCCGATCGGTAGCGTGAATCGGTACTCGTGCGGGAGCTGAAACGTTCCGAAAGACAATGACTTCCCGGCAGTTCGTTCACCAACAATCAGTGCAAGCCCGTGTTCTTTCGCAAACTGGACGACAATTTCCGCGCCGCTGATTGTGTGGCGGTTGACGAGTAGAACGATGTTGCCGTGAAATGCTTGCGGCCCGAGGCCCTCTGTTACGACGACAATGGACTTGTCCAGCTTGCGGAATCTCCAGAGGATTGGCAGACCTTGGATCTTCCACCGTGGTATCCGCTCGAAACGCGGCAGTGCTTCGCGTTGGTAGCCTTCTTCCGCTCGCCGGCGCGTGAGGCTATAGCCGACTGGGATTCTCTCAGCCGTGAAATAGCTCATCAACCGGAGGTTGCCAGCCCCAACGGATCCGAAATTTCCGCGCAGATCGACAATGAGGCGCTTGCAGTTGAGAGCTCGAACGGCAGCATCGGTTTGACGAGCCACTTCGATTCCCAGGATGCCGGGCCAGCTGGCAATTCGTACATGCCCGATATCTTCGGATATCTTCTGAAACTCGACGTTTTGTTCAGGTTCTGTCTTCTGTGACGACGGAGCCGGAAACACCAAGGCCCTGCTGATCCCGCTCTTCTTTTCGACCCCGATTTCAATAACGTCGTGCGCATTCACTCGAGTGTCTTCCGACGGCGGAGCAACGCCGTTTACGGTCGTGAGGCGATCTCCGGTCTCGACGCCGGCCCTGCGAGCTCGGCCACCAATGAGAACATCCCGGAATACGTACTCACGTTCCGGAGTTTCGAACAGGGTGGCTTTCAAAAATCTCGAGAGCGAAACCTTTCGGTCGGGTTCACGAAAAATCTCAATGGGACGCGCACCCGATCGAGCGAACACGTCTTCTAAATCTGTTGCGAACGAATCGGTGATCAGGAGGTCGCTCATGCGTTCGGACAAGATCGCGTTGAGGTTCAGGCCATCGAGTGTCGGACTGTAGAAGCGGCGTCTGAAGATGTCTGCTGATGCTGCGATGATCTCCTGTCGCTCATCTGTGCTGGGATTCAAGTGATTGTCCTTTAATTCTTGTATTAGGTTCGCCACTGATGAAGAACGCGGACCACAAAGCCGGTCGCGCTGCAGCGCCGAATTTCTGGAGAGCTGCCAATTGGGCCCTCCTCAGCGCGTCGGCTACGCTTGCTCCCCTGCCGAGCTCGCCATAAATGTCAGTCATGAGCGATGCAGTGAACATGTCATCTGCAAGCCACCGGCTCGCCAAAACAGAACGTGCTCCAGCGAATTGGAAAGCGTTGACTAGGCTTTCCAGTCCTTGAATGCCTTCCTGACGGCCACTGCCGGCATCACACGCGGAAAGGGTGACAAGGTCAGCTCTAAGACTTAGCAGGATGCTGAAAAAGGGGTTTTCGACCCAGGTTAGTCGGTTACACCAAAAACAACTTCTTGCAGAAACGTTGTATACGCGATCGTTTGAGCTTGGGTATACATTGGAGATCCCCTGATCTGACTTTATGGAAGCCTCTCAGAACCCTTTTTCAGCATCCTGTTAGGTTCTGGATCTCTCGAATCTGTAGTAACCCGTCGTCTCCAGTCTTCGCGTCGGGAGCCAACACGATAGCAGATCGCTCGGGATGATGCACGTCTGCGAAGGCGTGGGTCGCGAAATGTATAACGCGGAAACTTGATATCGACTCCGATTTGAAACGCGCCTCCGTTGCCGCCACACCCAAGAAGACCTGCGACGCCCCACCTAACTCAGATGAGATTGTGCGGATCTCTCCAGAAGCAGACCGAAGCCGAGTGATTTCTCCGCCACTGATGTCGAGCAGGGCTCGGCTCGATGTTGCGCTAGATTCATGCGCTGAGGCTACCTGATTTGGCAGTTCCGGCGCTCCGAATGCAAGGATTGAATACGCTGCGCTCAAGTTGCTCGGCCGGTGTCGCAGGATATGCAGGACAGTGGCTGAAGGAACGTATGAAACGGTGTGAGTGCGAACGAGATATTGATTGGACGCGTCGATGAGTGAGTCGAATCCAACCGAGTTCAGCGCCCCATCCGCAACGATAATTACACGTTGCTTCTGGGCCAGTTCAGTAATCTCGCCCAAGGCTACATCGAAGAGCCGTCTTGCTTGAGGTCGAGAGCTCTCCGGCAACGGATCCGCACGCATTGCCTCTTCTGTGTACCGAGCGACGAGCGAGTCAAGATCTTTAGCTCCGGTGATTCTGTAAGCTCGAGAGGTATCTCGAGTTACCGCAAGCACAAAAGACGATTTCTCGCTGACGATGAACTCCAGTAGGAGTTCATCCGGAGACATGGACACCTGAATAGTTGGAAGCCGTACAGGGATGGTGCGGCTAGGATGCGAGTGCCGCGTCCGATTGAGCTGTGCTGCGTCGAGTTCGGATTCGGCTTCGCCGAGCGCTTGCAACAACCCGCTTCTTTCCCCTGGTGTGTGTGCGGACGATATCAGGTTAAGTTGAATCGATGCGATCTCAGCATTGATTGCCTTTGTGCGGGCCGTGCTCACAGCTGAATCTTTGTCCGCCGCACGAAGGTGTTGAGCTATCACCCGGCTGCGTGCGTTTTCAACGATCTCGAATGCCGTCGGTAGATTTCGATCCTGATTGAGTGCCAACTCGAATTGCGCGATGAAAACGTCACTCATGGTGGAGATCAAAGATCTTTCGATGTTCGGGCTTGGAGCCTTGGCGAGAGCGGCCTCAATCACATCCCTCGCTTGCGACAAGTATTCTCTCGCTAACCGAATGTTGCCAACCCGGATTTCGACGTCTGCCGCCTGCGCGAGATGTTGCGGCAAGAACTGAATGTCGATAAGTTCGCGATCTGCCTTCAAAGCCATAGGGAGGAGCAATTCAGCTCCATGCCAGTCGGAGTTCCGCTCTCGTAGCTCAATTTTGTGGAACATTGCGTCTGCATAAGGCCGTGGCATGTGGGCGAGTGTCGCTGCCCTACGCGCCCGTTCGAATTCTGCTTCTGCATCTGCGAATCGGCCACGCCTCTCGGCTTGCACTCCAAGTGCAATCGCAAGGTCGGCCTTGTAGACCGTCATTCCGATGCTTTCGACAAATTGGTTAGCTTGCTGAAGCAGACGCGCCGCACCCTGCATGTCTTCTTGAGACTCAAGAGCCTGTGCTTTGCCCATGTATGCCATGAGTGGAAATCGCACGTCCGGATTGGCTTTTGCTAGATCGAGTGCCTGATCAAAATAGGAAAGCGCCTGGTCGGCGGCTTTCCGCTCGAGTAGCCCAACTCCCTTCAGAGACAGCGCGCGAACCATTCCAGCAACATCGTTGAGGGCCTTCGATTTCAGAAAGCTTTCGGTGTTGAGTGCGACGGCCTTTGCGGTATCGCCGCGCAAGTACGCGACAATCCCAAGTTCCCCTTTCGCCCGCGTTTCCCATCCGTCTTCTTTGAGCGAGTGCGCTAGGCGTTGCACTTCCTCCCACTCCTCGCCAGAAAGCACTGGGTCATGGATGCTGAGATCTGCCGTCGCTTTGACAATCAGGCCGCGCAGTCGTGCTTCTGGACTGTTCCGGGCTGTTTGCGCCTCCAGGTCGGTCGCGATGAGCTTCGACACGGTGTAGTAGGACAAGTTTGTTTCCGCATCCGCCCTGAGGCGACTGAACTTGCAGATGAGAGCCTTGGCGGGATCGGACTTCGCGAAGCCAACCTCGCAATTGGCGTATAGGTTCCTGGCTTTCACCCAGTTGTCGAGCCAGAACAGCCTCTCCGCTTCCTGAAAGTCGTGCGCCAGGCCCGCGGTTGGCTGTGAGAATGCCATTCCCGGAACGATTGCGACGAAGAAACTAACAAGAACTCCGCGGAAACTGAACCCGGCCGACAAAAGTGCCATTCAAATACAACCAGTCGTATTGTTCAGAAATTCGGACACAAGTAGAATTTCTAGTGCTCCGAGTTTTCCACAAACGTGCGATCCGACTACAGGTATAGAGCTACAGGAGCACTACAGGAAGGAACAAGGAAGCGCGCCCCAAAACTGTCGTGCTGAGTGCCCCGAAAGTGTCGTGCCGCTCATTCTGGCGCACCTTATTAGGCTTGAAGCGCCCCAAAACTGTCGTGGAAAATTCCGCTTTCCACAGCAAGTGTGGAATATGCGGCAAGCATGCAGAAAAATATTTTTCAAAGGTCGTGCCCGAAATTTTCAGTTTTCGGACTCTTTAGTGGGTGAGAGGGGCAATAGACGTTTGAGGCAACCGGAGCACACGAATTCGGCAGATGGCGATGATTTCATGCCGCTATTGGGGCCAGCTGAAGTGGCCAAGTGGCTAGGCGTGTCTGTGGCGTGGGTTCGCGATCACGCGACCCGAAAGTCACCGCGCATCCCGGCCGTCAAGGCAGGTAAGCTGCTGCGGTTCCGGCCAGTAGATGTAAGAGGCTTCATTCAGTACTACTGGCGCACCGGAGACATCGGAGACGGCCGTGGCTGAATCGTGTGCTCGCAACATTCCGATATCTCGCGTCAAACGCGGACGTGAACGCGGCCAAAACGGAACGTTACAGATCGTCGGGAAGACACGCAAACGCTGGAGAGGACATTACTGGGTTTACGAAACTCAACCCGACGGCAGCGAGACTCGAACTCACAAGGCAGTCATTCTTGGTTTGAAGTCCGAGATGACTCGCCAAGATGCGAAGGACGCTCTCAGGCAAGTCATTATCCGACAGTCGGACCTGAAGCGGCCCGAACCGACGAAGGTCATGACTTTCGGCGAGTTCTGGCGAGAGCGCTTCTTACCGATGTACGAGCAGAAGTGGAAGGCGTCCTCGCGTAACACGCAAATCGACAATATCGAACGGTACTGCGTGCAATTTCTGCACAACCAGTCCCTCGGGCAAATCGAGAAGTTTCAGTTGCAGATGATCGCGAACCGCCTCGCTCAGCGATTCTCAAAAAGCGTCGTTACGAAGTTTGTGATCTGGAGCCGGGCGATTCTTGAGGAAGCAGTTGACCAGGATTTCATTTCGAAGAACCCGGCCCGAAAGCTGATCACTCCAGAAACCCGGGCTGAAAATAAGCGGTATCTCGGATTGCGTGAAATCCCGATGGTCCTCTCAAGAATGCCTTTCCGTGAAGAGTTGATTGTCCGAATCACACTTGTGCTGGGCCTTCGTCCAGGCGAGCTCTTCGCGCTCCGATGGGATGATGTCGTGGGCTACGCGCTCCGGCTGGATGAGTCGACAATTGACGGGCGGGTATATCCGACGCTGAAGACCAAACAATCGGCAGGATTTGTGGCCTTACCCGCCTCGATTCGGTCGGGTCTTGCAAAATGGCGAGCGATGCAGAACCCCTCATCAGAACGGGAGTTCATTTTCCCCAATGCGGATGGCGGTGTGTACCGACTGGACAATTACCGTGCCGACGTACTGAAGCCGGCCCTGAAGAAAGTTGCAGATGAGACCGGCATCACTGGGATCGACTTTCGGGCATGCCGGCGCACGTGCGGCACACATCTGAGCCAATACGGCGGAGTGAAGGAGGTCCAGGCGCATCTTCGGCATGCCCGGGCTACCACAACTCTCGACATCTACATTCAGGAAATCCCCGCTGCCGTCCGGAGCGCAGTAGAGAAGCTGGACTCAATCTTAACCAGTAGCGATGACAATTCCGGCAACGATGAAAGCAACTGATTTTTGCTCATCTTTTGATCAACGATATCAACAGGGGCTAGTCTGAAGGAGAATGCAAATGCCTGAACTTCAACGGGTTATATGGTGGGCGCGCAGGGACTCGAACCCCGGACCTCCTGCGTGTGAAGCAGGCGCTCTAACCAGCTGAGCTACGCGCCCTGACGTTTCTGTTTTATTCTAGACCACTCCGCACATCGAACCTGCTCTATGCGACCCTGATGAAATGTCTCATCCACGGTTCCGTATGCTTTATTCGGATATCGGAGGCGTTCTGGGAACAAATGGATGGGATGGTCGCCTCCGGACTTCTCTGTGTGCCGAGTTCGGGCTCGAGGTCGATGAAGTGGAACGCCGGCATCACCTCATGTTTGACAGCTTCGAAAGGGGCTTTCTCACGTTCGATGAATACCTCGCGAGAGTCGTATTCTTCGCTCCGCGTGATTTCACTTTGGAACAGATTCGCGAGTTCGCGTTTGCAGCCTCCGAGCCCTGGCCCGAGAACCTCGAGTTCTTCCGGCACTTGAGAATCGCCAACACGCTCGGCTTCGCGTTGATCAGCAACGAGGGGCAGGGAATTACACAACATCGAGTGAAGAAGTTTGGGTTGAGGCGGCTCTGCGATTATATGGTGATCTCTCATTTCACAGGGTTGCGGAAACCGGACCGTGAGATCTGGAAGCTAGCCTTAGATCTGGCCCAAGTCCAGGCTTCCGAGTCGATCTATGTCGACGACCGCGAAATGTTCGTCGAAGCCGCGCGGGAGATCGGGTTCACCACGATCCACCACACAAGTCTCGAAACCACCAGAGAGCATTTCGCCAGACTCGGCCTGCTCGAGAAGAGAGACGAAGCGTGACTTTCATCCGCCTCGTCTCTGTCCGAGCTACTTCAATTGTTCGTTAACGGTGTTCCAGTTGATGACGTTCCACCATGCTGAAATGTATTCGGGACGGCGGTTTTGATACTTCAGGTAGTATGCATGTTCCCATACGTCCAGACCGAGAATCGGCTTCTTACCTTCCATATAGGGGCTGTCCTGATTCGCCGTAGAGACAATCTCGAATTTGCCCGCTGAGTCCTTCACGAGCCAAGCCCAGCCAGAGCCAAACCGTCCTGTCGCAGCTCCTGAAAATTTCTCCTTGAATGAATCGAAGCTGCCGAAGTTCGAGGTGATGACGCTTTCAATATCACCCTGTGGAGCGCCTTGATCTTTCGCGAGCAATGTCCAGAACAAGGAATGATTCGCATGACCGCCACCGTTGTTCCGAACCGCTGTCTTGATCGACTCAGGCACGGAGTTGAAGTTTTTTAAGAGGTCTTCGATCGATTTCGATTGTAGCTCCGGCGCGGATTCGAGAGCCTTGTTTAAGTTCGCGACATACGCAGCGTGGTGTTTGCCATGATGAATTTCCATTGTCGCCTTATCGATGTAGGGTTCCAGCGCATCGAAGGCGTAAGGCAGGGGAGGGAGTGTAAATGCCATTCAAAAATCTCCATGTGAGGATCTGCGAGCGTCGAAAGCCATAATGACCTCGCAGATCTCTAGTTTTAAGTGAAAGTTTCTTATCGCGGACATCAGATGCATACCGCGAGGCAACGTACGCCCAATTGTCAGTTTACTTGGTACTTATTTCGGCTGCCGGGCAATGATCATTCCAGCGATCTTGCTGTATGTAGCCTGTGGAAGGATGTTCTTCCTAACCAGATCCGTCTTAGCTCGGTACGGACGCCCGTCGATGATCTTCTGAGAGTAAGCCGCCCCGATCCCGGGCAGGGAAGTGAGTTGGTCTTTCGAAGCCGTGTTGATGTCGATGAGATCAGCTTTGCCTGAGTCTGCGGCCGGGGTCGACGCGGGGGGCTTGGCCGGTGCGCTCTTCTTTGTTGTTTGAGCGAAAGAAGCGCTCAGGCAGAAAACGAATAGAAGGGCGGTGTACAAGAACGATCGCCGCACGGCTTTGAAAAACATCGGGAAATCTCCAGACGATAAGAGTTAACTACGGCGGCAGAGTCACCGCTACGTTTCTGCTTGAAAGACTCGCTGACCAGCAACAATCGTTTCGGAGATCTTGACGGTATCTCCGGTCTTATCCCACTCGAACACTACGAAGTCAGCCTTCTCCCCAGGAGTGAGTCCGCGCTGCCGCCCACCGACCCGGCCGCTTCGAGCGGGATTGATCGTCGCCATCGTCAGCGCGTCATGCAAAGAGAATCCACCGGATCGTACGGTGTTGCCGATGGCACGATCCATTCGCAGCGCGGAGCCCGCAAGGCGGTTTTCGCCTCGCATCAGCACGCTGCCATTCTCATGCAACTCCACCTCGACTTCACCCAAGCGATACGGTCCGGGCAGGCACATGGCTGGCATGACTGCATCCGTAACCAGAACGGAACGATCAATCCCCTTCGCACGAACGGCAGAACGGAAGAAGTCGCGCGGGATATGAATCTCGTCATAGATAAAGCTCGCCGCGAGACGGTCATCGGATAGTTGATTCCATATATAATTCTGGGTCTTCGGAAGCACCGAATGCGCCGCGTTTCCAAGATGAGTAGACATGGATGCTCCCGCCTGAACGGCTGCCTCGATCGCGTTCGCATCGGCCTTGGTGTGACCGATACTGGGCACGACGCCAGCCTTCACCAGCTCAGCTACATAACGCGGCGCTGCATCCCATTCAGGAGAAAAGGTGACGATTCGCACATCGCCGTCGGCAGCTTCTTGCCATCGCTTGAATTCGTCCGGATCAGGAGGCCTGACATGCTCAAGGCGATGCGCACCTCGCGGGCCATTCTCGGGCGATATATGGGGCCCCTCAACGTGGAAGGCTTCCATCGCGTGGCCCTCAGCCAGCCCATGGCGCAGAAACTCAGCCTTCGCGGAACTAAGGTTGCGCAGGCAAGCAGTAATGCGTTCTTCGGAACCTGTGATGATGGTCGGAAAAAATCGGCTGACGCCAGTCCGGAACATTTTCCGAATAGCACGCGATAGATCTTCGCTCGAAATTGCAGGGTCGTTGAAGTCCACCCCGGCAAATCCGTTCACCTGAAGGTCGATCAATCCAGGAGCTAAATACTGGGGGATGGCAGGGGGGGAGATCAGTTCGTCAACTGCCGAAACAGCCAGTCCGTGCCACTCACATCGGATCACGGAAGAGGTGCCGGGTACTCTTCCGATTACATTGTTCGCTGAGACACTCATTGGCGCCGGGCCATCCCGGATTCTAGGCGTGTACCGGCTGATTTTCGCGCGTACCGGTTACATACGTGAGCCAGCCAAACTCGTCCTGAGCTTCTCCCTTGACGACCTCAAAATATCTCGTCTGAATCTGCTCAGTGACAGGACCTCGACGTCCGCTCCCAACGGTGATGCGATCCACAGATCGAATTGGCGTCACTTCGGCGGCCGTACCGGTGAAAAAGACTTCGTCGGCGATGTAGAGCATCTCTCGGGGGATGATCGTTTCGACTACCGGGATTGAAAGTTGCTTCGCGATCGTCACAATCGTATCCCGCGTGATGCCAGGGAGAACGGAAGCGCCCAAGGGAGGAGTGAGGAGTTTGCCGCCGCGAACGAGGAAGATGTTCTCGCCGGAGCCTTCGCTCACGTATCCGGCCTCGTCTAAAGCGATACCCTCGGCATATCCATTTTCCGCAGCTTCCATCCTGATCAGCTGGGAATTCATGTAATTCGCGCCGGCCTTTGCGAGAGCGGGGAGGGTGTTGGGCGCGATCCTATTCCATGACGAGACACAAACGTCGACGCCTTCGGCCAATGCCTCGCTGCCAAGGTACTTACCCCACGGATAGCAGGCGATGTAGGTTTCAATTGGATTCTTGTAAGGCAGGACGCCAACATCTCCATATCCGCGAAGAACGATGGGGCGGAGATAGCAGGACTCCAGGTTATTTGCCGTGATGATTTCAGAAAACGCACCGACCAGTTGATCGATGGTGAACGGGACCGTCATGCGGTAGATCTTGGCTGAGTCTACAAGCCGCTGAGCGTGCTCGCGAGCGCGAAAGAGAGCCGGCCCGCGGCTCGTCTCATAACACCGGATACCTTCAAAAACAGAGCTTCCGTAACTGACTACGTGGGACAGAACGTGTATTTTGGCATCGTTCCACGCAATAAGCTGGCCGTTGTGCCAGATTTTCTCGGTAGGCTGCAGCATGCAGCGATTATAGCGACCGGCGGGTCGCTTATCCGCGCGTTCTCCGAGCAGCCGTAACCCACCTCCGTTCCGCTTCGACTTGTGAGGCTAATTTAGCCGAGGCGTAAAAGCGAGTCCGGCATTGCCGGCAGCGGATCGGCGCCATGTTGCACAGACGCATGGCTAGATCCCAGAGTTTGTGACGGCGAGAGCGAATGAGGTCCGTCGAGTGACAACGTGGGCACATATTGCCGCCCCTAAAATATCACTCTCTCCAAGAGATCAACGCGCGAGCCTATGACCGATAACATGTATTATGTCAACTTCTGCTCTGAGGCAAATCATCGTCTGCTGTGTCCGGAGCCCTCCGTCGACCTGCTGCCGCTTCCTGTCCCGCGTTCACCAGCTGTGCGGGTCGAGGTGCTGTGCGAGGGTTCACGGCTGTAACCTCCACCGCCAGAGCTGTGGAAGGACTCGCGGCTTGACGGTTGTGCGGACCGGGGCGCGGACTGCATCGCAGGTTGCTGGTACCGCTGCTGTGGCCTGCTGTAACGGGATTCGTCGGCACTAGATCTCCCAGGACGTGCAGACCAGGTCTCAGCGTTCGGCCTCGTGCTGAAGGACCGCCACCCAGACAAGGAGCCTTGAGCCGGCTGGCTGGGCGCACCAGGAGTCTCGAAGCTTCGGTAGCTTCTGGTCGCGGAGCTCCGATTCAAGTCCGGTTGCGGCGCAGGCGGACGCCCAAACTGATGCCACCCACTCTCGTTTCTGGGCGCGGCTGCAAACGAGCCGCCCTCATTCCGTTGCGACCCTGGATCACCGAACCTCTGCCAACCATTGGCAAGCCCGGCCGGAGCAGACGCTCGATAGTTCGATCGGGGCGTCACATTGAATTCGGATTGCCGTCTCCCGACCGTGGAGGAGGAGACATGTGGGAGGTTGGAAACGAAGGTCCGATCGGAAAATCGGTAGCTGCTTCGAGTGGGTGTGACTGGCACCTGGCCGTCAAAGCGGCTTGCGGTGCGAAGCTGTTCCGGAGTCGCCCACCCGAAGCGTTGATGCGGCCCGGAAAAGTTGTCCCGCTGCGCAATCAGCGCAGCACCACGGAAGGCTGTATTTTGAAAACGGGCAGCGCCAGTTCCATAACGATTACCGCCGATCCAGCTTTTTCGCCCCCACCAGGCCTGAAAACTCTCGTGAGGAGCAAGCGCAACCCAGCCAAGTCCCCGTCCCGAACCGAAGAATCCGACTAAGGCTGGACGCCAAACACGGATCACGCCTCTCGAACCCGGCCACCAACACCAGCCATAACTGCCGTTGCGGAACCAACGCCCGTAGTGATATGGAGCCCAGCCCCACGGCGAGTCATCAACCCAAGTCCATCCGTAGTAGCCTTCCCAAGCCCATTGCCCATTGCTATAGGGCGCCCACTCCGGACCTACACCCCGAGGCTCCCAAACCTGGCCGTATTGGGATGGAACCCACGAACCGTTTCGATCCAGGTCTGCAGTGCCGCTCACATCTGGTCCAATTATTTGAGCGCTCGGCGAGTTTAGCAATTCCCCGTCGCGGGACGAACTCCAGCTATCGAACTGGTCCTGTGGTATGGAACCAGTCTCCTGAAACTCCGGGCCAGATGGACCGATACGGGCGAGAACAGTCCGGCCTGCCTGCAGCGGTTCTGTACCCTGCGGGCCAACCATTTCAGCCGACCCGGTATAAACGGTCACCCGCGAAACTCCTCCATCGAGAAGGGTGATACGTATCGCGCTGACACCCAGGGGCCTTACTGCGATGCTAGGCGTATCGACCTCTGCACTGACATCTGATGGTCGAAGCACCCGATACAGGGCGCTACCGGCAGTGAGCTGCATCTGAACACGCCCGACTTGCAGGTCAGAAAACCCGATTTCGCTGTTCTCGGCCACGCGGACTACGTTGGCTCCGTCAATCTGAATCTCGGCAGCGCCGGTACGCGAAGTCTGAACTCCATCGCCCCTTTGTAAAGGAGCATTAGCAACCGCAGCGATCACTTCGGACGTGTCTCCCCGGCGAATTCCCACGTCACCAAGAGTCACGCTAAGCCGCGCAACCCCGTGCTGCTGGTCCCCCGATGCCTCAGGATCGTCTACCCCCTCCTGCGCGTTGCTGTAGGGATCTGGCTGTACCGGACCGGAATAGGATGGCTGCCCATAGGCCTGCGGTGCCGGTTTGAATTGCGCATGGGCGTCGACACTGGCGAACAGAACCGCCGCGAAGATCACCCCGAGATGTACTCTGTCAAGCATTCGACAGCGTTACTTAATACACGTTGACTGCCAACAGTAAAGCACCGCCAATCGGCTCTTCGCTAGTGCACAACCGGTTGAAAACAACCAGTCGTGATGGATTTAGACCGCGATCAGATCTACTGCGTCGGAAGCGTGAATCGGAACGTAGAACCGGTCTGGCCGTCGCTTTCCACCCACATTCGGCCGCCGTGCGTCTCCACGATTTTGCGACTGATCGTCAGGCCCAACCCGACTCCCGGGTAATCCCTATTGTGCAACCGCGAGAACGGCTTGAATACTTTTTCCTGATACGCCTGTTCGATTCCGACCCCATTGTCCTGGACCGAAATCGTGTATTCGTCCCCGGTCTCCTGCGCACGAACCGTAACCCTGGGCGGCTCTGACCCGCGATACAAGATACTGTTCCTGATTAGGTTTTCGAACAGCTCCTTGAATTGCGATTCGTTGACGGTGACCTCGGGCAGATCTTCGAATTCCACCTTTGCGTCACAGTCATTCAGCTTGGTCTCTAAACCGAGGAGAGCTAGCTGCAGAATCACTCCCAGTCGAATTGTCGTCCGGATATTGGCGCTTTTCGGCTTCGCTATGCTTGCAAGCTTTTGTACCGCCTCAATCACGGCCTGCATCTCTGCCGCCCCAGCGATGATGTGGCCGGCGTATTCCCGTATCTCCGGATCGTCAGGCAGGCGTCGCGTTAGCAGTTGAGTGAAACTCAGCATACTGCGCAAGGGAGTCTTCAGGTCATGCGCAACAGCGTACGCGAGAGTTTCCATCTCGTCTGCGGCCGCAACGGAGGCTGCAACCCGTCGTTCCGCGTCTTTTTTCTCGGCCCTACAAGCCTCGAGTGCGGCCTGGAGTTCTTGGACAGATTGTTCCCGTAACTCCCTGCCCTCAGTCGTGCCAGAATTCATCCTAAGCGGCTATTAAGCCCAGCCTTTCGAGCAAAGCGTTCGCATCGGGATCACGCCCGACAAAACTTCGATACAGAAGGGCGGGATCTTCGCTGTCGCCCTGTTCCAAAATCTTACGGCGGTAATCACTTCCGGTCTCAGCATTGAATATTCCTTCCCGGTGAAAACGGGTAAAAGCGTCGGCGTCTAACACCTCAGCCCATTTGTAAGAGTAATAACCGGCTCCATATGCTACAGGGCTTGCAAAAAGATGAGTGAAACTTGCAACCAGACCGTACGATGGGGGGAGCATTACGGGCGTATAACTCTGCAGCACCGTGCGCGCAAAGTCCATGACGTCCATTGTTGCCTCGGGATCGAACTCCCGATGAAGCTTCAAATCGACAAGACCTAACCCCAACTGTCTCATTTGGGCATTGGCGCCCCGGAAGGTGCGAGCACGCTTCATCTTCTGAAACAATTCGTCCGGTATGGGTTCACCAGTCTCGAAATGCCGGGCAAACAGATCGAGAGATGCCCGTTCCATGCACCAGTTCTCCATGATCTGAGAGGGAAGCTCTACGAAATCCCAAGGTACGTTTGTTCCCGCGAGGCTCCGGACCGGAACGCGGCTGAGAGTGTGGTGCAAGAGGTGGCCGAACTCATGAAACACCGTCTCCACCTCTCGATGGGTCAGGAGAGACGGGCGGCCTTCCACAGGCGGCGTGAGGTTCCCGCAGATTAACCCGAGGTGCGGTTTACCGGCGTCCGGGTAGCCGGTGATGAGGGAATCCATCCAAGCTCCTCCCCGCTTGTTTTCACGCGGGAACCAGTCCGTATAAAACCCGCCGAGCAGCAATCCGGAATTCGTATCCTCAACCCGGTAATACTTGACTGCAGGATCCCAGCCGGGAATATTTCTCTCCTCGACAACCCGGATCCCGAGCACCCGGCCGAAGATATCGAACATTCCCGCGACCACTCGGTCCAGCTCGAAGTAAGGCCGCAGTTCCTCTTCGTCGAAGTCGTATAGCTTCAAGCGCTGTTTCTCGGCCAGGTAGGCGAGATCCCAGGGCTCGATCCTGTCGATGCCATACGTATGGGCCATTTCAGCCAATTCCCTGTTTTCCCGTTCGAAAAACGGCAACGTCTTACGACCTAATTCTTCAAGGAAGTCCTGCGCGTGCTGCCCGGAGTGAGCCATGCGCTCCTCGAGCACGAGGTCTGCGAAATCTCGGTACCCGAGCAGGCGAGCTTTTCTTCGCCGCAGAGCAAGGATCTCCGTTATGAGACGGCGGTTATCGAACGGCTCCTCCAACCCTCGCCGATTCGAGGCGTCCCACAGTTCGGCCCGGAGCTGCCGGTCGTCCAGATACGTGATGGCAGCGATGTAGCTCGGCGCCTGCAACGTGAATCGCCACCCGGAGAGAGCCTTCGCCTTTGCACTCTCTCTCGCCGCGGCCAACGCAGATCCCGGGAGCCCCGATAGACGCGACTCATCGGTAATGAGCAGCTCAAAGGCGTTAGTTGCGTCCAGAACATTCTCGGAGAACTTGGTGGTGATACGAGTGAGCTCAACGTCGATCCTCTCGAGCTCTTGCTTGCCTTCCGGGTTTAGATCTGCACCCGCGCGGCGAAAGCCTGTAACCGTTTTATGAAGGTATCGGTTATGCGGTTTCTCTAACCTCTTTGCTTCGTCGCTTTCAGCAACCGCCTTCACCGCCGACCAAAGCTCGGAATTGAGCGGGATGGAGCTGTAGAAGAGGCTTACCGGGCCCTGTACCCCGTTATAGGCGGCGCGGAGCTCCGGTGTCGTAGCCACCGCCTCCAGGTGCCGAACGGTGCTCATTGCGAAGTCGAGCGGCTCCGTGACCCGGTCAAGGCCCGTAAGGATATCCGAGTACGTTCTTGGCGTATTGCCGGAGGCGAGCTGGCTGATCGCTTCCCTGCTCTGCTCAATCAGTGTGTGGATTGCCGGCTCCACCATCTGCGTCTTGATCGAGTCAAAAGGAACCGGGGTTTCCCTTGTTAAGAGCGGATTCGCCGTCTCCAAATCCGTCAGCGTTGTCTCTTCCATGGAATCCTCTACCAAACCCGGCAACCACGGGCCGCATACATCTTGTCGCCCGCCTTGCAGCCGAATGCCTCGCTGAATGCGGGTAGATTGCTGACTACTCCGTTCGTCCGGTATTTGCCGGGCGAGTGCGGGTCCGTTTGCGCCCACAACCTGGCCCGTTCCGGGCGCACGTTTTCGCACCAAAGTTGACCGTAGCCGATGAAGAACTGTTGTGCCTGGGTATATCCATCTGCCTTCGTTGTCACAGGGATGCTTTTCTTAGCCAGGTCGTCCATCAAGGCCAGATAAGCCAGTCGAATTCCTCCATTGTCCGCGGTGTTTTCTCCCAGCGTCAGCTTGCCGTTGAGCTCAACGCCCGGCGCCGGACTGAAGCTGCCGTACTCATTTACAAAACAATCGGCCAGTTTTTGAAACTGCTGCTCATCCTCTTTCTGCCACCAGTCCTTCAGGTTGCCTTTGGCATCGAACTGCCTGCCCTGATCGTCGAATCCGTGTGTCAGCTCATGCCCGACCACTACACCCACTGCGCCATAATTAACCGCGTCCGAAGCCTTGTTCGAATAGAAGGGCGGTTGCAGTATACCGGCTGGGAAGTTGATATTGTTCTCGCTCGGGTTGTAATACGCGTTCACGGTGGGAGGCGTCATTCCCCATTCCTGCTTGTCCACGGGCTTCCCGATCTTGTTTCGCTGGCGTTTACTCTCAAACTCGCTTGACCGATACCAGTTGCCGAAGTAATCGTCTTTGGCGATCGCGATTGTCGAATAGTCGCGCCATTTGTCGGGGTATCCGATTTTGTTGGTGACGGCCTGCAACTTCAGAAGAGCGGCCTTCTTGGTCTCCGGGCTCATCCAGGTTAAAGAGTTGATGTCGATCGCCATCTGCTTCTCGATTTCTCCGACCAGGGCGAGTGTTCGGGCTTTTCCCTCCTGTCCGAAGGTCTTTTCAACGAACTTCTGTCCCAGGGCCTCGCCCAGTTCGTCATCGGTTGCGGAGACACAACGCTTCCAGCGCGGCTTGAGCTCCTTTGTGCCCGCCAGTGTCCGTCCGTAGAAATCGAAGGTCTCGTCCACAAAGTTATTTGGCAGGAGTCGTGAACTCGCGTTTAAGTACTGCCAAACGAGATAATCCTTCAGGTCTCCGAAACTCTGCGTTTGCAACAGTGAGTTGAAGCCTTTCATAAAGTCCGGTACAGCCACGTTTAGCTTTGTGAACTCAGGCGTGCCGAGTTCCGTGAAGAAGCGATTGAAGTTGAATTGCGGCGAAAGAGCCTCAAGCTGCTCCTTTGTCATTTCGTGTACGAGCAACTGCGGATTACGCCTGGAGGTAACATCCAGGGAAACTTTCGCTAAGTCCGTCTCGATCGCCATTACCTTCGCCGCCTTCGCCGAAGCCTCCTCCTGAGAATTCCCCATGAGTTCGAACATTTTCGCGACGTGCGCAACGTACTTCTTCCGTAGTTCCTGCGACCTCGCGTCCGTGCGGAAATAGAAATCTTTTTCGGGCAGTCCGAGCCCGCCTTGATCCACCTCTCCGATGTTCATGGATGCGTTATTCGGATCGGCCGTGGCTCCGAAGTTGAAAAAGACGTAGACCTGCTGGTTATGCAAGCGCGCCACCTCATCGAGCAGTTGCTGCTTTTCAGAAATCGCCGCAATCCGGTCCAGTTCCGGTTTCAGCGGTTCCGTCCCGCGCTTTTCGATCGTGGCTTCGTCCGTGCACGACTGATAGAACCCGCCAATCTTCTGGTCGATCGACGATCGGTCCTGATGAGCCATGGAGTCTTCCAGGATCTGGCGGAGAGCCGCCTGGTTGCGGTCGAACAGCTGGTTGAACGTGCCCCAGCTGCTTTCATCCGCAGGGATGGGATGAGTCTTCAGCCAGTTTCCACACGCATATTGATAGAAGTCCTGGCACGGGTCTGCACTCTTGTCAATACCCTGCAAGTCCAAACCACTCTCCGAAGTCGTGGTCTGAGGCGCTTGCGCAATGGCGAGCGCACCGGATAGCGTGAGAAAAACGAGCAGCTTAAACGTCGACATGTGCCTCATTGAACAATAGTTTAATCGCGGGGCTGGCATTCCTCAGCTGGCCGCCTTTGAATGTTTCGCCCCCGACTGATCCTGGCCGTCCGCAGCCATAGAATGCCGACAGCAGCGCACAGTAGTAATACGGCGGGAAACGTATATTGGTGCGTCAGAACTATGATCGACTGCCAATTCTCGCCGAACCAGTACCCCAACGACAGAAAAAGCGCGACCCACACAGCCGCTCCAGAAAAAGCAAACGGCGCAAAGATACGAAATTCCAGACCGGACATCCCGGCTACTAATGCGGTGAAGTGGCGGACTCCGGGAATGAAGTAGCCGACACTTAGCAACCAGTTCCCAACCCGCTTGAACCATTGGTGAACACGCTCGACCTTTGCAGGCGTAACGTGAACGAACCTGCCGTATCTCTCAACGGCAGCATGCCCCAGGGTCCGACCCAGTAAGTAGCTGATCGACATGCCACTCACCGAGCCCGCGAAGGCGGATGCGAACGTCAGGAGAGCCCCCAGCTGGCCCTTCGAGATCAAATATCCGGAGAAGACCAGCAGGGTCTCGTCCGGGACCGGTAACCCCACGATCCCAAGCACGAGCAAGACAAACAGCCCTGCGTAGCCGTATTGTGAGATCCACTGCGATAAGAACTCCATACGGCGACAAACCGAAGGATACCAGCAGCTTGCGCTACGATTCCGATATGGCTAAACCCGAGGGTCAAGTCTTCGAGATAAAGTGTCCCTGTTGCGAAGCTACGTTGCAGATTGACAGCGCGTCGCAGTTAGTGATCAATCACCGCGAGGTGGAAAAGAAACCGCTCATTGAAGACTTGAACATTGCGGTTCAGCAGCTTAAGGGCGAAGCAGATCGCCGCAACGACGTCTTCGAAAAGAGTTTCGCCTCTCATCGTGTCGGCGAACAGGTCCGAGAAAAGAAGTTCGAAGAGCTTCTCCGCCAAGCCAAGGAAGACCCGTCAGCGCCCGGTCCCAAGCGGCCATTCGACCTCGATTGAGCAAGTCGCTACCTCAGCACGCTTCGAAAATCGCCGCGGGCCAACCGGCGCACGAAATCGAAGTCGCCGTCAAGAAAGTCCAGAGCCGGCAAGCGGTGGACCTCAACCCACTGGATCTGCTCGAACACCATCCCCCGCACTTGACCGGTAAAGGCGGGAATCGCAAAGAACAGCAGATGCACTCGGCTTCCGCTCGGATATTCGTGCTCATAACGCGCGAGCTCGCTTCCCACAGTCGCTTCGATCTCCAACTCCTCCCGAAGCTCCCGAACGAGCGCCTGTTGCGGGGTTTCGCCCGATTCGACCTTGCCGCCGGGGAACTCCCACTTTAGCGGGTGACGGTCAGCTCGCCGGCGTTGTCCGACCAGGACGAGTCCATCCCGATGGATAATGCCGGCCGACACAAGCAGCGGTGCCCGCGATCTCATTTGCTGGTAGGTTCAGGATGCTTGAACCCGCTCTTACCTAGGCCGCAACGCTGGTTGCGATGAGCTGTCGCAATACGTACGGCAGGATGCCACCGTTCCGATAGTACTCAGCCTCTTGTGGCGTGTCGATGCGGGTTTTGGCTTGGAACTGTTTCTTTTTTCCATCCGGCGCCTCAGCTTGCACTGTTACCATCCCCGCGCCGTTAACGGCAGCAGCAACATTCAGTATTGAATACGTTTCCTCGCCGGTCAAACCCAGAGTGTCGCGGTTCTCGCCTTCCGTGAACTGGAGCGGTAGAACACCCATCTGTACAAGATTCGAACGGTGAATGCGTTCGAAGCTCTCCGCGATGACAGCGCGAACCCCCAGCAGCAGGGTACCTTTGGCAGCCCAATCGCGCGAAGAACCAGAGCCGTACTCCTTGCCCGCGATGACAATCAGCGGCACCTGCTCGGCTTTATACTTCACAGCGGCGTCATAGATGAACATCTGCTCACCGTCCGGCATATGCCGCGTGATCCCGCCTTCTACCCCCGGCACCATCTGATTCTTGAGCCGGATGTTCGCAAAGGTGCCTCGGACCATCACCTCGTGATTTCCGCGTCGGGCCCCATAGCTGTTGAAATCAGCCGGTTTCACCCCGAGGCTCATAAGGTATTTGGCGGCCGGGCTATCGAGCGCGATCGAACCCGCGGGCGAGATGTGATCCGTTGTTACCGAATCGCCCAGAATGGCCAGCGCTCGCAGACCGCTCAGGTCACGCACAAATGTGAGCGGGTCTACAAGAGTTTCGAAATAAGGCGGTCGCTTGATGTAAGTCGAGTCGTCGCTCCACTCGTAAATGCTGCCGGTCGGGACTTTCAGAGACCTCCAGCTCAGATCTCCTTCGAACACCTCTGAATACTCTTTGGCGAAGAATTCAGTTCGTGCCGAGGTCTTCACGACCTCGTCCACCTCTTCGTGCGAAGGCCAGATGTCTTTGAGGTAGACTTTCTTGCCGTGTTGATCCTTACCGAGAGGCTCTTTTGTCAGGTCAAGGTCTACCCTGCCCGCGATCGCGTAAGCCACGACCAGCGGAGGCGAAGCTAAATAGTTCGAGCGAACGAGTGGATTCACCCGCCCCTCGAAGTTCCGGTTACCGCTGAGAACCGCGGCAACATTGAGTTTGCCCTTCTGAACAGCCGAAGCTACGTTTTCGGGCAGAGGACCGCTGTTCCCGATACATGTCGTGCAACCGTAGCCGACCAGGTGAAAATTGAGCGCCTCGAGGTACTTCATCAGGCCGGCATCGTTCAGGTAATCGGAAACGACTTTCGAACCGGGTGCGAGCGAAGTTTTCACCCACGGCTTCGCCGAAAGCCCTTTCTCGACGGCCTTCTTGGCGACGAGCCCGGCCGCAACCATGACGGACGGATTGGACGTGTTGGTGCAGCTCGTAATGGCAGCAATGACGACGGCCCCATCCTCGATCTTTTCGTGGTGGCTGTTCACGCTGACCTCCGCCGATTTCTGCGACTCGGTGAGGCTGCTGAGAAAGTTAGACCGGACATCGTGAAGCTCAATGCGGTCCTGGGGACGGCGCGGACCGGCCAGCGATGGCACAACCTTCGAAAGGTCAAGCGAAAGCGTATCGGTATACACCGGGTCCGGAGAATCGGGCGTCAGAAACAGACCCTGCTCTTTCGCATACGCTTCAACGAGCGCGACTTGCTCCGGAGAGCGATTGGTCAGGCGCATGTACTCGAGCGTTTGATCGTCGATGGGGAAAAAGCCGATGGTTGCTCCGTATTCCGGAGCCATATTGCTGATAGTGGCTCGGTCCGCCAGGGCCAAACCGGCAATGCCGGGACCGTAGAACTCGACGAATTTTCCGACCACGCCCTTCTTCCGAAGCATCTGGGTTACCGTCAGCACCAGGTCCGTAGCTGTCGCGCCGGGAGGCAGTTTACCGCTGAGCTTGAACCCGATGACCTGGGGCAGCAGCATCGAAATGGGTTGGCCGAGCATACAGGCCTCCGCTTCTATACCACCGACACCCCAACCCACAACGCCCACACCATTGATCATCGTGGTGTGTGAATCCGTACCCATCAAGGTGTCCGGATAGGCTTGCAGCACACTCTTGGAGGAGTCGCTGAACACCACACTCGCCAGATACTCAAGATTCACCTGGTGGACGATGCCGGTATCCGGAGGAACCACGCGGAAGTTGCTGAAGGCCTTCTGGCCCCAACGAAGGAAAGCGTAGCGCTCCTGATTTCGCGAGAATTCAAGCAGAGCATTCGCCGTGAAGGCCTCGGGCGAACCGTACTGGTCGACCTGAACCGAATGATCGATAACGAGATCTGCCGGAATGAGCGGATTGGCAAGCTCAGGACTCGCACCCAGTCGTTTCAGCGCATCCCGCATTGCGGCCAGGTCCACAACGCACGGCACTCCAGTAAAGTCCTGCAATAACGTGCGAGCAGGACGAAACTGAATCTCCTGAGCCGAAGTTTTCGCATCCCAGTGGGCCACATACTCGATGTCGCTGGCCTTGACCGTACGATCATCCTCGAATCGAAGCAGATTTTCTAATAGGACCTTGATGGAGTACGGGATTCGGGAGATCTTGATCCCGCCCTTACCTTCCAGCGCATTCAACCGGTAGATCTGGTAATCGCGGTCGTTGACGCGCAGCGTCGCCTCAGCTCCGAAACTGTTCTTACTGGCCATGACATCTTTAGTGTAGGATGACAGTCGCCTTACATATACAGAGGCTGCTGAATACCAAGCACATGGAGCGTTCTGAGCAATTGTTTACGCACGTACTGAGTCAGCCAGAGTAGGAACGCTCGCCGCTCGACGTCTTCCTCCGTGATTACGGGTTGGTCATGGTAGAAGGTATTGAACGACTGGGCTAACTGAAACGCGTACTTGGCTACGTGGGCCGGTTCACCGGACACGATCGCTCGCGCAACGGTGCTTTCTGCCTTGGAGGCTAGTAACAGCAACTGCCACAAGCTTTCGGTCTCGAGATACCGCTGTAAGGCTTCCTTTGAGAGAATTCGTTCGAAGTCCGGTAGAGATTGTCCTCGGTCCACGAACTTGCGGAGGATGTTCGCGGCCCTGAGCGCTGCGTACTGCACGTAGGGTCCGGTTTCGCCCTCGAAGCTGAGCGCTTCATGGAAATCAAAGGCGATCACAGAATTCCGCGTGAATTTGAGCATGAAATAGCGCAAAGCGCCGACTGCGATTTGCTCCGCTACCTTCCGCTGTTCCTCGGCCTTGCCCTCCGGATGACGGTCCACTACCTCGGCCAGTGCGGTCTCGATGAGCTTGTCCATCAGGTCGTCCGCCTTTACGCCCAGCCCTTTGCGCCCGGACACTTCGACATAGGCGCGCGTCCGGTCCTCTTCTGAAAGTGCGATTCCCATCTCGAGACACGTTCGCGGCGTAAGCGCGACCATCTCGTAGGAGAAGTGGACGGAAGCTTCGGCTGCCGTGTCGAACTCGAGGGCACGTAAGCCGGCTACCACAACATCCTGCAGATACGACTGTCGTGAGTCGATGACGTTGTAGACGCGGGAACCATGCCCGAAGGAGATGCCGTTATCGGAACCGGGCCGATCCGTGGTTACCCAGACTTGGTGGCCATCGCGGTAAGTTGACCACGGCCGGTAATAAAAGTCCTTCCCCAAAAGGCCGAATTTCCACAGCTGATAGGCGATATCTTTTCCAACGTAAGTGACCGTACCGTTCGACCGGACAATCACCTTGCTGTCCTCGTCAACATCCTCCCCTTCTGTTTCGGCCGCTCCTTTCTCCACATTCTTAAATGCTGAAGCAGGCATGACCCAGCAGTTGCTGTTCTTGCCCTGGGTCTCGAAATAGATGGCCTTTCGAGCTTTCAACAACTCAAAGGCAGTCGCCCAAAACTGGAGGTGGAGAATTTCACTCTCGCGAGGCAGAACATCGTACTCAATCCCCAGTCGGCTCATGGTCTGCAGATGCGCGGCCACGATTGTGTCGGCAACCAGGTGACCAACCTCGGACAGCTCTCCCGACCCCGCTTCGATGGCATGGAGAGTTTGGGCGCGCCATTCAAGAGCCTCCGGGTGCTCCTTGTAGTAAGCCGACGTGCGCGCATACAGGTCCCAGCACAGATAGTCGAACCGTACGGTGGGGTCCGCTGTGAGCCGTTGTATTTCGCCAAGCCTTTTGCCTTCCAGGAAGTGGAACCCGACCACCACGTCTGCTACTTGAACGCCCGTGTTGTCGATGTAGTTCTGCACCTCAACCCAGCGCTTCTGATCCCGTAACATCCGCACGAACGTATCGCCCAGAACCGCGTTCCGAAGGTGCCCAATATGGGCGGCCTTGTTGGGGTTGATGTTCGTGTGCTCGACTATGATCTTGTCGCGGTTCACAATATCGCCGGTCTCCGCAACATCCGCAACGGCGGCTGCGCCAAAGGCACCGCGGTCGAGCCGCACGTTGATGTACCCGTTTCCGGCGATTTCGACCGACGCGATCCCGGGAATATCGGCTAATCCTTCCGCAATTTCTCCCGCAATCTGGCGAGGTGGTTTTCGCAATTGGCGCGCGAGCTGAAATGCGATGGGAATGGCGAGTTCACCGAACGAGTTCTGTTTCGGTTGTTCAAGCGACACTTTCGCGGCGACCTCATAGTTCGCAGCCAGGCTACGCTCGACTTGCTCGATCAACTGTTCTTCGACGTTTTGGAACACTGAATTTCAGTATGCAGGAGGTATTCTTCTGATTCCCTGCTGAAGGTCTCTGACGGGTCTCGATCGTTACAATGAGGTGTGCCGAAAGTGACTTTCATGCCGGAAAATAAGACCGTAGAATTCGAATCCGGCGAAATGCCCTACAGCGATCACGGAAAACGAAACTCGCTGCTCGATGTTGCCTTGAACTTTGACATTCACCTCGAGCACGCTTGCGGCGGAAGCTGCGCTTGTACAACATGCCACGTGATTGTTCTCGAAGGCGAAAAGAATCTCAGCGAAGCGGAAGACGATGAACTGGATCGCCTGGATATGGCTCCTGGGCTCACGCTGCGATCGCGCCTGGGATGCCAGGCGATTGTTGAAGGTGATGTGAAGGTGGAAATACCAGCCTGGAACAAGAACTTCGTCAGTGAGGGCGGGAAGTCGATGCTGTAACCGATCCGCGAGGTACGGGCCGGCTACTCATACCGCAAGGCCTCGACGGGATCCAGCCTCGCGGCCTTACTCGCGGGCCAGATTCCGAAGAAAAGGCCCGTGCCCGCCGAGACAACCAAGCCAAGCAACGCCGCCCATAACGGCACGCTCGTCGGGAGCGAGGGGAAAACAAGCCGGCTCACTAACGCAACAATCCAGCCGAAGCAGATACCCGCAAGCCCGCCAAGTCCCGTCAAGGCGACGGCCTCCAGTAGAAACTGCAGAACGATATCCGATTTCTTGGCCCCGATTGCTTTCCGAACGCCGATCTCTTTTGTTCGCTCAGTAACAGACACAAGCATGATGTTCATCACGCCGATGCCGCCGACGAGCAAGCCGATGGAGCTTAAGACGACCATGACGATCGCGACCATCGAGGTAATCTGGCGGAAGTCGGCCACCATTTGATCAGCAGTCGACATCGCGAAATTGTCGGGCTTGGAGAACGGGACCCGGCGGTCGATCCTTAGAATGACGCGCGCCTCATCCATGGCTTTGGCCAATTGACCGTCTTTCGCGTTGACCACGATGGTTATGTCTTTGGTCTGGGGATAGTTTTTGCGAAATGTGAAGAAAGGCAGAAGCACCCGGAGATCATCCTGACCGAAGAATGAGGCCGCGGGACGATTCATCGTCCCAATCACCTCGAACTCATGCCCGTTCACGTCGATTAATTTACCCACGGCGTCGACGTTTGGAAAGAGGCTGTTAGCGACATCAGCACCGATCACTGCAACAGGTGCGCGACGCCGATTTTCTTCGTTGGTGAAGAAGCGTCCGCTGCGCATGTCGACCTGACCCTGCTCGGCGTATTCCTCCTCGACGCCCATCAGATTGATACCAGCGCGATCGTTCGCCTTGTACTTGATCGTCATGATCTGGTTGTTCCGGATCACCAGCATTGGCGAGACTCGATCGCATGCCCGGCATTTGTCACGGATGTCGATCACGTTCTCGTAAGCAAAGTCTTTTCGAGTGCGTTCTTCCCCCTTGAGTGCATCGGTGTGCAACCCGAGCGGAAGCTTATTGATCATGATCGAGTTCGGGCCGAAGCTCTTCAGAACCGACGTGATAGTTGAGTCGAAGCCGGTCAGTATCGAGCCCACGCCGATGATGGTGCCCGTTCCCATGACCACGCCCAGGACCGTGAGAAACGCCCGGGTCTTGTGCGCACGGATGGTTTGCAGAGCGAGAGACGTAGCGTTCAGCAGTGCCCGAGAGTTCAGGTTCATTCCATCCTCAAGGCTTCTATGGGGTCGAGCCTGGACGCTTGCCTGGCAGGATAGATGCCAAAAAAAAGGCCGACTACGGCAGATAGTCCAACGCCCATTGCCACTGAGGTGAGCGGTAATGCCATTGGTATTGACGCAGCGCGTCTGACAATCACAGCGACAACCCAGGCTATGAGGACTCCGATCAGCCCGCCAGTTGCGGACAGAGTCGCCGACTCAACCAGAAATTGATTGAGAATGTCAGCTCTGCGGGCGCCCAGCGACTTCCTGATGCCGATCTCATGAGTTCGCTCCGTTACCGCCGCGAGCATTATGTTCATGATCACGATTCCGCCCACAACCATGAATACCGATACAATTCCGACCGCAGTAGCCGCGATCGCGGCCGTCAGCCGTTGCCAGAGATTGACAAAGGAGTCAGACGAAAGGATTCCGAAGTTGTCTTCCTGATCCGGTCGCAAGTGCCTGAATGCCCGCAGTAGCATGGTTACTTCATCCTGTGCTTGCATGAGATGTCCTTGGTCCATGGCTTTCGCGAGTAAAAACATGCCTCGCTGCGTGCCGAACATCTTGAAGAACGTCTCGATCGGGATCATGACAAAGTTGTCCTGTGATTGCCCGAATACGCTCCCAAGCTGTTTCGCAACACCCACAACTTCGAATGGCACGCCATTAATCTGGAGTGATTTTCCGATCGGGTCTCTGTTTGAAAAGAATTTGTCCTTTATCTCTGACCCGATGAACGCGACGGAAGCATGACGGGCAACCTGATTTTCGGTGATTCCGGTTCCGGTATCGATCTGAACGTTGTTCAGCGCAGGCACGTTCGCGGTTATGCCCTGAAGACTGACACCCTCCAGGTTCTGACCCTGGAATCCGATCCGCACCGCGTTGTTCGCAATGATGCCGATCGCTCGAAGCATAGTGGCGTTGTCTTTGATGAACTGGTATTCTTCACGCCTGATCAGCGGATTGCGCTTCGACATCAGGAGCAGCTTCTTGAAGTCGGCCTGACCAAGCCAGACCATGCGAGCTACTCGAAATCCGTCGGAGCCCAAATTCGAGACTTTTTCGGAGATGTATAGGTTCATCCCGTGAATGAGCGCCGTTACCGAGATCAACGTGGTCGTGGCCAGAATGATCCCGAGAAGAGTCAGGAAGCTTCGCAGCTTATTTTTTCCGAGCGACTCGAGCGCTATACGCCCGGCTTCGAAAAAAGAAGCGCTTCGCGGAGCTAATGTTTTTGCCACGGTTTCCTATGCAGACGCAACCAGATCGGGGCAAGCTCGCCCCTCGACTCGTTGGTGAAGGATATCATCAATCCAGCCCAATACGAATCGCTCGACCCAGAACCTCGGCTTAGTTCTCGAGAGGAAACCGAGATGCCCGCCGTGTTCCGTTGCAACCAACCGTAAAGCAGGGTTCTCCCGGAATGCGGGATGATCGAAAATCTCGAAAGGGACGAGCGGGTCGTCTTTAGAGGTCACGATTAATGTGGGAATGCGAATATCGCGAAGAAAGTGCTGCGACGATTGCGTTCGGTAATAGTTCTCCGCGTTTCCAAATCCAAAGAGCGGAGCCGTGTAGCGGTCGTCGAACTCCCAGATGGTTCGGACGGTATCGAGACCTTCGGTCGTGTAGCTTTGCGGCGAACTGATGCTCTTGCGCGTGATCCGCTGCTTCAGTCGATCGAGGAAACGGCGCGCGTACAGCGTATTAACGCGTTTTCCAATCGCTTTTACACAGCGCGCGAGATCAATCGGTGGTGATACGGCGCAAACGCCGGCGAGCAGATCCGAACGGCCGAGTTCGCCTGCGAGCTTCAGGGCCACGTTGCCGCCCAGGGAAAACCCGACAACGAAGACTGGTTGCCTGTGTTTCTCCAAAACGTTCTCGGCTACTGAGATCGTGTCGGCTGTCAGCCCCGAATGGTACATCGTTTCCGAGAGCGCTTCCGTTCCTCCACAGGTACGGAGATTCAACCTGTGAACGCCGAAGCCTGCCTCGAGGGCCGCTTGCGCAAAACTGCGCATGTATCCCGAATCAGCCGAGCCTTCTAATCCATGGAGAAGCAGAAGCTGCGCCTGCGCAGACGCTGACTGGTGCTCAAGAGCGACTACCGACACTTGATCCGAAATCCTGTACGTGCGCCGGATCGGAGGGAACCGAAGCTCGTCCAGGCGTCTCTTCCAAAAATTCCCGGCGATCGTCAGAAAATGTGGATTTCGGAAAAGCGGCTTAAAATCCGGGGCCAAATCCGATTGTATGAAATAGATCGCTGGGAGGGTTCAGCAACCCTTACCCGGAGAAGAGAAGCCGCTAGAGGCTCTCGCTCTTGCGGCTCAGGTCTTCCGAAAGAATGATTGCTTCCGCCAATTCACGCATGGGACGGCGCAATCGTCGGCTTTCGTTGCGAAGGCGTAAATAAGCTTCTTCTTCGGTCAAGCTATGCCGGTGCTGCAGGATGCCCTTGGCGCGTTCAACGATCTTTCGCGTTTCGAGCTGGCGGCGCATTTCTGCCGTTTCTTCCTGCAGGCGCGCATTCTCTTCTTCCAGAACGGATTTCGAGATCGCGCCGCCCATTTGCTCCCCGATAAAGGTGAGCAAAGAGACTTCATTGGGGGTGTGGAAGTGAGGCTCCCGGTGATGCACGTTGATGACCCCAATTACTTCGCCGCGGCTGAGGAGAGGCACCGAAAGAAACGCCTCGTACGTGTCTTCCACAAGCGCCTGAAACTTCTTGAACCGTCTGTCCGAACCGGCATGCTCCGGCAATGCTACAACCGAATGGTGTTCGACCACCCATCCGGTGATACCTTCGCCAACCTTTAAGCGAATGTTGCCAAGATCCACCTGATGGGGAACCTGAGATGCACGCAGCACAATTTCACTTGTCTCGCGCTCGATCAGGTAGACAAGGCAAGCATCACATTCCGTAACCTGAACCGTGAGTCCAACGATTTCCCCGAGCATTTCATCCAAAGAAAGCTCCGAGCTGACGATATTGCTGATGCGGTGTAGGATCGGAACCTGTGAGGTCGGAGGATCAAAAACCATTGCTGTCGCCATAATAAACTCTAGAACGCGGCTTAGCGAGCATTCAAATCAAAAGATTTGATGCTCTTCATTGAACCGGAATCCGGGTTACATACCTAGGCCATCTGTTCCCACCGGGCGATTGTGTACCTGGCGGATCCACCCGCCTGACGAACGTTGCCCTTTCGGGTTGCTTGGTCCCAACTGAGCGTCAAGCCTTGGCCTGCCGGTCCCCCGCCCTGCCACGCCAGCGATCCATCTCCATACACTTTGACGGTTAATCGCCTGCTTTCCGGCGTTCCGGCGTGGGGACCGATTTCAGCCAACGGCAGGACCGAGCCACTCTTCACGAATACCGGGATTTTTTCGGCTGTGCCTGGCACGGAAAACGAGGAGCCGCCTTCCACGGGCTTCCCGGTCCAGAAATCGCACCAGGTCCCTTGGGGAAGCGTAATACTCCTATCTGCTTCGCCTGCGAACAAGGGCGCAACCAACATCCGATCTCCGATCATGTATTCGTCATCAACGTTGGCCAAGTTCGGATCGTTCGGATGGTCCAGGATCAACGCCCGAAATGGCGGTGTTCCGTCGGCCCCGTAGGCTTGAAAAGCGGAGAGCAGATAAGGAACAAGTTGCATCCGCCAACCGATGATTTCACGGCAACGAGCCTCGAGAGCTTGCCAGTTAGCCTCCAGTTGATCGGCATTATTCTTGACGCGGTCGATTTGTTTCCAAGGCGGATTCTTGATGTACCAGGCGTTTACCATTGCGAGCGGAGAAAAGACGACGCTTTCCAGACGGCGTACCAGGTCTTCCTCATTCTTCGCATCGCGGACTTCGGGACACCAGAGCAGACCCGTAAACCCCGAATTCACCAGAGCCCGGATGAAATCGCGGTGCTCGTAAAGATCGCTGTAGAGAACGAAAGGGTAAGGAGTCGCCAACGCCCCGCTCGAACGGACCAGGCTATAAGTTGCCCGGCGTCGCGTTTTGAATTGCTGCCATATGGCGTCTTGATACCGGAGCCCGAAAACCGCGTGCATCTGTTCTCCATCGAGTCCGGAGGGGAAGCGGGAGAAATCGGGAAATGACCAGCCGCCTGTGAAGTCCGAGCTATCGCATTCATCCAGCTTGAAGCCGGAGATCCCGATGTCGACCAGGGTGCGGCCATGATAATCGCCGAAAACTTGTCTTGCGTTAGCGGCTGCGAAATCGGGCACAAGCCCTCCCCAGACTCCGTAATCGCCGGAGTATGGAAGGAGAGCTTCGAAGAGAGGCGAGGATGGGTGAGTGAACGCATGCTCCCAGAGATTGACCTGAAACCCGTGATCCGCAAGCTCCCCAACAAACTTTCGCGGATCTGCGAAACGAGCGGAGTCCCAAGCGAAGCTGCAGGAATATGCATGCGTTTGCCATCCTGGCTCGAGCCCAATCACGTCACAAGGTATTTTTCGCTCCCTAAATTCATTGGCGAGGTCCTTGATGTTGTCGCTATTCCCGTGCTGTTCTGCGCGATACCAGAATCCCAGGCCCCATTCAGGCGGGACTAATCCGCCGCCCGCGAACAAGTTGTAGCGCTGTACAACCTGTTTCATCGAGGGACCCGCAAAGAGATAAACATCCACGCCCTTTGCGCGCGGTACCTCGATCGTGATCTCGCCGGGATCCTGCAATGCTAATTTGCGAGTCGTGTCCGGAGTGTTGACCGCGCCTGAGGTGGCTAGCTCCGGGCGGGAAGGCTTCCGGCGTGCATCTCCGCAGTAGAAGTCGACATGACGTGCGCTATCAACCAGCAAACCGTAACCGCGCGTCGTGACATAAAACGGCACAGGCGCATGCGAATCGCCTGTATCGAGCTTGGGATCGGCATTTACGCGGATCGTCTTCTTTTTCCCGCGTTGTGAGAACGAAAGCAGTTGCAGACCGAAACCGTAGACGAGTTCCCCCGGCGGCATCGGTATCCGTAAAACGCATCCGCGGTCCGTGACAATGCCCTCGATCGATGCCAGAGGCGGAGCCGCAACCTCTGGTAATTGCGCCAGGTTATTTTCGGCAGGAGGAATCAGCCGCGAGCGAACCGGCGTGTGCGCTTCTGGTGTGCCAATCGTCGTCTTCCAAATTCCCGGGAGTATCTTGGACCAAGACAAACCAGCGCTGTGGAGAGACGTTCCTTCTTGGGCAGTCAATCCGTCGCTTGCGCCAGCTGCGATTCCGATGGCAAGCGTCCGGCCTAATTGACGTCGGTTGATCATGAACTCGTATTCAGACTACATGAGCAGGACAGGAGTTCAAACCGTGTCGAAGGGACCTCCGAAAAAAAAGAGGGAAGCTCGCTGATGCGGCCTCCCTCTTCTCGATGACGCAGGTTACTGCGAGCGACTATCGCTCCGACGTGCCGGATCCTGACGATCCGCCCGTGGAATTCGAACCAGAGCCGCCCTTATGGCGTTTCCCTTTCGTCTTGGTTCCGCTTGCACTGCCTGAGCTGTCCGAGCTACCGCCAGCGGATCCACTTTGGGAGCCGCTACCCATGGATCCCGATGAACTGCCGCCCGATCCGGATTGACCGCTGCCGGACGATCCACTGCCACCGCTTCCTGACTGGCCGGCCTGACCTGTTGACTGACTACCGCTTGAGCCAGATTGGCCCGCACCGCTACCTCCCCCTGAACCCGCTTGGGCCAGTGGGATTCCTTCGGCAATCATGGGAATCGAGACTGCACTTAAAAGAAGCGAGTAGAATACTTTCTTCATGCTTTAAACGTTGCTCCTCTGTGTTGGCTATTCGCTATTGGTGCGTTTCGCGCACAGATATGGGACGAGCAGGCGAAAACGTCATTACCTAGCTCTAATACCGTAGGCGAGATTAACTTGCTGATCCTAGAACAAACGCCTGGAGTGACCTTGACGGGGCTTTGAGCACGCTTCCGGCGGTAAGGGTCCGGCACCCTCCCTCGCATTGCGGTTGATTCGTATCGACGATCAGTGACCATTCATTGCAGCCGGGCGATTCGGGCAGCGTTAACTCCAGGTCCTCATGGTGAACATTGATGACGAGAAGGAGCGTAGCTTCGTGCCCATGTTGCCGGATGCCAGTTGTTTGAGCCCGCCCGTCCAAAAGCATCCCGAAGCAGCGTAGGTCGTCTGTCCACTGTTCCGCAGTAATCTCGGTCCCGGAAGGATGGATCCAGGTGACGTCCTTCACCCCCAAGTCTTCGACATACTCACCCGTCAGGAATCGGTTTCGTCGCAGGATCGGATACTTGTGCCGAAGGTGAGTCAGCCGCTTGACGAACCGAATCAACCCCTTTCCCTTTTCCTCCAGGTTCCAGTCGACCCAGCTTATTTCGTTGTCCTGACAATACGCGTTATTGTTGCCACCCTGCGTACGGCCGAACTCATCACCGGCGAGCATCATTGGTGTGCCCTGGGCAAAGAGCAGCGTCGCGAGCATATTTCGCATTTGCCGTTCACGGAGGGTATTGATTCCCGGGTCATCAGTGGGACCTTCAAAACCGCAGTTCCATGAACGGTTGTCGGAACTGCCGTCCATGTTGTCTTCTCCGTTTGCCTCGTTGTGCTTCTCGTTGTAAGTCACAAGGTCATTCAGCGTAAAGCCGTCGTGGGCAGTTATGAAGTTGACGGAAGCCCAAGGCCTGCGTCCCTGGTGGTTGAATGTCTGACCAGAAGCACACATGCGTTCCGCCGCAGCGGATGCCGGGGCAGAGCCCTTCCAGAAGTCGCGAACAGTATCCCTGAACTTGTCGTTCCACTCCGCCCATCCAGGCGGAAACGCGCCCACCTGATAGCCACCGGGGCCGCAATCCCAAGGTTCCGCGATGAGTTTGACGGTTCCGAGAATCGGATCCTGGCTGCAAGCTTTGAGGAAGCCGCTCTGATTGTCGAACCCGTTCGGCTCACGAGCAAGGATCGTCCCCAGATCGAAACGGAATCCGTCCACGTGGGTTTGTTCAACCCAGTAACGCAAGCTGTCGGTGACCATCTGAAGGACTCGAGCGTGGCTGAGATTCACTGTGTTTCCGGTTCCGGTATCGTTGATGTAATACCGGGGTTGGTCGGGAAGCAAGCGGTAGTAACTCGCATTGTCGATTCCTTTGAACGAGAGGGTTGGGCCGCGCTCGTTTCCTTCGGCGGTGTGGTTGTAGACCACGTCCAGGATCACTTCCAGTCCGGCGGCATGGAGCTTGGCGACCATCTCTTTGAATTCCCGCAGACTGTCGTGCTTCGCCGCCGCATATCTCGGATCCGGAGCGAAAAATCCGATGGTGTTGTAGCCCCAGTAATTCGTTAGATCTTTATCGAGGAGGAGGCTGTCGTTGATAAAGGTGTGAATCGGTAGGAGTTCGACCGAAGTTACACCGAGCGACTTGATGTAATCAGTAACTGCTTTCGTCGCAAGTCCCGCATAGGTACCGCGAAGCTCGGGCGGAACTTCAGGATGCCGCTTCGTGTATCCGCGTACGTGTGTTTCGTAGATAATCGTGTCGTCCCAGGGTATAGGATTGCGTCCGGGATTGCCTTTCCAATCAAACAGCGGGTCGACCACAGTGCACTTGGGCATGTACGGAGCGCTGTCACGTTTGTCAAATGTCAGGTCGTCGCCCGACTCCATGATGTAGCCGAACACAGCTGGATTCCAAACCAGTTGACCCGTGTGAGCGCACGCATAAGGATCGAGCAGTAGCTTATTAGGATTGAACCGGTGACCGGCCTCTGGTTCGTACGGCCCATGCACTCGGTAACCATAGATGGTTCCGGGAGTCACCCCCGGAAGATAGCCATGCCAAATCTGATTCGTATATTCCGGAAGTTCGACCCGCTCGACCTCGCGTTCTTCTGCATCGAACAGGCAGACTTCGACCTTAGTAGCATGGGCGGAGAACACAGCAAAATTCGTCCCCCTCCCATCCCATGAGGCGCCGCGGGGAAACGGATTTCCCTCTTTTACTTGTATCTTCTTTGAATCTGACATTCTTTGACTATTTTGTTTTCTAAGCTCTGGGCGAATGACAAGGTGTGGACTACAGATTCTTGCCGTTTGCACGCTCTCCGCTATAGATCCTAGAACGGCAGAGAATGCACCAGACGTATATTAAGCGGCTACAAAAACTCGACGAACAGCGGCTTGGGAGCCCGAGTTTGCAGTTCCCGGGTCTAGCTGCTCATTGTCTTCAGTGCCGACGAAACGTGAAGAGTCGCATCTGTGCACTGCTGGACATCCGTGACCGACAGTTCCGGCGCGATTTCTTCCAACACCAAGCCCTCTATTGTGACGCGGATTACTGCCATTTCTGTGACAATGGTCTGCACGACACCAAGCCCGGTAATGGGAAGACGGCAATGACGGAGGATCTTCGGTTCGCCTGATTTCGTCGTGTGTTCCATTGCAACAATCACCCGACGCGCCCCGGCAACCAGGTCCATGGCACCGCCCATGCCCTTTACCAGCTTACCCGGTACCATCCAGTTCGCCAGATTGCCTGCCTCGTCCACTTGCATGGCGCCCAACACGCTTAGGTCGATGTGGCCGCCCCGGATCATCGCGAATGATTCGGCACTGGAGAAATACGAGGTTCCCGGGAGTTCGCTCACGGTCTCCTTCCCGGCGTTGATGAGGTCTGGGTCCTCCGAGCCTTCGAGAGGATACGGACCGACTCCCAGCATTCCGTTTTCGGACTGCAGTATGACCTCGACCCCCGGTGGGACGCAGTTGGCAACCAGCGTGGGGAGCCCGATTCCGAGGTTGACGTAGAATCCGTTCTGAAGTTCCTGCGCTACTCGCCGAACAATACGGTCCCGCTTCAGCGCTTCTCGGTCGTTCATAACCCGGGCTTTCGCACAACTCTGCGCTCGATGCGGCGCTCGTACGTTTCACCCTGTACGATCGCCTTGACATAGACGCCCGGAGTTGCGACCTGCTCTGGCGCAATCTCGCCTGTCGGTACAAGCTGTTCTACCTCAGCAATGGTGACCGTGGCAGCGGTCGCCATGACCGGGTTGAAGTTGCACGCGGTTTTCCGATACGTGAGATTGCCGGATTCGTCACCCTTCCATCCCTTTACTAACGCAAAATCTGCCTTCAGGGCTTGTTCGAGCAGATATGGCTTGCCATCGAATTCCCGAACTTCTTTGCCTTTGGCGACCACCGTCCCCACTCCAGTTGGCGTATAGAACGCCGGGATACCCGCGCCTCCCGCCCGTATGCGTTCTGCCAGCGTGCCCTGCGGGACAAGCGTTACCTTCAGTTTGTTCGCGACAACGAACGACTCCAGGAGCTTGTTTTCCCCGACGTAACTGCCGATGTGGGACTCGATCATACCGGCCTCAAGCATCAGACCCATTCCAAAGCCATCTACGCCCATGTTGTTGCTGATCGTGTGAAGCCCCCGAATTCCCTTCCTCACCAGTGCCGCGATCAGGTTCTCCGGGATGCCGCACAGCCCGAACCCGCCCAACATGATCGTTGCGCCGTCGAAGATCGGCTCGACAGCTTCGTCTGAATTCTTACGTACTTTATTCACAGGTAGCGAGCGCCGCCGTCACTGCGGTATTTTTCCCAGGATATCCGCAGCACGTCTGCTTACCGCCGCAAGCCTGGATTCGTCAACACCGGTTTCAAATCCTCTGGCGTGCAGCGCCGATACAACGTGCTCGGTCGCTACATTGCCTTTCGAACCTGGGGCGAACGGACATCCGCCCAGCCCGGCGATACTGGCGTCGATCACCCGGATTCCGAACCGTAGGGCCACCTCGATGTTGTCCAGTGCTCTTCCTCCGGTGTCGTGAAAATGCACAGCAATTCTCTCAGGCGACACCGGGCTCATGAGCGCCCCAAGTAGCTCGTTTGTCGTCTCGGGTGTACCGGAGCCGATCGTGTCGCCAAGAGAGACCTCGAAGCATCCCATTTCGAAAAGGGCATCTACGACAGATCCGACCGCGTGTGGCGAAACGTATCCCTCGTATGGACACCCCAGGACGCAAGAAACATAGCCCCGCACTCGAACGCCGTGCTGCAGTGCCTCATTCGCGACATCCCGATACCGGAGCAGGCTCTCGGCTACCGAGCAGTTTATGTTTCTCCGGGAGAAAGTTTCGGAAGCGGCGGCAAAGATCGCAATCTCGCCCACTCCCGACGAGAGTGCGGAAGCAAGACCTCTCGTGTTTGCCACCAGAGCAGAGTAGGTGACCGACGGCCGCCTTCTTAAACGCCGAAATACCTCGGCGGAATCGGCCATCTGCGGAACCTGCTTGGCCGAAACGAAGCTGCCGACCTCGATACGTTTCAGTCCTGCGTCGGCGAGGGCTTCCACCAACTCAATTTTGAGATCCGTCGCCAGGATCCGGGATTCATTCTGAAGCCCATCGCGAGGGCCAACTTCGACAATCTCGGCACTGGACGGCATAAATGAGTGATTGATGAACTCGCGCCCATGGCGATTCGATCCTACTCGTCGCCGAGAACCAGCTTTTTGTGTTTCGGCTTGGGTCTATGAGCTTTGTCCGGAATGAGACGGGCGGGTGGAGGAGTGCCTATGCGCTCGCGCGCCATGGCCTTAAGGGATTTCGTTTTGCTGTACGCACCGCGTTGTTTCGGCATGCGGAACAATCAAGACAGTGTTTCGGTCAGACGATCGTCAGGCGCACGCGTCTCTACCGCAGGATCAATCTCGCCCGCAGTTAGTAAGTTGTAGGCAATCTTCGATCGGGACGGCAAGAAGTGCCAGAAGTGCTCAGATGCACTCTCCTCTTCCGCGGCCAATCGAACGGCGAGTTCGGCCGTTTGCTCGTCGCCGGCTGTCCGGGCTGCTGCGTGCAGCGCGCTATACATGGCGCATGCACTCTTGCTGAGCGAAAATGCTCTGATCAGATTCTGGACGATCCGCTCCTCGGCGATATGCCCGATCTGAGCTGCCTTCGGAGCCCTAGCCAGCACCTCAGCGAGGAGATCAGAACCTTTATCCTTCGTACCGTTCAAAGCAGCCAAGCGGTTTTCGAGAAGTTGAGTATGCGCTGCGGCACGAGCCGCTGAGCTCTCAAAATAGCTCTGCACTTCTAAGTCCTCACCGTCCTTCGAGAAGCTTCGGAACTGGGTTTCGAAGCTTCTTTCGGCGGACAGGGAATCGCCCAGATAACGGGCTATAACTTCCAGAGAAGCCGGCAAGGTTCCTCGTTCACCTCAGTTCGGCCTTAAGCGGCAATACGCTGTGAACCATCCGGCCACAAGCCCATCTCGATGAACTCAGCTTCGAAGCGTGCTTGTTCGCGGGGGTCTTTGGACGGCCGCAGCTGGCGACAACATTCTCGCAGCGCATCTTCAAGCGGCATGGAAAGAGCTTGTTCACCCAGGACTATCTGCACGAGATCACGAGCTGCTTTCCGTCCGGCCTCGGGTGATTTGGCAAACATTAAAGCTTCGTAGCGGTCGTGGATGAGCTGCCTATGTCTGTTCATGATAATCCCTCCACAGAGTTTGATGCACGGTGGGTAATTTTGGTTCGTCCGGACTATGGTAATAACTGCCTGACGTATAAGCAACTTTTCCAGCACTGATTCAGCGATCAAAGTTCCAGTCGTCCCTGGTAAACCATTTCAGCTAAATGAAATTTTTTCACTGCCGTTAATGAGCCGAATCGGGTAGTAAACACAACATCTTTGTCGCTCGAAGTGATAGCTGAAGAACGAGGGAAGTACAAGTGCACAGCTCCAGTATTGGCGTCCACTTTTGCGTCCTCCGCAGATATAGCAGGCTTTCCGGGCACTTTGAGACTCGAGTGGCTCATTAAGCCTTCGAGGGGTTGGTCCTTGCCGGCCGATACCAGGCCAACAACCGTGATGATGTAATCTTTTGAGTTCTCGTCCGGAGTACGTTCTTGCGATCGAGCTAGAGCTTGCCTTACCGGAGCGGCGCTATCCCACCGGACAAGTAACGGCAATGTGGGAACCTGGCCTCGCCCCGTATTTTTCGCGACTCCACCGTCCCAGCGCCCATCCGTGCCTCCTTTGGTCCCCGCCATTCCCGCTTGCGCAGCGCCCGGGAGCGCATACGCGGAAACCGGTTCGTCGTCTCTCGTTTCGGGGAAAACGGCATTGGCTGTTTGACTCCATGGAGAGTTCGACAATACCTGCTCGACCTCAGCGGCCGTCCACTTGGCCGGGTCCGGGTTCTTCGCCTTCCAGGGAGGCCCAGCTGCCGCGGTTCCTAACGCCAAGAGAGTACATATTGCAACTTGAAGCTTCATCCGGTTACAGGCCCATCTCCTGCTTAGACGCGGCAAATTGCTCGGCGGCGAACTCTATTTCGTCCCGCGTATGAGCTGCTGAAATCTGTACACGAATTCTCGCTTTGCCCTGCGGAACTACTGGATAGGAGAAGCCGATGACATACACACCCTTTTTGAGCAGCGAATCTGCCATGCGGCTGGCGACCGCCGCGTCGCCCAGCATAACGGGCACAATGGGGTGCTCTCCAGGCAGAATCTGGAACCCGAAAGCTGTCATCCGCTCACGGAAGAGTCGAGTGTTGCTGAACAAACGCTCGCGGAGCTCCGCCAAGTCTCCGATCAAGTCCAGAACGGTGAGGGAGGCAGCGGCAATGGGCGGAGCGAGGCTGTTTGAGAAGAGATACGGCCGGGATCTCTGCCGCAGTAGCTCTACGATCTCCTTCCGTGCGCTCGTGTATCCCCCGCTAGCGCCCCCAAGGGCCTTGCCCAGGGTGCCCGTCAGGATATCGACCCGGCCCATAACGCCCAGATGCTCGTGTGTGCCCCGCCCAGAGGCTCCCATGAATCCAACGGCATGGGAATCGTCCACCATCACTAATGCGTCGTATCGCTCAGCTAGGTCGCAAATGGCAGGCAGCCGCGCCAGGTAGCCGTCCATCGAAAACACCCCGTCCGTTGCAATCAGGCGTGTTCTTGCGCCGCTCGCTTCCTTCAATTTCTCTTCGAGATCGGCCATGTCGCCGTGTGTGTAGCGGTATCGGGATGCCTTTGAAAGCCGGATGCCGTCGATGATGCTGGCGTGGTTCAGTTCGTCCGAGATCACGGCATCTTCGGCGTCCAGCAACGTCTCGAAGAGACCGCCATTCGCGTCGAAGCAGGACGAGTACAGAATCGTATCCTCCATGCCGAGGAACTCGCTCAGCTTCGCTTCCAATCGCTTATGAATGGTCTGTGTACCGCAGATAAAGCGCACACTCGCCAGCCCATAACCCCATTCGCTTAATGCAGCAGTCGCCGCTCGAACTACTTGTTTGTTATCAGCAAGTCCCAAATAATTGTTAGCGCAAAAGTTTAGTACCCGTTCGCCGCCAGCGACGGCTATTTCCGCCTGCTGTGGGCTGTCAATCGTCCGCTCGCGCTTGAATAATCCGCCTCGCTCGATCTCGCTGAGCCTTGTTGCAAATACAGTTTTGGCGTTGCCGTACATGAACTTAGATGTTCCTTAGCAATCTTTTACATTAACCGCCAACCCGGCGAGGGCGGTTTCTTTATAGCGGGACTGCATGTCTAAGCCGGTCTGGTACATCGTTCGAATTACCTGATCGAGTGACACCTTGTGCCCTTCCGGTTCCTGCATCGCCATGCGACAAGCATTGATCGCTTTCACGGCGCCAATCGCATTACGTTCAATGCACGGTATCTGAACCAGACCCCCGATGGGATCACACGTCATCCCCAAATGATGCTCCATGCCGATCTCCGCGGCGTGTTCAATCTCCTCATTCGAAGCTCCAAGCGCGCCTGCAAGGCCGGCTGCGGCCATGGAGCAGGCGACACCGACTTCTCCCTGGCATCCCACTTCCGCGCCCGATATCGAGGCATTCTCCTTGTAGAGAATACCGATCGCGCCCGAGGTGAGCAGAAAGCGCTCGAGCCCTTCGCGGGATGCGTCCGGGATGGATGAAAGATAGTAGCGGGCAACGGCCGGAAGCAACCCCGACGCACCATTCGTAGGAGCTGTGACAACTCTGCCGCCCGCGGCATTCTCCTCATTGACTGCCATCGCGAAGACATTCACCAGGTCCATGGACCGCAAGGGATCGAGTGCCGATTGTTGCCCGATCTTTTGCCAAAGCCGCGGCGCCCTGCGTCTTACATTGAGTCCGCCGGGGAGGATGCCTTCCGTCCTGAGACCTCGGTCGATCGACTCATTCATCACCGTCCAGATGCGACCGATGCGTTCCCGGACTTCCGCTTCACTGCGCAATGCCGATTCGTTTGCGAGCATCAGCTGAGCGATAGATAACCCGCGTGCGTCACTCACGTCGAGCAGCTCCGCGGCACTTGTAAATGGATATGGTACGGGAAGCGGCGCAGCGGCAGCGACGTCTTCACCTTCGAGTACGATGAATCCGCCGCCCACCGAGTAGTAGACCTGCCGCAGAAGGCACATTCCTTTTTCGTCGAACGCCTGAAACCTCATGCCGTTCGGATGCCCGGGTAGGATCTGGTCGTTGTGGAACAGCAAATCGGAGCGTTCGTTGAAGTGGATGGATTGTCGCCCCAGCAACTTCAGTGCCTGCCGCCCGCGAATGTCCTCCAGAAGCGATTCAACAGCGGATGTCTGAACCTCTTCCGGCACTTGACCTGCGAGGCCGAGCAGCACGGCCCGGTCTGTCCCGTGTCCAACGCCTGTCAAGGCGAGCGAGCCGTAAAGCTCTGCAATCACGTGCGAGACAGAATGCAGCACGTCCTGCGCCCGCAGTTCTCGCACGAACCTGCCGGCCGCGCGCATGGGGCCCACAGTATGCGAACTGGAGGGACCGATTCCGATTTTGAAGATGTCAAAGATGCTGGTCTTCATGGTGGGGAAGAACAGGCCTGGAGCAGTGGACGGCTACTTCGGGTCAGCCCATTGCAAAATGACTTTTCCGGAATTCCCGGATTTCATCACCGCAAATCCCTGTTCGAACTCCTGGTACGGGAAACGATGCGTGATGACAGGCGTAATGTCCAATCCGCTCTCGAGCATCACGGTCATCTTGTACCAAGTTTCGTACATTTCCCGCCCGTAGATGCCCTTAATCGTAAGCATGTTGAAGACGACCTGCCGCCAGTCGATACTCATGTCCCCGGGCGGAATTCCGAGCATCGCGATCTTCGCGCCGTGGCTCATGTTGGTCAGCATTTCGCGAAATGCGTTCGAGCTCCCCGACATTTCCAACCCTACATCGAACCCCTCGTGCATCCCGAGTTGCTTCTGCACGGACGCAAGAGGTGTCTCGGCCGCGTTTGCGGCCACTGTCGCTCCCAGCTTGCGTGCGAGTTCCAGTCGGTATGGATTCAAATCCGTCACAGCAACAAAGCGGGCACCCGCATGTCGCGCAACTGGAATGGCCATGAGTCCAATGGGGCCTGCGCCGGTGATCAACACGTCCTCGCCGAGCAAAGGAAATGACAGCGCGGTGTGCACCGCATTTCCAAACGGGTCGAAGATGGCGGCGATCTCGCGGTTAATGCTCGAGTCGTGACGCCAGATGTTTGTCATGGGAAGCGAGATATATTCCGCGAACGCGCCCGGCCTGTTGACGCCCACACCTTGCGTGTGAGCACACAAATGGCGACGCCCGGCAAGGCAGTTGCGGCAACGTCCGCAGACCACGTGCCCCTCTCCGCTAACGACCTCTCCCGAATGGAAATCGCTGACGTTTGAACCGACCGCTACGATTTCACCGACAAATTCGTGGCCGATCACCATCGGTACCGGAATCGTCTGCCGCGCCCAATCGTCCCACTCGTAAATGTGAAGATCGGTGCCACAAATGCCCGTGTGGGTTACGCGTATCAGGACATCGTTGATGCCGTAATCGGGTTCAGGTACGTCGAGCAAATCGAGTCCCGGAGCGCCGCGCGCTTTCACTAGGGCTCTCAAGAGTCTGAACGCTCACTTCGAATCGTTTGCATGGACAGAGTTCACCTTTACTTTAAAGTACGTTTGGGAACCGCGATACCGTCCGAGGGAGTAAAACTCCGCGGTGCGCTAGTCGGTGCAATTCGAATACCTTTGAAACATAGGGAAGTTCTGAGTCTGGTGCACCACGATCAGGACTTCCCCATGGGCCAGAGCTGCCCATCTTAGGCCAAGATGTGGGGTGGTGCTCTGGCCCTATTTTTCATTCCAAGCCGCGCGTTGGCCCGACGATCTTCGTCGTTTTAGACAGCCGAAAAAGAAATGGAAATTCATCAGCACTGCTGAAATTGTGGAGTTCGTTTGTTGACTGGCCGGTCAGTCAGATGTAGACTCGCTCTTTGGCAATACCTTCGGTTCGTAATTCGCGCACTCGCCCGACCTCAGCACCTCGACCCAACCGCGCCGAGCAAGCCGCCCTCCGCCGCCGCGCCATCGTCGATGCGGCGATCGAGGAGTTTCTTGAGAAGGGCTTTGCAGCTACGCGTGTAGAAGACATTGCACGCCGGGCCGGGGTTGCAAAGGGAACTATTTATCTGAATTTCAAAGATAAAGAAGCGCTGTTCGCCGCGATCGTGCAACAGGAAATCCGCGCCAAGGTGGACACAGCTTCGCTGGGACCGTTGCCGCAAGAGACACTGCGAGCTTTTGCTGACCGCGTGATCGTGCCGCTGATAGGTGAACTCGTAAACTCGCGCCGCGCAGCTATCATTCGCCTCTTGATTGGGGAGGCGGGGCGCTTTCCAAAACTAGCGGAAGTGTATTTTCGGCTTGTCGTCGAGCCAGGACTGGGCGGGATTCGAGCCATGGTCCAACAGGCCTCTAAGAGGAATGAGCTGAAGGACGACATGCTTCTGAAGTTCCCCCACCTTCTGGTTGCGCCCGTCATCTTCTCCGTTATCTGGACGGGACTTTTTCAGGAGTTCAGTTCTCTGGACGTGGAGGCTATGCTGCGCGCCTACTATCAGCACGTTTTGAAGTGTGCTGAGGAAGAACGGCACAGGGGCGAGCGCGTGAGATGGAGTTTGAAATGAGTGGAAAAGATGCCCCAGTGAGGGGCGGCCGGAGTCCCGGGTCGCCCAGGCGCAAGGCTCTCGTCCGTGTTCTCCTCGTCACACTTGCCCTCATTGCGGCCTTGCTTGTGTGGCGACTCCTCCTCGCCAAACGACAAATTTCCCCGAATGTGGTCCAACTGAGCGGGCGCATTGAAGGTGACGACTCGGCCGTTGCGCCCAAGACGGCCGGACGGATCGTTGCGATTACGGTCCGCGAGGGGGATCTCGTGAAAGCGGGACAAACCATCGCAACTCTTGATGACGAGCAGGTGCACGCACGCGAACAGCAGGCGCACGCGGCGCTCCTGGGCGCACAGGCCAAGGCGGAGGCCGCGCGAGCGCAGATCGCGATTCTGGAAGAACAGCTGAAGCAGTATCAGTTGCAAAGTGAACAAGCGCAATCCGATGCGGACGGTCGGGTTCGGCAGGCCGAAGCCGATTTGGCTGCGGCAGAAGCGAACCTCCAGCAGCAAGAGGCGTCCTATGACCTGGCAGCATTCGACCGCGATGCGTATACGCGCCTGGCGAAAACAGGGGCGGTTTCAGAGCGGCAGGGCAAACTCTCCGTCAGCACCGCGGAACAGCAGGGCGCAGCATTGGCCGCGACACGCAGGAAGGCCGAAGCGGCGAAAGGTGCGCTTCAAGTTGCCAAGGCAAACCTCTCGACGCCGAGCATCCGCAACCTGCAAGTCGCGGCAACGAGACGCCAGATCGTTCAGCAAGGAGCTGAGGTGTCCAGCGCTGCCGCCGAGGCACAACAAGCACGATTTCAGCTGGACGAAGCCAAAGCGAACCGCAGCGACCTGGTGGTGAAAGCCCCGTTCGACGGTACGGTAATCACAAGGTCGGCGGAGCCGGGCGAGGTCGTCACGGCGGGAACCACAATTGTGACTCTTCTTGACATGAGCAAGATCTACCTGCGCGGCTACGTGCCCGAAGGACGGATTGGCCAGGTAAAGCTCGGGCAGCGGGCACGCATGTATCTGGACTCCCAGCCGGACCACCCGGTCGACGCGTACGTTTCGCGCGTCGACCCGCAAGCTACCTTCACACCCGAAAACACGTACTTCAGGGACGATCGAGTGAAGCAGGTGGTCGGGGTGAAATTGCAGTTGAGGGAGTCGCTCGGGTTCGCGAAACCCGGAATGCCTGCCGACGGAGAGATCCTGGTCAGGGGACACGAGTGGCCCGCTGAAAAGGGGCACAAATGAGCAGCGCTCCTTCCGCCCCGCCCTCAGAAAACGAGAGCTTCGGACGCGCGCCGGAGCAACCGGCAATTGCTTTATCGAACCTTTGGAAGCGATACGGCACAGTACAGGCGGTCCGTGGCATCGATCTGAAGGTTAAGGAACGCGAGATCTTCGGGTTGATCGGCCCGGATGGGGCCGGCAAGACATCGACCTTTCAGATTCTTGCTGGCGTTATGGAAGCTTCCGAAGGAACAGTGCGGGTCTTCGGGAAACGCGCGCGCGAAGCTCGATCGGAGACCGGATACCTGACCCAGGTGTTCAGTCTTTACCCGGATCTGACTGTGATGGAGAACATCCGCTACATCGGCGACCTTCGTCGAGTCTCACGCGCCGACATCAACGAACGGGCGATTCGGTATCTGCGGATGTTCGACATGGATCGCTTTCGGGACCGGTTGGCCGGACGTCTGAGCGGCGGTATGAAGCAAAAGCTCGCCCTGGCGTGTGCGCTGGTGCCCCAACCGCGAGTCCTTCTGATGGACGAACCCACCACGGGCGTTGATCCGGTTTCGCGCCGCGAGTTCTGGGACACCTTGGCGCATCTGGCAGCCGAAGGACTCACAATCCTGGTCGCAACTCCTTACCTCGATGAAGCCGAGCGCTGTCAACGCGTCGCGCTTATTCACGAAGGCGAAATTCGTCAGATTGGTACTCCCTCGGAGTTGCGCAACAGCCTGGGAGCAAAGCGGATCGAGCTGAGAACAACTGATCTAGGCAAAGCAGAACGCCTGCTCGCCGAGCAAACGGGTGAGGGCAAGACAATTGCCGACGTGCAGCGGTTTGGAGACCGACTCGACCTTCTTGCTCAAAATCCGGAAACGGCGAAGACGGAAGTGACGGACGTGCTCAGCAAGGCGGATCTGAAGATTGATGGATTCCGCGTTACCGACCCGACGCTCGAGAATACGTTCGTCGCGCGCTTGCGCAGCCTCGGCCAGAGTATCAGCGCAAAGCCTTTTCCTGGCAGTCACTCGCACAGCGGCCTGAAGGGCGGGCTTGCGATGGACGCGGATCGGTTGACGAGGCAGTTCGGGGCATTCACAGCTGTGAAAGGCGCTTCGGTTCAGGTCCAGTACGGGGAGATCTACGGCCTGCTTGGCGCAAACGGAGCCGGCAAGACGACGATGATCAAGATGCTTTGCGGACTTCTGAAGCCGACCTCGGGAGCCATGCAATTGGCAGGCGAAAAGGGCGAGTTGCGCTCTCCTTCCATCCGGCAGCAAATCGGTTACATGTCGCAAAAGTTCTCCCTGTACGAAGACCTTTCGATACGAGAGAACCTCGAGTTTTTTGCCGGCGTGTACCGTGTTCCCGAGCAAGAACGCGAAGAGAAACGTCGATGGGTGCTCGAGTTCTCGGGTCTCGAAGGCCGGCAGGATCAGATCACGGGTGAGTTGCCCGGAGGATGGAAGCAACGCGTGGCTTTTGGAGCGGCCATCATGCATGAACCGAGCATTTTATTCCTGGATGAGCCGACTTCGGGCGTAGACCCGCTGGCGCGCCGTGCGTTCTGGCGCATGATCAACAGTCTGGCTGACCGGGGTACTGCCGTTCTCGTGACGACGCATTATCTCGAAGAAGCTGAGCAATGCAACCGTCTGGGTTTCATGGTGGCCGGAGAACTTGTCGCAGAGGGAACACCAAGCGGCATCAGAGCAGATCAGCCGGGGCACTTGCTCGAGCTGACTGTGGACCAGCCGCAAAAGGCGGCAGATCTCCTGAAGGAGGGTGCCGAGCGCTGGCGAGTCTCGCTGTTCGGTGATCGACTACACGTCATTTCCGATGAAGAGATCGCTCAGGCCGAAAAAACGACTCGCGAGCGTTTGGCTCAGGGAGCCATAAAGGTCCTCAGTTCCCAGGAGCAGAGTTACTCGCTTGAGGACGTGTTCATACGTGTTGTAGAGCAGGCCCGTTCGCAGGGCAAAGTCGCGACCGAAGACTGAGGGATGGACCGATGAGACGTGTTTGGGCCCAGATACGGAAAGAGTTGACACAGATCCTGCGAGACCGGCTTGCACTGGCGCTGACACTCTTACTTCCTTGCATCCTTTTGTTCCTGATGGGCAGTTCCATTGCTTTGAAGGTTGGCGGTCTGCCCATCATTGTGCAAGACCTGGACGATTCGGCCTCGTCGCGCGATTTCATCGACGCCTTTCGATCTTCCCTGTCGTTTCACGTCGTTCCCTGGCCCGCTTTGGAACAGCCGCAAGGAGCCTTCATGCAGAACCGCGCTCGCGCGGCCCTCGTCATACCGGAGCGATTCGGCCGCAACGTTGCGCGGAATGCGACCGCCGACGTTCAGTTGCTGATCGATGCCTCGGATTCGAACACGGCAACTTTGATTGCAGGAGACGCAAGCCAAATTGTTCGAGCGTATAACCGGGCGCACGGTCTCGCAGGGTCTACGGCGCCTGTACAGTCGGAGATCAGGCTCTGGTACAACCCAGGGCTTTCAAGCAAGAAGTACGCAGGGCCGGGCGTGTTCGTTCTGGCTGTCTCGATGTTTGCTCCCCTTCTGGCTTCGCTCGCCATGGCCAAGGAGAGTGAAAACAAAACGATTCTCCAGGTTTACGTCTCCAGTGTCTCGGCTGTGGAGTTTTTGCTGGGCAAAGTCCTTGCGTTCACGATTGTCGGCATTTGCGAATGCGTACCGCTGCTCTTCATGCTCTTCACGTACTTCGGGCTCGGGTTCGCCGGGGATCCGACGCCGTTCCTGGTGGCCACCGTTCTCTACTGCTTCTGCGTGGCTGCCTTCGGAACACTTATCGGCATTGCGATTCCGAGCCAGGCGGCGGCCATGCAGGCGGTTGCTCTCGGCGGATTTCTCCTCGTGTTCCTCCTTTCCGGTCTCATCTTCCCGATCGAGAATATCCCCGCTGGCCTTCGCTGGATTTCCGACTTTATCTGGGGCAAGTATTACATCTATGTTGTGCGCGATGGACTGCTTCAGGGAGGCGGTTGGCCATCCGCATGGAGCAGTGTGCTCGTGATCGGTTTGATAGGCCTCATCTTTTTCACTCTTGCGTGGGGCCGAATGAGACGTATGCAGGTGAAGGCGTGATGGTGAGCCCAGTACTCCGGAACCTCGTTGGCGGTCGCCTCTTCGCGCTCGTCCGAAAAGAGTTCGACCAGATCAAGCGCGATAAGCGGCTGGCAATGTCCATGATTGTTCCGCCTACATTGCAGATTCTGCTGTTCGGGTTCGCCTTGAACTCCAAAGTCGAACATCTGGATCTTGGCATTCTTGACTGGAGCCGGACGCCGGAGAGCCGCGAGTTAATTTCCGGCGTTACGGAAAGCCGGGCCTTCCGACTGAAGCGCACTTATCTTTCACCGGAAGAGTTGAGCGGAGCGCTAAGCCGTGGCGAAGTGAAGGTGGCAGCCATCATTCCGTACGACTTCGCTCGCAATCTGCAGAGGGGCAGAACAGCAACAGTCCAGTTTCTCCTGAACGCCATGGACGCAAATACGGCAACCATCGCGAAGGGTTACGCCGAAGCGGTCGTCTCCTCGTATAACGCTAGGCTCGGCGCCTCAGGTCTTCACGCAAGCTTCCGCCAGATAAACGGCGCTGCGGTGGGCCGTAATGGCAGAGTCGTTCTCACACCGGCCTTCCTCTACAACCCGGGACTCGTTAGCTCATGGTTCACTGTGACGGGCATCTTTGGGCTGCTATGCATTCTGAATGGCTCATTAGTCTCGGCCGCCGCCATGGTCAAGGAACGTGAGCGCGGAACCATTGAGCAGTTGCTGATGTGCCCTGCAAGCACGTCGGAAATCATCGTGGCAAAAATTGCGCCGCTCTTCATTCTGCTTTGCGTGATGGCCATGATGGCAACGGTGATAATGAAGCTCGTCTTTGACGTTCCATTCCAGGGCAGCTATTTACTCGTTCTGATGGGTGCCGCGCTGTGTGTGCTCTCGGGCATCGGAATCGGCACGGTGATCGCGACGTTCACGAATTCAGCTGAGCAGGCGCAACTCACAAGCTTTTTTGTGAACCCTCCGTTGGCAACGCTCTCCGGTGCTCTGACCCCGGTCGAGGCAATGCCGCATTGGCTGCAACCTGTGACGGTCGTGAACCCGATCTACCATTTTGGAGTTATCTCACGCTCGGCTCTTCTGAAGGGCGTCGGATTGGCGACTCTGTGGCCTCACTTCGTTGCCTTGCTGTTGTTCACCCTCGTCCTGGTCGCTCTCAGTGTGTGGCGGTTTCGAAAACAACTCGGATAAGGCGTACAGGAAGAATGGAACGAATCTCGCTTATGAAGGGTGCGCAAATCTCAGTAATGTTCTTAGTCGTGCTCGGCCGCGCACAGGGGCAGTTACCGGGTCAGAATGTGCAGACTCAGACGCCGGTGGCGAATCAACTACAGCTTTCAGGTCGAGGCTCGCAAACTGGGTCCGTAACCGCGAGTCAAGCTGCGATTCCCGGGGTTACCAGCAGCGTGAATACGCTGAATAGCACGGTGCAAACGCAAGGCCCATTTGCAGGCAGCGCAAGCAGCGTTTCTCGGCCATTCTCGGGCAAGCTCTCCTTTAAAGATGCGCTAGACCGCGGAGTCGCTTTTAATCTCGGCGAAGTGGGACTGAATCAGGCAATACGGCAAGGGCGGGGCCAGGCAAGAGTTGTTCGCGCTGCGCTGCTCCCCAACTTGAATGCTGCTTTGTCCGAAACGGTCCAGCAAATCAATCTGCGAGCCCTGGGAGTCCGATTCAACTCTCCCATACCTGCCTTCGCCATTCCGTCCGTCGTCGGTCCATTCAACTACTTCGATTTGAGGGCCAGGCTGACACAGACGGTGGCAAACCTAACTCAGTCAAACAACTACCGAGCCGCGAAGGAGCTGCTGGTTTCGAATGAGCAGTCGGCTCAGGATGCCAAGGATCTGGTTGTGCTCGCGGTAGGCGGAGCTTATCTTCAGGTGATCGCCGCACAGGCACGAATCGATTCTCAAAACGCTCAGATACAAACGGCCGAGGCGTCGTTCCGCCAGGCGACGGAGCAACGTGGAGCGGGCGTGCTGTCGCTGATCGATCTGAATCGCACCGAAGCCGAAGTGCTGACGGAGCGGCAGCGACTCGTGTCGCTCCAGAACGATGTGTCGAAGAGAAAGATCAATCTCGCCCGGCTTGTGGGCTTACCGGCGACCGACGCATACGAGATTACGGATGACATTCCTTATGCCGCCGTTCCGATGCCGGAAGAGGAGGCGGCCATCAAGGAGGCCTACGCGACTCGAGCGGATCTTAAGGCTGCCGAAGCGCAGATCCGTGCGGCACGTTATTCGCGTACGGCTGCGCGTGCGGAGCGTTTGCCTTCCTTATCGCTGAGCGCAGATTACGGCGTAATTGGAACCAATCCCGCCCAGGCACACGGAACCTTCGCCGTGGTTGGAACGCTTAATGTTCCTATCTGGCAGGGCGGACGTGCTGATGGTGACATCGAACAAGCCGAGGCAGCTCTCGCCCAGCGGCAAGCTGAACTGGAGGACACGCGCGGACGGGTGGAGGCGGATATCCGAAGTGCGTTTCTGGATTTGCGCACTGCAGCGCAGCAGGTCGAGGTAGCTCGAAGGAATGTCGAAATCTCCCGGCAAAATCTCGAGCTTACACGGCAGAGGTTAGAAGAAAAAGTGACTGAGAACGTTGAAGTGATTCAAGCGCAGCAGGCCTCGGCTACTGCTCAACTGGATTACATCGATAGCGTGTTCGCTCACAATGTGGCCAAGCTCAGCCTTGCCCGTGCGTTTGGCAATGCCGCCGACCAGCTTCCCCAACTGCTCAGAATCGTCCCGATAAATAACAGAGAATGATCCGCCCTCACTTCTCTTCCGTATTTCGCTCGACAAAGGACCTGAGCCTTCCTAAGGCTTCGTTCCATTGACGTGAGACGACCCCCAGATGATCGCGAGCCTGTTCGAGCGGCTTCGGCCGCAACTCAAACAGGCTCTGGCGACCAGCCCGCACGACGTGTACGATTCCGGCCCTCTCCAGTACTTGCAGATGTTTCGTAATCGCCTGCCGGGAGATCGGCGAATCAAGTGCAAGCTGCGTGATCGATACCTGATACCCGTCGCAGAGCTTGGCAAGCAGTGCAAGTCTCGTCTCGTCTCCTAGCGCGGCAAACACCGAAGCGTGGCGTTTCCGGTCTTCCGCTTTGGTCTTATGAGGACGTCTGGGGGACATAAGCCTCTATATTCTTCATCTGAACTCCACCCTTGTGGGAGCCTCCTTCGAATAGTCGACCGCCGGATCGACCGCGTACGGGTACGAACGGGCCATCCAGTTTCACCCGAAACCAGTCCCCGAACTCGAAGTGATCCGTTAGAGCAAGCCAGACGTGTGATATCGACGCAACCAATTCAAATCCGCTTTTCGATGCGGTCGTTTCGTGCCTGCAACCTCCAGGTTGCATATTAACGCTGGCCCGCCATAACATGCAACCAAATGGTTGCAATCGTCTAAACGCGAAGACGCTCGAATGCTCAATAGAAAATCGGCACTTCTTTACTTCGCGGGTACAGCACTCGCGGCGGCTGAAAGTTTGGGCGGCTGTGATCGCCATTGCGAATGTAACCACCATCGACCCGCGAAGCTCACGGGTCCAGGCGCGGCAGACGGTAATTGTCGAGGGTGTACACATCCGCAGCATTGGCCCGGCTTCAGTGTCTCCGCCTCCCGGCGCTCAAGTCGTGGACGGCAGCGGAAGTTTTCTCATTCCGGGCCTCTGGGACACTCACGTCCACGTGACAAAGGTGGGAAAGCTGGCACTCCCTCTGTTCGTCGCAAATGGTGTCACAGGGGTCCGTGACATGGCCAGTGACTTCAGCGATATCAAGAACTGGCGTTCGGCGATTCGCGACGGCGGCCTGGTCGGCCCGACGATCAAGAGCTCGGGCGAGATCCTCGAATCGGGAGCGAACGTGGAACGCATGAAGCGGGAAGGCACGATAGAGCCGGTGGACCGAATCCGGATCGGAGTCTCTAATCCGAACACGGCTCGCACGGCCGTGACTCTATTAGCAGGAAGGCGTGGACCACATCAAGACGCGAACAACGCCAGATCTTGGAACCTTCCGGGCTGTGGCGGACGAGGCTAAACGCCTGCACCTTCCCTTCGCCGCTCATCCTCTCGAGCCGCCGGAAGAGCTGTTCCGGGTGGGCCTGCGCAGCGTGGAACACTTCCTCGCTTTTCCCCCGATCGACTCTTCAGGGCACGAGAGACGAGAAAAGCCTACTCGTCCCTGCGCGGAACAGGAACCCGTGATTGATAGAGACGGTCGTGAAATGGCCGCCGCTGGAGTAGCTTTCCTCGCAGGGACCGATGCTGGCGTGCTTTTTGATGTACCCCGGCTTCAGTTTGCACGACGAGCTCCGTAAGCTCGTACAAGATGGCGCGTTCTCGCCCATGGACGTCCTCCGGATCGCCACTTCTAACGTGGCAGCCTTCTATCGGAAAGAGAAAGAGTTCGGGAGCATCGAGCCTTGAGAATCTGCGGATCTCGTCCTGCCGAGCGTTGATCCCTGTGCAGGACATCAGGAATACAATACAGATCGAGGGCGTTGTGGCAGGCGGGCGCTGGTTCAGCCGCTCGACCCTGGACGGATTGCTGCGAGATGTCGCACGTCAAGCGGGCTCAGATTGCCGAGGGTCGTCTGTCAAGGAAGTGCGAAGACAGTGAGGGTGTCCGCGTCGTCGCTGTCCTTGCCGACCGAGCGAAGATGACCGGCACTACCGGTCGCGATTGCCACGTACTGCTTTCCGTCGCGGCCCAAATAAGTGATCGGCGTTGCTTCCCCGGGAGCGTCTAGCTTAGCGGTCCAAAGCTCCCGGCCCGTTCGCGCGTCGAGAGCGTGAAAATGCGAATCGTTCGTAGCGCCGATAAAGACCAGCTTTCCCGCCGTAACGATCGGTCCGCCGATTCCGGGAGCACCGGTGCGCTTGATACCGCGACGTTCCAGTTCTTCGTAACTGCCCAGCGGCACGCGCCATGCGATATCTCCGGTATCGGCGTTCACCCCACTCAACTCTCCCCAGGGCGGTTGATTGCAAGGATAATGATCTTCATCTACGAAGCGTGCGTACCCGCCTTCGTTCCGGTACGGCATGCCCTTCGGATCTTTGGCCGATTCGTTCTCCGGCGCTTTGACCATCCGGCCGATCGATCCTAAATTGCTTGTATTTACAAAGATGAAGTGAAGCGTTGGATCAAATGCCACGCCGCCCCAGTTGCCTCCCCCCATGGTTGATGGGAAAACGGTGGAACCGCCCGAAAGAAACGGCGTGTAGGGTCCAAGGTTCGGGTATTTCTTTAACAATGCTACGCAAAACTCATGACTCTGTGGAGAAAACGTGCTGAGGTCGGCTTCCGATACGCTGTTGTGAGCGAGCGGCGGAGGTTTTATCGGAAAGGGCTGAGTGGGCCAGCTTTTTTCGCCCGGAACATCGCTCGCGGGGACGGGACGCTCTTCGGCGCCGAAAACGGGTTTGCCAGTGCGGCGATCCACAATGAAGAGCAGGCCCATCTTTGTGGTTTCAGCGACGGCCGGGATGGTCTCGCCGTTACGAACGACGGTCACCAGGGTAGGAGGCGCCGCGACGTCGTAATCGAAGAGATCGTGGTGAACCATTTGGTAGAACCAACGCATCTTTCCCGTCGCGGCATCAAGGGCCACGACCGAATTCGAAAGAAGGTTCTCTCCAGGACGGTCCGCTCCGTAGAAGCTATCGGCTGGGTTTCCCACTGGCAGGAATAGCAATCCAGTCTCTCGATCGAAGGTGCCGAAGCCCCATACGCTAGGACCCGCCCGGCCCTTCCATCCCTCTGGTCCCCATGTCAGTTTCCCGGACGCATCGGTGTGTTGCAATGGATCGAAACGCCAGACGAGCTTACCGGTTTTGATGTCAAAGGCGCGCTCATCGCCCGGCGGTCCCTCGCTCGGGCCCTCCGGTATTTCGGGTCCGACGATCACCAGGTCGTGGTAAATCACCGGAGGCGAGGTGATGGCGTAGCGTGCATGCGGGTATCGCTCGAATACGCCGGCCGCGAAATCAACCACGCCATTGTCGCCGAATTCCTTCGCGGGCTGTCCCGTTTTCGCATCGAGAGCGACTAGTTGCGCCTTATCCGTCCCGAACACGATTCTCGGTCCAATGCTCTTGTTTCCCGGCCAGTAAGAGACTCCGCGCCCGACGCTTCCCTTTCCCTGTTTTGCATCGAAGTTCCATATCTCACGGCCAGTCTCCGGTTCGAGAGCAACGATGTGCTGGCTGGGCGTCATGAGATACATCATGTTGTCCACAACAAGGGGAGTCACTTCGAACGGACGGCCTCGCTCGCCGGTATCGAACTTCCATGCGACGCTCAGCCTTCCCACGTTATCCGGAGTAATCTGCGCGAGCGGCGAATATCGGGTCGCACCCGGATCGTGTCCGGCCATCTGCCAATCCGTCTCACCCGGGATCTGCTGTTTCAGAGCTGACGCGCTGATCGTCAAGGGACGACTCGGAGCCTGTTGTAGCTTGCCCGGAGCGGATTTCTCTTTGCCCCCTTCAAAGTGCACGGACAGATAATCAACAACCAATTTGACGTCGGCTGGCGAACCCACCGCGCCCCGGCTCACCATGTTGGCCACGACACTCTGCCACTCATTGCGCGAGCGCCGCGTCGAAACCACAACGCCTAGGCCATGACAAGGAGCACACATCCGCTCTACAACTGCTTTACCGGTTCCCTCCGGCAAGGCCGGAACGACTTGCGAAGAGGCAAGCATTGCCGAAATGAGCAAGGCTGCCGGCAAGATCCAGTTCAGGCGTTTACTGCAGGCCACGGCTGCTCACCAGGTAAACGGCAAAAGCGCCAAGCCAATGCGTGCCCTCATAATGTTCGCTGGTGATGCTGCTCAGTCCAGCTTCACGGAGCTTGTCGGCCAGAGAAGAGAGTTGCGGCTTTCTCCCATCGCCCGACGGCAGTTTGGACACAATTCCCTCGAGCATCCAGGCTCGACTAAGGTTCAATCCGACGAGATGTCCCAGCTTCCCATCAGAAGGATCGGACACGTAAGTGGGTTGCAAATCAATATGACGGAGAAAATTGTTAAACCAAGGCCCGAAGTCGCCCGGAGGCATGATGCGCCGGACGACATCCGCTTCCGCCAGGCACGGTGAAAGGAAATCTTCGCCGGAAGGCTCATAGCTGATGGGACAATCTTTGTCCCGGACGTAGTAAGCGCGTACACGCGACTCTACCAACTGGCCGAACTTGGGATTATCCATGATGCGCGCATAGTCGAGCATCAAACCCAGAGAGAATGCAGTGTTGTTGTGTTCGCCTGTCCGAATCGGATGTTCCAGCTTCGGCAACCAATCGGAGAGCCGGCCGGTTACCGCAGATTCGAGCGGACTCAGCGCCGCAGACCACTGACGCGCCTCAGGTGTTCCCCATTCCTTCAACTCCGCCACGAGCTGAAGCAGCCACGCCAAACCGTATGGCCTTTCGAAAGAGTAACGATCCTTACCGGTGACATACGACACCTCGCCGGCGATCTTCGGACGAGTGAAGCTCTCGTTCAAACTTCGCATCGCATCCGGAAAAAACGATGCGTTCGGAAACAAGCGCGACAGCCGGACGAGTAGCCAGTGCCCATGCACCGCGGAGTGCCAGTCGTAGCACCCGAAAAAGACGGGCGTCAATTCGCGAGGTGGTCGAACATCGGCATCCGAGTTCAGAGAATGGGCAATCTTGTTCGGGTATTCCTTGTGAACACAACCCAGCGCGAGAGCCGCGAATCGCGCCGCCTGCAGTTCGTCAAATTTGGCATTTGAATCGGCCACGGAGTTATCGCCCGTTTCCAGGCTCAGTCTATTCTAAACGCGCGTCGATGTTGTATTCTGAAGGGCTTGAAAAAGCTCGCCGTCCTTTATCTCGCCGCGCATTTCCTTTTTGCTCAAGGTACGGCAGACAAGGGCGAGGAACACGAATTCGTCATTCACGACTTCCAAACCGAAAGTGGCGTTAAGCTGTCGCAAGCCCGAATCGTGTACGGGACGTATGGAAAGCTGAAGGCAGCGCGCGACAATGCCGTGCTTCTCCCGTCGCACTACATGGCCAAATTTCGGGGTTATGAGTGGCTGATCGGACCTGGCAAGTGCCCGGACACATCCCAACTATTTCTCGTTGCCACCGAGTTATTCGGGAATGGAAGGTCTCCGAGCAACACGCCAGAGCCATTTCATGGACCACGGTTTCCTGTTGTCACAATCCAGGAAAACGTGCGAGCTGTCCACAGACTGCTGACAGATGAACTGCACATTAGTCATCTTCGGGCGGTGACCGGCTTTTCGATGGGAGCCAGCAGGCGTTTCAATGGGGAGTGAGCTATCCCGATTTTGCAGACCGAATCGCTGCGACATCCGGGACGGCCAAAACGTATGGACATGGGATTGTGCGTTTGGAAGGGCAGATCGCCGCGCTCACCGCGGATGAGGCGTTTCAAGGCGGCGATTATGAAACTCCCCCGGACGAAGGACTCTCTGCCTTCGGAATGGTCTGGGCTGCCTGGCTCTACTCACAGGAGTGGTGGCGAAAGGAACTCTGGAGGACGAACTCGCCTCCGGGCACGACGTTCGAGAGCGTGATGGAGCGCTTCCGCACGCGATTCATTTCCGGCGCTGATGCGAACGACCTGATCTGCCAGATGCGCACGTGGGAGCATCACGACGTTGGCAAAAGCCCCGCCTTCGGAGGCGATGTGGAGAAGGCGCTGGCGAACCCGGAAGACGGAAAATTCCTCAATGAAAAAATCGGCCGCTTCCTGGCCGAGGGACAGGCTTAGCGTTTCACCGCGACGATCACGTACGGCTGCTCTGTCTCCAGATCTGGATAGATCCGGCCGCCCCCATTGTTTCCGATGGTTTCAACGAAATACATGAGGTCCCATTTCTTGTCGACAAAAGAACCCGGAATGTGGCCGATATAGTTGCCTGATGAAGAATCGATCGACATCTCCGCGGTTTGGTAGTCTTCCGTCTGAGTCATATGCCGGTACCGAAGCCGAACGGATTTCACAGCCGGCTGAGCATCCACCTTCGTCGAAACAATGAAATCGTTTCCAGGGTCCGCTATACCGCCCGACGTGATCTTCGCAGTTGGTGGGGGAGGGATAGTGGCGAGAGGCGAGTGGTGCGCCGCGCCGGATTTCGCGGTCGCGTTTTCTCGTTCCTTCCTCAGCTGGTCGAAGTCCCGTGAAAGAAGCCCGTATTCTTCCTTCCAGCTCCGGCTAAATCCCACTTCGTGAACACCAAAGGCCAGATTGTCGCTATAAATATCACCGGCCGCATCCACCATATTTTTCCAAGATTCGAGGGCATGCTTTTCCGAAGCGATGGCGTCATCGAACGCTTGAAGATCTCCGGATTGCTTATAGAGGCTGTAGCTAACGCCTGCGAGAAGCCGCCAGGAATGGTAACGCGCCAATCCGGCGAGAATCCCCAGGTCAGCTACTGTAGACCGGTACTCCTTGCCGTCGTGCTCGCCGATCGCCTTTTGGGCTTCAGCGAGGTGATGCTCGATCGCGTCAGCCGTTTGGGCGAACCATCGGCTTGTTTCCTCGGGGCGTCGCATCGGCGTATCGGTTCCCGCGAGAATGCTCTTCGCCTCGTCCCGAACCTTCATGAACTGCTGAATGTCGCTCCCGTCTTCTCCGGCGTACTGGGGAAGGCTGCCTTGGCGGTTCATCTCTGCCCAGCCGCGAGTTGTTGGAAAGTTCCTGTAAAGGTAACTAGCGGCGACGACACGAGGCAGCACATTGCTGGCAATTTGCAGCGCTTCCATGACGTGCGGACCAGCACCGGTTCCGAAGCGCCCGTTGAAATCTTGTGTCCAAACGGACGGATCGGTTTGCGGATTGTACGTTACTCGTCCCCAAACTTGATAGAAGTGCCAATAGCGTTCGAATTCGTAGTCGTAATACCGATACTGAGGATTGAGGATCTCCAGTGGCGTTTCATTTTGAGGTTCCCCCAGCATCTTTGTCGCAAGCATTTCATTGACTTCGAAGCTCTGGCTTCCGTAGATCTTTACGCTGGCTGCGAACCTGCGCACATACTCGGGATCGCCCCAGAGAAGGACGCGCGTTGTTCCGCCGCTCCACAGTTGCCAATGAACACGGTAAGTTTGCGGGTAGCGAAGCAGGTCGGCATAGCCGTGCCGCCGGTCTTTCTGGTTCTGGACGTTGATGTGCGTTGGATGGAACGGCATTCCCATCTGCTCCATCCAGTACTTCGTTGATATTTGCGAGTTCAAGCCCAAGTTCACGGCGTCGTTGATGACAGCGTCCGGAAGATCTTTCGCTCGCAGATCGAGGCGCAGATTCGGATGGTCACGCTTGATGGCGGAGAACACGTCGTGCCAGAAAGGCTGCATCTCCTCTCGTTTTAATCCCGATTCATCGTGCATTCGAAATTGGATCGCATCGAGATCCGGAAAGACCTCGAGGAAACGACGGAGAGATGCTTTCGTATAAGCCGAAAGATTGTCGGCCGTTACGCCCCACACCAGCCCGGGGACTCGCTTTCCCGCTTCGGCAGAAGCTCCGGGAATCCCGCCGCCTTGCACGCCGCCGCGATAGATGTGGTCCCAGATGCCCGCTGTCACCGCGATCCCTCGCTCGTGAGCGATGGTCAGCATCCTTTTGAAAGCCGCTGTGTTCTTTGCTTGTTGCTCGGGTGTGAGGCCCACGAATTCAACGCCAGGAAAACCCGGAGTATTGAAAAAGTATGGATAGGGAGGAGCCATGAACCCCCCGTTCTCATATCCGAAAATCACGACAAAACTGTTGATGCGGCTTTTCGCGAGCAGGTCGAAGTAACGCGTCCAATACCGCTCGTCATAGAGACGCTGCTCGAAATACGCTCGCTGCATCGTGTAAGTTGATATGCCCCGGACCTTCAGATATGGAGCCTCCGATTCTTCCTGCACATACTCAAAGGGATCCGGACCTGTGCTCCGTGCAACGCTTTCGGCTACATCGAGTGCTGCATACATCAGGCCTCGAGCGTCACCTCCGGTTAGGATCACCGTGGGTTTCCCGCCCGTTTGTCCACGAAACACGGAAAGGGATTCAGGAACTTGCGGCAAGGCGACAGCATTTCCCTTCAACCGTCGTGCTGCCGAGAGGGCCGAAGTTCCCCCGGCAAAGACGACGTAGTCTGCTCCATCAGGGCAATCGACCACTTCCAGGTTTTTCCCGCGCAGTGCCTCGGTAAGAACGTCCACACCATGTCGAGCCGGAGGGCCGAGATCAACGTCATTGACCAGTGCAACTTTCTGGGCCGCAGAAGCAGAGAACGCGATCAGGGCCGCTATTGCGACAGGTGCTAGTCGGATGGGCAGCACGGAATCCTCCTCGAATTGCTAGCTAGTATGGCACCAGGCGGCAAGCGGTCTCACACGGTGGAACGGCCGTATAAACAGGAAGGGAGGAAGCGTCTTCCAAGTGATATGAGATTGCTGTGGCTGCTGCCCGCCTTCGCCATTGTCGTGCTCACATCGATAGCGATCAGGTATACGCAAATGCCAGTGAAGAACCAGAGTGAACAATTGGAGCCGCTCAGCGAAAAAGAAGTTGCAGCGAGCCGTCGATTGCGGGCTGACGTCACCATGCTCGCAGAGACAATCGGGGGAAGAGATGCGGTGAAGTACAGCGCACTCGGAAAAGCAGCAGACTATATCGCCGGCGAATTGCAATCTGCTTCCTACACTGCTGAGCGTCAATGGTTCTCTGCGGACGGAAAAGAGTTCCAAAATATCGAGGCTGAGCTTCACGGGACGACCCGTCCCGAGCAACTGATCATCGTTGGGGCTCATTACGACACGGCCGGAGGACTTCCGGGAGCGAATGATAACGCAAGCGGCGTAGCAGCTTGCCTGCAACTTGCCCGCAAAGTTTCCGGGATGAAGCTCAACAGCAGCATCCGGTGGGTATTTTTCACCAACGAAGAGCCGCCGTACTTTCAGAGCGCTGCCATGGGCAGCATGGTCTACGCGAAGCGTTGTCACGACCGGAAGGAGCGCATAGCGGCCATGCTCTCTTTAGAGACGATCGGGTATTATTCCGGGGAGCGAGGAAGCCAAACGTATCCGATCAGTTTCCATCCGGGTTATCCCGATCGCGGCGACTTCCTGGGCTTTGTCGCGAATTTCAGGTCGTCGGCGCTACTCCGTTCTGCTCTCAGAAGCTTTCGATCGGCTACGTCCTTACCGGCCGTTGGCGCCGCCGCCCCTGCGTCTATACCCGGCATCGGCTGGTCGGATCACTGGTCCTTCTGGCAGTTCGGTTATCGGGCCCTCATGCTGACAGACACAGCACCGTATCGTTATCCGTACTACCACACCGCCCAAGATACGCCGGATAAGCTCGATTATGATCGTCTTGCCCGGGCAGTTACCGGAATAGAAGCCATTGTAAGGAACCTTGCATCTGATTGAGTGATGGCCGCACAATTGAAGCCGCGCGAAAGTCGGCTTTCCGGCAGGATCTTGATCGTTGTTGGTGCGATCTTCGTTTTGCCAAGTCTCCTTCCCGCGATGTTACAGAAGTTCGTCGATCGCTTCGTGTATTACCCGATGCGATACCCGGACGGCGAGTGGAGCGATCAGCAGAGAGCGGGGGCCGAAGACGTTTGGCTCCGTTCGCAAGACGGTGTCAAATTAAATGCCTGGTGGTTTCCGGAGCGGCACGCTGACTACGCCACACTTTTTCTGCATGGGAACGCCGGAAACGTCACCCATCGTGTGGATCACGCGGAATCGGTAAAAAAGGCAGGATCTGCGATCCTGGTGCTCGATTATCGCGGGTACGGACGAAGTGAAGGTCGCCCAAGCGAGGCAGGGTTGTACCGGGACGCAGACGCCGCTTACGACGAAGTGGTCAGACGCGGTTATCCGCCCAGCCGCATCATTGTGCACGGTGAATCGCTGGGAACCGCAGTCGCAACGGAATTGGCATCTCGGCGCCACTGTGCTGCTCTTATTCTCGAGTCGCCGCTCGCTTCGTTGAGTCGTATGGCGACGCAAGTGGTTCCGGTCCTTGGTCCGGTGCTGGCGCACGGCTTCAACACGGAGCGCAGAATTGGCGACGTGCGTGTGCCTGTGCTCATTATTCACGGTGACGCCGATGACATCGTGCCCTTTTCGCAGGGACGGGCTGTTTTTGAGCGTGCAAACCAACCTAAGACGTTCTGGCAGGTGAACGGCGCTCGGCACAACGATCTGCTGTATGTCGCGGGTAACGATTATGTGAATCGTCTTAAGGCCTTTTACGCTTCGATCAACCCCAAGTGAGCAGCGAGCGACGACGGCCGCGAGTTAGATCAGGAACGGTTGCACCCGGGATGTTACGAACCAGTCGATATCGCCGTCTACCGAGCGTGCCTGTCGCTTTCCTTGTCGAAAGCAATCGACAAGTGATATCAAATTCATGAAAGCCCTGACAATAGAGCCGGGAAAAGCAAACTCAGCCGCAGTACAGGACGTTCCGGCACCCTCAACTGGCGATGGGAGCGTCGTCGTCAAAGCCTTGGAACTTGGTCTCTGCGGAACAGACTTCGAGCTGATCTCAGCGGAGTATGGCTGGGCGCCGCCCGGCAGTGACCGACTTGTGATTGGTCACGAATCACTCGGCGAAGTGCAGGAGGCTCCTGAAGGCAGCGGCTATTCGAAAGGCGATCTTATCGTTGGTATCGTGCGCCGACCTGATCCGGTCCCCTGCTCTGCCTGTGGCCTGGGGCAGTTCGACATGTGCCGAAACGGCAAATACACTGAGCGCGGCATTAAGGAACGAAATGGATTCGGATCGGAAACGTGGCGCGTGGAACCCGAATACTCGGTTCGCCTGGATCCTTCACTGCGGCCTGTGGGCGTGCTGATGGAACCCGCGAGCGTTGTTTCGAAGGCTTGGGATCATATAACTAAGATTGGCGAGCGTGCCGCTTGGAAACCCAAATCAGCCTTGATCACCGGAGCCGGCCCGATCGGTCTGCTTGCTGCCATGCTTGGCATCCAGCGCGGGCTCGAAGTCCACGTCCTCGATCGCGTAGAACATGGGTTAAAGCCGAAGCTGGTTGCAGATCTGGGAGCGCTTTACCACACCGGCCCCTTAAAGAACCTCGGATTCTGCCCCGACGTTACGATCGAATGTACGGGGGTTGCGTCCGTGATTGTTGAGGCCATGAGTCAAATGGCAAACGACGGAATTCTGTGCCTGGTCGGCGTTTCTTCTCACAACCAGGATGTAAACATGGACATAGGAACGCTTAACCGCACCATGGTGCTCGACAACCAGGTCATCTTCGGGTCGGTGAACGCGAACCGCCACCATTGGCAAATGGCCGAGGAGTCGCTTCGCAAGGCTGACCGAAACTGGCTGTCACGTCTGATCTCACGCAAAGAACCGCTGGCGAACTGGAAGTCGGCGCTGCAACGCCAGCCCGACGATATCAAGGTGGTTCTCGAGTTCTCCCCGACTTAGTGCTCGATCGATCTCTCTCATGGCACAACTGATCGAGGATTACGCCCTGATTGGGAACAATGCGACCGGCGCGCTTGTTGCACGCAACGGATCAATCGACTGGCTTTGCTTACCGCGATTCGATAGTCCGGCGTGCTTCGCATCCCTTCTCGGCGAAATCGCGAACGGCCGTTGGCTGATAGGTCCGAAACACGAGAAATTGAGTGTTTCAAGGCGCTACCGCCCGGGCACGATGGTGCTCGAGACGGAATTCGTCACCCAGGAAGGCTCGGTGATTCTGATCGATTGCATGGATCGACGTGGGGACGTACAAGATCTGATCAGGATTGTGCGCGGTGTTCGCGGTCGGGTCTCCATGGTGATGGACCTGATCCTGCGCTACGGCTACGGAACTATCGTTCCCTGGGTGACGCGCACCAAACAGGGCACCTGGCAAGCGATAGCGGGTCCGGACAAGGTTCAGCTACAGACTCCTGTTCCCCTTCATGGAGAGGACATGCGCACGCGGTCTGAGTTCGACATCGAGGAAGGCGAAGAAGTGCCCTTTGTCTTTACGTGGTCGAAATCGTATGAGCAGATCCATTCTCAGCCCGACGCAAAGACCGCGCTAGAAAACGTGACCCATGCATGGACGCGTTGGTCCAAAAAACATACGCCGTCAGGGCCTCACAAGGAAGCGGTTCTTCGGTCCATCCTCACTCTGAAGGCGCTTACTCACCATGCCAGCGGAGGCATTGTGGCGGCCGCGACGACTTCCCTGCCTGAAGAGATCGGCGGGGTTCGGAATTGGGATTACCGGTACTGCTGGTTACGCGACTCCACATTTACGCTATTCGCACTCATGGAAACCGGCTTCATGGACGAGGCAAAGGCCTGGCGCGATTGGTTGATCCGTGCCATCGCGGGCAGCCCCGATCAGATGCAGATTATGTATGGCGTGGATGGCGAAAGGCGGCTCACTGAGTTTGAACTCCCTGACCTTGCCGGCTATGAGGGCTCACGGCCTGTTCGAATCGGCAACGCTGCTTCCGAGCAACTCCAGCTTGACGTCTACGGCGAGGTGCTGGACGCGTTCTACCAGGCGCGATGCAGAGGCTTGGAGAAGCTCGAGGCTGCGTGGAACCTGCAACGTTCACTGGTTCTTACGCTCGAAAACCTGTGGTCGAAGCCGGATGACGGCATCTGGGAGATCCGGGGACCGCGCCGCCACTTCGTGCATTCAAAGGTTATGGCCTGGGTGGCGGTAGACCGGGCAATTCGAACCATTCAGCAGTTCGGGGAGGATGGACCTCTGGAACGCTGGATTCGCCTTCGCAACGACATACACGAAGAAGTCTGCCGCTTCGGTTTCAGCAAAGAGCTGAATTCGTTCGTGCAGTACTACGGCAGCAAGGATCTGGACGCGAGCTTGTTGCTGCTGCCGCTGGTAGGCTTTCTCCCGCCGCAAGATCCACGTGTCAAAGGCACTATCGCGGCAATCGAGAGAACACTCTTGAAGAACGGCCTGGTAGCCCGGTACCAGACGCATACGGCCGTGGACGGGTTACCTGGCGATGAAGGCGTCTTCCTGGCTTGCAGCTTTTGGCTGGTGGACAACTACGTACAGCAGGAGCGATTCGACGAGGCGAAACAGCTATTCGAATTCCTGCTCTCGTTGCGGAATGATGTGGGTCTGCTCTCAGAAGAGTACGACCCTTCCGAACATCGCCTGCTTGGAAATTTCCCCCAAGCTTTCTCTCATCTCGCTCTTGTCATCAGTTCATTCAATCTCAGCCCGCCTGACCACGTGAGACCAGTTGATCACCGCAGTAAGCGCCCGCAAACCGCCAAAAAGTAATCACCAGTTTTCACGGACCCGCAAGGTGGTGATATGTGCCACATGATGGCGGCTATGCCAGGCATACAGGCCCAGAGTCCAATCCAATCGAATCTCACCCAGTTCAGGGTGCCGAAAAGTCCGTGCAAAATCCTCATCGGTGAGTGAGCGCAACAGCGACACAAAACGTCGATGCAAGCCGTCGAGTAGCAGCAACGATCCGTCGATCGGGGCTTCTCGCGCATCCGGGAGTTCCGCCCATTTCTCTTCTGCATAGGTTTTGACCGGGGGAGTGTCTTCCGTTATCGCCAGGCGGAACCGAACGTAACTGTTCATATGACTATCGGGCAGGTGATGAACAACCTGCCGCACTGTCCAGCCACCTGGGCGGTAAGGCGTATCCAGTTGGATTTCGGACAGTCCACCGACTGCGTTTCTGAGATTTTGCGGCAGGGACTCGAGTTCGCGAATCCACTCTTCGCGAACTGCGGCATTTATCTCGCTGACGGGTTGATATCGACCGATTGGAAACCGCAAATCGGATGCGACCTCATGCTGAACAGGCCTGGACATATTGCGTCTGAGCTACTTTAGCAACTCGCGCGGTCCGAAATTTTCTTGGGCCAAAACCGGAAAACAAGCGCGCTCGGTTGTTTCATAGACAACTAGCATGCGAGACAGCAGGCCGCAAGGGGGTAACCCCCAACCCCAAGTGCAACTCCCCAAGTACCTCCTTGCGGCGTTTGCTGATCTGTCGGAATCGTCTAGTGAGTCTTTTTGAAAACGCTTACAGTGAGATAAATGGAGCAAGCTGACGCCCTGTCGTTGCCGGCGGCAACATGGGAAACAGAGTTTCTGGAAGATACTTCACTCCGGCGTATTGTTCTTGATCTCTATGATCGCGACCATCTGGGTTTGCGGCGTTACGTCGCCTTCTTAGGAGCTGATCCCGAGACCGCTCAAGAGGTTGTGCAGGAAAGTTTTCTCCGGGTGCACCAGCATCTGCTTTCCGGCGGCGACCGGACGAACCTGCGCGCTTGGCTTTATCGGGTGGCTCACAACCTTCTCCGGAACCTGCAAACTTCTGCGCGAGCGACGAGGATCGACTATCTGCCGGACCTGCCGGCTTCGGGTGATATTCACGACACTGGGATGTCTCCCGAAGAGGAAATGTTGGCTTCGGAGCGGGACGCAAGGTTTAAGATCGCCCTCGAGCAGCTGAGTCCTGCTCAGCGCGAGTGCCTGGCATTGCGCACGCGCGGGCTGAAATATCGGGAGATTGGAGAAGTATTGGACCTTTCCGTGTCCACTGTTGGCGAACACATACAGAGAGGGCTGGAGAAGCTTAAGGAGCTGCTATGAATACGCCGCTTTCAACCGCTGATGACCATCTTTCGAATAGCCTGCTGGTTCGGTTCATCGATGACGAATTGTCGTCCGAAGAAGCCGCCGAGGCGAAAAGCCATCTAGCTCAGTGTTCTTCGTGTGGCCACAGATATGCCGAACTACGGAGAGTCTCGTCCAGCTTCGACGGATTCCTGGAGTCCCTGCAGCCCGCTTTTGACGTTTCAGAGCGGCACCGGCTGGCTTCAAAATTAGACCGTGTGAATGTGCAGAGTATATCGCGGACCGCCTCCAAACCGGGTCGGAAGCTCGGCTGGTGGGGACTGGCCGCCGCTGCTGCTCTTGCGGTCGGTGTTCTTTATCTTCCGCAGTCAAGTCAAGTGAGAGAAACCGGCAAAGCGGCAGTTAAGGAAAGCGCAAGTGCCTTTGAGATCGATGGGGAGACATTTGTTTCTCTGCCGTTCTCGAATCCGGAACTGCCCGTGAATGCCCGGCGGATCGTTCAGATGCAAGTGCCGTTGTCTTCACTGGCTGCGGCGGGTATCGTCCTCGAACCTATTGCGAATCAAGTGGCGCAGCCAGACCGTCCGGTGATTGCCGACGTGCTGCTGGGGCTGGACGGACAGCCGGTTGCCGTTCATGTTGTGAGTTTCGAGTGATACCAGGCGAAGAGTTCGGGTGAGTTGCGATTCAGGAGCGTTTATGAGAAGGCTAGTGAACATTGCTGCAGTTGGGTTTGTCGTCTCAACTGCTTGTATCTTTGCGCAGGGCGGAGGTCCGGCTCCGGGCATGAGAGGCCCGGGTGGTGGCCCGCTTGGACATTTTGGCCCGGGATTCGGTGGCCGCTTCGGGAAAGTGGTAACGGGAGCCCCGTATTCAGCTGACGTCAGCGACCAATCTATCCAAACCTTGAGCGATGGAAATACCGTTCAGCACAGCACAACGGGACATATTGCCCGCGACTCGCAGGGACGTACTTATTCTCAGGAAACAATCACAGGCGGCCCGTTTGGACAACAAGGTCCCGTGGTCGTCACGTTCATCAACGATCCTGTCGCCGGATACTCTTATGTTCTGAACGCGAATACGAAGGTCGCGACCAGGCGTGCCATTCCGAAGCCGCCCTCAGGCACCCCGTCGGCGGATTTTCCTGGCCGAGGGCAGCGTGGGCCAAGAGATTCTGCCAATCTGACAACATCAGATCTCGGTACGCAGACTATTTCTGGTGTGACCGCCCAAGGTAAGAGCGTCACGCATACCATTCCAGCTGGATCCATTGGTAATGCTCAACCAATCGTGTCGACAAGCGAGACGTGGTATTCACCGGACCTGCAGGTAATCCTTCTTGCCAAGCGTAGCGATCCGCGCATGGGACAGTCGACTTACTCGCTGACGAATATTCAGCGTGCCGAGCCCGCTGCATCTTTATTTCAGGTGCCTTCGGATTACACCATGCAGGACGCGCCCGCTGGGCCGGGCGGCCGATTCCGTGGTCCCGGAAGGCAACAGCAACAATAACCCGCCGTCTCGGTCTGACAAAATTCTCGGCCAGGAAAAGCCCCTCCGAAAGAAGGGGCTTTTCTTTTTATGACTGCGCTCTTCTGCCCGCCATCTGCGCCTTGGGTGGGTCGCTCCCGAATCAAACTTATACGCTGAGATCAAGAAGAACTGCAAAGCAGCAGTCAAACAAAATGCGTGCGCCGCATGCGTCTGACCCATCGAAGATATTGCCACAACGAGCGCCGCTCCGCCCAGACGAACCGCAAGAAGATGTCTCGTGTGATTGACTCTGCGGGAATTCCAGCGTACGTCTCAATACGCCATCTCAGGTAAGGGGAATCCCAGGGTCGCAGACGGTAGCCTCGCGACGCAATCCAGAGAAACCGGATCATTGCTGCCGGAAGCTGTTGAGTTTCGGCTGCTGAGAATCGTTTTCTGACGTGTTCGATGGCTGTTTCAACGATGCCGCATCGGGTGTTGCGTAATAACCTGTTCTCGTTCGAACCACTGGCTTACCAGGTGCATCAACAGTCACACGGATCTGACGGTAGCTTCCGTCCAGCGCTTGAATGCTCGGCGTATAGGCAATCGTGTATTGATTGCGAATGTCGTGCGCGACTTCTACAGCAAGCGACTGCACCTCTGCTACTTCCTTCGGATAAAAAGCGAGTCCGCCAGTTGCCGTGGTCAGCTCGTTCAATGCCCGTCGAGCTTTTGAAGCCTCGCGCTTTTCTTCTTCTGTGAACAGGCCTATGGAGTAAACGAGAACATCACTTTGGTTAGCACGCGCCACGACCTTCTCGAGAGAGATGCCGCTCGCATTATCATTGCCGTCCGTAATCACAAGCAGGACCTTCTTGTCGCGCTTGCCCTCTTTCTTGATGTAGTCGAGCGACATGCTGAGGGCGTCGCGCATCGCTGTACCGCCGCGCGAATCAATCCGGGCGACGCCCTGTTCCATCTTCTTGATGTCGTTCGTGAACGGGACATCGAGAAACGCTTCATCGTTAAAATTAACGATGAATACTTCGTCTTGCGGATTCGAGGCGCGAACCATGGCAAGCGAAGCGGCTTCTACCCGGCTTCGCTTACTCATCATGCTGCCACTGTCATCGATGATGATGCCCAACGAAACCGGAACATCTTCACGCTTGAAGACCTTTACCTCTTGAGGTTGGCCGTTCTCGAAGACTTTGAAGTCATTCCGATCCAGATTGGTCAGCAACTTGCCTCTGCGGTCATTCACGCTGGCATGCAGAACCACCAGGCGGGTGTCCGACCGGAACTGCGCATAGGCGCTCGATAGAAAAAAAAATGTGAAAAGCGGAGCCGCAATCGCAAATACGAAGCGCCTCGTGACCTTACTAGTGAGTGGGCGCATAATAACCCAGCCGGAAGAAAGCTTTAAGCGGGGGAAGCCCTCGCGGCTGATTTAGCTTAACAAGCACCTTTCGATATTTTCCGTCACGCTCCCGATTTTTCGGCGTGTACCCCAAAATGTATTCGTTGCGAAGCTCGATGCCGATCTTGGCCGCGATGTCTGGCAATTCTGCCACGTTTTCCACCGCATACGGCCTGCCTCCGGTTTGCTCGGCCAAGTCCGTCAGTAATCCCGGCCCTGCCGCTTCTTCCGGAGTTCGTCCGCGCCCACCCATAGATTCATAGATCCCAATTGCAAAGATCTGCACATCCGCCTCTCGAACCGCATTCTTGATTTCTGTCTCGGTGTAGCGGCTGCTGTTATCGCCACCATCCGAAATGATCAGCACGGCCTTCCGGGGATTCTTCGCTTTCTTCATCTCATGCATTGCGAGATACACACTATCGAGCAACGCCGTTCGCCCCTTCGATTGCGTAAAGGTCAGCGCGCTCTGGATCTTTGCGGTGTCGGTCGTAAAAGGAACGCTCAACTCGGGACGGTCGTTGAATTGGACCAGAAAGAACTCGTCAGAGGGGTTCGATATCTTGAAAAACTCCGCCGCCGCCTGACGAGATTTCTGGAGCTTGGGTCCCATGCTCCCGCTCGTGTCGAAAACCAGCCCAATGGATATGGGCGCATCTTCGCTCGAAAAATTACTGATCTCCTGTTCAACTTTATCTTCGAAGAGGCGGAAGTGTTCTTTCTCAAGCCCGGTGACAAACCGGTTCAGAGGGTCGGTTACAGAAACGTTGATCAGAACCAAAGTCTTGTTGATTCTGATGTCGACGGGTCGTGTGTCCGGAGCCGCCGTTGTCTTCCCGGGGTTACGCGACTCTACGTGGACGTTTTCGCCGCCGCTTTCGTTGGGCCTCTGTTCGCCCTGGCTACTTGGCCTTGTCTCCTGGCCATAGAAATAGGGACAGAAGAGCGCAAAGGATAAGATCAGAGCTAGACCTAAGCTACTGCGCCGCAGCGACTTCCGGCGAAAGAGGACGCTAGAGACAAGAATGCGAAACAAAGTGGGCGTCCGCATGGCTGGAGACTTTCAGCCACGATCATAACATCGCTAAAGCGACGGGTTATTTGCCCGCCGCCCGCAGATGCGTACCATACCTAACGTTGTATACGGGCCGATCCACCTTTCGCTAACGATCGGACTTGGTCGAGGGTCGCCATCGTCGTATCGCCGGGGAAAGAGGTTAGTAGAGCACCGTGAGCCCAGCCTAACCGGACGGCGTCATCTTCCGACTCGCCCTTCAGAAGCCCGTAGATAAAGCCGGCGGCAAAGCCATCGCCCCCACCCACGCGGTCGTAGACGTCGAGTTCCGCTGTCGGTGCCTGATGAGTCGTTCCGTTGATCCACGCTACTGCGCTCCAGCTATGTCGATTCGTGGAGTGAACCTCCCGCAGAGTGGTGGCTACGATCTTTACCTGGGGATGTTTCTGGCGAACTTTGTCCATCATCCCGAAAAACGCGCTTGGGTCTAGTTTGGACTTCGCCGCAACCTCGGGTCCCGGGATGCCCAAACCCATTTGAAGGTCTTCCTCATTCCCGACAAGAACATCGACGTTCTTGACGATGCGGGCGATCTGCTCAACCGCCTTATCCGGTCCGCCAAGGACGTTCCATAGTTTCGCCCGGTAATTGAGGTCGAAGGAGGTGATCGCACAGGCAGCCTTCGCGGCCTGCATCGCTTCGATGATAAGTTCCGAGGTAGTGGGGGACAGCGCAGAGAAAATACCGCCGCTATGAAACCAGCGAACGCCGCTTGAGAAGATCGCGTTCCAGTTGAAATCGCCCGGCTTCAGCTGGGCGGCAGCCTCGTTGCTTCGGTTGTAAAAAACGACCGGGGGACGTAAGCCTTGTCCTCGATCGCTGTACACCGTCGCCATGTTGGGCCCTGAGACCCCGTCGTGCTTGAAATGCTTATAGAAGGGCCTCACGCCCATTGCTCGCACCTGTTCCGCAATGAGGTCGCCAATCGGGTAATCGACCATGGCGGTTGCAATACCTGTCTGCAATCCGAAACAGTCGGAGAGATTAGCGGCGACGTTGAACTCACCACCGCTAACGTGAATCACACATTCCTTGGCTTTGCGGAATGGAATAATCCCGGGATCCAGACGATGAATCAAAGCGCCGACGGAAAGAAAGTCGAGGGCGCCTTCCGGGCGAATCTCTAAGCCGTAGCTCATGTTTTCTCCAATGTTTGCTAGACACTCGAAACCGACAATCAGTTGCCGGTTTCGAGTGTGCGAGTCTTTAGGCGTTATAGGTTCCGGAGGAGACACGTCCTCCGCGTCCGGTCCAGTTCGTGTGGAAGAACTGACCCCGTGGTTTGTCGACCCGCTCGTAGGTGTGGGCGCCAAAGAAGTCGCGCTGCGCCTGCAGCAGATTCGCGGGCAGACGCTCCAGTCTGTATCCGTCGAAAAATGCAAGAGCGGTGGAGAAGGCGGGTGTAGGGATACCGAATCCGATCGCATGAACGATCGCGTGACGCCAGGACGTCTGGTAATTGTTCAGAACGTTCCGGAAGAACTCGTCGAGTAACAGATTTTCCAGGCCTGGATTCCGGTCGTAAGCGTCCTTGATCTTACTCAGGAACCGGCTGCGGATGATACAGCCGCCACGCCACATGAGAGCGATGCCGCCCATGTTGAGATGCCACTTCTCTTCCTTGCCCGCTTCACGGAGCAGCATGTAGCCCTGCGCATACGAGATCATCTTTGAGCAATACAACGCGCGCCGGACGTCCTCGATAAAAGTTTTCTTATCGTGCTTGATATCGCTCTTCGCCGGTCCCGTTAGAAGCTTGGAAGCGCGAACGCGCTCTTCTTTGATTGCCGAGAGGCACCGTCCGAACACGGCTTCGCCGATAAGCGTCACAGGCATGCCGAGATCAAGAGCGCTGATCGCCGTCCACTTACCGGTGCCCTTCTGTCCGGCGGTGTCCAGGATCTTATCCACCATCGGCTGACCATCTTCCTCATCCTTCTTGGACAGGATCTCGGCCGTGATCTCGATCAGAAAACTATCAAGCTCGCCCTTGTTCCAGTCGGCAAAGACTTCATGGAGCTCGTCTGTCGTGAGCCCTAACCCCTCGCGTAGCAACTGGTAGGCTTCGCAGATCAGCTGCATGTCACCGTATTCGATGCCGTTATGAACCATCTTTACGTAATGGCCCGCTCCGTCTTCGCCAACCCAATCGCAGCAGGGAGTCCCGTCTTCAACTTTTGCCGCAATGGACTGGAAGATGTCTTTCACGTGAGGCCAGGCATCTGGATTGCCGCCAGGCATGATGGAGGGACCGTTGCGGGCGCCTTCTTCGCCGCCGGAAACGCCGGTCCCAATGAACAGAATGCCCTTCTCGCGCAGCTCTTTCGTTCGCCGGTTGCTATCAGTGAACAGCGAATTGCCGCCGTCGATGATAATGTCGCCCCTTTCAAGATGAGGCACGACCTGGTTGATCATGTCGTCTACCGTGCTGCCTGCTTTCACCATCAGCATGATGCGACGGGGGCGTTTCAGTGATTGGACCAGTTCTTCAATCGAATGCGCTCCGACTACTTCAGTACCCTTCGCTTCGTTCTGAATGAAGTCGTCCACTTTAGAAACCGTTCGATTGAAGACCGCGACTTTGAAGCCATGGTCGTTCATATTCAGAACAAGGTTCTGTCCCATGACCGCGAGGCCAATGAGTCCAATGTCGCAATTCGCGTTTTGCATAACCCTTCTCTTATATCGAAGTCGGAAATCAGGAGCCGGGCCTTACTTCGGGTCGGGCACAGTCGGGACCGTGTACGTCTTTTCCAACGCCGCCTGATAATCAGCGAAAAGAGCTTTGATTCCGGCGAACTCCTGCTTGACCTGTGCAAGATATTCGGGGCGGGTTGCGACATCAAACAGGAGAGCAGCCATCGACTGCGCATCCGTCAGAAAACCGTTGTGACCAACGTCCGTGAGCGTATCGGTTTCCATCTCGTACGTATGGTTAGCCCAATTTGAAGTCTTGGCGGAGAAGCCGATGCCGGGAATCTCGCGTGACACGCTGCCAGTTTCTTCGTAGCCCTGCGGCTTGCCAGGTTCAGTCTGCACGCCGGTAGCTCCATACATCTTCATGTACGCGAACGCCGGTTCTGAGAGGGTCGCCACGGAGATGCCATCTCGTAGCTGCCCGTAGTTGTCGATTTTAACTTTAGTGCCGGTGGAGAGCGCGGCCGCTTTGGCTGCGTTGTCCACGAACTCTCTTACCTGTCGCAAATAGACCTCGTCCGGATAGCGAATGTAAAAGTCCGCCACCGTTCTATCGGGCACCACATTCGGCGCAGCGCCACCCTCGGCGATGATTCCCTGGATGCGTGCTTCGGAACGTACAGAACCACGGATGCTGTCTATGTTTTCGAAGAAGTGAATCACGGCTTCGAGTGCATTGCGGCCCGCCCAGGGAGTCATCTGATGAGCAGGTGCCCCGCTGAACGTGTATTTCACTCCATCGATGTTCAAGCAGCAGGTACCGAAGCCGGGAGCAGGACGCGTGGTCGCGCTGGTTGCGTGGCTGCGCATGAGCACGTCAATCCCGCGAAATGCGCCCGCCTTGAACATATCCGTTTTGGCGACCGGAGGCATCATCTCTTCTCCGGGCGTTCCAAACACAGTCACGCTTCCGGGTAACTTCGCCTGGTCCAGATATTCCGCGATGGCAATCGCTGCGGCCATGCCAATGGGACCCTGCGTGCTGTGCTGGTCACCGTGAAACGCGCCCTTCGCGCCGCGGAGCGCATCATACTCGAGAATCACGCCCAGATGCGGGCCGGGTTGGGTTGCCAAATAGCCTTTGGGTTTGTATTTCGCAACAAACGCTGTCTTCATGCCCGCAATGCCCGCTTCGGGTTCAAACCCGTACTTCGTCAGGCGCTGCATTAGAACTTTGACTGCGCGGTCTTCCTTGAACCCGATTTCCGGATTCCGAGTGATCTCATCTCCCAACTGGAGCATCTCGGAATCCATCAGTTGCTTGGCTCTTTCGACGACCTTGTCGCGTTCTGCATTCGGGCCAGTTAGTTTGGCAACTACTTGATTTATATTGAGGGACTTTTTAAGCGTATCTAATCGCGCCACGACATCCTTCGCGGCCTGTCGTTCAGTGGGCGTTTCTTGTGAGAGAGCGAGTTGCGCCAAAGCCAGCGCAAGCAGAAGCTGTTTCATAGGTCGGTTGAGACCTAATCATAGCGTCTGCAATTTCTTGTAAGGCCGACAAGAGGCGGTCAGCGAATAGCTACGTACAGATCGACGCCATTCGGCCCATATCTGTCGAAATCGATAGTGAACGCGCGGCGTTGGTTGGCATTATTTCGGAAATAACTGTGGACCCGCGACCAGGCTTCACGAACCGATTCCGGATTGCGATCGAGAGCGTGAAAAACAAGATATTGAGAGCCGTCGATATCGATCCGTTCCAATCCGTGCGGGACAGAGACATTTGCATCGATGACCGAGCGCCCCAGAATGACTTTGTAAGCCCCGTTTTCATCGCTTTCGTAATCGGTATAGACGCAAAAGATCGTGGAGCGATCCGGATCTCCCGGCAGAAGTTGATCGGTCTCGGCCATGAAGTTTCGCCAAAGCGGGCCCAAGCCGCCCCCCGAGCCGGACATTTCCGCTTCATTGCTTGTTTTTGCGGTCAAACCGATGACCGAGAACGCTGGCTCATTCACCAAATGAGCTTCGGGGGTGGACGAACTAGTGAAGAGAGGCAACTTAGCTGATTCCTTTACGAATGCTGTCGTGCGTCTCCGGTTTTGGCGGCAGCGTGACCACACTGCCCCAGAACTCATAACAGATAGCGATGAACCGGAGAAACTGATGCAGATCGTTCGGTTTACGGATGTAGCAGCTTGCGTGCAACTCGTAAGCTTCTCTCACCTCGTGGGGATCATCCGACCCCGAAACCACAACAACCGGCGTAGCTCGCAACTGCTCGTTCGCTTTTATCTCCTTAAGCACCTCCAGGCCCGACTTCTTGGGCAAATGAAGATCTAGAAAGATGATATCCGGATGTGGGTGGCCGGCGTATTCGCCTTGCCTCCTGAGGAGATCGAGGGCCTCGTCTCCATCCCGGACGCAGCGTACTCCTTCGGTGACACCAGTCTCCCGAAATGCCTCCTGGGTCAGCCGTGACGCAGCCGGATCGTTCTCAACGATGAGCACCTGAAATGCCGACGAAGACTGGTTGCTCGAACCGGGCTGTGTCATCTTTGAATACTACTATCCCGGCTGAACCTGGCTCCGATCGGTCGCAGGCTCTGCCGGTTGGCCCTCATGCGCGCCGAGCGGCGGCGATCAGCTAAAAAGGGACGTCGTCATCCGTGATGCCCATGGCACCGCCGAACGGGTCGTCGTCGGCCGGCGCCGTACCACCACTTGCCGGACCACGCCCTCTTCCCGCGCTTCGGGCGCCCGTGGGAGTTGCGAATTCTTGAGCTCCGCCACCTTCGCCGCCTCGACCGCCGAGAAGAATCACTTCATCCGCGACGACCTCTGTTGTGTAAACCTTTTTGCCATCCTTGTCGTCGTAGCTGCGAGTCTGCAATCGGCCTTCGACGTACACCTGTTTACCCTTGGTGAGGTAATTGGCTAGGTTCTCCTGGCGCCAAACGACCACGTTGGTCCAGTTCGTCTCTTCCTTCCATTCGTTTGTCTGTTGATCTTTCCAACTGCGGGTCGTGGCTACCCCGAACTTCGTAACCGACGCGCCGGAGGGTGTGAATTTGGTTTCGGCATCTCGGCCCAGATTGCCTACAAGGATGACCTTGTTCACGCTGCGGGAAGCCATAATGACTCGAACTGTAACACAAAGGAGGAGACTTGCTGCTGCTGCGACGACATGTAAATCGTCACAGATATTGAAAGCAAAATCTTTTGCGTCCAAGAGGTAGCGTTTTTGCCGAACCGTCGGCAGTCCCCCCGGTACCGGCCCAGGAACAGGAGATTGTAAAAAGCTGGTGAAAGTGCGTGCCCTTCTCGTATGTTTGGGTCATAATATTGAAACCAGAGGACCGGCTTTACCACTGAGCCGTCCGAAAGCAGCGCCAAGATCTTGGGGGATTATGGCATCGCGGTTACGCAAGACGTTTTCGCGTGGTAGTAAGACAGCTCAGCATGTGTGGCTGAGGTCCAGGGTTCAGTTGTGTTTGTCCGTTGCGTTGCTTTCGACAGGCACTTCCGGCTTCGCTCAGATGATGCTGAAGCCCGTACAGCCGGGCGAGCCGATCACGTTGTTGCCCGGCGATGCCGCTGTCTTTGAATCTCCTGAGTTTCGGAAGGATCTGCCGTGTACGGTCACCGGGCGCAAGGCGGAACTCGGATTCGACCTTCGATTTCATAGTGGATATGACGTCACCATTCCATTGCGCGAGCTTTCCGGAGACGGCAGCACCCTCAGCGTCGTATTCCGGGTGTATCCCCAGGACAATAAGGAGCACGCCGCCTACTTCGTTCAGCACTTCCGGGTCCCCGTTGTAGAGGATGACGCGAAGGGGGACGCCGCCCTGCAAGGAACTATCGACGTTGGCCCCGGCAAGTATCGGGTCGAATGGCTCATGCGAGACAAACTCGAACGCGTCTGTTCTTCGGGGTGGGATGTGGAAGCGTCCCTGTCACCCAAGGACAAGCCGATGCCCCTGTTCATCGATCCAGAACAGATCGCAGAAAGCACGCCTGAGCCATTTGTCAACGACTCGGCTTCCCTGCCCTCGCGCCAGGCCGACGGAGTGAACCTCAAGCTGCTGGTGAACTTTGCGCCCCAGAACTCCACATCTGCGTCGCTGCAGCGCAGTGATACGGAGGCGCTTGTCAGCATCCTCAAAACAATCCAGCGGGACGCTCACGTCGGCCGCCTCTCGCTGGTCGCATTCAACATGGGAGAAAGTCGAGTTGTCTATCGCCAGGAGACTTCTGATCGCATTGACTTCCCAGCGCTGGGAAAGGCCTTGGAGACGATGAAACTCGGAACAGTGGACGTCGGGAAGCTGGCCGAGAAGCACAGCGAGACAGATTTCCTCGAGGAACTTATTGAGAAGGAAGTGGGCAACAACGCCCATCCGGATGCAGTGATTTTCGCCGGCCCGAAGGCAATGTTGAGCGCGGATGTACCCCAGGAAGAGCTCCGCCGCATCGGAGATATTGAGTGTCCCGTGTTCTACATGAACTACAACTTAAACCCGCAAGCAGTGCCCTGGAAAGATTCCATCAGCCACGCCATCCGAGCTTTTAAAGGCACCGAATACACGATTTCCCGTCCCCGCGACCTCTGGGTTTCGACTTCCGAGATGTTCTCCCGCATCGTCCGGTCGAAGCGCCAGCACTCTCTGGCTACCGCGGCATTAGCCGGCAGTGGAACGCACTAGGCGCAGCAACGTCTGCTTACGTTAAGCTTAGGGAATCAGGGGAAACGATGCTCTCCGCACGGATCTGGCTCACTCGGTCGTCCTCAGTTATCACCTTATCGGTTGTGCTGCCCTTTCTGGCTTCGGCACAGGAGGCAAACTGGAAAGATTTCCGAAATAACCTTGCGCCCTACGTGGCCGCGCCGGAGCATGCCGTGGACAAGATGCTCGAAGCCGCGAATCTCAAGCCCGGCGAAACTTTATATGACCTGGGATGCGGCGACGGACGGATTCTGATCGCGGCGGCTCAGCGCTATAACGTGAAAGCCGTGGGTATCGAAATCTCTGGAAGCCTGGCCAAAGCAGTGGCCGAGAAGGTGAAAAAAGAAGGCCTGCAAAAGCGGATCACCATCATCCACGGCGACTTCATGAAAACGGATCTCAGCAAGGCGGACGTGGTAACTCTCTACCTGGCGACGACGGCCAATGATATGGTCCGCCCTAATCTGGAGCATTTCCTGCGTCCGCAGGCCCGGGTTGTATCCTATGACTATCCGGTCCCCGGATGGAAGCCGGTGGAGACGATGGAAACAGGTGGTTATCATGGCGCCACGCATACCATTTACCTCTATCAGGTGCCCGACTCCATAAAGAAATAGCCGCCTTTTGAGTGCACTTTTTGATGTATTGGGCATTGGGCTCAACGCTACAGACACCCTCATACTCCTAAACGAGTTCCCTCCTTACGCAGGGAAGATACCTTTTCAGCAAGAAATGCTCAGCCCCGGCGGGCAAGTCGCTACCGCCATCGTGAGCTGTGCTCGCCTGGGTCTCCGGACAAAATACATCGGCACCATCGGCGATGACCTTAGAGGACAGATACAGCGGGAAAGCCTGGAAGGGACCGGAGTTGACACGACTGGACTGATCGTCCGGAAGGATTGCCCGAATCAGACGGCTTACATCCTGATTGACGGACGGACGGGCGAGCGCACGGTGCTCTGGCATCGGGCCGACTGTCTCCGGCTGCTGCCTTCGGAGATCCGGGAAGAGGATATTCGAAATTCCCGGATGCTGCACATCGATGGATATGACATCGATGCCGCGTCCAATGCCTCGGCGCTGGCTCGCAGGCACGGAGTCCCGGTTTCGATTGACGTGGATACGGTTTATCCGGGCTTCGATTCCGTGTTGAAGAATGTCGATTACCTGGTTGCCGGGTCGGGATGGCCGGCCAAATACACCGGCGAAGCGGATCCATTCATCGCTTTGAGAGAATTGCAAGCCAGGTTCAACCTGACCGTATCCGCAATGACACTCGGGGATTTCGGTGCGCTGGCCTTATACCGGGGCAGATGGTTCTACTCTCCCGCGTTCGAGATTGCTTGTGCCGATACGACAGGTGCCGGGGATGCATTTCATGGAGGATTTTGCTGCGCGATGGTGGAAGGCCTTCCGATGGCGCAGGCTCTTGATTTCTCGAATGCTGCAGCCGCTCTGAATTGCACCGGTGTTGGTGCGCGCGGACACATTGCGGTGCGCGAAGAAGTGGAAACGATCCTCACAGGGGCAAGAACGGGGAAGGTGAAGCGCAGGATCGACCCTGCCGTGGCTGAACGGGCCGGCGAACTCTTCGCCACGGTTCCGGGAGCGAAATGATCCCGCTGAGGGTTCTACTCCTTCGCCGAACGACGCCGGTTATTACGGTTGTTCTGATTGCGATGAACCTATTCACGCTCCTGTACGAAAACGCGCTCACCGAGTACGCCCAGAGAACCTTCGTCTGGCGCTACGCTCTCATTCCAGATCAATTCCACCCATCCTCACTGGTCACTTCCATGTTTCTGCACGGCGGCTGGTTCCACCTGATCGGGAACATGTGGTTTCTTTGGGTATTTGGGTCTCATTTGGAAGAAGCGCTCGGAGCAGCCCGATATCTGGCGTTTTACCTTATCAGCGGCGCCGCGTCGGCTGCAGTCCAGCTATTCGTCAGCCTGGGCAGTTCCATTCCCACTGTGGGAGCCAGCGGAGCCATAGCGGGCGTCATGGGCGCGTTCTTACTTCTATATCCGCGAGCCCGCGTAATCACGCTGATCTTTTTTATCTTCATCACCACCATCGAACTTCCTGCAGCGTTCATGCTCCTATACTGGTTCGCCATTCAGCTACTCAGTGGTTTGGGCTCGCTCACTGTAAGGACACAAGGCCAGGGCATCGCCTGGTTTGCGCATGTAGGCGGCTTTGTAGCCGGTCTTCTCTTCGTCCGTCTGTTCGCCGACAGGCGCCTTCGACCGCGATACTGATAGCTGCTGTCCCGTCGATTCCGAACTCAAACAGTTACTTATCTATGCACGATCCGAACGAGCCCTTCGAGAACTTGCGTCCTCTTGACGTGTTGGCAATAGCGGCGCATCCGGACGATGTAGAGCAGACCTGCGGGGGAACACTCCTCCGATCGGCGGAGCTTGGCTACCGAGCGGGCGTGCTCGATCTGACGTCCGGCGATATGGGAACTCGCGGTACACCAGAGTTGCGCATTCGCGAATCGAAGAGTGCTGCGGAGCACCTCGGGCTTGCCTGGCGCGAGAACCTGAGATGGCCCGATGCCCGACTGGAAAACACGATCGGCGCTCGCATGACTCTGGCGGGAGTGATCCGCCGGCTTCAGCCGCGTGTTGTAGTTCTCCCTTACTGGACCGGTCGCCATCCCGATCACTATCGAGCGTCGGAAATCGGGTATGAAGCTTGTTTTCTCGCCGGGCTTAAAAAGCTGGAGGAAGACGTTCCACCTCACCGGCCGTTCAAGATTCTTTATTCCTCGCTATACGCAAACGTGCAACCGTCGTTTGTGGTTGATATCTCGCGCCAGTTCGAGCGCCGAATGGCTGCGCTGTTGAGCTACTCTTCCCAATATGGAAACGCGGGCGAAGGTGCCGATCTTTTCCCTTGTCACGATGAGGTGCGGGAGCGGCTGGCGTCTGTCGCCCGGTTCTACGGCAATCTCATCGGCGTAAAATACGGAGAGCCTTTCGTCGTAAAAGAATCTATCCGGGTGGACGACATCATGACGATGCCCGTCCGCAGTATCTAGCCAACTTCCAACGGAGTTTAGTGATTGAAACAATTTCTTGCTGCACTATTGGTCTGCCTTCCGGTTGTCATCCGGGCGGAGGAGCCAACCAAGCGTGTGAATGACGCCGCAACTGTCCTCTCAGAGATTATGTCCGCGCCTGACAAGGGCATTCCCACCGATCTCCTCGCACGCGCTCACTGCATCGTTATTGTGCCGGGCCTGAAACAAGCGGCATTTATAGCGGGCGGAAAGTACGGGAAGGGCTTTTTCTCCTGTCGCCGCGGAGCGGACTGGACAGCGCCGGCCTCGGTTCGAATCGAAGGGGGAAGCGCCGGTTTTCAGATAGGCCTGCTTGAAACGGATCTGGTGTTGCTGGTCATGAACGCAAAAGGCGAGAATCGGCTGCTATCGACGCGATTCACTCTCGGCGGAGCAGCTGAAGTGGCCGGCGGACCCGTTGGCCGTTCTTCCACGGCACAAACCGATGCGAGTTTTCGGACAGAGATGCTGTCCTATTCACGGGCACGCGGCGCGTTTGCCGGTATCTCGCTGAGCGGCGCCACGCTGCGTCAGGATGTCGACGATAACGCCGAGGTCTTTGGTCGCCCATTAACGAACAAACAGATTATGGCTGGGAACGTACCGTGGCCCGGTTCTGCGAGTGAGTTGCACAGCGTTTTGAACCGTTACGCTGCACGCGCTCGCCGGTCCAAGCACCATTCTTAGCCTTTGCTCATTTCCGCAAGCTTTCGTATGCTCGAGGAGGCCGAACATAAGTTCGCGGCCTGAAGCATGCACGTAGCCACTAACATCCTCGTCGTAGGATTTCTGATCTTCGTGGCGCATGCATTCACGGGACTCTTCAGTCGAACCAGAGTCCCGGATGTGCTGCTTCTCACGATCATCGGCATCTTTCTCGGCCCTGTTCTCCATCTGGTCACGCCTGAAAACTTTGGTGCTGTGGGCCCGGTATTTGCCACCGTTACCCTCGTCGTTATTCTTTTCGAAGCTGGACTGAGCATAGACCTCAAGATCCTGCGCGGTGTCGTGCGGTCTACCCTCACTCTCACATTCACCAACTTTTTTCTAACCATGGCCGCCGTAGGGCTGGCGGCGCACTACCTGCTCCACCTGGATTTCCGGATGACGTTCACGCTGGGAGCCATTATCGGTTCGACATCTCCAGCGGTCATTGTGCCGCTTGCCCGTCGTCTGAGCATGCAGGAAGCTTCGAAGACGATTGTGTTTTTGGAGTCTGCCGTCAGCGACGTGCTCAGCATTGTCGTGGCGATGGGTTTTCTCGACAGCTTTCGAATGGGCGGTATTCGCTTGGGTCCGATGATTGGAAATCTGATCGCGACCCTTCTTTTGGCCGGTTTAGCTGGATTGGCCGGCGCATTCCTGTGGTCCGCAATGCTGCGCCGCATCCGCGGGCTCGAGAACTCCATCTTTACAACGCCCGCTTTTGTGTTCGTCCTCTTTGGGTCCGTCGAACTTCTCGGTTTCAGTGGCTACGTGGCGGCGGCTGTGTTCGGTGCTGTGCTGGGCAACATTCAGGTATTTCACGGTATTTTCTGGATGCGCCGGTATCTTCCGCATGACCCGATCACGCTCAACGAAACGGAACGGGTCTTTATGGGCGAGGCAGTGTTCCTGCTGAAGACGTTCTTTTTTGTGTACGTCGGCGTTTCCATCCGCTTCACGGATTTTCGGCTGGTCTACATCGGCTTGACTCTCACGGTCTTGATCTTCCTGTTGCGCATCCCCGCAACTTTGGTGGGACTGCACCACGGAACAACGCCGCCGCGAGACGCATCCCTGGTCTCGATCCTGAGCCCGAAGGGACTTGCCGCTGTCGTTCTCGCCTCTCTTCCGCTCGAGCAGCATTTAGAAGGCGGCACGGCGCTTCAGGCGGTCACGTATTGCGTGGTCTTCATCAGTATCGTTCTCACGTCTGTCATGAGTTTCTTGATTGAGAGGACTCGATTTGCGCGGCTCTATGAGAGCTTGTTCCGGAGCTTCCGTCCTGCGCTACCATTCGCCGGCCCTGCCGAATCCAGCTCTCTCGAAACGCCTTAGAGATCACGTGGTCTTCTACTCTGGTAGAGAATGTTTCACCGAACTTCGGTAATCGGATTCGGCCGATTGCAAGCGGCCTGCCTTCTAATCTCCTGGGTGCTGCCATTGGCGGCACAGACGCAGCCGCCGCAACCCATACTCCTTTGGCCCGATGGAGCACCAGGAGCTCTCGGCACCGAGGATATCGACAAACCGACTCTGACGCCTTTTCCGGCGAAGGCACCGGGTACAGTGCCCACCGCAGTTATCGTTTGTCCAGGCGGCGGATATCAGCATCTTTCGATGGTCAAGGAAGGTTCCGATGTCGCCGTCTGGTTGAACCATCTCGGCATCTCGGCTTTTGTGCTCAAGTACCGCCTGGGGCCGAAGTATCACCATCCCATCGAATTAGGCGATGCACAGCGCGCGATTCGTTATATTCGTGCACACGCTTCGGAATACAACGTCAAGCCAGATCGAATCGGCATCTGGGGCTTCTCTGCGGGCGGGCATCTTGCGTCAACGGCAGGCACGCACTTTGACGACGGGAATAAGTCGGCTCCCGATGTTCTCGATCAGCAGAGCTCTCGGCCGGACTTCATGATTCTGGCGTATCCAGTCATTACTCTGCATGATCCGCTAGCCCACGTCGGCTCACGCGTCAATCTTTTAAGCAAGACGCCCGATCCCGCTTTGGTGGACCAGCTTTCGAACGAGGCAATGGTAACTGCGAAAACACCGCCTACGTTCCTCTTTCACACCACGGAAGACAAAACCGTTCCCGTCGAGAACAGCATTCTGTTCTACTCCGCTCTACGCAAAGCGGGCGTTCCCGCCGAGATGCACATCTATTTGAAAGGTGCGCATGGTGTGGGGCTCGCGCCATTCGATCCCGTTTTACGTACATGGCCCGAGCGACTTGCGGACTGGATGAAGGTTCAGGGACTCTGGTAATTGCTGCCAGACCGGGGCTGAGGAGCGGGCGAGCTTATTCCTGCGCGGAGATCTGCTGGTCGGCCTCGCGCCAAGCACTAATCTTCAGTCTTCGGCAAACCCAACAAAGATTTTCGTCGTTCGGAATGGGCGACCCGGCTAAAGGAGTGCATAACGTTCCACACACGGCACACCGTTTCGGGGCAGTTGCTCGCTCAGACTCGACCGACTTCTTCGCCAAATCGAGGATCTCCGGTGCAATGATTGGCTCGGCGGTCGATTTTTTCTTCATGGTTGCTTTCACTATAGTCCAGAAGCTCTCGATGTTTCCCTGGTCACGAAAAATCCCAGCGATCTAAGAGATTGCCTCAGTACTCTCCCGGTAATTTGACGCACGGGGGACCATCCCGGCTTCGCTAATACATCGTCTTCTCGGGCAAAAGAAGCAGTTCGTTGTAAAACTTTAATGAAGGGCAGATATCGTGTTCGTGCTGAACGCGCGATGAATAAGCTCATGAGCGACATAGCTTTCTTATTTCCGGGGCAAGGCTCGCAATTCGTTGGCATGGGCGGGAAACTTTACGAGCAATATCCGATTGCCCGGGAGATTTTCGAACGTGCCGACCGCGCGCTTGGATTCAAGATCTCCGCGCTTTGCTTCGAGGGCCCGGAAGAAACCCTGAAGAAGACGGAGATCACACAACCCGCTCTGCTGACCGTCTCGGCCGCCGCGAATGCGGTCCTCAAGGAAGCGGGCTTTCATCCGGCAGTTGTTGCTGGCCACAGTCTCGGAGAATATTCCGCCCTTGAATCGGCCGGTGCCATCGAATTCGAACACGCCGTACTCTTGGTCCATAAGCGCGGACGATATATGCAGGAAGCTGTTCCCCAGGGCGAAGGCGCGATGGCTGCGCTGCTGAGACTTCCGGAAGGCAAGCTGGATGCAGTCTTGACGCAGGCTCGAAACGGAGACGTGGTTACGGCAGCGAACTTCAACTCGCCAGACCAGGTCGTCATTGCCGGTCATGCCTCGGCAGTGGGGCGTGCTATGGAACTCGCAAAAGCCGCCGGAGCAAAGCGGGCGATTGCTCTCGCGGTCAGTGCTCCATTCCATTCGCCACTCATGCAGCCTGCTCAAGAGAAGATGAAAGCAGAGCTCGATCGCATTCGCTTCAACAATTTGTCTGTCCCGCTGATCAACAATTGGCGCGCCAGCGAAATCACGACGGGCGATGCTGCCCGTGAAAGCCTGTACGAGCAGATTCCAAACCCTGTGCTGTGGACTGACTCAGTGAGGGCGCTTGCCGCTCGCGGGGTCAAGCGATTCGTTGAGGTGGGCGCGGGTAGCGTGCTCCTTGGGCTCTGCCGCAGCATCGATCCTACGCTGAAGGGTGCTTCATTCGGTGCTCCCGAGGACATGGAAAAAGTGAAAGCACTTCTCAGCTAGATGGAGCGCGCCACATCGACCAGATCGATGAACAGGCCATAAGCTGTTTGTTCAACTCCGGGGTTGATCGAAACCGTACCGATGGTTCCCATGAGATCCGTGTGCAAGAGCAGCAGGTTTGATGTTCCCTTTGCCGTCGCCAGCATATCGGTTTGCGCAATCACCTCTGGTCTCACCTGCAAACGCACCCCGTCGCCGACACGCTCCCCTTTGCTGATCAGCATTATCGTCTGGCCAGAACGCACCAGGGCGAGAGCTTCGTCCGTCGTGAAGTCGCCGAGCCCTCGCCGCTCGACCTGCTCTGGAGTAATCCGAGCATCCATGAGCACGTTGGCCAGCGCCGCTGTTTTCGCCGCAGAGTCCCAACCTTCGATGTCATAGGACGCATCTGCTTCCGTTATGCCCAGAGCCTCAGCTTCGCGGATCCCGTCGGCCATCGACAAACCGCGTTCCATGGCGGCAACCACAATCTTCGACGTAGAGTTGAGAGCGCCCGTGAAACCCTGGATTGTGACCCCAGGAAGATTGTTGCGCACCGTATTGAAAACGGGCGCGCCGTCCATTACAGTCGATTCGAATCGAAATTCGATTTGGGCCAATTTGGCCTCGGCGTTGAGTGCCGCGTAAGCATGAGCGATAGGACCCTTGTTCGCAGTGATGATGTGCAGGCGACGCTCGATCGCGGCACGAATATGAGAGATCGCCGGCTCGCCCGTTCTGGGGTTTAGTGTCGTGATTTCGACGACGACTTCTGGCCGCGAGCGGTCGAGGAACTCACCAACCGAGCTTGCTGGAGGTCCAAACTCAGGATCGAGATCGAGTCCGCGATGATTGTAGGCCGTTCCTCGCGTCGCCGTGTGTATGGCGACAATACGAAAGGGATATACACCACGTTTCTGCAACAAAAGACGGGCGAAAGCCTTCCCTACATTGCCATAACCGATCAGCGAAACGCGCAAGTCTGAGAGTAGCAACGTGCTTCGGGTACTTCTTTAGTTGACACCCCAGTGGCTATTCGGCAGACTGGAAGGACGCGTGGGTAACATATTGTGGAAACAGGCGCTTAGCGCGTTGAAGGGGGTTAGGTGAAGATTCGGGTTCTCGTGTTGCTGTCGGTTGGAGTTGCGTCGGCACTAGCGCAGGAACGCGATATGGAAAACCCGATCAACTACAATCCGGTTACGCTCGCCAGCCAATTCTTCGAGCACAATAATTATTTCAATTACTACGCCATCGTTAATGGTGTGTACGATAGCTATGCACCCATAGTCCAAACCAGCACGGGGCAGCAGGAAAATAACGGCAGCTTCGGTTATTCGGTGGGAGGCGGTGTGTCCGGATACCACAGGTTCCGGCGAGCCGCTTTGGCACTCAGCTACTCGGGAACCTATCGACACTACAACAACCCTCTGTTCCAGAACGGAACCGATCAGAATCTCGCCCTCACTTACACTCGGAGGCTTGCGCGGCGCTGGACTCTGGGATTGTCCACGAATGCCGGTACGGTACTCTACGGTTCCGGCTATCTTGGTACGGCGACACAGGGTTCGAACGGAGTCGCAACGAATCCGTTCAGTGCGAATACGAGATACTTCTCCAGCGGCTTCAGCCTCGCGTATCAGCAATCGCGCCGTTTAAGTTACGTCGTCTCGGGGAACTTTTTTCTTCAGCGGTATAGCAACATAAACGCGATCGGAGCTACCGGTGGTTCGGGTAGTGTAGGGGTCAATTACCGGATTACATCACGTACGACGGTTGGAGCCGACTACAGCACAAGTGGATTTGTCTACCAGCACGGTTCGGGCGATTCGCTCCTGAATGGCGTTTCCGCCAGTTTGTTTCATCAGTTTCCGAACCACTGGTTCGTCAGCGTGAGCGGCGGCGTTACACATAGCAATATTTCTGGGTTTCTTTCCATCCCGCTAAACGCTTTGACCGGGAATGTTGGACCCGGAGGATACGTGCTCGGGCAATACAGCACCTCATCGAATTTCCCGTCGTTCAGCGGAACAGTCTCCCGCGTCTTCCGACGATTCCAACTTTCCGCCAGCGCAGGGCAAAGCATCAACTCGGGGAACGGCTACTATCTCGCTTCTCGCAATCAATTTCTGAATGGTTCCTACTCGAGAAGTTTCCGGCGAGCTAACATCAGTGTGGGTGCCAACTGGTACAAGCTGAACAGTGCGGCCAACACGGTCGCCTATAGTTACAGCGCAGGAGGATTCGGCGCATCTTACGGCTATCAACTGATGCGTTACCTTGGGAGCATTTTCCGCTACGACTGGGTTCGCTACGGCAATTTGACTCCGTACCCTTCAATCTCCGACAACCGACTTTCGTTCGGACTATCGTTCAGTTCCCGAAGCGTCCCGGTGACGCTGTACTAGAACAAACAGTTACTGAACGCCACCGGAAGCCGTGAGCGTCTGCTGAAGGCGTTCCGCGAAATTCTCTCCTGACTCGGTGGCTAAGAGCCGTTTGCGCGTCGGAAGAGCGGATTCTACGTCGTGTACTAATCGAAGCAAGCTTTTGATGTTTGACTCGATTAGGCGGCCGCTCCCTGGGATGTCGGGAGTCGGCAGAAAGGTACTGTCGACGCCGAAATCGATCCGCAGATCTTCCTGTTCTGCTGTCTGGTGATCGGTTCCATTGTCAAATTGTCGGCCGAAGCAAGACAGGCTCACCCGCGTGGGCTTCAACTTCCAGTCGCCGTCAAAGTGCCACAGATCCCACCAGCTTTCGAACTCATAGGCGATGTCGTCGCCCCGATACTCGGAGAACACAGGCTCGATTTCCGAAAGATCCACGGGCCCGTTGATCGCCTTTTCGAGCAGAGGAGGTTCAGTGAGGTTGATCGCCTGGATGGAAACGGTGGATTGCGGCTGTTCCCGCTGAGAAAATGGGAACAGGCTTAAAACCTTCTGGAAATAACGGAGCCGATTCGCCTGAGCATGTCGATCGAGCCAAATGGATAAAAAAAGCTGGTCGGTCACCTTTTCATTATCCGGCGTGAGCGCATCATAAAACAAAATCAGCCGCGAGTGTTCGGACGGCTGGTAATTCCTGAGATAATGGAAGCGTGTTAACAGACCTCGTACAGATCAAGCGCTACGGGGAGAAGAACCGGGAAGAAAACGGGCGATTTCGCGCCTGGCTCAGGCGCCATAACTTCGTCGAACGCCGGTTCAAAGCGATCGCACAGGAAGTGGAAGATCAGATCGACTGCACCTCGTGCGCGAATTGTTGCCGCGTCGCTACTACGCAAGTTACGGATCGCGACATCGACCACCTGTGTCGTTTTCTTGGCCTGAAGTTTCATGAGTTCGTGCGCGACTATACGGTCGAAACGTCCGAAGAGGGCCGCATCTTAAAGCGAACCGAGAATGGATGCATTTTCCTGGACGGGAATTTGTGTTCTGTTTACGAAGCACGGCCCCAGACGTGCCAACATTTCCCTCATCTCGTAAAGGGCGCCGGATCGCTTGTCAGCCGTATGTGGCACATGGCTGACCGCGCTGTTTATTGTCCAATCGTGTTCAATTCACTCGAGCTTTTCAAGCGAGAAACTTCCTTTCAACCCGGGCCGAAGGCTTGATGCCTTAAGCGGCATGTTGCTTCTCTTTCTTGCGTTTGTAGCCGTCGTCGCGATCGCCGCTTTCTACTTCGCTGAAGCCCGCCGCTGGCGCCAGGCTGCAGAAAAACTCGACGAGGAAACCTCCGTTCAACGAGCGGAACTCGAGATTGCTAAGCGCATCGCAATCGAGAAGGAGAGCGAATCGGCAGGCACGCGACGGCTAGCGGAAGCACAAGCCGCCCTGCTCACGAAGACACAGCAGCAGCTCGAAGAGAAGTTCCGTGCTCTGGCGGCGGACGCGCTGCACTCGAACAGCCAACTCTTTCTGGACCACAGCAGGCAACAGATTCACCACCTCATCGAACCTGTGAATGAATCTCTGAGGCGGTTCGAAGAACAGGTGCAAGCTGTCGAGCGCTCGAGAATCGGGGCATATTCCGAACTGACGGCCCAAGTCACTGCCCTGGGTCACCTGCAGGAGAGAGTCCGCGAATCGACCGAACAACTGAAAACGGCACTGCGCTCCCCGATCCAGAGAGGCCGTTGGGGTGAGATGCAGCTTCGGCGCGTGGTGGAACTGGCCGGAATGCTTGAGTACTGCGACTTCTCGGAGCAGAAAACGCTCTTTGGCGAAACAAACCAACGCCCTGATCTGACGGTACGTTTGCCGAATCAATGCCAGGTCATTGTTGACGCCAAAGTTTCTCTCGAGGCCTATTTGAAGGCAGTCGAGACGCAAGACGAGGGCGAGCGGCGGAAGTACCTCTTCGACCACGCGCGTCAAGTCCGCACTCACGTGAAGTCTCTCGGCGAGAAAGCCTACTGGGAGAGGCTTCCGTGCTCGCCTGAGTTCGTTGTGGCCTTCTTGCCCCTTGAATCCCTGTTCAGCGCGGCGGTCGAGCACGATCCGACGCTTATCGACTTCGGAGTGGAGAAGAAAGTCCTGCTGGCTACTCCATTGACTCTGATTTCACTGCTCCTGACCGTTGCGCACGGGTGGCGTCAGCATGCACTCGCCCAAAACGCGGAACAGATCCGCCAAACGGGACTTGAGCTACACCGGCGGCTGAGCACGATGAATACACATTTCGGCCGTCTGGGGGATGCGATCGAGAAGACGGTTTCGACGTATAACGACACGCTCGGTTCTCTTGAGAAGAAAGTGCTTCCCCAGGCTAGGAGATTCCAGGACCTGCGCCCGGCTAACACCGAGGTGATTGCGAAACGACATGAACTCGACGCCGTGCCGCGGAAACCGGATGCGGCAAAGTGGCAGCTGCGTCCAGCGGATGAAAGCGCCGATCTTCCCGCTAGTTGAACTTCTCGGTGATCGTGATCGGACGGGCAAGTCGAAACGTAAGAATCGATTCACTTGGCACAGACGCTGCCCCGCCCCGCGTCCCCAGAGCAAGACCGGTGCCCGCTGCACCCCCTGCTCCGGCCCCGATGGCAGCGCCCTTTCCGCCGCCCGCAATCGCGCCGATGACCGCTCCGAGAGCAGCAGCGCCCGCCATTTTAGCCGTGTCTGACTTCACGGAACTGTTGCCCCACTTCTCGTACGAATCGGTTTCAACAGGCACTTGCTGACCGTCAGTCGTGTTGATCTGCGAGACCGCGAGGACCAGATTCGCCAACCCTTTCACACGACCCGCCCGGTTCGCCTGGACGACATGTCCGATCACCCGCGATTTACGGTCGGCGATGATGAACCCGTCCGCCACGACTGGCGCGTCAAGCGTGGCCTGGAATGTATCGCCGTTGCTGTTTCGTTCGCTCGTCAGGGTCTCGCCCAGGCGGACCGCGAGGGTTGTCCCGGCGGGCAGTGTTACGACGTGCGGTTCCCGGACGGCCGCCGCCTGGTTCGCCGGGGCGGCCTCGCCGGATTGGAGAGACGTTCCCGTGGACGGCGGCCTCAAGCTTCCGATACTGTTCTGCGATGCAGGCGGGAGTGTTGGGGCGGAGGGAGCTGTGGGTGGCGACACTTGCGCGTTCCCGGGAATCTCCGAAGCAGCTGGATTTCGCAACGCCGCCAATTCAGCGGGCGGCTGAGACTGCGCCGTCCTTACCGGTGTGGCGGTTGTTCGCCCGCGCGTTACAGCGGGTGCCACGGGGCGCGCTGCACGTTCCGGGCGTGAGGGCTCTCGCCGCTCCTCAGCCGTTTGTTCTGCAATTGGGTCTTGCTTCGGCAGCTCCAGGGGGGACGTAGTTCCAACAGCAGCAGCACGTACCGGCGTCGACTGAATTGGTTTGCTCGCTCCGGGTTGCCGAGAATACAGAATCGCGCCGCCGAGCGCCAAAACGACGCCGACTAAGAACGCTACCAGGACTTTGCCGAGTGTCTTTTCCACAAGCTGTTCCCCAACTGGATGGGGGACGTATGGAGTCCCGAGGAGATTTCGTCCCTGACGGTTAAAATAAATTATTCGATGACGGAGAGTTATAGCGTTAACTTTCCCCGCTCGTACCGGGTCGGGACAATTTCGGTCAGCCCCGCTACTGTTCTCGCGCCCATGGCGGGGGTGACGGACACGGTGTTCCGACGGTTGATCAGAAACCAGGGCGGGTGCGGGCTGCTGATGACGGAGTTTACGAGCTCACACGGCGTCGTAAGCACCCGGACGGCGCGGAAGCCCAACCGGAATTTCCGGTACCTCTACTTCGAGCCGGAAGAGCATCCGATCACGTGCCAGCTTTTCGGATCTGATCCCAAGGTAATGGCCGAAGCCGCTAAGGTGTGTGAAGACCGCGGTTTCGACATCGTCGACATCAATTTCGGCTGCCCAGTCAACAAGGTGGTAAAGTGCAACGGCGGTTCCGGCTTGCTGCGGGATCTGCCGCTCGTCGAAGAGATTCTTCGGGCAGTCCGTTCTGCGATTGCCATCCCGCTCACGTGTAAGTTTCGTGCCGGCTGGAACGACCAGGAACTGGTGGCTGTGAGGATGGCTCAGATAGCAGAAGGCTGCGGATTGGCCGCTGTGGCCCTTCATCCTCGGACGCGTGAACAGGGGTACAGCGGCCGTTCCGATTGGTCCCGTATCGCAGAGATCAAGGCGGCCGTCCGAATTCCAGTGATCGGAAACGGCGACATCGAAACCCCCGAGGATGCGGTTCGTATGTACGCCGAAACCGGATGCGATGCAGTCATGATCGGCCGCGCAGCGTCCTACAATCCCTGGATCTTTCATCAGATTGACGAGTACGTCCGAACCGGAACCTATACCGTACCGCCCGACCGTGAACGATACCGCATGATGAGGACTTATTACTCGATGTTGCAGGAACACGGTGAGAGTGACGCCATCGGCAAGATGAAGCAGTTTGCCACCTACTTCACCCATGGCGTACGCAACGGTTCAAAGCTTCGGACCGAGATCTATCGCTCGCAATCAGTGAATCAGATTCTCGAGATCGTCGATATGTTCTTCAGCCATCAGCTCGCCGGGAGCGAGATACTGGAGTGCGCTGAAGTCGCTTGAAACAAGTTCAACTGATCACAGACGGCGCTTGCCTGGGCAACCCCGGCAAGGGCGGATGGGCCTGTATCGTTCGCTACGGTGACCATAAACGAGAAGTCTTCGGGTCCGAGCCTCACACCACGAACAATCGCATGGAGCTAACAGCGGCAATCGAAGGCCTGCGGCTTCTCAAAGAGAGTTGCTCCATTGAAGTCGTCACGGACTCCAATTATCTGAAGAACGGGATTACGACCTGGATCCACGGATGGAAACGAAACGGCTGGAGAACGGCCGACAAGAAGCCGGTAGTCAATAAGGATCTTTGGATGGAACTCGACGGATTAGTTGCCACTCATACAGTTAAATGGGAGTGGACCAAGGGCCATGCATCGCACGAGGACAACAATCGATGCGATGAACTGGCGAGCCAGGCCGCTCGTGAGCAGATATCCAGCCGAAAGGCCGCGGGCCTCACCTGATGGCACAGGGCCGGCGCATCTGCCTGTTCGGAGGCACTTTCGATCCCATCCACAATGCGCATCTGCAGATCGCGGACGCCGCGCAACAGGCGCTGGCCCTAGACGAAGTTCTCTTCATTCCCGCCGCCAATCCACCACACAAGGACAGCGCGAGTCTGACATCCTTCGAGGACCGGTTCCGCATGGTCGAGATTGCCTGCAAACCGTACCCCGCGTTTATTCCTTCACGACTTGAGGAGAGCGAGGCCCGCAGCTACACGATCTCTACATTAGAGCGGTTTCGAGCCCGATTGGGGCAGGATGACGAGCTTTACTTTCTGATCGGTTCCGATGCGTTCGCCGATTTAGAGACCTGGCACCGTTGGCAGGATGTTCTGAAGTTAACAACCTTTATCGTCGTGTCAAGACCCGGCGAACACTACCATATCCCTGAAGGGGCACACGTGATCCGCCTTGATGGCCTGGACCTGCCCGTTGCCAGCACGACAATCCGCGCCCGGATAGCGGAGGGAGAAAGGACTCCCGAGCTACCGGACGCGGTCAGAAGATATATCGACGAGAAGGGCCTTTACAGACCCCTGGATGGAGCTTACTGTTTTGCGGGAACGCAGTACTGATCGAAAGCTTCTCTGAGCAGGCTTGCAATCTCGGGAGCTTGCCGCATTTCAATCTGATGCCGATGAAGCATAAACACGGGCTTCCCATCCTGAAACAGCGCCATCGACGGTGAGGAAGGTGGCACTCCAGCAAGCAACTCGCGGACACGGTTCACTGCTTCCACGTCGGCCCCCGCAAATACCGTAGCTACGGTATCGGGCCGATTCTGGTGAGCTAAGGCCATACCAACGGCTGGACGAGCCTTGCCGGCCGCACAACCACAGACGGAGTTTACGATCATCAGAACGTTGCCCGTCCCGGCACCAAGAAGGCGGTTCACCTCTTCGGGCGTTTTCGCCTCAACCACACCATACTGAGTCAAATCTGCCCGCATGGGGGCGACCAGCTGTTCGGGATATCTCACTTTGTCTCCAATACGATTTGCTTGCGTTCAGCCGACTCTACGAACCCGTACGGCTGCTCTGTACCTTCGGAGTCGCCAGGTAACCCACAACCGTATCTTTTTTAACCTGGTTAACCACGATCTCATCCGGTTGCCGCGCCTTGAGCGTGTAGAACTGTATTGGTTCGTTCAGAGTTCGGTCCTTCTTCTCGACCGTCTTATCGTCGGCCGTGATGGCGATAGTGAACCTGTTACGCTTCGGATCGACCTTTTTCAGTTCAACGAGCACATCCGCGACTCGTGTCGGCTTCTTCGATTTTACTATCGTGAACTCAGAGTAATTTCGCTCTCCGAGTTCCCGCAGGGCCTGTAGCTCTTTCCCATTGGTGGCAATCAGGCTCGAATGGCTGTCCAGTTCGCCAGTGGCACGCTTCAGAGTCGAGATCGTCTGATCCAACTGGGATTTGGTGTTCTGAACATCCGTCTTCACGTTGCCAACATCGCTGGATACGCTCGCAATTTGAGTGGTTGCGGTATCGGCAGTTTGCTTAACGGCATTGATTGCCTGTTGCTGGGCGACCTGCTCTTGGGCCATCTTTTCCTGCAAACTCTGCACTCGACGCTGGGCGTCCACCTTCGCTTGTCCGACGGCCATTTCGGCGGCCCGGCGAGACTTGGCCAACTCACCCTGCAGAACTTCGACGCGGCGAGTTGATTGCTGAACGGCGGCGGAAGAGTCAAGCTTCATCTGTTCCAAGGTGGCATTCAGCTTTGCAACCTGGTTTTGGTTATCGGCACGAAGATGATTCAGCTGAACAAAAAGAAAGATGTTCGCGCCGATGAGAAGTCCCAGTACCCCTAGAAGGACCGGAGTCTTCCAATTGGGACCAGAAGGGGAAGGGATGATGTACGTTGGCTGCTGCGGTGTCGTGCTCATAGACTCACTTTTAAGTGAAAATAACCTGTTTCGCTCGGCTACGCGGATTATAGCTAAGGATAGCTAGGCTGACGTGCCTACTACCTATTATGTTTCAATTCTGACAGCTTTGACCGGTCCGAACTGACGTTTGGGAATAATGCCAGGTTCGCCTGGCTCGGCAGGCCCGGCTCGAAGCAGCGCCGGCACCGCGCTTCGTAGGCCTCAGCGGCACCGACAAAAATGAGATCGTCCGAGCCGATCAGCCTTTGGGTGTGTTTGGCAGGGGCGCCGCACTGAACGCAAATAGCCAGCATCTTCGTAATTGACTCGGAAATTGCAAGCAGATCCGGCATGGGGGCGAAGGGTCGGCCCATGAAGTCCGTATCCAGACCAGCAATGATCACCTGCTTGCCGCTGTCGGCTAATTGCGTAGCGACGGAAACAAGACCGGCGCCGAAGAAATTTGACTCGTCTACGCCCACTACCCTTGTTCGCGGATCGACACGGGTGAGGATTTCTCCAGCATCGCCCACGGCTTCCGAAGGCATACGCGTAGCTGCATGGCTCACAATCTCGTTCTCCGAATATCGGTTGTCGATCGCCGGTTTGAAGACCTGAACCTTCCTGCGTGCAATCGTGGCGCGTCGCAGGCGTCGGATCAACTCTTCACTCTTGCCTGAAAACATCGGCCCGCAAATCGCTTCTACCCATCCTGAATTCGGAACGAAAACGTCCAACTACACACTCTCCCGCTTGCGGTTTGTCCTTATTAGGATCTGGTCCTGCGTCGGCTCTCCCTCACACTCGATGGCGATGACGGTCGCGATCGGATCTGGAGCCTGCGCGGGCAGGTTCGTGAATTTAACCCGAAACTGGTCCTGTTCAAAAGTAACAGGCTGACCTGAGGCTTGCAGTTTCGCCGAAAGTACTTTCGTCTGCAGTCCGCCTATCGCGAACACCGAGCCGTTCCAAAAGTAGATATGGGCATATAACGTTTTCCCCTGGCGTGTGAAGGCCGCCGATTCCGATCGCCTGACTTTGCAGGCGTCCGCCTTATGGATGAGGTTTCCGTAGCGGTTCGTCCACGCCCCGACGTCGGTCAGAATTTCGACGCTGCGTTCCGGAATAGAACCGTCGCCGCGAGGACCGATGTTCAGAAGGTAATTGCCCCCGTCCCGCGTACAGGTCAAGAGATTGCGCACGATCGTTTTCGGCGACTTCCAATTGTCGTCCCCGGACTGATAACCCCAACTGTCGTTCATGGTCATGCAGGCCTCCCACGGTGCCGCGGACGCCTGAATACGCTGTTCCGGCGTGGTAAAGTCCTCCGGAATGCCAGAGCGATTATTGATAAGGATGTCGGGCTGTAGCTGCCGAACCATGCGGTTCATCTCGACTGACTCCCAACCTTCCGGAGTCAGGGGCCAGTTGACGTCATACCAAAGCACGTCCAGTTTTCCGTAATTCGAACAAAGCTCTCGCACTTGACCGTGGATGTAATCGACAAAACGGCGCCGAGCCGCTTCGTCTGTCTTGGAACGTGCTCCATCCGGGTGATGCCAATCCATCAGGGAGTAATAGAACCCCACGCGCATACCTTCCGTGCGAGCCGCATCGACAAATTCGGCAACGAGGTCCCGGCCGGCTGCCCGCTTCGGTGCGCAATAATCGGTGAGCTTGGTGTTGAACAGGCAGAACCCTTCGTGGTGCTTCGTGGTCATCACCATGTACTTCATGCCAGCAGTTTTCGCAAGCTTAGCCCAAGCCTCCGCGGCATGTGGCTTCGGATTGAATTGCGCTGCCAGCTTCTGGTACTCCTCGATGGGAATGCCTTCCTGTTCCATCGCCCATTCATGGCGCCCTAGAACACTGTAGAGCCCGAAATGAATGAACATGCCGAAGCGTGCCTCGTGCCACCACTGCATTCTCCGTTCACGGTCAGCCACGGTGGAAGTTGTCGGGCCGGTATTCTCAGCCTCGCGTGTCGGGGTCTGGCCGCTGCTGATCAGGGGCAAGAGCATGCCTGACGTTGCGGTCGCACGGATGATCTGACGTCGAGAGGGCAAAGATTCGCTCATATGCTGCTTTCACGTTCTATCGTTCTATCACTGTCGCCGCCCAACACATGGGGCGGGTGCTCTAATGGGCAATTCATGATCTTTCCGTCCCGCCTCATCAAGCCCGAGTTGCTGGACCACGCAGACCCCGAAGAAGCGCGGAAGAACCTGGCGAATCTGGTTCGGATCAACGCGACCTTCGGCGGGCACTCCACAATTCGAAAACTGGTTGGGGCCGTGGCATCGCCCAGCGAGCGATTTACGCTGCTCGATGTAGGCGCCGCCTCAGGAGACACCGCCACAGTTATCAATCGGGCGTTCCCGAAATCGTCGGTTACGTGCGCCGATTACAACGCGGTAAACCTTGCTGCTGCTCCCAAACCCAAACTCCTGGCCGACGCCTTCCGCCTTCCGTTTCTTGAGAGAAGCTTTGACTTCGTCTTGTCCTCGCTCTTCCTGCACCACTTCGCCGACTCGGAGGTCGTCGACCTGCTTCGTGGAATGTACAATGTGGCGGACAGGGCAATCCTGGTTTGCGACCTGGAGCGCCACGTAGTACCGTACCTGTTCCTTCCGGCAACACGACCACTTTTTCACTGGGAGCGAATCACACTTCATGACGGGCCTATTTCGGTCCGAGCGGCCTTTCGGGAGCGCGAGTTGGCGGGACTAGCAGAAAAGGCAGGGATCAACCAGGTGGTCACGGCCCGCTACCGGCCTGCATTTCGAATCACATTGGTTGGCTGGAAGAATAGCTGAGGTGGGAGCTCCGGTGGGCTACTCGGAGGAAGGTGGCCCACCGGGGGGCGCACGGCACCAAGATGAGGTGCGCCAATTCGAAAGGACCGCGAAAACCGTCCTCGCTGGTCCTAAACTCGATCCTGAAAATTACGGGGCACTTTCAGGTTAACACTAGATTAACGAAATGTTAGACGCCCCCGATTGATTTTTGGTTCGAGATTCCGCTAGACCGCGACTTACTCCAGTCAACCTCCTCCGGATTTCCGACTACGAACGAGAAGCCCAATGCCCCGATAAGTAGCACCACTCCTGCCACAACAAAAGCCGGAATGAAGGAACCGGTGGCTTTCAGCGTATACCCGCTGACAAAGGGAGCAATGACGCCCGAGAAGTTTCCCAGACAGTTCTCGAATCCCGTCCACTTGCCCGCCGCACGCACCCCGGCAAGGGTCTGAGAATACGCCCAGTGATTCGACGAAAAGCCTCCCAAGCAGATGCATCCGAGAACAAAGAAGGCGTTGGAGATCCATTCCTCGCGAATGAGCACAGCCGGGATTACGAAAAGGCAGCACCCTAGTAACCCGAAGGAGACAAACGTCTTCCTGACGCGTCCGGCGTGCCGTCCGCGACGGATCAGGGCGTCAGCGGCTAATCCGAACGACATGGACGCAACCGCAACTGTCCAAAATGGCAACGATCCGAAGATTGCGAGGTGATCTTTCGTATAGTGTCGATCGGTTTCGAAGTAGTAAGGGAGCCAGGTCAAAAACAAATACCAGGTATAGTTGCCGCCGAAGAGGCCGAGAACCGTTCCCCAAACGGCCCGGCTCCGGATTAACTGGTTGTAAGAGGGAGATCCTTCGCTCGTATGGCTCTCTCGTTGATGTTTAGGCAGACGGCGGACGACCAAACACCACGGAACAAGCCATAGCAAGCTGGCTCCGCCTACAACCAGAAACATGGGTCGCCAGGACAGTGCCTGGATCATTTTGACACCGATCAGAATGCCCAAAGCCGGACCGACCTTCGACCCCGAGTCGATCAATGCGTTCGCGGTGCCGCGCAAGCTCTCGGGGAAGGTAGTTGCAATGATTTTCGAATAAGCTGGATAGGCAATCGACTCACCAGCTCCCAACAGAAGGCGGAGTAAAAATATGATGCCAAACGAACTGGCGAAACCGGTCACTCCCGTAGCCGCGGACCAGACGAGAAATCCACCCGCGTAGAGCCAGTTCACATTCCACCGGTCCATCATCTTGCCGGCGGCAATCTGAACAAGGGAATAGGTCCAGAAGAATCCGCCTAGCAGAACACCCAGCTGTTGCGGCGTAAAGTGCAGTTCGTCTTGGATGCTTTTCGCGGCCACGCCCAGGTTGCCACGGTCTACGTAGTTGATGCAGACCGAAATCACCAGCAAACCCAGGGCGACCCAATGTAGAGGTCGCGGCTGCCGTATCGTCGTGGTGCCGGTGCGCAGCTCTGTTGTGGCCATTCCCAGGCAACTCTATCAGAATCAGTGCAGATAAAACAGACTCAACCGGGGCAGCTTCGCCCGCTCCAGTAGCGCGGTATCCAGATAGCGACGTTCCAGCGCAGAAATCTGGTCGGCCGTCATCTTACTTCGAAACATCCGGAGCTCCTCGTTCAGCTGGCGGCGGAGCTCAAACAGAGCTTCTTCACTCTGCTTCGACCGCAGAATCGCAACCGCTTTTTCCTCGAGAGCCGTAAGCCGTTGCTCGAGCGATTCGAGATCTCGCGCCTGCTGCCCCGCGTCTTGGGCTAACTTATCCAACGACGTGCCTATCTCGAGAAGAGCGCTGTCCTCCGAAGATTTGTACACGTTAGCCGTAGATTGCAGGTGGCGCGAAATATCATCCGCGCTAAAAGGCGACTCTCCCCCGCCCCTCGCGGACTCGGCCCTCGGAGCTCTTTGGGCCGCGTCCATCACGGCCTGCGCGCAATAAGCCAACGAATTTACCAGGCGACGCTTGGATTTGCGACTGTGCCATTTTTCGAATGCTGCGTCGATTCCTTTCAGAACGGCTTGCAGCGGGACTCCAGCCGAACGCCAATTCTCGATCAGAGCCCAGTCAAGAGGCGATAGAAGGAAAAGCCCGGTGCCTCGGGCTTTACGGAAATGCTCTTCAATTTCAGTGAAGTAGTTAAAGTAGTTCTCCGGCCAGTCCTGCTCGACAGACCCGATGTTCGTTTCCTCCATTTGATTCAGATCAAGCTAAACGAATACCGCCGCTCGCAATCCTTCGCGTCGCTCCGTCATCCATGCGAACCAGAAGGAATCCGTTCTCATCGAGACCAGCCGTAGTACCCGTTCCGCCATCCTCCTCGACACACACCCGTTGATCCCAAACGTAGCTTGATGCGGCCGCAAAAGCCTTCAATATCTCAGGTGGACCTTTCGTCGTCAGCAGATCACACAACGAGTTGATGGACTCGAAAAGGCTCAGGAGAACAGGTTCCCGCGGGACTTCCCTGCCCGCGGCAAGCCGGAGAGATGTAGCCGGAGATCGCAGATCCGGTGGGAAAGACGTGTTATTGACGTTGATGCCGATGCCGGCCACAATGCACGTTTCGGCCAAATGAGCCAGAACACCCGCCACCTTTCGGCCATTCACCAGTACGTCATTCGGCCAGCGCAGATCACAGGCAATCCCTGTCGCGCTCTGAATAGCTTCGGCCGTAGCTAAACCGATCAGCAAGCTGACGACGGGCAACTGGGCCGGCGGAAGCGCCAGTCGCAAGATGACAGAGCAGTAGATTCCGACTTCTGGCTCCGAGGTCCAACTGCGGCCCATTCTGCCGAGCCCCGCCGTTTGTTCCTCGGCGAGGACCACCGTCCCGTGAGGCGCACCGTCACGTGACAGCCGCGAGGCCTCCGTCATTGTTGAGCCAATAGAACGAAAATAGTGCAGGTTCGTTGTCGGCCGCTGTTCTCGCAGCAAGCTGATGTCAAGCGGCATGCGAAGGGCTTAGTTCGAGCCGAAAACTGATATCCACCGCGGTCGCCGAGTGCGTGATGGCTCCACAAGAAATAAAGTCGGGACCAGCTTCCGCATATGGTCGAACCGTACCGAGCTCAATTCCGCCCGAAAGTTCGACAACCGCGCGTCCGTCGATGTAACGGATCCACTCGGAGGCCTCGACGGGAGAAAGATTGTCCAGCAGAAGGTGCTTTGCGCCCGCTCGAAGGGCTTCGTCGAGTTCCGCCTGTGTCCTCACCTCGATTTCGATCGGTCCGGCAAAGGTGCGCGAATTGAAAAGCGCCTGGGTCACCCCGCCGGCGGCAGTGATGTGGTTGTTCTTGATGAGCACCGCGTCAAATAGCCCGCGCCTGTGATTCGTGACCCCGCCCGCCGCAGCGGCGCGTTTCTCGAGCTCTCGCAAGCCGGGAGTCGTTTTTCGCGTGTCCAGAATCTTGGTTTTCGTCCCCGCGACCGCGTCCACATAGCGGCGAGCTAACGTCGCTACCCCGCTCAACCGTTGCAGGAAATTCAACGCAGTACGCTCACACTGCAATAGGGTCCGTGCCGAACCTTGTACCGTGGCCAGAATGTCGCCGGATACGATGGGCGAACCGCTGGGACGGAGCAGCTGAACTTTTGCTCCACCGCATACTTCGTAAAGATACGGCAAGATCTCGATCCCGGCAAGCACCATGTCTTGTTTGGCAAGGAAACTCCCGGTTGCTCCGAGATCCTCTGGGACGGTCAGCTGAGAGGTTATGTCTCCCGAACCAATGTCTTCTGCGAGCGCTCTTTCGATCACACCCCGGATCTCCGGGTGGTCAGTGTCGAACATTCCCTATTCGTCCCCGAGCTGATCACGATACTTCTTCAGCTGGGTCTCGTAGTCGGCCAACTTTGCTCGCAAACCCTCCACGACTTTCGCAGGCGCACGGCTGACGAAAGTGTCGTCGCCAAGTTGACGGCGAGAGTTCTCAATGAGGGACTCGAGCTTTGCGGCTTCTTTCAGTACTCGTGCTCGGCCTTCGGCCGACGTGGTGCCGTTTTGCAAAGGAGATGTTGCGTAGATACGAAGGTCGAAGTCCGCGGTCGAGCGGGCTAGCCCGTTAGCTGGATTGGCACCTTCATTCTGATCGATAGCGATCTTGGCTAGAGCAGCAATGACGGAGAGGTCATCCTGGTGAAAGGCGAAGGCTCTAAACCGAACGCTTGCCGGAGGGACCGACTTAGGATCGAGCTTGTGATCGGCGCGTAATTCTCGAGCAGCCGTGACTACCTGCTGGAGCATGGCGAAATCTTTAGCTCCTGTGCGGTTCGCTTCTAATCGTTCGACAGGCCCCGGGTAGCACGCCAGTGAAATCGATTTGGGCTGTCCATCTCCGGCAGTGTGAGTGTGGATCAACCGCTGCCACAGTTCCTCGGTCAGGAAGGGCATGAACGGATGCAGAAGCCGCAGGGTCGCTTCGTAGATCGTCAGCACCGCCTCCCAATGTTCGTCGATACCCGACTTCTCGCGGAACCGCAACTTCTTGGCTTCGAGATACCAGTCGCAGAAATCGTGCCAGAAGAAATCCCAAAGAGTCTGAGCGGCCTCGTGGTATCGGTGACTCTCGAGAGCGCGTACCGTGATGTCTCGCGCGTTTTCAAAGCGCTCGAAGATCCACATGTCTTCCGAAGCGTGTGACGGATTTGCGATTCGGTCAGATTGGGGCGCCCATCCCGCGACCTCGGATCGCTCCATATTCATGAAAAGCCACCGGGATGCGTTCCAAATCTTATTGGCAAACCCGCGGGCAGCCTCGATTCGGTCTGGTTTCAAAGCGATGTCAGAGCCTGTTGCGGCCGAGATAAGAAGAGCGATTCGAAGCGAATCAGTGCCCGAGCGCTCGATAATCTCGAGCGGATCAACCACATTTCCTTTCGTCTTGGACATCTTCTGGCGCTCCGCATCGCGCACCAATCCATGCATGTGCACTTCCCGGAACGGAACCTCGCCGGTGCATTCGATGCCCAGCATCATCATTCGGCAAACCCAGAAGAACAGGATGTCGAAGCCTGTGATCAGAAGCGACGTTGGATAGAACGTCTTCAAGTCTTCTGTCTTCTCCGGCCAACCGAGGGTTGAGAAGGGCCAAAGACCGGAGCTGAACCAGGTATCCAGCACGTCGGAATCCTGTTCTATCTCGGTTGATTGGCAATGGGAGCAGATCGCCGGAATTTCGCGCGCGACTGTGATCTCACTGCACATACGGCAATGCCACGCAGGAATGCGATGGCCCCACCAAAGTTGACGAGAAATGCACCAGTCGCGGATGTTCTCCATCCACTGAAAGAAAACCACTTCCCGATCATCGGGCACAAAGCGGATGCGGCCGCTTCGCACGGCTTCCATTGCCTTCTCCGCCAGAGGCTTGGTTTTCACGAACCACTGGTTCGATACGAGCGGTTCAATAATGTCCTTGCTGCGATCGCATTTACTGAGGCTGACCTGATAGGGCTCCACCCGTTCGAGGAGTCCTTCTTCTTCGAGCCTGGCCACGATGCGCCTGCGGGCCTCGAACCGGTCCAGACCGGCATATTGACCTGCCGCGGCCGTCATCCTGGCATCTTCGCCGATGACTTTCACCGAAGCGAGACTGTGTCTCTTCCCTGCTTCGAAGTCGTTCGGATCGTGCGCGGGGGTAATCTTCACTACACCCGTACCGAAGGCGGGGTCCGCCATCGCGTCCGCTACGATCGGGATTTCTCGACCGACCAGCGGCAGCCGGACAGTTGCGCCATGCAGGTGGCTGTAGCGTTTGTCCTCCGGGTTGACCACAACCGCTGTGTCGCCGAGCATTGTTTCCGGGCGAGTGGTGGCCACACTCAGATACCCTTCGCCGTTCGCGAGCGGGTAACGGATGTGCCACAAATGCCCGTCGGCTGTCTCGTGGATGGTTTCGACATCAGAGATGGCGGTCTTACATCCCGGGCACCAGTTGACCATGTACTCACCGCGATAGATGAGTCCCTTTTCCCACAGCTGAACGAAGGTTTCCCGAACTGCGCGCGACAACCCGGCGTCCATCGTGAAGCGTTCGCGCGACCAGTCCACGCTCGCGCCTTCGCGCCGAATCTGGTTGTTGATTCGTCCGCCGTATTCCTCTTTCCATTGCCAGACGCGACGTTCGAACTCGCAACGGCCCAACTGCTGTCTGCTCACGCCCTCGGCCGCGAGTTGGCGTTCCACAACCATCTGTGTGGCGATTCCTGCGTGATCAGTTCCGGGCACCCACAAAGTCAGTTCACCACGCATCCGGTGCCAGCGCACGGCCACATCCATGATGGTGTGGTCGAGCATGTGACCGATATGCAGCGAGCCCGTGACGTTCGGGGGAGGAATCACAATCGAGAAGACTGGGCGACTTTGGGTTTTGGTCGCATCGACCTGGTAGATGCCTGACTCGATCCACCATTGAGCCCAATGCGGCTCCAGGCGCTGGGGCTCGTATACCTTCTCAAGTTGCATGGGAAATCTCAGCGTAACATTCAAAAGAGCTGTGTTTTGGGAGCATGCAAGTGGTTCGAAACACTTAGAAAAGAGGCCGTGCCTTTGGGAAGAGGAAGCAGTGTGATTTAATAGATTTTGTAACTGGTTTGGGCTGAGTTGAGTCCGAAACAGGCAGATGCTCCTCAGTAGCTCAACGGCAGAGCATTCGGCTGTTAACCGAAGGGTTGTAGGTTCGAATCCTACCTGAGGAGCCAATTGTTTCAATAGCTTAGGCCGAACGAACCCGGCCCTGTTTAGCTACTTTTCGGAGCCTTGTACCGAATCTTGTACTCCGCTCCGTAAGCGTGTCCCGCGTCTCTGATCTGTAGCTCGGGTCTTCCTCTGCGTCAGCGCTTCCACCGCTTTTCGCTTGGCTTCCATTCGGATATGAGAGTAGTGTTTGAGCATCTGCTTCGAGACGTGGCCGGCCATATCTCGGATGACCTCGTCCCCTGCTCCGCTTTCCGCCAGATCCGTCACAAAGGTGTGCCTGTTGTCGTGGAACCGACCTTCAACGGCCGCTGCCTTGCGAAGATTTCGCCAAGCCGTTTTCAAGGACGTTTGCGGGGTGGTGGGATCATTGGGCTGTGGGCGCCCGCCCGGGAAGACGTACCAACTTTCGGAGGTTGCTCCAAAGCGTTCGGAATACCAACGTGCATATTCGCAAATGACGTCATGTAATGCTTCGTTGATAGGAATCGTGCGTCCGGTGCCCGCGTCGGTTTTACTTTCGCCCACGGTAATGACCCGCTTGCTCACATCGAGCTGACTCCACCGAAGGTTCCGAATCTCCTTGTCACGCATTCCCGCGTGCTGAGCCAACATCATGGCCAAGTAGATGCCTTTTGAGCGTTTGGCCGTCCTCGCGGCTTCTAAGAGCCGCAGCTTCTCGTCGTCCGAATAAGCCTTACCAACCTTCTGGCTGATCCTAAGCTTGAGCTTCTTCTGTTGTTTCAGTTGAGCGCGGACTGCACCTGCGTGGGCTGCAGGCAGTAACCGAAGGAAAAGCTGGATTTCTTCATTAATCGTCTTCGGCGCAGCGCCTTCGGCTAATCTCTCTGTCTGGTAGCTCGTTATCCGCCGATCTGATATTTCGACGATCATTTGACTCCCGCACAAACGGACGATGTGCCCGAGCGCGTATTTCGCAAAAATAGCGGACTTGGGCTGTCGTATCGAATAATCTTTTAGAAAACTTGCGGCAACCTCACTGATCAAGCGCACCCGCAGGTCGCGCTCGTCCCTGATCCCATTGAAGCTCTCCTCTAGTTCCCGCCTCCTCTTCTTCTCTGCCTCCTTGGCAACGGTTTTCGAGGTGCTCTTTGCGGATTCCTTGATCAGCCGCCCGGCGAAAATGAATTTGTAGTACCAAACTTTTGTTCTCTTCTGAGTGCCGGACTTCTTGTCTGTGTACTGCGGTCTGTAAACGCTCATATCAGGCGGAGGTGATGGCGATCACTTCCAATTTCGCACTCCGGAGGGGGGTTTAGCAGTCCTAGTCAAGTGTCCAACAAATAGCTGGACATAGAAATGGAGCTGGCGTACGCTAGGCCATGCCGCGTTCGACTCCGCCGATTTCCGTTTCAGCGGCTCAGAAAAAGCAAATGGAGCAGTGGCTTGCCGCCCAAGGAACACCGCAACAGGTTGCTCTGCGGTGCCGTATTGTGCTGTCTGCGGAGGGCGGTCAATCGGAAGCGGCGATCGCCTCGCAGCTGAACGTAAATCGCAAGACCATACGCCTTTGGAAGGAGCGTTTCGCGGAAGAGGGATTGAAGGGTCTGTG
>JBJMGK010000140.1:0-6687 GCA_045807925.1 Bryobacteraceae bacterium | reverse complement strand
ATCAAAACTGAGTGTCTATCGAAGCTGATTCTCTTTGGTGAAGCGTCCTTGCGCCGGGCAGTAACTCAGTTCATTGCACATTATCATCTCGAACGCCCTCACCAAGGCAAACGCAATCAGCTGCTCTTGCCTTCCCCTATTTCGCTGCTGTCGCAACATGCCGGTCGCATCCAATGTCAGGAACGCCTCGGTGGACTGCTGAAGTTCTATCAGCGGGCCGCATGAATATCTTGACCATACGGGGATAAGCAGACCGTCGGCGTCGTACGTCGGTGCGTCCGGGTTCGCTGGGGCCGGAGCTTCCGCAGCCGCACAAAGAAGGAGGGCCGAGGCCGTGAGACCGGCGAGCAGGTTAGGCGAAAAGCGCATTCTGATGCTCCTGGGAGATGTTGTTGGCCGCCGGAGCGACGAGAACAAATCCATTATGCTTCCGACAAGCTCGGCGCGATGTCCGTGGAACCGCTCGACCCGAGTGGCTAGTCCTTCTATTGCAACCACTCACCCAGATCCGTTCAGTAGCCGGTTCAGCCGGTTCGCAAGGTAAGTTAGGCGCTTATTTCTGGTACTTCGCCGCTTCCTGCAGATTGTAAAGGTATAACCCGTGACCTACGCCGGCGGACTCTTTCACTTTCGCGACCTGGAAGGCGAAGTAGCGTCCGTCATCGCTGACAACCGGGTTCGTAGCCTTCCAAGCGCCGGCTTCGTTGAACCACGTCAGCCTCTCCCACCGGCCACTGCCATCGAGGAACAGCCGGTACAGGTCGATGCCCGAGCCTCGAAGTTCGGGATGCTGCCGATTTGACTCCACCAGAGTGGAGCCGCCGTCGGGGAATATGCCCTCCGGTTCGTCATAAGTGTTAGGCGAGTTGGAGTAATTCCGGATGTTGCCGGACTCCAGTTCGAGGCCCATGACCTCGGTACCGTTATGCGAGGACTGAAAGATCAATTCCTTTTCGTCTGGCGGCCGGAAGTTCTGCGCTTCTAAAACAGCATTGAAGCACTTGCGGCTATCGAGAACCACCTTTTGGTTCTTTATGTGCGGAAGGCCAGATGAATAGTCAAGCTCCGCTACCCAGATCTGATAAAAGTGAGGGTCCGCAGGCCAGGTACCGTGCTTCTCCGCCCAAGCGATCTTCAGCTGTTTGCGCGAGACGGCTGGACCTTCCCAGCAGAACTCGCCGAGCGGGACCGGCGCCTTGTCTAGCGACTTATCCAAAACCCAAAGTTCGGGAGTTCGAAAACGAGAGTCTTGAGGCGCTTCAGGATTAAAGGTTCTGGATCCCGACAAGAGGATGTCTCCGTTCGAGAGGTAGAGCGCACGAGTGAAGCCGTTGTGAAAAAAGTGATGAGTCAGGGGCCGGATGATACCTGTGGCAAGCTCAATTTCGAAGACATCGCCGTACATCTTCTCCAGGAACAAAAGTCGTTTGCCATCGGGCGACCAGTCGGCACGCTCGCCAAAATGCGTGAGGCGTTTGACGTAGGGCGGCAAGTTGGTGTCTGTCCAGGAAGTGGCGTTTCGCGCCTGACCGGCCATCACCTGCAGGGCGGACCAAGCGACCAATAAGGAGACTACGGAGATCAGTAATTGCCTGCCTCTCATTGCAGAACGCCCTTCTGGAGTTTACTAGAACGCCAGTTTGCGAGAGGGTTTAGCTAATTGGTTAGACGATGCCGTAGTCCATCGCGCGTTAACGACGGAGGAAGGTGAACCCACCTACCGTGAGTTCGAGCGGACTGTCGAATCCGAGACGGGCGCCATCAAGGTGCAGTGGCCAGTAACCGAGATTGTTGTCGAATCGATCAAAACTCTTGAACGGAAGAAGAAAGACAGCTCGGAAACGGAGGGAGCCGCTTAGCGGCTCCCTCCTGGACTTTGGACATTTCAAGGCAAAAATGTTCTTGCTTTGATGTGCTAGTTGTTGTTTCATCGAGATAGGTGAAGCAAAAGGAAGTACTACAGAAGCGACGGAAACTGGCGGCGAGCCTGCCTTCTCCGGACGAGGTGCTGCGTGGATCGCTGCTCGAGCGCATTGTGCGACACAGCAAGGGCTGCTCTCGCTGTGAGCGCGGCGAAGGTCATAAGGTTTTGGTGCTAACGGTGACCTATCCAGGCGGACGGAACAGGCAGTTCAGTATTCGTCCGGAACAAAAGCAATTGGTCGAGCGCTGGTTAAACAACTATCAGGAATGGAAACGCAAGATGGAAGAGATCTGCGAACTCAACCACGCTTTCTTGCGACCAGAAGAATAGGTCTCTTTTTTTTGCGCCATTTGTGTTTCATCTATCAGGAGGAAACAGATACATGCTATTGCGAATTCTTTTGGAGATTCTTCACGACTGGCAATCCGTCTTCCCACGCCAGCGTTCCTACCGCCGGGCGGTCGCGCAGGCCCTCGGGACACTGACGGCCTTGGGTCGCCGTACGCTGTCTCGCGCCATCTGGGCACAGGGTCACGAGCAGCAGGATTGGAGCGCCGATTACAAGTTGCACGCCCGCGCCTGTTGGCGGACGGCCGATCTGTTCCAGCCGATCTTAACTCGTGCCCTTCCCTGGTGCCAGGGCCGCTACGTAAACGTGGCGATTGATGACACGCGCCTACGCAAAACCGGGCGGCGCATTCAAAGCGCCTTCTATCAGTACGACCCGTTGTCTCCTAAGTTCCGCTACAACCTGATGTTTGGCCTCCGCTTTCTGCAGGTCTCGCTCTTGGTTCCTCTTTACCGCCATAGCAAAGCCTCTCCTCGCAGTTTGCCTGTGCGCTTTGAAGAAGTGCCGACCATCAAGCGTCCGCGGCGCAACTCAGATCAAGTGTCCTGGGATGCCTATCGGTTAGTGATCAAACAGCAAAATCTCTCGCAACGCGCTCTCGCATTACTCAGTGGCCTGCGTCAATCACTGGATCAGGCTGGAGCCAGACATAAGCGCCTTCTGGTGGTCGGAGACAATAGCTTCTGCAACCGTGCGCTGTTCACCGCCGCGCTGGAGCGCATAGCGGTAATCGCGCGAGCGCGCCGCGACGTGAAGTTGTGCAAACGGGCGTCCGCCGGCTCCCGATGCTTCTATGGTTCCACCCGCTTCACACCAGACCAGGTGCGTCACGATGATTCGATTGTCTGGCGGAAGACCCGCGTGTTTTATGGGGGCGAGTGGCGCAAGATGCGGTACAAAGAGGTCCGCGAAGTCTACTGGCGGACCGGTTGCCGCAAACAAGTGCTACGACTCCTGGTCGTCGCGCCGATTCCGTATCGCGTCCCGGGACGGCGCAAGAAAGGTTATCGCGATCCGGCTTACCTGCTCACCACTGACCTGCGCGGGACCGCTCGCGAACTTCTGCAAGCCTATGCAGATCGCTGGCAAATCGAGGTCAACCATCGCGAAGAGAAAGACACTCTTGGTGTCGGTCAGGCGCAACTCCGATCCCTGCGATCCGTTCCGCGCCAACCCGCTTTCGTCGTCGCCGCTTACAGCGCTTTGCTACTGGCCGGTTTGCTCGCCTATGGGACATCCCGCAATCACCACTACCTACCTTTACCCAAATGGCGCCGCCATGCCGATCGGCCCTCCTGTCTTGATCTCATCACCCTCCTGCGAAAAGAAATGACCGAAAATCATTCACTTCTCCTGCCCTTTGGCCTCAAACCCGTCTGGAAAATGCTCGGATTAGCTGCTGCCGCCTGACTCCTTTGTCCAAAGTCCAGGAGGGAGCCGCTTAGCGGCTCCCTCCCTGCCCTGTCACAGATCGGAGATGTGAACGGCGTTTCAGGGGAGTAATCTGCCAACATCAGCAGCGGTACAGCTTCATGTGGTGCGCTGACCGAGCTTCAACTCGCGCGCGGTGAGCTCCGGATTCGGTTCTGAGACGTAAGGCTCGGTTCAGGTGCTCCCCGGTAATTCATTCGCTGGCTTCACGGCGAACGTCTCATTGCGAGACATTCGCGAGTCGAGCCTTCTATTCTGGGGTTGTCGAGATCCGATCTCGCCTCCAATGAGTTTGAACATAACAGTTATTGGTCGGGAAACTGCCGTCGAGTCGAAACACATCCTGAAAACCTGGGTCCACAGGATGGCGATGGAAAGGATGGATTGTCACTTCTAGAAGTAATACTTGGACGTCCGCTGGCCACCTCTGAGGAGCGGGCCCAACAAATCGGTCCAGCAAAGGGTATCCCGGTCTTTGGCTTAGATGCACTTGGATCTGCGGCCTATGGGCCCGAGGCGGCGCTCACGCTGCTGATCCCGGTGGGATTGGCTGGGCTGAACTATCTTATTCCGCTGAGTCTCTGCATCCTGGTAGTACTTTCGATCGTTTACCTTTCCTACCGGCAAACCATCTCGGCATACCCCTCCGGAGGCGGATCTTACATTGTGGCCCGTCGCAACCTGGGAACGTTCGCCGGGCTGCTGGCTGCGTCCGCCTTGCTCATCGACTATGCGTTGGATGCGGCAGTCGGAATTTCGACGGGAATCGGTGCCCTCACTTCGGCCTTCCCAGCGCTCCATCCACACACCATGCCCCTGTGCCTGCTAGCTCTCGCCCTGCTAACAGCAATTAATTTACGCGGTGTGAGCGAAACCGGCGGTGTGTTTCTGCTGCCTACATATCTGTTCCTTGCCTGCATGGGGATCGTGCTGACCTGGGGGCTCGGCAAGACCATTGCCAGCGGCGGTCATCCAAGACCCTTGGTCCACCTGCCGGCCCCGCATGCAACGGCGGCCGTTAGTCTTTGGCTTTTGGTAAAAGCTTATGCGAGCGGTTGCACGGCGCTTACCGGAGTGGAGGCTGTCAGTAATGGAGTCGGCGCCTTCCGGGAGGATCGAACCAAGAACGCGCGGCGGACTCTCGGGCTCATTATCCTCGCCCTTGCCCTCATGCTGGCCGGTATTGCGTTTCTAGTGAAAGCGTATGGCATTGTCGCTACCGATCCTAACGGGAACGGTTATCAAAGCATCCTTTCTCTGCTGTTCGGATCGGTTGCCGGGCGCAGTTGGTTCTACTATGTAGCGATCTGTTCAGTGTTGGCGTTGCTGACGCTCTCTGCCAACACAGCGTTTGCTGACTTTCCGCGTGTGTGCCGGTTTGTAGCCGAAGACGGATTTCTACCTGCCGCCTTTGCCAATCGCGGGCGGCGCCTAGTGTATTCGGAAGGCATTAGTGTCCTGACAATACTGACCGCTGCTCTGTTGATCGGATTCGGCGGTATCACGGATCGCCTCATACCGCTTTTCGCGGTCGGTGCCTTCTTGGCGTTCACGATGTCGCAGGCTGGCATGGTCGCTCATTGGAAAAGAGACGGAGGCCCGCGCGCACGACACAGCCTTCTCCTGAACCTAGTTGGAGCGCTTGCTACCGGGTTGACGGTGCTAGTCGTGATTTGCGCGAAATTCAACGAAGGCGCCTGGATTACCCTGGTCGCCATTCCGGTTCTGCTGTTTACGATGTACGGCGTTCACCGGCACTATGAAAAAATCCGGCGGGAGATTGAAACCGTTACGCCCCTCGAAGCGCCCCTGCCACGACCTCCGATTCTTGTCGTCACCATGCAATCCTGGACTCGTATCAACAAGCGGGCGTTGCGAGCGGCCATGGCGCTCTCGAACGAAATCAAGGTCGTGCACGTAGCGGAGGAGAATAAACCGAACGAATTTCGTGACATGTGGATGGAGTTCGTCGAAGGTCCGGCGCGGCGAGCAAACCTGCCCATCCCTCAGCTGGTTCAGCTGCATTCGCCTTACCGTCTGGTGATCACGCCCATAATCGAGTACGTCAAGCGGCTTGCGGAGGAGCATCCTGACCGGCGCATTATCACCGTCATCCCGGAACTGATAGAGCGACGCTGGTACTATTGGCTGCTACATACGCAACGGGCGGAAATTCTCAAAGGTCGCCTTCTGCTGGAAGGCAATGACCGTATCTCGGTATTGAACATTCCTTGGTACCTGAAGTCGGCGTGATTTGGGGCATCTCGGCCCGTTCGTAAGGAGATGCCAGCAGGGTGAGCTCAAGCGCTGCACGCGCGAGCCAAACACTTGGCATACTTACGGGAGCTTGCGAAGCTGGCCCGAACCAGCAGAGCGGTTGCATTGGCCCTAGTATGCAGTCATAGGGAAGATCAAGTCTTGTACATCGCTCGCCAACCTGGGAAGATCCTGAGGCAGAAAGCCGCCCAAGCGGTGAAGCAAAAGAAGAAGCTGGTGATCTGAAACGCGAAGAACGTGCCCAGCAAATAGTCCGATACCCTAGCAGGATGCGGAAAAGGGAGCGTGGCAGTTACCGGATAAAGCATAGTGACGTCCAAATGTTTTAGAGCAGATGCGGGGAACGGATACACAACAGAGCGGGATGTTCAGTTATCTTTCACCGGAGGAGCGGGTGCCGGAGAGGCATCCGTTGCGGGCGATCCGGAGGATGACGGATGAAGTGTTGCAAGGGTTGTCGGCAAAGTTCAATGAGCTGTACTCGGCTAGCGGACGGCCGTCGATCGCGCCGGAGAAGCTGCTACGGGCGCTACTGCTGCAGATCCTATACACGGTACGGAGCGAACGATTACTGATGGAGCAGTTGCAATACAACCTGCTGTTCCGGTGGTTTGTCGGGCTGAACATGGATGAGCCGGTGTGGGTGGCGACGGTATTTACCAAGAACCGCGACCGTTTACTGGAAGGCGAGATTGCGAGCCTGTTT
>JBJMGK010000139.1:0-9013 GCA_045807925.1 Bryobacteraceae bacterium | reverse complement strand
GATGATTTTCAGAACGAGATCCGCTTCCTGGCCATCGAGCCCTCTCCGGCTTTCGTGCGGCAGCCGGAAGGAAACGGATGTATCGAGCGCTTCTTTCGTACGCTCAAAGAACAGTTACTCTGGATCCGACATTTTCGCGATCTCGAGGAGCTTCGCGCGGCGCTCATCGAGTTCCGGACCCGGTACAACCACCAATGGATTCTCCAACGCCTGAACTATCGCACGCCCGTTCAGGCCCGCCATGACTTTACTCTTGAACTGCAGCCTGCCGCGTGATTCAATGAGTCAACTTACTCCCAGCGCGCTGTCCAACCCATCCGGAGCAATACAAGAATTGCGACGAGCTAATCTCGAGTTTCGCACAAGTACTGAGCGTTTTACAATTGCGGCATGCAGGTCGCGGATCAAACAAAGCCTCCTCCGGCAATGGCAAGAACGAGCATTCATTGGCATCTGCGTTTGCTCTCCAGCGCATGCGTCCTCATTCTCGTTGCTTGCCAACTTTGGACCGGCCGATACCTCATCGATGCGGAGGGTACAGCTTACGTCGACTTGGCCCGTGCCTACCTTCAAGCCGATTGGGTGCATGCGCTTAGTCCTTATTGGAGCCCGCTGTACATTTGGCAACTGACGGCAGTCTTTGGTGTATTTCACCCATCCATGCACTGGGAACTACCTCTTGTCCATGCAGTCGACTTTCTGAATTTCGCTGCTGCCCTCGCCGCGTGGGATGGCTTGTAACCGAGTGGGAGAAGTGGCAGGGTTGCCCTTCGTACCCAATCCTGACTTATGTCACGGGACACTGTGTAGTCCTATGGGCGGGCGTTCGCCTGACAAGCTTCTGGTGGTTCAACACCCCGGATATTTTAGTGATGGCTCTGCTGATTGCAGTTTCGGCACTGCTGGTGCGTGTTCGACGAGGCGTGTCGCGAGCAGGGGATTTTGCAGCGATCGGATTGGCTCTCGCGGTTGGATTTCTTGCCAAGACCGCTTTCATGGTGGTGATCCCTATCGTATTACTGGCGTTGGTCGTGTTGTGTCGATTGCTTCATCATCGGATGAAGCGGCACGTCCTGATTATTGTGAGCACAGCGACTGCGGTCATAGTGCCCTTTGTCGCTGCTATCTCAATTGCACACGGGCGATTCACTATAGCGGGCGCCTCAACTACTCTTGGGAAGTGAGCGGCTTTACCGTTGAAGGTTACAAGGAGGGCGCCTATACGCCGGGCAAACTTCCACATCCCATTCGCGTTTTGATGAAGACTCCACGGGTGCTCAGTTTCGACCAGAATGTTTTCGGAAGCTACCCAATCCATGCCGACGTGTCTTGGTGGTGTGAGGGATATCCCATCCGCTTCGACAAAGCTCGACAACTAATGATTCTCTGGTCGAACATCATGCTCTCGATCAATGCGTTCAGATGTCCGGCAGTGTTTCTGTTTCTACTCGCTCTAATCTATGGTTGGAAGCGAGCATTGAAGAACTTAGGGAAGGCTTGGTTCGTTTGGGCACCGGGCCTTTTTTTAGCGGCGAGCTACTGCCCCGTCTACTCAGATTACCGATACTTGGCAGGCAGCTATGCTGTGCTAGGCTTCGGGCTCATAGCGGCTGCTGGGATGTGGCTCTACCGAGAACCGTTGCGGGGGTCGCGACGTGGATCATTCCCGCGGCGACTGCCTTGTTTCTCATGGGATGGAGTTTCCGGCATATGCCCCTTCAACTGATCCGGGACATATCTGGCAAGCGAGATCCATGGGAGTACTACAACGTGCAGATACCGGAAAGGATGCATCAGAATGGCTTGTTGCCGGGCGATCGTGTGGCCTACATCGGATTCGATCTGGGCGCCGTCCATGTTGGTGTGGAACGCGCTCACATTGTTGCCATGATTCCGCAGAGTGTCAGAAAGGATGACAAGGTTTGGGGACGTCCCTACCTCATTACTTTTCCCCAACCGGACGAGTTCTGGCACAGCAGTCCCGAAAAAAAGGAAGAAGTTCTGAATGCGTTTCGGAGTGTCGGCGCAAAGTGGGGATTTGCAGATACCGTCCCGAAGTGGGCAGACATAAACGGCTGGCACCTTGCCGGAGCTTCGCGTGAACTGCGACCCACGGATCGCCCTTATACCTCTTTCCGAAAACTGTTTTAGTAAGTCAGCAACGGTGGCTTTCTCTACTCATCGGGCTTGCGCGATCATGGCCTCATGATCAAGCTGTGGTTGCTTGTTTTCACCGCCTGTATTTGGGCTGCCCCGGTTGACGACGCACGCCAAGCGCTCACTGACGCCGCCCGTAGCAAAGAAGGAGATCAAAGACGAGAAGCGGCACTCGCCTTGAGCCTCGTTCCAGCAAAGGACCCAGTGGTCAACTTGCTCGATCGATTAGTGACTGACAAGGACTATCAGGTACGCGTGGCAACAGTGGACACGCTGGGCGAATTGAACGATAAAAGCCGAGTCACATTGGTTAAATCGGCCCTTAACGACGAGGTTCCGGAAGTCGTGTTTGCTGCTGCGAAGGCTCTGTACAATCTGAGGGATCCCGCAGGCGTCGAAGCGTTGCAGTCTATTTACGAAGGTGAAATGAGGGGCAGGAGCAACTATTTCAAGAAGGAAATGAGAGATAGTTGGCGCCGGCTGAGAACGCCTCGCAGTGCCTTTTTGTTCGCCGTACAAAACGGAGTTGGTTTCGTCCCGGTCCCCGGTGTAGGTGCCGGTTATAACGCGCTGATGGGAATACTTTCCGACTCCGAATTCAGTGCTCGCGCAGTGAGTTTACTGACCGTTTGCAAAACCCCGAAAAATCGTACATGCAACGAAATGCTTTCCATAGCATTTGACGATGACGACTGGACTGTACGCGCCGCTGCCATCTACATTGTGACGACCGGAAGGCTTACCGCAATGAAACCGGAGGTCGCAAATTTGATTGCAGATCGGAAAAGCAAGGTGCGTCTTCGGGCAGCAGCCGGATACCTGAGGATGGAGTCAACTCGGGTAGCGAAACCGCAACCTATCAGAAAGCTCAATAGCTAGGAGAAGCGTCCCAGTCCCAGACTGAGAAAACACGCGACGAGAGTTCACCACGTCAGCGGGAACTGCGTTGGTAACGATCGCGCAGAAGCGATGCCCGGTGTTCGATACCGACTGCGTACGTACCGACATTCCACTTCACTACTTAATGCTCGGAATTCATTCCGGCCATTTGCAAGAGGCCATCGGAACAAGATCGATGGCATTTACACCAAACGGCTGGTCCGGTGTAAGCGCACCCGAAGCAGCCACAATGCTGAAGCAGGACGCCAGGTTCATCGTTCGCAGCGCGGCATGGCAGACGCAAGTTGCGACTCTGTGGAGTCACGCAACTACCAGGGGAACTATCTTCGGCATGCCGAGTTCCGAGTCCGCCTGAATTCGAATGGCAGCTCGGGCTATTCCTCCCCGACGCGACGTTCTGCGCGCAGCCCGCAGCGAATGGCGGTGTGACGTTCAATCAAATGAACATTCCGGGCAGTATTCGCCATTACTTCGACTAAGCGTACGTGGCCATGAATGACGCCGCTCAGAGTGCACCCTGGGCGCTCTTGCAGTAGCCAAATCAACGAGCGCGGGGTCGCGTCGCTTGCGCGTCGCATTCCGAACCGTACTGTTCAGATTCGTGTATGCAATTCGGCCCATGCTGTGAATGTTTTGAATCTCAGTTCCTCCGCATGAGTCTAGACGTCCACCGTGTGTTCGCTCGTGTTGCGCGAATGAGCTCGATGTTTTTCAACTAGCATCGAAGCCAATCAACGCTGCCGCATCAACCGCGGGGGAAAGGAATATTGTCGGTTCATGCGCAAATACGTCACTGCGGTCCTGGGTAAAGGTGTACCGGCATTTCCCATACTCGCAGGATGCCTGTTGTTTGCCGTGGGGTTGAACGCTCAAAAAATCAAGGTTGATTTCAGTCGAGACTTTGATTTCTCAAACGTTCACAACTATGAATGGCGGATACATCCAGTTTTCGAGAAAAATCCTGAGCTCAGCGATCGCTACTCGACCGCGATACATCTGGTCATGAACGAGACAAATAAACAGCTTATGAAGAAGGGGTATCGTCCAGTGAGCTCCACGCCAGACGTTCTCCTGACATTTTTCGTGACCGCGCAAGACGTAAAGCAGACATTTAGCGAGCTGATGGATCCATTCGGAACCGGGTATGGCTGGTACGGATGGTATGCACCGCCCGTTTGGGTGACCCGGACGGAGGAGTATTTGCATGGCACTCTGTTGATGGACATGGTTGATCCCAACGATTTCGGCCTGCTCTGGCGGGCGTCCGCGACGGATAACATTTCGGATTTTCGCAATCGTGATAAGAATGTCGACTCCGCTGTGAAGAAGATATTTAAGAAGTTTCCGCCGAAGCCCAAGAAGGCAGAGTGATCCGCAACGTCCTTGCGCATGGTGTCGGAGTGAAGACATGAGTCGAGTCTTAATCATTGGCGATGGGTTGCAAGTCAGCCGCGAGATTGGCGACGCGCTTTCGGCTGCTGACGTTCCGATGGAGTATTCGGTCGGAAATGCCGATGCCTTACAACAGTTGCGCGTGCGATCGTTCGGAGTGGTCATTACCAGTCCAGATTCGGCAATCGCGGAAGACCTGGCGCTTCTGGAACAGATGCGCGTCGTCAGACCAGGGGTCAAGTGTATCGTTCTGGCTCCTCAAAGTACTCGGGATGAGGTCATCGCGGCCCTCCGTGCCCGAGCGTTCGCCTGTTTCACACCTCCGTTTGTCCCAGCGGAGATTGCGGACCTGGCGTGTAGTGCAGCATCCGACAGCTATTGGCGGGACGACATCCAAGTCCTCTCCGCCAAACCCGGCTGGGTCTCAGTCCGTGTGAATTGCCGGCTTTTGACGGCTGAGCGCCTCATGACTTTTGCGAAAGAGCTTAGCACGCAGCTGCCTGAGAACACACGGCAGGAAATCATGGTGGCCTTGCGAGAGATATTGATGAACGCAATGGAGCACGGAGCGGCGTTCAATCCTGAACAGGTGATTCAAGTCACAGCCGTTCGTACTGAAAGAGCACTGGTCTTCTACGTACGCGACCCGGGAGCCGGTTTCCGCCGTGAAGAGATTCCGCACGCCGCTTCTGGAGATCCGGACCATGATCCTGTCGCCCACTTTTCGCAGCGCGAAGAAAAGGGTTTGCGGGCCGGCGGATACGGTCTTCTTCTGGCAGCCGGTACTGTGGACGAATTGATCTACGGCGAGTTCGGTAATGAAGTGCTGCTCATCAAGCACGTGGACTCAGCGCGACCGGGCAAATGAATTGCAGGCTGTCCGATTTCCGACGCCCGCAGCCCTTCCGCATTATCGCTAAACAGCCGTGAAGGTTCGAACGATCCTTGGTACGATTTTCACACGACCTTCCATGAAGAGCTTCTGGCGTAGTCCCCTCCTCCTACTGCTCACCTGCTTCGTTTTATCCCTGGTCCTGCTGGCTTATCCGATCTATGTCATCCGCCCGTTTCGGCATCAAGGTCTCACGGAATTGTCCCTCGCTTTGCAGGTCATGCGGTGGAGGCCCGCCCTCGTCATCGTACTCGCGCTCGTGGCCGTGCTCCTCGCTTTGCTGGCTTGCAGGCGCATCAGCCGGCTGCTTCCGCGTATAGGTGTGGTTCTCGTCGCCACTTTGACCGTGATCGCAGGCGCATTATCTTTTGTGAACGTGTACGAGATGATGTTTCAGCCGCTGCGACGCCCAACCTTCAAGGATGCATCCAGAACGCGACTCGATGATGGCGAACAGGTCATTGCCGTAAAGCTCGCTCGCACCGCGCGCGCGTATCCGATCCGCGTCATCTCCTATCACCACATCGTCAATGACGTGCTGGCCGGCTTTCCCATCGTTGCTACGTATTGAACGCTTTGTCACACCGGTCTGGTGTTTCAAAGAACAATCGACGGCATGCCCCTGGTCTTCCACCTGGCAGGTATCAATAACCAGAACTTCCTCATGCGGGATGAGCAGACCGGCACCTACTGGCAGCAGATCACGGGCCTGGCAGTATCGGGGCCGCTTGCCGGCCGCAGGCTGACCTTGGTGCCTGCCGACGAGCTTAGCTATAAGTTATGGAAGTCGGAGGAACCGGACGGAACGGTTCTGCAGGATGTGCCCGAGCTGGTTCACGGCTATGCGGCAGAAGATTGGGACGTGCACATGGCCCGTGCACCGGTGGTGGTCAGCTTCGCCCAGGCAGGTATCAAACCTCGGGATCTGATGTTGGGCATCTCTGCTTTCGGCGCCAGCCGCGCGTTTCCGTATCCAGCGGTTCTGCGTGAAAAGCTGGTCCAGGATTCTGTCGGTTCAGAGCCGGTGGTTCTCATCCTCGGACCGGATGGCCGTTCTGTTCGCACGTTCCGCCGCCGTCTGCCGAACGGAACGGGGGATCCGCAGTTTTATCGGATAGCGGAGGGCTCGGCTCTCTTCATGGATGCCGCGACCGGCAGCCAATGGGATTTTCAGGGCTGTGCCGTCGCAGGCAAGTTGAAAGGCGCTTGTCTCGAAAAGGTCTACACAATCAAAGATTACTGGTTCGATTGGCGCAATTATCATCCCGACACCACGGTCTACGGCGTCCGCCAAAGAATTCAGTAACGGCGGTCCCGCTACTTTGGTCCGCTAAAACTCATCCGGCCGTCGGAAACGGCCTCATGAGTTTGCAGGATGTTCGCGCACACCCTCATAAGGGGATCGTCGTCCCGACGAGGAATCGCCAAAAAAAGAAAGCCGGAAAGGGACAGAAACATCTAAAGCACCACGACGTCCACCCGCGGGCGAGGTGAAGATTTTATGAAGAGCGATAAAGAGCGGCTTAGGGCTCGTCTGTCTATCCGAACCCAGGGCTTCGTTGTGGTCCCGACGGTTTTGGTAGTCCTCATCGGGATAGCAACTGCTCAAGTTGGGTCTTTTACAAAGGCGCAGGTTGCGGACCGAATTCGCAAAGTCGAGGACGGTGTAGACGAATTTCGAAAGTACCTGGAAACACGCGGTGACAATGCACGGGATAATGCTCAAACTGCCCAGAACAGCGGGAATACCAGGCGAGGTCGTGCGAGCTCATCGGCATCCGAGTCAAACAAGCAGCGAGCACGGCAAACGAAAGATGACTTGGACGAAGCTTTAGGTGATCTGAATCGCTCGACCAATCGGCTGCGACGGAAGTTCGACCCGACGTCGAATTACATGGAAACGCGCGTCCAAGTCGAGCAGGTGATGGATGACGCGCGAAGGGTGAATCAGGTAATGGTCAAGGGAAAGTACGGAACTCAACCGGAGCGCTACTGGGCTGCCCTCCGGGCAAACGTGAACGATCTCGCGCGATGTTACGGAGTGACACCGATGGGGGCTTGATAGACCAGAGAAGTTGTGTATCCATCGAGAGATGATCATAAGAGCAGATGCGGATCACTGTCTCGCACACGAAGTCCAAGGAAGAGGTCATGCGATCCGTTGATCGCTCATTCGATGACCTGTTTCGAGGCGTTAGCACCGCTCCAATTCAGTTCGTCGAGGAGCGCAGAAACTGGCAGGGATCGACGCTTACGTTTTCGATATCGGCGAAAATGGGCTTCATCAACACACCTATCAGAGGGAAGGTCGAAGTCACCGATAGCGATATCACCATTGACGCTGATCTCGGCCTACTCGAACGCATCATTCCCGCAACGAAAGCTCGGGACTCCATTACCAAGCAAATACGCGGATTACTGACGTAGCGCATCTCCGCTCCGCTTGTGAGCGCGAACGGCACCGGTCGCGAAAAAGGCGTTGTCAAAGCGTTGATGAGGGAGACGGTGTACTTCACCGGTTGATCTCTAAAAAGGGGTCTCATACCCGCTGCTTAGCTTTGAGTAAGCAGCGCTACTCTGCCACGGAGCGTAACGTCGTTTTCACCTAAAATTTAGAGTCTGCCGAGACAGACACCCATCATGTTTCAAGCGGAACCATCCCATGCTTCAGCAAGCGTGGGGTTAGGAACAGCTTGAAATCTCGTCGGATTATTGACAGAACTGAAGGAGGCTCGGAATGCGAAATAAAACAATTGCGTTGCTCGTTATCACTGCCGCTTGGGGCTTGGCTGTCCCTTTGGCGCAAGCTCAAGCGGCGGCCAGCAAGGATTCCCAAACGGCCACGGACCAGGATGTACAGTTATTGCGTCAGGATATCCGGTCGAATAAAAAGCAGTTGGTAGCTGCAAATTTGACATTGACCGATCCGGAAGCCACGAAGTTCTGGCCCGTATACGATCAGTACGCCGCGGAAATGACCAAGATCGGCGATCAGAAGTATGCGTTGATCAAAGAGTACGCACAAAACTTCGGATCTTTAACCGACGCTCAAGCGCTGAGTTTGGTAAATCGCTCGCTGGCGCTGGACGAAGCTATCGCGCAACTCCGGATTAAGTATATGACGAAGGTCAATGGCGTATTGCCTGGCACGAAGGCCGCCAGCTTCTTTCAGATCGATCGTCGCCTTAGCGGGCTCATGGACCTGCAATTGGCATCCCAAATCCCTCTGGTCCAGGAACAACACTAAAGTTCAAATTCCGGGAAACACGGCTGAGGGCTGCCACTTTAGGACACGTCGTACAGCAGTACCGTGTAATCCTTTGACGTAAGCGTCTCCTCGATTGTGGGCCACAGTTTCTGGTGGATGGGTGTCCCAATCCAATGCTGGCGCTGCTCTTCGTAAGCGACTGAGAATCGCTGAGAATCACCATAACTGTAGGGCTTACTGGGCCGAAAGAGCGGGTGCTTGATTAGGACTGTGCGGCAGCCCAACGATGAGGCAGAAGCTCAGCGATCCTATTGACGGGATGGGTGGCAATGCGGCTGAGGACATCTTTGAACCAAGCGAATGGATCAACAGCAGGACGCTGGCAGGAAGCGACGAAGCTGCGCAGCACGGCAGCCGTTCGACCGCCGACATCGCTGCCGAAAAACAGCCAGTTGCCACGACCT
>JBJMGK010000138.1:0-24230 GCA_045807925.1 Bryobacteraceae bacterium | reverse complement strand
CTGAACCGCGCCAGCAGTTTCATTCTCCGGTCGGTTTCCCGTAGCAGCAGCGCGCCGCTATCGGAAGTCATCGTTCCACCGCTAAACTCCGCCACCACTTCACGCCTGCCGTGGTGAGCGAAGGGCAATCGGGATTGGGTACACTCTGTCATAGCGAAAGCCGTCTCCTCCTGGGCTGAAACATCTTGTGGCAAATATGTTTATGCCAGAGAAGACGGCTTTTTGCCAGACCCTGTGTGAGAATTCCGGGTTAACGTTTTGGCTGTTATGACAAATGCTCTGACGCTGACCGCCAGACGGCCCATCCGGATGTCTGCTGTATTGCCCTTATCATTCTCGATAGTAACGGCCCTATCTACGGCTGCGAAACCGAGAACCTCCGCGCGCAGAGTGTAGTCTCCCGGGCTCAATTTGCGGAACTCAAAAACCCTTGTGCATCGGAACGTGTGCGAGAGATCTCCACTTCAGCCTTCTGCAGATGAATGGAGGCGCCCGCAATTACCTTGTTTTCCGGATCTCTGATGTTTCCCTGGATTTCGGAACCTTGAGCGAACAGCCGAAGCGCCCAAAGCCCCGCAACCAGGGAGAAACGTACGCGCGTCGCTGGCGCTCCGCGCGACCAAAAATATCGTACATTCCCGAAACCGACACCCATGAGCGGAGACAGAAGGATAGCACTAACCAAGAAAACGTGTTACTGAATGCCGGAAGCAGTGCGAAGCCAAAACTGATATAGCAGCTTTATGTCGAGAATCGAAACCTGCTCTATCTGCTGCCATCCAAACGAATACATGGTCGAAACACTACAACTGGCGATTCCTGGGCTCGGGTTCCGGAACAAGATCTCGGCCGCATGGTGGGCAGTGATTTCCCGTTTCCTTCTCCATGGGTTGATCGTCTCTACGTGGGTCTCTCGGATTCCGGCTGTGCAGAATGCACTCGACTTGAGCAGTGCCCGTCTTGGCATGTGCCTTTTAGGAACGGCAATCGGATCAGTTTGTGCAATTCCCGTTACAGGTTGGTTAATCACCAGATTTGGTACCAAACGAGTTACGACGTGGAGCACTGTCGGTTTCTCGGTAGCTCTCGCCGCCCCCGCGTTTGCCACTAGCGCAACATCTTTGTTTGTCGCGCTGGTACTGTTCGGCGCAATGGCTGGCAGCAACGACGTAGCAATCAATGCACAAGGCGTTGCGGTTGAGAGCGCGCTTGCCAAACCGAGTATGTCTCGATTTCACGCTCTGTTCAGCATAGGAGGCATGATCGGGGCCAGCGTCGGTGGTTTGTTCGCCGCGTGGCAAATAAACCCGGACATTCATATGGCAATTGCGGCTGCAGTATTCCTAGTCATGGGCGCGCTGACGGGACCGTTTCTCCTCGACGAAGATCAAACACGAACCACTAGCTCCGAGAAAATGGCCGTACGGCGGATACCGCTGACTTTACTCACACTTGCGACTGTGGCATTTTGCATGTTTCTGTCAGAGGGTGCGATCGCTGACTGGACCGGCGTTTATCTCAGGACTGGCTTACACTCCACGCCGGGCTTGGCCGCGGCAGGGTATGCTGTCTTCTCCGCCGGCATGGCTGCGTTTCGATTACTGGGCGATTCGATCACATCGCGCTTGGGACCAGTACGGACCATGCGATCCGGCGCTGTGATAGCGGCAGCGGGCCTCACGATTGCGCTGCTCTCGACGTCACCACTGATTGCTCTTCCAGGATTCGCATTGGCAGGAGCAGGTTTTTCGGTGATCGTTCCTTTGGTGTTTCGTGCAGGAGCAAAGGTGACCTCCGTTCCCCGGGGCGCCGGAGTTGCCACGGTGAGCGGGTCCGGCTACATCGGTTTTCTGTTCGGGCCGCCACTGATTGGACTGATCGCTCAGGCAGCATCGTTGCAGATCGCGCTATTTGGGATCGTCGCGCTGAGCTTAGTAGCCGCCGCACTTGCCAACGTGGTCAGTACCGACAGCAGAGTCTGAAACGCTATTCTTCAGAGCGGCCGATATTCGCGCCGCACGAAGACCGGACGACGAGTTCCCCGTCGAGCAGAACTTCGCGCGCGGGAAGCTTCGGCGTGCGGATGCGATCGAGCATGACTCGGAGCGCTGCTTCGCCGATGGCGCGAGTCGGCTGATGAACCGTAGTTAGCGGGACCGGCAGCAGGCCGGCATAAGACACGTCGTCGATTCCGACGAGACGAACGTCGTCAGGTATCCGAATCTTTCGTTGCAGGAAAAGGTGCATGATCTGTCCAGCGATCCGGTCATTGATGCAGACGAATGCCTCGAGTGAGCGAACGTTGTGCCTGCCTGACCAGTGGAAAGCATCGGCGCTGGATGTACTTGCCTCAACCGTGGAATCGACGATGGGTCTTAGCCCGTGTGCCCGAAGAGCTTCCGTGTATCCCGATATCCGTTCGTTGATGGTCGTTGCAGCCCCGTGATAACCCAGAAATCCAATGTGACGGCAGCCCAAATCGATCAGGTGCTTGGTTGCAACGTAAGCTGCGTGCCGGTTGTTGATGCCCACTAAGTCGGGACGATTTCGATCCGGTGTTGCTGTCGCTCGCCGATCGAGCAGGACCACCGGAATTCTTGCCTTGTCGAGTGCGTGTAGGATCCGCTTGTTCGTCCTTTCCGAATCGGGCTCAAACTCGAGTGGCGCGAAGAAGACGCCGGACGCTTCCTTCGCAATGTACTGCTGACAAAGGCGCCAAGCTTGTAAGCCCTTCTGAGCATCGGGATCGCAGTGCCCCCAGAGCAAGGCATGCTCGGTGCTTTCGGGCGCATTGGCGATGCCTTGGCAGATTGGTTCGAAGATCTCGGTCTCTCCCAAATCCGGAATCAGGAGGCCGAACAAGTGAGGACGTCCGTCAGGCGCCAGAGTGCGAACGTAAGTGCCCGATCCCGCAACACGGTCGACCAAGCCCAGGTTCTGAAGCTCGCGAATCGCCCGTCCCACCGTGATTCTCGACGCCCCGGATTTTGTAACCAAGGCCGCCTCGCTCGGCAGTTTTTGTCCGGGCTTGTAGCGTCCGCCGACGATATCAGCTTTCAACGATTCGAAGAGCACCTGATACTTCGGTTTGACGGCGGCCTGGCCTTTCACCGGCATTGAAACGGATATAGCAGCTTTCTGGGCCGCAGCGCAACCACACTATGCCCGTTCCATCTAAACTAGTAAGGAACGGGCATTTCACGAAAATTGCTCGTCCCTGTTCATCAGGATGCATGTCTGATCCTGATCTCCCGTCCACAGTCCCGAAGGTTCCCAATCAAGAAAAGGAGAAGTGTATGGTGCAAACAGGCAAACAGTTTCTATTCATTAGTGATTTCGATCAGACTCTGAGCTTCAACGATTCCGGTCTGGTTCTCAGTAAGTTAATCGGCGTCAGTGGCTTCGAAGAGCGAGTAAGAGGGTTATCCGACATTCATCTTGTGCAGCAGGGTGGAGAACTGGCGTACCTTCTGCTCCACGATCCCGAGTTCCGGTGCGTTCGGAAAGAACACCTGACAGCTGTTGGTAAACAGATTCGCCTCAAAGAGAACATCAAGCTGCTGTTCGACATCCTAAGCGGGTTGGACGGACATGAGTTCTCTTTCCACGTCGTTTCAGCAGCCCCGGAAGAAGTAATTCAATCAGCTCTCGAAGGCATCGTTCCGGCTGAGAACATTCACGGCACGCGCTTTCGCTACTCCGATCGCGGCGAGATTGAGTCCATCGTCACTCTTCCCGCCGGATACGGAAAGGTCGCCGTGGTCGATGGGCTTCGCGCGCAAAGGCGGATTGCTCACAACAATGTTGTTTATGTTGGCGACGGGAGTTCGGACGTGCACGTCATGTTGCACGTAAACCGGCTCGACGGGCTGACGATTGCGGTGTCCGAAAATAAGTACCTGACTCCAATTGCCAGACGAACCGTTTTGAGCGAAGATGCTTGCAGCGTGATCGTCCCTATGCTCGAGGATCTCTTCGGCTGGAACGCCAGCCGGATTCGGGGATTCTTTGAATCACACGGCTTGACGCTCCAGGAATGGGATAAAGTTCAGACGGATTCCATTACTCTCTGCCGGACGCTCGCTACTCCAGGAGCGCCAATCGTCAACTAATTTAACTGTGTTCAGGGCTTGAGAACAACCTTGATGCAGCCGTCCTGCTTGTCGCGGAAGGTCCGATACATCTGCGGCGCCTCTTCCAGGCTTACTTCGTGCGTAATGATGGCCGCCGGATTGATTTTCCCTTCTTCGATTTTCTGGAGCAGAGGCTGCATATAACGCTGCATGTGCGTCTGACCCATCTTGAAGGTCAGCCCCTTGTTCATAGCGGCGCCCATCGGAATTTTATCGTCAAATCCGATGTAGACGCCAGGGATGGATAGCGTTCCTCCCTTTCGGCAGCACATGATGGCTTCACGCAACACGTGGGGCCGGTCCGTCTCGAGCATCACGGCCGTCTTGGCCTTATCCATGATGGTATCGACGCCGCTTTGCAAGCTAACGTGAGATTCGGTACCCACGGCGTCGATACAGCGGTCCGGTCCCCGTCCTTTGGTCATCTCCATCAGGCGGTCATAGACCTTCTCGTTATCGAAGTTGATGGTTTCGGCCTTGCTGACCTCCTGAGCCATTCGAAGCCGCTCAGGCACGCGGTCAATAGCGATGACTCGGCCGGCGCCGAACATCCACGCACTCTGCATTGCAAACTGACCCACTGGGCCACAGCCCCAGACGGCAACGGTGTCGCCCGGCTCGATTTCGGCATTTTCCGCGGCCATATAGCCGGTCGGGAAAATGTCGGAAAGGAAGAGAACCTTCTCGTCGGGAAGGCTATCCGGAACTTTGATAGGACCAACTTCGGCGTACGGAACACGGAGATACTGGGCCTGCCCTCCAGGGAATCCCCCGAGAAGATGCGAGTAGCCGAAGAGACCTGCCGGCGAATGTCCCATCACCTTAGCCGCCGCTACGGCATTCGGATTCGTGGTGTCACAACAGGAAAAAAGACCCTTCTGGCAGAAGAAGCATTTACCGCAAGATATGGTGAACGGCACGACCACGCGATCGCCGACATTGAGCCTGGTTACCTCGCTGCCACGTTCGACAACCACTCCCATGGGTTCGTGGCCCAGCACGTCCCCCTTTTCCATGGTGGGCATGAAGCCGTCGTATAGGTGAAGATCTGACCCGCAGATTGCCGTTGAAGTGATCTTTATAATGACGTCGCCCGGATTTTGAATCACAGGATCCGGAACTGTCTCGACGCGGACGTCTTCCTTGCCATACCAGCAGAGCGCTCTCATTCGTTTCTCTTCCCCTTCATCAAACTCGTACTAGCCCTTAGATCTTGAACAACACGTTGGATTAGATCTGATGTCCGATGTTTAGCTAGCAAGATTTCTGGTGGAGATCGGAGCTTCCAAAGTCATCCACTTCAGGATGCTCGTTTGCCCTATTTGCTCCGGAACCTCGTTCACTTGTTTAGCCTCACGCGAGCGGCTGGAAGAAGAATGCCGGATTCGTGAAAAGTTCGTTCGGCGGCGTCTGAGTCGTCCCGTCAGTGCTGGCGAAGCCAAGGATCTGACGGACTTCTTTCACGCCGAGAAAGCTGAGATTCAGGAGTGCAGAAATTGTACGTTGCTCGTGAGGCATGAGTACGAGCCTCCCCCGGCCGATCAGTATTCAGAAGAAGAATATGATCGTGAAGCGGTAGAACGCGAATACCCAGACTATGTTGCTGCTTTCCGGCGCAAACAAAAACCGTATCGCGAATTGCTACCGAGCGGTGCGAGAATTCTGGAAGTAGGCAGCCACTACGGAGCCTTCCTTCAAGTCGCCGGCGATTGGGGGTGGCGGGCCGAGGGCGTTGACGTGGGCGAAGACACAAGCGCTTTCGCTTCTTCGAAAGGCTTCGTTGTGCATAAGATCGAACTGCAGGCGGCAGGGTTTCCCGATGGGACATTCGACGCAGTCTTCATCTGGAATTGCTTTGAGCAGATCGATGACCCAGGGCCGGTACTTCGAACTTGCCAACGCCTCCTGAAGCGGGGAGGCCTGTTGACGGTGCGAACGCCCAATGGGCTCTTCTACTCTATTTGTGAACTGCTCCTTCGAGGCGGCGAACTCGCCGGCGAAAGCAGAGAGTTTTTGGTTGACGCGATGGGATACAACAACCTTCTTGGATTCCCCTACTTGTACGGTCACAACCGCGCCACTCTGGAGCAATTAATCGAGCCGTATGGGTTTCGAGTTTCAGGTGTGTTGAATTCCGAACTGCTGACTTTGCCGGTGCCTGATAAAGCTCCATCCGTCAAGAACGAGGAGCGGGCAATTAACACCGAGATGCGGATGCTTGCCAATTCTCTGATCGCCAACAACGCCGGCGCATTAGCGGGACCGTGGATCGAGGTTTGGTTTCGCCGTGAGTAGGTAGCGGCTTGCAACAGTCAACCGCGGTCAAACACAGGCGCAGGCCATTTCTTTTCACATGGGCTGGGCGTTCGCGGCGATCACCACAATCAGTGCGGCCAGAAGGCCCAGCATTAACCACGACAGAACTCTAGACAAGCGCGCCCCTTTTACATACGCGTAGATACGCAGCGTATGAGCTCAAGCGTGGGATGGGGAGCCACGATAGTCTGTAGTGACGATGGTTGTTACTTCCAAACCCAATTGGGCTCGGATCTTGCGCCAGATCGCCAGCCCACTGACCGTCATCGTCGTTATTGGCCTCGCGGCCGCCATTGTCAATGCAATCGATCACCCGTTCAAGGCGATAGCGATTCCGGATATGACGGTCTCCCTGTTGGGGGCCGCACTGAGCATATTTTTGGGGTTTCGGACTAACTCAGCCTATGACAGGTGGTGGGAGGCCCGAAAGCTCTGGGGCGGTCTCGTTAACAGCTCTCGTTCCCTGGCTCGACAGGCGATTAGTTTTATACAGGCGCCCTCCCGGGATGAGCAGCATGAAGCTGAGGGCCAGGCGCGCATGCTTGTCTATCAGCAGATTGCATTTGTGCATGCTCTGCGGCTGGCCCTTCGTAAGCAGGAGCCTTGGCAAGAGCTCTCCCGGGTACTGGAGCCGTCGACTATTTCGGCTCTGGAATTGGAGAAGAACGTACCGGCTGCTCTTCTCCAGAAAATGGGCGAGACGGCGTCCAAACTCGCCCGCGGGGGCCTTTTGAGCGAACTCCAAGTTCAGCGGCTCGACTCAACGTTTACAGATCTGAGCAACATCCAGGGCGGTTGCGAGCGCATAAAGAACACTCCGCTACCCCGCCAGTACGACTTCTATCCGGAGCTCCTCGTGAAGGTCTACTGCACGGTCCTGCCGCTGGTACTTGTGGAGGAGCTGAAGTGGTTCACGCCCGTCGTAACGGCCCTCGTCGGGTCTGCGTTCCTCATCCTGAACCGTGTGGGAAGGAATCTGGAAGATCCCTTTGAGAACACCGTTTACGACACTCCAATGACCGCGCTTTCGTTTACTATTGAAACGAACTTGCGGCAAGCTCTGGGCGAGACTCAACTTCCGGAGCCCGTGACTCCAGTCCGCGGCGTGCTTTGGTAGCGCCCGTTTAGTTCTGCTCGGCCCACTTCGCGGCCTGAACCGATTGCACCGCACTTTCGGTGTCCAGGTAAACGATAGATTGCTGTGACAGCTTCATATCAGCCGCTCCGAGAATCGTTTCCAGTTGCTCCATGCTCGTTGCGCTGACAATCGGCGCCGTAACCGTGGGACGCGCCATGAGCCAGGCAAGGGCAACGGCGGCGGGCGTCGACCGGTAGTCCTGGGCCACCCGCTCCAGTGCCGCAAGGATGCGATGGCCTCTTTCATTCAAATACTTTTGCACGGTTGTGCCGCGCGCGCGATTCTCGAGATCTTTTTGTGAGCGGTATTTCCCGGTGAGGAAACCCGCGGCGAGTGAATAATACGGCACAACGCCAAGGTTCCAGGAGCTAACGACCGGTTCCAGGTTGGTTTCGTACTCTTCCCGGTCATACAGGTTGTATAACGGCTGCAAGCTGCAATAGGAAGGCAAGTTGCCGTTTTTCGATACCTGTAACGCTTCCGTTAGCCGCTCAGCCGAGTAGTTCGAAGCGCCAATCGCGCGAACTTTGCCTTCCCGGATGAGCTGTGCGTAAGCGGAAAGAGTTTCCGAGAAGTTGGTTTCTCGATCGTCGCTGTGCGATTGGTAAAGATCAATGTAATCCGTCTGCAAACGGCGCAGCGACTCTTCTGCCGAACGGAGAATGTGATTTTTCGACAACCCTTTCCGACCGCGTACCTCCAAGCCTACTTTTGTTGCAAGGATGACTTTGTCTCGTTTGCTTGACCGAGTTAACCAGTTCCCGATGACCGTCTCTGACTCGCCGCCCGAATGGCCGGGGACCCAGGCGGAGTATACGTCCGCGGTGTCGAGAAAGTTAAAACCCCGTTCGACGAATGCGTCAAGTATCCGGAAAGACGTTGGCTCATCGGCTGTCCAGCCGAACACGTTACCGCCCAACATAATCGGCGATACCTGAAGATTCGAATTGCCGAGTTTTCGCATTTCCATAGGTCTATTGGTGTTGGCTCCTCACTACGAGTCATAGACTGTTTTGAGAGCGTTTGTAAACTCCGAAACAGCAAGAAACTTTAAGCGTCAACCTCCAGAGGACTCGAAACGTTGCTAGAGCGAACCTGCCCAAAGCCCGAAAATCCGCAAGGCCCCCGCACGTCAGGCAAATAAGTGGGCTTCACTGACTGGCTTCTAGCTGACCTTCGCATTCCCAAAAGCATCGGTGGGCAACCGGAGAAGGAACATCCCTGGTGGAAAGTGATGTGCCTTACCGGGGTCGATTACTTTTCAACCCTGGGATACCAGCCAGGTATCGCGTTCCTTGCTGCGGGCTTTCTCTCTCCCCTGGCCACCTTAATTCTTGTGCTTGTCACTTTGTTCGGTGCACTCCCGGTGTACCGGCGGGTTGCGGCCGCGAGCCCAAACGGTCAGGGGAGCATTGCGATGCTGGAGAAGCTCTTCCCGGCGTGGGGAGGCAAGGTATTCATGCTGGTGCTCCTGGGCTTTGCTACCACGGATTTCATCATCACGATGACCCTGTCGGCGGCTGATGCGGCAGCACACTTCAACCAGAATCCGTTTGTTCCGGCCGCTTTAAAGAGCCAAATGAGCGTGACTCTAATTCTACTGGCCCTCTTGGGCGCTGTGTTTCTGAAGGGCTTCCGGGAGGCGATTGGCATCGCAACACTCCTGGTCGGAGTGTACTTGGGTCTAAACGTGATCGTTACTGCGGTCGCCCTCTGGGAAGTGCTCGTGCACGCTAGCCTGATTCCGGCGTGGCGAAATGCATTATTTTCTCAACACGGCGGCAGTGTCCTGGCTATGGTTGGAATCTCATTGGTGTTGTTTCCCAAACTGGCCCTCGGCTTATCAGGATTCGAAACCGGGGTCGCTGTGATGCCTCTGATAGAGGCAGAAAATACGGAAGGACGAGTTCGCAATACTCATAAGCTGCTCAGAACGGCAGCACTCATCATGAGTGTTTTCCTTCTGGCTACCAGCTTCGCCACCACCCTACTGATTGAGCCTGACAAGTTCAAAGAGGGTGGCGAAGCAAATGGCCGGGCTTTAGCTTATATTTCCCATAAATATCTGGGAAATGGTTTTGGCACGCTGTACGACTTCAGCACCATTCTTATTCTGGCTTTTGCCGGTGCTTCGGCCATGGCAGGTCTGCTGAATCTGATTCCGAGATACCTGCCCAGATTCGGAATGGCTCCGGAGTGGGCGCGGGGGTCACGTCCGCTAGTCCTGGTTTTTATGGGTATCTCGGTAACAGTCACTCTGCTCTTTCATGCAAACGTGGATGCGCAGGGAGGTGCGTATGCCACCGGTGTACTGGTGCTCATCACGTCCGCTGCGGTGGCCGTCACGATTGCGAATTGGACGACCAAAGCCCGTTTCCCCTTTCTGTTGATTGCCGTTGCCTTCGGTTACACGACAGCCTTGAATATCTTCGAGCGCCCGGAAGGCATCAAGATCTCATTCTTCTTCATACTGTCCATCGTGGTGACGTCTCTCGTATCCCGAGCTATGCGATCGACGGAGTTGCGCATTACCTCCGTGGAACTGGAGCCTTCGGCAGCAGCGTTGCTTGACGAAGATGAGGACCAGGTCATCCGGATTGTGGCTCGCAAACCGCGGCCGGAAACCGAAGCTGATCTCGCCCAAGCTGATCGAAGACTGCGTGAAAGCCATGGGCTCGATCCCAACGAGCGCGTTTACTTCCTCGAACTGGAAAGCAGCGACGCGTCAGAATTCTCGGAATGCCTTTGCGTCAGCGGCGAACGAATTGGCAAATATTCGGTTCTGCGTTCGAAGACGCCGACGGTTGCCAATGCGATAGCGGCGATGCTAATTCATCTCGAGCAGAGGACCGGAAAGGTTCCCCATGCCTACTTCGCTTGGACGGAAGGCAATCCAATTGGCAATCTGTTCCGCTTCTTATTTTTGGGCCAAGGCGATACTGCCCCTCTGACCCACGAGGTGCTTCGCCGCGCTGTGCCCGATCCCAAACACCGCCCTTGTATTCACGTGAGCTGAGACTCCGGCGCTTTCGGTAGACTGAGGCGATGCGTTGCCTCCGACGACTTGCGGTTTCTGCGCTCACCTTCTGTGTATTGTTGATCCCAATCCGAGCGTCGGAAGAGCTGAATCGGAACCTGGCCCGCATCTTTGATTCGAAAGAACTCACTGCCAAGCGCTTCGGCCCTGCGCGCTGGAGGGAGAACGGCAACTCCTACACCATCGTAGAGCCCTCATCGAAGGTAAAGGGCGCAGATGACATCGTCTTGTACGAAACACGGACGGGAAAGCGCAGGGTTCTGGTTGACGCGTCCGCACTCTGTCCGCCGGGCCCACCCAAGCCTCTGAGCATCGACGATTATCGGTGGTCCAACGACGGGGGACGTTTGCTCATCTCCACCAACACGAAGAAAGTGTGGCGGGATAACACGCGCGGAGATTACTGGGTGCTTGATCGCGCGGCAAACAAGCTGACAAAGGTCGACGAGGGTGCTCCCGGTTCGACGTTGATGTTTGCCAAATTCTCGCCGGACGGCTCGCATGTTGCATATGTTCGCGAAAACAACATCTATGCGGAAGATCTGAAAGGGGGCACGATTCGACCACTTACGCGTGATGGCTCCGTCACGACGATCAACGGGACCTCCGATTGGGTGTACGAAGAGGAGTTGAGCTTGAGAGATTGCTTCCGTTGGAGCCCGGACAGCAAAGAGATTGCATACTGGCAATTTGATTCATCCGGCGTCCAGCAGTTTACGCTTTTGAACAACACCGACGCGATCTATCCGAAGGCGACTTTTATCCGTTACCCGAAGGTCGGGACGACTAACTCCGCCGTCCGGATTGGGGTCGTGAGCGCAAGCGGAGGAAAGACCCGCTGGATGAACGTTCCAGGCGATCCACGTGAACACTACCTGTTCCGGATGGATTGGACGGGCGGAGGCAATGAATTGGCCATTGGGGAGTTAAACCGCCTCCAGAACCACCTCGTGGTCTATCTAGCCGACGCGCGATCAGGCAAAACAAGGCAGCTGTTTCAAGATGACGACGCAGCTTGGGTGGACGTCCCGAAATTCGGTGGGACCCGTGATGACCAGTTCGAATGGCTGGACAATGGTGAACAGCTTGTCTGGATGAGCGAACGCGACGGCTGGAGGCACGCGTACGCCGCCCCAAAAAGTGGCGGTTCGCCCCGGTTGATCACGACCGCGAAGGCAGATGTGATTCGTGTCGAGCGGGTGGACGTGGCGGGTAAGCAGATGTACTATCTGGCGTCACCCGAAAACGCAACTCAGGCTTATCTCTATCGGACCTCTTTGGATTCGCCGAGCGAGGGTACGCGGGTCACGCCCGCTGACGAGCCCGGCAGCCATAGCTACGACATCTCGCCGGATTCTCACTGGGCATTTCATACTTATTCCCGATCCGGCCACGTACCGGTAGTCGATTTGATTAGCTTGCCGGATGGCAAGCAGGTCCGCATGCTCGAGGACAACGCGGCTTTACAAACAGCGGCCGCCCCGCTACTAACACCTCCTGTCGAGTTTTTCCAGGTCCGCTTAGATGACGGGACAGTTCTTGACGGATCACTCATCACACCGCGTGATTTCGATCCCACCAGAAAATACCCAGTGATTGTCCATGTGTACGGGGAGCCGGCGAGCGCAATCGTAACCGACAGGAACAATCGCACAGATTACTTCCATCACGCTTTAGCCAACGACGGGTATCGGGTTGCGAGCTTCGATAATCGAGGCACGCCTGCGCCAAAAGGGCGGGCCTGGCGCAAGGTGATTTATGGCTCTGTTGGCGTTCTTTCCTCGAAGGAACAGGCGGAAGCGCTTCGTAAGCTGATTGCCGAGCGGCCTTATTTGGACGGAACCCGAGTTGGTGTCTGGGGCTGGAGCGGCGGAGGGACCAATACTCTGAACCTGATGTTTCGTTCGCCCGATCTCTATAAGGTGGGCGTAGCTGTTGCGCCCGTTCCCGACCAACAGCTGTACGACACCATATATCAGGAGCGTTATATGGGGCTGCCGTCCGGGAATCCTGACGGGTATCGGTCCGGTTCGGCCATCAATTTTGCGGCCGGCTTACAAGGGAAGCTGCTCGTGATTCACGGTACCGGAGATGATAATGTGCACTATCAGGGAACGGAACGGCTCATCAATAAATTTGTCGAACTGGACAAGCCGTTCGATTTTATGGAGTACCCAAACAGAACACATGCAACCGCCGAGGCCAAGGGAACTTCACTGCACATTTACAGCCTGGTCGCGCGCTACTTCGAAGATCATCTTCCCCGGGTCCGACAGGGAAGTAAAGGAAAACGTGACGGATCGAACCTGTAGTGCCGCGGTGCTCGCCCGGTATAAAAAGCCGCTCGAGATGCGGAAGTACCCGGTTTCGGCCGCTGGGCCGGGAGAAGTTCTTGCTCGTGTCGAGATGGCTGGCATCTGTGGCACGGACGTCCACCTTTGGGATGGTGAGCTCAACATTCCGCTGCCGGTCGTTCTTGGACATGAGACGGTCGGTCGTATCGAAGAGTTAGGCGACGGCGCCGAAAAGGACTGGCGCGGGGAAGGGCTCGCTCCAGGCGATCGAATCACCTGGGCTAGTTCCATCGTGTGTGGAGAATGCTACTACTGCCGCCTCAAACGCCAACCGACGCGATGCCTGCATCGTAAGGCGTACGGAATCTCGTATTGTGCGAACGAGTCGCCGCACCTGCGTGGCGGTTACGCGGAATACATTCTGCTTCGGGCCGGTACGGCCGTCATTCGAATTCCCGACTCTGTTCCGACCGAAAGCGTCGTAGGCGCCGGGTGCGCGCTAACCACGGTCTTACATGGGGTCGAGCATACCCCGATTGAACTGGGCGATGTGGTCGTCATTCAAGGTGCCGGACCGGTCGGATTAGCGGCCGTCGCGGTCGCCATTCAGTCCGGCGCGTCGAAGGTTATCGTTATTGGCGCGCCCCGGGAACGCCTGGCTCTTGCACGGGAATTCGGGGCACACGCAGTCGTTTCCATCCTCGACGTACCGCATATCGAAGAGCGCCGTCATTTGGTGCTGAAGGAGACGGGACCACATGGTGCGGACGTAGTTCTCGAGTGTGTTGGTCGTCCGGAGGCTGTACCCGAAGGCTGGGACCTGTGCCGCGATGGGGGAAAATGTCTTGTCCTCGGCCAATATGCAAACTCCGGCACCGTCACGTTCAGCCCGCACATCATCACGCGGAAACAGTTGCAGATCTCTGGAAGCTGGGGCTTCGAGCCGAGACACGTGGATCTTGCGGTTCGTCTACTCGAAGATCAGCGCTGGCAGGCATCGTTCGCGCGTGAAGTTACCCACCGGTTTCAGCTGGCGCAGGCAAATTCAGCCCTCGAAACTGCTCGCAGCCAGACTGCCGGAAAAGTGGTGATTCTGCCCTAAAACGGCTTGGCTGGAACGGTCGTTTGTTCCATGTTCAAAAAATCCCGAATCGCTTGTCTAAGATGACAGTGCCATGAATCTTTTGCCAAAAGACGAGAAGTTCTTTGACCTTTTTCGTCAACACTCGCGCATCTTGTGCCAGGCTTCCCGACTATTGACCGACAGCCTGCAGGGTGGCTATCGGGCGATATGCGATGGCTCGAAAGAGATTGAGGTGCTCGAGCGAAACGGGGACGAGGTTATCCACGAGATTTTCCGACGCTTGCAGTCCACGTTCCTGACACCTTTCGATCCCGAAGACATCCAGGCGCTTGCGACTGCGTTGGACGATGTGCTGGACGCGATCGAAGATGCAAGCTTCCGTATTGTGGCTTATCGGCTCGATCCGATTCCCGAGGCCTGCGTGCGTCTCGGCCAACTAGTGAATGACAGTTGCCGCGCTATCTCAAATGCGATCGAATCGTTGCATGATCGAAAGCCTTGTCTCGAGCAGTGCGTTGAGGTGAACCGAATTGAGAATCAAGCCGACGCCATTGAGCGAGCGCAAATCGCGAACCTCTTTGCCTCGAGCATTGACGCTGTTTCGCTCTTGAAGCAGAAAGAAGTGTATGAACTGCTTGAGAATGCTACAGACCGCTGTGAAGATGTCGCCGACGTCCTTCAGTCGGTAACTATCAAGAATTTCTAGAAGCATGTCCAGCCTGGCTCTAGTGGTTCTGATCATCGGAATAGCAGTCCTGTTTGACTTCGTAAATGGATTTCACGACGCGGCGAATTCAATCGCGACGGTCGTTGCAACCCGGGTATTGAATCCTACCCAGGCGGTTTCCATGGCTGCGGTATTCAACTTTGCGGCGGCTATGCTGTTCGGAACAGGTGTGGCGGCGACTGTTGGGAAAGGATTCGTCAACACCGAAATCGTCACGCCGTATGTGCTTCTGGCGGGGCTGGTCGGCGCCATCATCTGGAATATCCTCACCTGGTACTTCGGATTGCCTATCAGTTCGTCCCATGCTCTGATCGGCGGATACGCGGGGGCTGCGGTTGCCAAGGCCGGCTTGCACGGAATTATCGTCGGCAAATGGCCGAGCACCCTGGCTTTCATCGTCCTCGCTCCAATGATCGGACTGGCACTCGGATTCGTATTGATGATTGTGGTGTATCGGGTTTTTCACCGTTGGACCCCAGCTCACATGGATCGATACTTCCGCCACGCCCAGCTTCTCTCCGCGGCCTTGCTCAGCGGTGCACATGGAACCAATGACGCCCAGAAGACAATGGGCATCATCACCGCGGCCCTTGTCGCCGGGCACTTTCAAAGCTCGTTCGCTGTTCCGAGATGGGTGATCGCGATCTCAGCAACGGCTATGGGACTCGGTACACTCAGTGGCGGCTGGCGGGTTGTGAGGACGATGGGTACGCGTCTCACGCGACTGAAGCCCAGGAGTGGTTTTGCCGCGGAAACCGGCGCAGCTGTCTCTATTTTTTTCGCCACTCACCTGGGCCTTCCGGTGTCCACAACTCACGTCGTCGCGGGTTCGATCGCGGGCGTGGGAGCAATCCAGAGGGTTCGAGCGGTGCGTTGGACCCTTGCCGCCAATATTGTGGTCGCCTGGGTGCTCACGATTCCCGCCGCCGCCGCACTGGCCGCTCTTGCCTTCGGCGCCATCAGACTGGTGATAGATAATCCGTAATCAGGATCCTTTGATCCTGAGACAGGCATATTCCGTCAGAAGAGATTCGGAGGGACTTTGGGTAATCTCGGCCATCTGTTATTGGCTTACGTCCTCACGCTGGGGATCGGGTGGGAGAGTGAAGTGGAGTCGCATACTGCCGGCATCCGCACATTCCCGATCGTGAGCATGGCCAGTTGCGGTTATCTGCTTTTGATGGGAACGAACCCAGATGTGTCAGCTCAGTCTCGTTTGTTGCAGGGCCTGATAACCGGTATCGGATTCATTGGAGGCGGAGCGATCCTGAAACAGGGAGCGACCGTAAGGGGCACCGCAACGGCGGCAAGCGTTTGGAATGCAGCCATCATCGGGGCAGCCGTCGCGATGAATCAGTTCGCCATCGCGGTTGCGCTCGCAATCCTGAATGTGTTCACTCTTTACGTCCTGCTGCCGCTGAAGAACCGGATAACCGGGAAGGGAAGATAGTCTGCTCCGGAAAATTATCGGCTTTCATCAGGACGAGGCCACGGACTGGGTAGCGGACCTGGAATGTGGACACACGATCCACGTGCGTCATAATCCTCCTTGGTCAATACGCGAATGGGTACAAACGGAAGAGGGCCGCGCGCAGTTCCTGGGGCACAAGCTTGAGTGCGTCAAGTGTGAGGCATTGCAGGACGTTCGTTCCGATGCTTAGTATCCGTCTCGCGAGGCGAGGCAGGCTTTGTTTTTGTCTGTTGCTCCCTCTGATCGCCGCAAGTGCCCGGCGGTATACGGCTGTCAAGGCAGTCGATCACGGCGTTGAGATTATCCGGCTTGCCGATTCCTTGCGCTCGGACCAGGTCTCGATCGTCCCCTCATACGGTAACCGCGCGTATGAGTTCAAGGTCCACGGAAAAAATCTCCTTTACAACCCCTTCCCCGATCCTGCGGCACTCAAACAGGACTCCGCAAAGGGACTCAACGGGATTCCGTTTCTTGCGCCTTGGGCCAATCGGCTTGGGGGCGGAGGTTTCTGGGCAGATGGAAAACGCTATCTGTTCAACCCCGGTTTCGAGAATTTGCGAATGAACCCGGATAAGGTGGCGATCCATGGCCTCCTGACGTCGTGGCCGAACTGGGAGGTAGAAGAAGTCAAGGCCGACGACCAGTCCGCTTACGTGGCCAGCCGGCTTGTGTTCTGGAAGTACCCGGAACTGATGGTGAACTGGCCTTTCGCGCATGAGTACCGCGTCACTTACCGTCTTCGAGAGGGAGCGCTCGAAGTTCGGACTGAAGTCGTGAACAGAAGTTCGGAGCCGATGCCGATTACGTTCGGTTTCCACCCCTATTTCAATCTTCCTGATACGCCCCGAAAGGAAGCCTTCATTCACATTCCGGCTCGAAAGCATATCGAGACCGACAAGGCATTGCTTGCAACGGGAACAACCACCCCGAATACTTTGCCCGCTCAGATCTCCCTCAAAGATCACACCTTAGACGACGGGTTTACCGATCTCGTAAGGGACAGCACCGGATATGCAATTTTCACCTTGGAAGCAGGCGCGAAGAAGATCCATGTCGTCTATGGACCGCAATATCAGGTCGGTCTGGTGTTCGCACCTCCTCGTAAAGAGTTCGTCTGCTTCGAACCGATGACCGCCATCACAAACGCGCTGAATCTTGCTCACGACGGTAAGTACGGCGATTTGAAGAGTGTGGCCCCGAACGCCGCGTGGCGCGAGAGTTTCTGGGTTCGGTACGAAGGCTTTTAAAACATGGGGCCAGAATTCTGATGCCGTTGGCATTGGCGATTCTCGTCCAATCCGCAGACTACAACATCCGCTATTGAACGCTCACGCAAATATACAAATCAGACGTGAGCCGGTTGAAACCAGCTTGGACTTACGATTCGCAGGACGCCTTCAAGGCTCGGAAATGCAGAGGAATCCGCTCGTGCTGGACGGAGTCTTGTATGCGACAACCCCAAAGCTACGTGTGATTGCGCTCGACCCGGCGACCGGACGCGAGATTCGGAGCTTTGATGAGAAGGACAAGAGCGAAGGCCAGCGCAGATACCGCCACCGGAGAGTGGCTGTTTATCCCAACCGCGTCTTCTTTACGCACCGGAATTATCTGTGGGCGCTTAACAAATAAACGAGCCCGGGTGTCGTATTCGAAGAAAACATCATTTTGGGCAGCATCGTACGGGAAACACTTCCTGGCGCGCCTGGAGATATCCGCACTTTCAATATCGATACGGGTAAACTCGCCTGGAGTTTCCACAGCATGCCACATCCTGGCGAATTCGGGTATGACACGTGGCCGAAAGATGCATACAAGGTTTCGGGTGGCGCAAATGCCTGGTCGGGTCTCAGTGTAGATCCGGAACTCGGGATGGTTTTCGCGGCGACCGGATCGCCTTCCTTCGATTTCTATGGATCAAACCGCATCGGAGACAATCTGTTCGCGCATTGTGTGCTCGCCTTGGAAGCCAGAACGGGCAAACGGATGTAGAATTTCCAGGGCATAAAGGATGACGTCTGGGACCTGGATTTTCCGGCGGCGCCAAGCCTGGTGACCCGAAACGGAAAAAAGGTCGCTGCCGTGGCTCAAATCACGAAAACGGGTTTCGTGTTTGTCCTTGATCGCCGGGCGGGCGCTCCGCTGTTCCCGATCGAATACCGAAAAGTGCCGGCGTCGAGTCTCGAAGGTGAGGCACTGGCGGCGGTCCAGCCTCATCCGCTACAGCCACCCCCGGTTCACACGGCAGACGTTCACCACAGAGATGGTGACGGATCGGACACCGGAAGCCCATGCGGCCGTTCTCGAGCGCCTGAAGGGTCTTGATTCGAACGGCTTGCGCGGGTTGTCATGGTCGCGATGAAGGGCGCTCCTCGAGTTTCCCGTCTCTCGTTGGTATCGGCGAGAGGCGATCCCGAGAAGACCTCATGCGCTTCATCCGGGAGGGCAGCGGGCGTATGCCGCGCTTCGATTACCTCGCCGAAACGTGGACGAAATTGTCGATTTGCTTCTCAACCGGGCGCGATACCGAAGCCGACGAACTGACGCGCGAACACGACCCGAACTGGCAGAGGTATCGCAACGAAGGCTACATCCTATTCCGCGATGCCGAGAATTACCCTCCCATCAAACCGCTATGGGGCACGCTCAACGCCATCGATTTTCGACAACGGTGAGATCCGCTGGCGGATTCCGTGCAGCGAATATCCCAGCTTGCGGCCAAAGGCATCAACAACACCGGAACAGATAACTATGGGCGGCCGGTGGTCACAGCCAGCGGTCTGCTGTTCATCGGCGCAATGAGTTTCGATAAGAAGTTTCCGCGCCTTCGACAAGCTGACTGGAAAGCTGCTGTGGGAAGCAGATCTGCCGGCGGGTCAGCTCGACGGGCGCGAATACGTCGTCATCGTCTGCGGCGGCGGAAAGAAGAGAAGCGCCGTCCGGCCGTAGTATTGTGGCTTTGCGCTGCCGCAGAGGGCCGCCGGGACTCAGTAAGGGCTTTCGCCGACGATGTTGCCCGGCGGATCGTAATTGCAAACCCAGATCTGACGCCGGCTCTTCTGGGCAACACCGCATCCCACTCTCTTTGTGTCTCGCCAGATCATCTGCGTGTAGTGACCGCATCTACCTGAGCAGCTATTTGTCCGGTGATCATAGCGGGCCTGTTCCGAGGCCCAGGCGTCAACGACCTGCTTCGCATTTGCGGCTGGGCCTACAACTTCGAATAGATTCTCTCCATATTGGAGATCGGGTGGATGTTTGTAGAGCCCGGTCTGAATCAGGTAGGTGGCCCAGTTCTGAGCGATACTTGCTAAGCGCGTCGACCACACCAAGGGCGGGGTGCCGACCTGCCTACGGTACAGGTTATGCGCCGCAAGGAGCGTCGTCGCCGCTTCAGAAGTTTGGGGGAGAGCTGGGCTAGCTCCGAGCAAACCTAAGAAGCCCAGAAGAAAGCGATGTTTCAGAATCTCTATTTTAACGTCGAATCAAGTTCCGGGCTAACTCGAGATGGGCTCCCCGCTACACTCTTGCGTAGCAATGCTTCGTACCGTTCAAGCCACTCGCTACGTCACACCGTTACGCGAAGGCGGCTCTCTTCCCGCGATCGTCGAGGCAGATGATCTCGGGTTGTACGTCGTTAAATTCAGAGGCGCGGGCCAGGGCCCGCTGTCACTGGTGGCAGAACTCATCGCAGGCGAAATTGGACGTGCGCTAGGCCTGCGAGTGCCCGAGATCGTGTTCGTGGAGGTTGATGGGGCATTGGGTCGGAACGAGCCGGACTACGAAATTCGTGAGCTCCTGAGTCGAAGCGTCGGCTTGAATCTCGGTTTGGACTACCTGCCAGGTTCGGTGACCTTCGATCCTGCCGCCAAGGACACATCGGAATCCGAACTGGCATCTCGCGCGGTGTGGTTCGACGCGTTCATCACAAACGTAGACAGGACGGTTCGTAACCCGAATCTACTGCTTTGGCACAAGAATCTTTATTTCATCGATCACGGTGCCGCGCTTTATTTTCACCACAATTGGAGAGACGTGGAGGCCGCAGCGACTTCGGCGTTTGCTCCCATTCGAAATCACATACTGCTGCCCTGGGCGGGAACGATTGAGATAGCTGACGAGACTTCGCGGTCACTTTTGAGCGAGGAGGTGCTCTCGTACATCATGGGCCTGGTTCCCGGTCCCTGGTTAGACGAGCCCAAAGAGAGGCGGGCAGCGTACCTGCACTACTTCCTCCGAAGGATCCAACACGCTTCTCAGTTCGTCATGGAGGCAATGCGGGCGCATGCAGAGCTCATTTGATTACGCCACCATTCGCGTCGTCCCCAGGGTGGATCGCGAAGAGTTTATTAACGCAGGTGTCATCCTGTTCTGCAAAGAGCGACGCTTCCTGCAGGCGCGTGTCACTCTCGATCCAGAGCGTGTCCGAGCGCTTTGGCCCGAGTCGGACATCGATTTAGTTCAGCTGCACCTGATGGCGTTCTCCAAGATCTGTGAAGGAGATCCGGCGGCCGGTCCCATCGCTCGCCTCTCTCAGGCGGAGCGATTCCACTGGCTGGTGTCTCCAAGAAGTACGGCGGTTCAGGTATCGCCCGTTCACACGGGTCTGTGTCAGGACCCTCAGATCGCTTTCGAGCGATTGTTTCAACAGCTTGTCGCCATTGAATCGACTGGCGATATGGGCTAATAAGTAGCGCGGCCTCCGCTGACATCGTACGTCTGGCCTGTGACGAAAGAACAATCTGGGCTGGCAAGGAAGTGAACAACGGCGGCTACTTCTTCGGGCTTGCCCGTTCTGAGCATGGGTATCTTCTGGGTCATGTAATTGACCTGTTCTTCCGTTAGCTGATCAAGTATCTGCGTCTGAATGACTGCAGGAGAAACAGCATTCACGCAGATCCCGGAGGTCGCCACTTCCTTGCCCAATGATTTGGTCATAGCAATCACGGCAGCTTTGGTCGCAGAGTAAGGAGCCATGTTAGGGTTTCCCTCTTTGCCGGCGATGGAGGCGATATTGACGATGCGCCCGTAAGAACGAGCGAGCATGTGTGGAACGACGGCCCGGCAAAAGTTCGCCAGTCCATAGACATTGATGGCGACGATACGCTCCCAATCGTCTTGCGTTTGTTCCCACAGCGGAGCCGCGCGACCGGCAATGCCGGCGTTATTGACGAGAATGTCGATCCGTCCGGTGCGCGTTATGACGTCGCGGACCGCATCATCAACCGATGTTGAATTGGTGACGTCGCATCGCACCGGAAACGAGTTGCGGCCTATTGCGTTCGCCACCGCTGAGGCTCCGTCGAGATTCAGGTCGGCAACCGCTACGCTGGCGCCAGCGGATGCTAAGCGTCGAGCAATGGCTTCTCCGATACCAGTTGCCGCTCCCGTCACGATAGCCGTGTGGCCTGTCAGATCGAACATTGGGTTTTTGAGGTCTCCAGTTTAGAAGACGCCTCCATAGAGTGGCGCCACAACAGGAATTAGCATACTATTCAGCGAAATGCCCGGATGTACGTGTACATCCGGGCATTCATAGCTTTGCACTGATACGATTTCTAGCGATCTCCGTCGATCGTGAGGCTCTCGGCAGTGTTGCAGCTTGCACCCCACATCGCTTTGTTAGCAGAGTCGGTGGAAGCACCCCACATCGCCTTGTTGGCCGAGCTGGTGGACGCTCCCCACATTGCCTTATTAGCCGAGTCACTGGATGCGCCCCACGAGCTCTGATTCGCCGAATCGCTCGAGCTGTCCCAGAACGACCCAGCAGCCCAGATCGCCGTGTTTCCATCCAGGACCGAGTTGCTCCAGATTGAGCTGGAGTTCCAACGAGCTTTGCTAGCCGTGGCGTATCTGCTCCAGATCGCCTGGTCTGAGAAGACGGACGAGGGGTCGAACGAAAGCTCCACATTGCCGTTCGCCTCGTTGAAACTGGCGGTCGGAGATATGGCGGTCAGACCTGACGGAACCTCGTTTACCAGACCCAGAGCGGCTTGGAGATCGAGGTAACCCGCCCCGACTGTAAACATGTCGTAGTAGCTGGTGTACGCTTGACCGCTGGCCGAATCGACGACAGTGCTGGCGGTAGGAAAAGTCTTCGACGCGGTTTTCATGAGTAGCATCTTCACTTGATCGGGACTGAGAGCGGGAGCGGCTTGCAGTAGATTCGCAACGGCCCCGGTGACGACGCCCGCTGCCATGCTGGTGCCGCTCATTTTGTAGTATCGATCGGAATAGCCGGATCCAATTTTTACGGGAGGAGGTTGCTTGTTCGAGGCAGCGTCATAGCTTGGCTGAACTGGGATGTTCCCGGCCGCCGGAGCCGGATTACGATACGCGGCCAGCGTCGCAATGTTTTCAGGGTGGTTGAGCGCCAGCGTTCCGTGTTGATTGAGCAGAGCGACAACCTGATTGCCGGGAGCGACAAGGTCGGGCTTTGCAATGTGATCGACCGCGCTTGGTCCTTTGGAGCTATAGCTCGCGACCAAATCATCCGTGCGGTCAGCCGTGCCCATGTCTCTCATGCCGCCGACCGTGATGACGTAGGGGTCGTTTCCAGGTGCTCCGATTGTTCCGTAGCCATGTTTGCCGGCCGAATTGTCGCGGCCTTCGTTGCCGGAGGAAACCACGACTGTAATACCGGCTTTCCAGGCCGCCTCCACAGCTTGGCACAAGGGATCCTGCGTATAGCTCTCGTAGACAGGGCGTCCGAGAGATAGATTTATGACGCGGATATTAAAGACGTTCTTCAGTGACCTCCTTGCTGAACAAGGCATTTTTGTGAATGGCCCGATCGGCCGAGACAAAGGCAACATCGGGATCAGCGCTCAAAGTGCTCAAGGCCGACGGGGCGACGGTGTAGACGCCGGAGTGCACCAAGGGGAAATCTGAAACGATTGATCCTCCTAAAGCTAACAATTTTTGTAGGATGCCGCCTCGAACACCGGTCTTCCATTGCACGATGACTTGCACGGGCTGACTTCCGTTCGTTGCGGCCGTTTTCATGAGATCCGCGGAGATCTTCGACGGACCTGCGGAGCAGGCAATGGCTGCTGACAAAAAGAAAGATGCTAATTTTTTCATGATCTGAGGTGACAGTCGGCCCGCAGCCATCGAGTGATAGCGAGTACTGCCGGTTACAAGTTATCTATCGGCAGAAACTTCGAGTACCTAAGGCCTCGCTGTTGAAATGTTTAGGGTTGAATTAGTACTTCTGTTCCGATTGGCGCTATTGGTCTGAAGTACACGATGTGTTACAGGGTGTGTGACGTCTACCAGCCACATCCTCTGCGACTAAGGCAATGCTTCGTCCTAGTCTCATCTATAGGGCGAATCCTAAGTTACTGTTCAGGGAAATCTATCTTCTCGTATCGGTTGGTCCCCACTGATAATGGATGAGGGTCGCGGCATTGCAGGGGTCAGCATAGGCTTCCCAGGTCAGCTCCGAACTGCGCTGTCGCGATTCCAATCGGAGAAGATAAACGACGTGGTTGTGCTCTGATAGCGTTCTGGGACCGAGCCTTGGATCGCGCAGTAAATTGTTCGCGGAGGCTGAGTTCGACGACTTAGCAGGATGCGGAAAAATGAGGGTTGACGAGAAGAATTTGCTCTCTCGATGGCCTGTGCAGGGCTGTTTGGCTAAAAATTGAGCGATCCTGGGGGAATTTGGTTAACCAAACGCCTGTTTTTGGCGTTTAGACACACTTCTCCCCCGGTTTATGCGGAAGGAACTGGCGTGTAGACCAGATTCCGCATTCTGACGAGGTTGTAAGCAGCGGCCGCAAAGGTGAACACCCATCCGACCCTGTGCACGCCACAATGTCTGGTCTTACGCAGCATTCCGACAGTCTTCAGCCAGCCGAATACTTCGTCGATCCGTTTCCGCTTGACCTGACTTACTTTGTATCCGGCCTGTCGCGTGGTGCGCCCATCTATAGCGCTGCCGCCCCGATGTTTGTCGTTCTGCGCCACATGCGGCGTGACGTTCATGCCTCTGATCTCTTGCACGAACTCTTTGGTGTCGTAGCCCTTGT
>JBJMGK010000137.1:0-9686 GCA_045807925.1 Bryobacteraceae bacterium | reverse complement strand
ATATTCTTTCCGCCATCGGCTGACGGTCTGGTTGCTCGCCTTCAGCCGATCTCGCTGTTGTTCAAGCCTTTTTCAAACAACTTAACCGCTTCGAAGCGGCGCTTCTCAAGAGCCACAAAGTCGCGCCTAACGCCTCGCGCATTGCCCATGCAGGATTAGACATCGCAGAGTCAAATTAGTTCCGCTATATTACGCGAGATTCAGTAAGGGCCTGCAACTCACGGCTGATGGACGAACGCATGAAACTGTTTTCTAAACCGCTGCTGTCCGCGTCTTCCAGTCTTACGAACGTTCGAGTCCGCGCGCAAGGAGTGACAGCGTTCAAAGCGATGAACGATCGCGTGAATGGCGATACACGCAGCAGAGCGACTGACTTCAACAACACGATTTCGACCACGGACATCGTAATCGATTCGACCCCCTTCGAGGCCCTTGAAAAAGCACTGATAAAAATCGAGGATATGCCTGAGATGGGCACCAACGCGACACGACGACAAGGCCGGCGGAGCTGTTGCATAGACGTTGTCATCTATCTTGGCCAGAACTGCAAGTGCCTGGTGCAGCCATCGGAGATTAATGTCAATGAGAGCCGCCTGGTAAGAACGGCTAGCGCTCCTGGTTTTCATTGATGTTGGCATGTTGAGATTCCAATCCGGAAATCCAGAAACTGCGCCGCTTTATTCCAGGGCCTTGGGAAAAACGTTGTGAATATAGTCGCGATCTAGACTCATCCAAGGGTGATCCTAAGGCTGGTACACCGAACTCGGACATACCCAAACTGGGGTTCCCAAGCTATGCTCTTCTCATGGGCGACGCCCAGTACTCGGCGACAATTGAGATCCGTCCCGCTGTTCCCAATGATGCTGACGAGATCGCCAGCACGTTCCTCGAAAGTGCTGAACATCATGCCGAGCTTGATTCGGAACGGTATTTGTTACCCTCACTGGAGACGATAGCGGCGCGCTACCGAGAGGGTCGGCAGCAATCGCTGCAAGCGGACGGGGAGGTTATCACCTTTGTCGCAGAACTGAGCGGGGAGATCGTTGGACTTCTAGACGCCCGCCTCGAACGCTCACCGGATGCAATGCACCGACCAATCATTTATTGCCACATCGCTGAGTTCGCGGTACGCCGCGAGCACCGGAGTCAAGGCATCGGTGGACGACTGCTTCGCACGGCGGAGGAGTGGGGGCGCCGGATGGGTGCGGAGTTCGCATCATTGGAATATCTCGCAGCAAACGTGCGCGCGAGCTTGTTCTATCAGGAGCGTATGGGTTATCGACCGGCCTCCATCACAGCGATAAAGCGGCTTTCTCGCGGGGATAGTGCAGCAGAGCACTCAGACACCCGGCTTTCGCCGGGTAGTCTGAGTGTAAGGAGCGAATAGCGGACGATTTTAAGGGTTACCTTGTCCGGAAAGGAATCTGAGTGTGTAGTTCACCGGTCCGCCGTTTGGCGGCCCCAGGGATTCAGGACTCCATTGGGCAGAAACACGCGCACGTAGGGTTCTCCGGCGCTTGTCGTACCGCTGGCATTCGCCAGACGCACCCGGGGCGACAGGCCTTGGAATATGACAAGTAGATGGGTGTCCACCATTGACGAACTGCTATTGGTCAGATGAAGCTCTTGCTTCCGCCTCCCGCCGTGGCGTCCATCATCCGCATCTGTCACCGCAACGGTCAATTGACTCGTCACGTCCAGGAACTCCAGACCCTCATCGCGCCGCGACAGGGCATCGTTGTTATCAATTGCCAAGCCGCTGATGACGAACCCATCAATTGCACCCAAGGCGGCGAGATCCGGACGGTACTTTGAATAGTTGAGGTCGCGTTCGTTGGGCTGAAACGTTCTCGTCGTTGAATGCGTATCGTAGTGCACAAACGCCGGGTCGTACAGACCGTTCTCGAGGAAGACGGTGAGATCGTTCACTTGCTGTTCACTCAGGCCCAGGCCTCGCGGCAAGCCCGGCCCGCGAGGGTTCGTGAAGCGTGTGGACAACGTGCGCGCGGCGCCCGCCACTGGATCCTGTGGCACACCGGCGTTGAAATACTCCACCACATCCCGGACTTTCGTGAACGAGCCATTGTGGAAAAACGTGCGGGCGTCCTTGAGTTGCCGCAGGGTCACTACGCGGAATTTAAAGGCGTCGTTATCGTTGAAAGTAATCTCCTTCCTTCCCTCGTCGTGGAAATTAGGATCATTTCTCACCAGCCTTCCCAAGGCCTGGAGCGGGTGGTCCCCAATCCCGACGTTAATGAAGTTCTCTTCCACGAGCTGACCGACTCCAGCAACGTCCGGATCATCGTGCTGCTTATTGAGCATCGGCCCGCTATGGCAGGAGAAACAACCTGCGCCACCCGCCGTCGCGGGAGTAAAGAACAGTTTGGCTCCCCGTCGCTGCGCGGCGGTCAGCGTACGGTTATCTCCGGCCAGAAACTTGTCCCACGGTGTGTTCCGCGTGACGGCGGTGCGCAGAAACGTTGCGGTTGCCCGTAAGACGGTCTGGTCGTTGATGAGGATATTCATGTCGTTGTTGGCCGCAGCTTGAGCGGCTTCCTCGGGGAAGGCCTCTTGAAAGAGCTTCACGAACGCCGGGTACTTCTGCAGTTCCGCTGACTCGGCCGTGAGCATACGGTGCGCGTCCAGCAGCAGCAGCGTCAGATTTTCCTGCGCGGGGTCTCCGAACGGATTGAGGCCGCCCCTGGCAGAGTCCGGCTCACCGGCAAAACCTCCCAGCAACAGGCGGTTGTTGAAGGCGAACCCGATGGTGGATGGCGACTGCCGCCCCACACTGTCCAAAGCGTCGAGCCTACCCGTCGCGAGTAGCTGATCAGGGAGCGGTAGTTTCTCGCCCCGAGCGGGAGTGGCGATCTCAATGTGTCCAGGTGCGGGGACCGGAATATGGTAGATGTCCGTCAGCGTGGGGAGCGCGTCCACAAGCGCGTCGCCATCAAAGAGAGGACTCTGCCGCAGGATCGGCAGGTCAGACCGCGGCCGTCGACGTATGATGAAATTCCCGCTCTCGCCCGTGTAGCCTCGGCCTTCTCCGCCCACGTTGAAGTTGAGCACTGCCCCGGCCTTGCCCGCCGCCTCGCCGAGATGACAACTCCCGCAAGAGCCAGTCTGCTTGGTCGCGAGCACGCCACCGTACGTCGGGTCAATCCTGGCCGTGCGAATCGGATCATGGAACAGTAGCTTGCCAAGATAGCGCTTCTCCTCGGTTGTTTCATAGCGCGGGTTCACGGTCCCATCCGGCAGCCGGGGTAAGGGAATATCGGCATCCTTCGCCGGAACCGCTAACTTATCGATACCGTCAACCTGCTGACTAATAAACCGGCGCAACCGATAGGCATCATCATTATCGTCATTCCAAGCAGCGGCTACTCCGCCACATAAGAGGAGAGCGGCCGCGAAACCGCTGACCCTCGTGGTGAACTTTTTCCTCATATTCGAAGCCTTTCTGTCTGGCCATTACCGGCGTACTTGGTGCTGGTCGTGACTAACGTAAAGGCCCGATCGCGGTAAATCTATTCCCGTCGGGTCAAAAATATTCGCGACTCATTGATACAGTGAGCAACCCGACTAAGCGCGGTAGGTAACAGTTTTGTTTCCGGCCCGACCTCAGCGAGTTTTGCGGCTACAGGCATCGACTCCGCGAATTTCAGTGATTCACGAATTGTCCCGCAGCACAGGTGAGCGACCGGATTCATAAGATTGGCAATTTGGTCGGGGAGACATTTCTTTGCTCACGTCGATATTGAGCGGGCGGTAAAGCGAACTCCCGCTTGAACGCGCGATTGAAGGCTGACTCGGATTCGTAGCCAACGTCCGAAGCAATTTCCACGACACCCTTCGAAGTGTGGACCAGCGAGTGCGCAGCCAACTGGAGCCGCCAACGGGTCAGGTAGATCATCGGCGGCTCCGACAGGTAGCGAATAAAGCGCTCCGCCAACGCAGAGCGCGACAGGCCAACCTGACTGGCCAGATCGGCGATGGTCCAAGGATAGTCAACCTTACGATGCAATAAATCCGAGGCTTCTACCCACGATTGGGTCACGGGCGCCTGCGAGCCATCCAGTCTGGTGCTCGGGCAGAACTGCCACATATCGGCGCAAGGTATCGACGAAAAGAGCTTCGGAAAGCTTCGCCAACATCGCATCGCTGCCCACTCGGCCAGACGCCGCTTCCTCAACCAGATGCAAAATAGAGCTCTCAGCCATTGGCCGGATCGATCTGTCCTGACATTGACTTTGAAGACAGAAGGCAGTCCGTTGAGGATGGGACGGCCGAGGTGTGGATCGCAAGCCATAAACCCGCACACAAATCGCGCGGTTTCGCCTCCACCTCCTACTCTCAGAGGAGTCAGATCGCGATTCGTCAGCTTTTGCATGATCTCGGAGCTGAATTCCGATTGCGCGGGTCCTACAGTACTCCTGATCAGGTGCGCATCCCCATGCGGAAAAATGACCACGTCACCGGGTTCGAGCGCGATTGCCTGTCCATCCGCCGTTTGCGCAATGGCACAACCTTCCGTTAAGAGGTGATAGATCACCACATGAGGCGCTCCCGGGGCTAGAGTGCACGCCAATGTTTGCGAAGCCGGCGAGGCGAACCGCCACGGGCCTGAGAACTCCGCGTTGAAGAACACGGCTCCGTTCAGTTTGACGCCGCTCAAGATTTCGGAAATGCGTCCACTCGGTCCTCTGGACTATCAGCAAACTTTACCAGAGGCGCGGCAAGTCGATCAATCGGCCTTGGAGCTTTGGGCAAGAACTCCCGACGCTGGGGCATGGTGGATTAGCCGGCAGTTCTCCAGAATTGTAGCGTGCCCGGTAACGAAACAACCCAACGAGAGCGATCGTGAATCCGAATAAAGCATTGTGGGAAAAAGGCGATTTTACGGCTATTGCCGGCTTCATGCGTGAATCTGGAGAAGTAGTCGTCAGGTCGCTTGGCGTAATACTTCCGCTTATGGCTCTGGACCTCGGCTGTGGAGATGGCACCACCGCTGTTCCGCTCGCGCAAATGGGAGCTGATGTTACGGGAATCGACATCGCCAGGAATCTTGTTGAAGCCGGAAACAGGCGAGCGAACCAGGCGGGCCTGCGGCGGCTGAAGTTTCAAGAAGGCGATGCATGCAACTTGCAAGGGATCGACGACCATTCGTTTGATTTGACCCTCTCGGTGTTCGGCGCCATGTTTGCGCCCAAGCCTTTCGATGTCGCCAAGGAAATGGTCCGGGTTACCAAGCCAGGCGGCCGCATCGTCATGGGCAATTGGATTCCAAACGACCCAACATTCGTGTCGCAGGTGCTTAAGATCAGCTCTGCGTTTACGCCCCCACCTCCAGAAGGCTTCGTGAGTCCGATGACTTGGGGTGTTGAGAGTCACATCATCGAGCGGTTTGGTCATGCTGGAGTGCCCAAGGAAAAAATTTCGATGCTCAAGGACACGTACTACTTTGCATCGCCCGACAAAAGTCCAACTGAGTTCGTTGAATTATTCGACACACTCTATGGCCCAACCATGAACGCTGCCGAAGCGGCTCAGAAGAACGGGAAAGCGGACGAACTCCACAACCAACTTGTGGAGCTGGCGAAAGCGCAGAACAAGACTAAGGACATTGGCATCTTGATTCCTGCCACGTTCATGCGAGTCACGGTTTGCCTTTAAAAAAACAACCACTAACACTCAATTTCCAAAGGAAGGTACAAATATGAACAATCGATCTGAAGCCCTCGCTGCCCGTCTAGCCTAAAGCATCGCAGTAATTCGGCTTCCGTTCTACACATCCGCGCGAGGCGGCCCTGGCACGTTCCTCGTAAACACCTTCGATCTCCCGTCTCGCCGGCTCTATAGCCTTCTCGCCCTGACGCTGCACGAGTCGGCACCGGCCACGCATTTCAGGGTTCTATCGACGAGGAACATAAAGACGTGCCGCCCTTCCGGCGCATAGGGATCTCGGCATTCGGCGAGCGCTGGGGTCTGTATTCCGAACGCTTGGGCGTTGAAATGGCCATGTACCACACGTCTCACGAAACGTTTGGCATGCTGAGTTATCAGGCTTGGCGCGCCGCTCGACTGGTGGTCGACACCGGAATTCACTCGCAAGGCTGGACTCGCAGCAAGCAGAAATACCTGCATGACAACACAGCACTCGCGGACCATGAGATCGAAACCGAAGTCGATCGTTATATCGCCTGGCCGGGGCAGACCTTGTCCTACTATCTCGGTGAGATGATCATCGCCCCTCGCCTTGCTCGACGCTGCAGTGCCGCGCGAAGCCGAGTTTCGGAGTGTTGAGAGCCGATTTCCGACAGCGGCAAGTGTTTTCTCCTTGAACAAGGGACTGACAATCGGTACGGCGCGCGCCACCTGAAGCGCGCGATCGAACGGCTCATCGTGCATCCACTTTCGAATCTCATCGCCACCAACCAGGTGAAGACGGGCGACTGTATCGAAGCCGATCTCGACCGCATGAGCAACTGCCTGCTGTTCACAATGCGCACCGACCGTCGCACTCCCAAGGCAGTGGCGCGCAAGATTGCACAGGAATCGCAGGTTTCAACTGCAGCGGCTTGAGAGCCTAGCCAAAATTTTCGATCAGTTCCGGCACTCCGTCCCAAGCGAATAAGATTTGAGACGAAGAACTGTAAACAGGTAGACGTGGTGATCAACCCCTCGAATGGGATCGAGCGGCTACTGCGATCCTCCAGCCGACAGGTAGCATTTGTTATCACTCGCACTCAGATTGCGCTGGATGAGATAAGGCCGGGATGGAACAGTTAACGCCGGAAGAGTCATGTTGTAATACGAGCCGTTGGAACCAGGATGAAGGTTCTGGCCGAAGGTCCAACCGCATTTGTCGGCGTTCTCTGATCCATTAGAGTCCGCCCAGCCGGTATTCGGGACTGGATCTGTGTTGGTCTCTTCCAACTCGTGCGCAATAACGGAAACCATCGCATCCACGCCGGCATTGCCGTTCGGACCATTTTTCTGAGCGGCACAGGCGTTTAAACACCGAGCGCCATTCCCGACAAACGCGTATTTAATGTTCGAGCCGGTAATCGTTCCTGAAGTGTGCCAGCCGCAGTATTTGGTGCAGAAGCCGGACGACTCATTGATGTCGGACGAGGTTAGGACAAAGTAAAAGCCATTTGTATCTGCAGGCGAATGCTTACTAGAAATCGCGTCGCTTACAATCGCCTTAACCTTTGCATCAGAAAGCCGTGATCCTTGCGGGCCGGTGTCGGTGTATTCCGAAGCATAGACCTGAAAAGATCCGCTGGGGGCAACGCTTGCGTGAGGATCCGTGTAGGAAGCGTTGATCATGTAATAAGGAGAACCGCTCAGGCCGTAGAGGAAGTCTCGAATAATGTTCTGTCCGTTGGCCGTATCCGTTCCATTAGTTTGCTGCCAACTGCCGTACCAAATCAGGTAGACCGTCGGCGCTCTGAGCACAGGGCCGCCGTTGTAATTGATCGCTGGAGTAATCCCAGCGGTGGAACCGGCGGTAGGGGCATCCGCCTGGTGCGGGTTAGTTCGATGCGGGATGATTTCTGGTTGTCCCGCGCCTTGTGATTGAGCATTAGCCAAGCTGATGGCCCCGGTCATTGCGAACGAAAGTACACAGATCGACCGAGAAAGAAAGTTCATTCTGGATATATCCTCTGACGAAACGAGACAAGTAGCGGATCGGTATTAGGATACTGAAAGCCATTTAACGGAATCAGTGACCGTGGATTGTTGAACCAGATCCAGACGAGCTTTTTAGAATTGGCGAGGATCTCACCGGAGCACGGTGGCGTCGTTCGAGATCCTCAATTTATATATCTGGCAGACGTCAGGCGGACAAGTTCACGCTGGTACTCGTTCGGTAAACACAAGAAGGGGCACCGTTGCGGCGAACAGGGCAGTTGTGAATCGATATCACATCGTCAAGGTCGTGGCCAACCGGGATCAACTGCCCTCATACGAGCAGGAGCCTCGCTGGCCGAGCTCGGTCCTCAACACGCATGCCCCGAGCCCGCTTCACGAAAGGTGGAACTCCGAGTTTACCCTGAGTTATCTGATTGTGATTACGCTGCTATTTGCTCTGTGTTTGAAGCCGATTCGGAATACATGCCCCTGAGAACTTCTCGCTCGTAATCGTCGGCTGTATTGAATCTCCGGACCGCGCTGAAAGCATTCAGTCCTCCGAACCAAGGCCCGATCCAAACTACTTGCAATCCGCGCGCAAGCGCAAGCCCCGCGATCATCGCCGCGCTGGCGGCAGCAGCAGTGTCGCTCCCGCAAATGACAACCAATGAATCACAAGCTTGTAACTGCTCGATACCCTTCTCGTCCCAGTGATCTTTTGACACGGTCGACGCGATTCCTGAGTCGTCGTGCCAAGTTGACCCGATCCTGAAACCGGCGGCTTTCAGCGTCCATTTTATGTTCAGCAGCTCTTGTGTGCGGCTTGGCGCTTCTAAAAAGACATCATTTCCACGCATGACAATTACCTCGGGCCTTATTTGAAATCAGGAGTGTCGGTACCAGGGCACTTGTCGCCGCCGCAAGCGGACTGGAACGAGTAGCGCTTCATCTTCGCTGGTGTCAAGCTCGGGCGGATCAGTCGCCTTGTTGGCGAGCCTGTTGTCTTCCTGTGTGGCCTGAAACCAAGCCGAGGATTGCTCATCGGCCCACGCCACGATCTGGCAGCAGGTGTATACCCCGATTTCAAACTCTTGCACGAGGCCGAGACTCTTTGCGTCGGACGTTACTTGAGATTGCGTCCGTCCGCATCTCGTACATTTGTCAGTCATTTTGCACCTCTGGTTCAACTCCACTTGACTCACTTTCGCTCTTCAGCGACGTTTTGCAGGCGAGTCACCAGAAACGTAGCACGTTAATGACCATCGCGCAGGATGATCGGTTCCATAAGCGGCTGAGTTATTTAGCTCAGCTAAGCTGCCGAACTTCCGACAATTGACTGACAATCCGGCGGTGCGCTGTGTGCTTATTTCCCGCTAAATCGTAGGTATTACATGCTGGTACGTCTCCCGGTGCTTTGGACGAGCACATGCATTCAGTAGGGCCTATGAGTCAGCCAGAATCCGCCACACGCCGCCTCGTAGGGATCGCGGCACTCACGAATCCGTTCTACTGGCTGCCATGCATCGCCCTGGCGCAAGCCGTTGTCCCGGATATGAGAAAGGGAGATGTACGAGGCACGGTCTTGGTCGTTAATTCCGACACGGGCCGCTCGGTAGTGAATGGGGCACCTGTCAGACTTGCCGGGCCCTCGTCGTCTACACAGACCCTGACGAATGAACACGGACGCTACACGTTCACGGCAGTGATTCCCGGTGCCTACCAGATGGAAGTGAACGCGTCCGGTCTGATCGGGTCCCATGCGGTCACACTCGCCCCTGGCGAATCGCTCGACGTGCCGTCGAGGCCACCGAATGGCCGCGATGGATGCGGATGAACTTCAGGACCCCTTCCACCGCTTGCAAAACGGGCACGTAGACATTGAGGTACATCCGGTCGATACCCTCCAGTTCGAGCACCACATGGTCACGCAATACCTCCGCCACGCTCTGTGGCGTTCGAGATCTCAGCTCCTCAGCCGGTTTGCCACGCATGGCTCCGTTATAAATCAAAGTTCACTGGAACCACACACCCCACATGCTTGTCGGTCT
>JBJMGK010000136.1:0-17069 GCA_045807925.1 Bryobacteraceae bacterium | reverse complement strand
TGTCGAACCTGGCTTCGATGCTGCGGCTCAACCTGTTCACCTATCGTGATTTACAGACATGGCTCGACGACCCGTTTGGAACGCCACCAATACGGCCCGACTCCCAGCAACTTGCTCTCGCCCTGACCTGATTTGGACAGCCCATTGTGCGTTGACAAGGAAACCTCGATCTGACATCCTCATTTCCAATCCTCAAAACTACTTGGTTTCAACAGAACTGCATTACAACCCTGTTCTGTTTTGGACAGCAGTGTTGGAGTTTGTACCTTAGCCGAAGGTGTAGAAGATGCCGCCCAGATCTCGCGGCTGCGACAGGACGGGTGTAACTCCGTGCAGGGTTATTTTTACGGCAAACCGATGCCTGCCAGAGATGCCGCCGAAATGATCTCTCGCATGCATCGGCCTCCGCAGTCCTGATTAGAATTTTTCACCAGCCAGGAACGAATCGTTTTTTCAGTATGAGCCTCTACAAACTTGTCTATTGCAGCCGTAACCGTATCCCCGGAAGTGGTCCCGAGGTGAGCGAACAGCTGCAGGGCATCCTCGCCAGTTCCCGAGCGAACAACGAACGCGCAGGCATCACAGGTGCCCTGCTCTATAGCGCTGGCAACTTCGCGCAGGTGCTCGAAGGACCGCTCGCATCGATCGAGAAAACGTTCGAGGTGATCCAGCGGGATCCGCGCCACAGCGAAGTAGTCGTGATTCAGAGCGGCCCAGCCGAAACGCGCGAGTTCCCGGAGTGGTCGATGGCGTTCGCCGGCAACAACGACACGGAAAAGATGCCTCACGCCACCGCGGCGTTCGAGGCCGTGTTCGCCAACTCCGTTGGATCTGGCGAACAGATGATTTCGGTTCTGCGGGACTTGATCGTACGGGAAGACGCCTGGGCGCTGCTCGACGCCGCTTGATCCGTCAGGGCAGCACTGGCCTCACGTCCAAAGCATTCACCGTCCTACCAGTTCGTGATGGAACCGTCGGGCCGGAAATAAGTCTGAGCGCGGGCAGTAACCGGCTGGGTAATCTCGGCAATGAGCTTGAGTTGGCTCATATCCAGCCGCACGCCCAATCCCGGCCGATCGTTAGCGAATAGCTTCCCGTTCTTGAAATCAAGGCATTCCGGCAGGTGCGGGAGCGTGTGTCCCTGGAAGTTGTACTCCATCAGCAATGGACCGGAGAAAGTGCCGAGGCAATTCACCAGCGCGGCCGTGGCGATTGGGCCCGTGAAGTGAGGAACGATACCGACGAAGTGAGTTTCGCAGATCGCCGCAATCTTCATCATCTCGGTGATCCCTCCTACGTTGGGCAACGTCGCACGAAGATAATCGATGTCGTGATTCTCGACCAGCTTATTGAAATCCCAACGATAGCCCCACTCTTCTCCGGCAGCGAGCGGAACTTTCACGGTGCGCCGGAGTTTCGGCAGATCCTCCCGGAATGCTTCATCCCGCACCGGATCTTCGACAAAGAACGGCTCAAAGTCTTCGATCAAATCGCATCCGCGAATGGCATCCGCAAGATCAAACCGCTGATGGAAATCAACGGCCCAATCACCGTCCTTGCCCACACCCTCGCGCGCTTCCTGACAGTCCGCACGCAGCTTGTGCAGCCGTTCATGCGTGTTGAACGTCGTGTTGATGGGCAGATCCGCGGCTCCCATGCGAAACGCCCGATAACCGGCTTCTACCGTGAGCCGAGCCCGTTCCTTCACGCTCATCCCGGGTTCGATGCCCGGAATGGTGCCGGCTGTGTTGTAGCACTCGCAGTAATTGCGAACCATTCCGCCCAGTAGCGCGTGAACGGGAAGGTTCTGGACCTTTCCTTTGATATCCCAAAGCGCAAGGTCGAGCGCACCGATTGCGTCAACTTTCTCGCGGCCCGGCGGATAGAAAAACGAGCGCGTCATATCCTGCCAGAGCTGTTCGGTCCGATGTGGATCCTTCCCGATCAGGCGCCCGGCGCATTGCTCGAGCAGGTCTTTCGATCCGCCCTCGCCCACGCCCGTTACTCCGGCGTCCGTTTCGATGGTGACCACGTGATCGCTCTGATTGAAGAGCGGATTCGGATTGGGAGGCAAATAGACCCGCACCCGCGTGATCTTCATTTTAGGGGGAGGCGCAGCGGTGGTGATCTTGGGCAGTATCACGCCCGAAGCGGCCGCGGCCGACAGCCTACGGAAAAAGATTCGTCGGTCCATGTCGTTACCCTCTGCCCTCCAGACCTATTTCTCCGCCGCTCCGCCTGCTTCGCCGGCCTTGGGCAAAAGGTAGTAATCGTAGGTGAATGTCCACTTAGTCTCAGCTCCCGGTTCAATAGTAAACGCAACAAACGGCTCCAACGCAAAAACGGTCCGAATGGACCAGACGCTTACATTGGCAAGCGGATGATCGCCAGTAATCCTGACGCCCGCACCTGTTGCGCGCTGTTCCACGCGGAAATCGAAATCACTCGCGCTGTTTCCGAATCCGGCCAACGAAGCCGTCATACGCTCCTTCCCTTGCAGCGGTTTGAGATAGATCAGCCGACTACCGCGAATCTGACCAGGTCCTTCCGATGCAGAAGTTTGAGGGTTGATTGGGTAAACGGTTTTCGTCACCAGATTCGGACCAGGCGGCTGGTTATCGAGCACGAGAAAATTATGGTTATACATGCTTGACGTAATCGCGCGGGATCCGATGTTCTTGAAGGCATGCTCGATGACGAGCTGGGTCTTGCCTGGTTCCAACCGCACCACCTTGGTGTATTTGTACCCATAGTGGGTCGTCGGGTCGGACAGTTCCTGCGTGAATTCAACTGAGGCAGCGGTTTTGTGTACGGTCCACTTGCCGGGATTCACAATCTCGTAAGGCCTGTAGTGATCGTATTTCGCCTCGTCCAGCGGCTTGCGAAGCACTCCAACGCCGATTTTGATGAAGGTCCCGCCCCCTTTCGCTTCGTCGTACCCAAGCCCTTTCCCGTCGGTTTCGTACTCTTCTGCGGGACCAACCGTCCCGCTCACGGGCGATACCACAACGCCCGAATCATCATAGCTGTAATCGCGAACATTCGGGTCGACCTTGTAGAACCAGGGGCCATAATACTCATGTCCGCGGTACTTCAGGCTGCCGACTACACCCGACCAGTCGAATCTCGTCGATCGATAGAAACCTGTTTGCGGGTCGGGCAGGTAAATGACCGCCCGGATCTGTCCATTGCTGATCTCAGCTTTCGGAGCTTCACCTCCGACAGCATGCAGCGCACTGACTGCAATCATCAACATCCAGATCGGCCATCTCACTATCGTTCCTCCAAAGCACCTCGTTCAAGGCACCGGTTCTCCGCAGATGTTATCAGGACTGCGCCGCAATACAGGCCGGACGACACCAGACTGGTAATCCCGGCCATAGAGCGATCATAGAAGTGTGCAGTCAGTAGTCACCGATCCAGTCGCCCGAGAACGTGAACTCAATTCCCTATCCACCGTGACCCTGGTCGTGGTCATGGCAATCGTGACCATGACTTTCAGCGCCATGATCGGGGTTTTCTTGTATCGATCAGGGGATCCTAAATTCTGGGGCCACCTCAACGTTCCCTATATCCTGTGGCTCACAACGGCTTTGTTGCTAGCGAGCAGCTTCACTGTTGAGCGGGCAAGGGACCGATTGGCGGGCGGAGATCAGGCGGCATTCAACCGGATAATGAGATTGACCACGGGCCTCGCACTCCTGTTCCTGGCCGGTCAGGTCGCGGGATGGTTTCAGCTTCTTGGGTCGGGAGTGAAACTCGCAAACAATCCGCATTCCTGGTTCCTGTTTTTGTTTACCGGATTGCATGGGATCCACATCCTCATCGGTCTGGTTGGGTTGGGATATTTGCTGTTTCGGACACGCGAACCCGTCAGCGGGCCCCGATTCCAGATGTATACGAGAGTGGTAGCGCGCGGAGTTGCCATTTACTGGCACTACCTGGACTTCCTGTGGGTGCTGATGTTTACGCTTCTCTTGTTCTGGAAGCAGTAGCCTACTTTGAGGCGGCTGACGCCGAATCTGTTTGCGACGTCCATTTCTTGACGACTGCCACTAACTGCTCAGCTTGAAAGGGCTTCGAAAGGTAATCATCCATTCCAGCCCGCAGGCATCGTTCGCGTTCCCCGGCCAAGGCATTAGCGGTAACCGCGATGATAACGGGCTGCTTGGATTTCAATGTCCGGATCTGCCGGCTCGCTTCGAAGCCGTCCATCAGAGGCATTTGGCAATCCATGAGAATGAGGTCGTACGGATTGGCGGTGTGAGCTGCAACTGCTTCATTACCATCGCTCACCACATCGATGACGAACCCGGCGCGTTGGAGAATAAGCGTGCCCACGCGTTGGTTGATCGGGTTGTCTTCCGCCATGAGGATGCGGGGCGATCCGGTTGCTGTCATGCTCTGAGCGTCCGACTTTGACCGACTACTGCTTTGTAATTACTGTAAGCGTCATGGCCCCAATAATCAACGGCCGGTGAGTTCATCGCGATCGACTTTACCGTCTCTGATGTGGATGATCCGATGAGCGTGGGCAGCTATGTCAGATTCGTGCGTGACAAGCACGATCGTGTTTCCTTCGGAGTAGAGGCGCTCGAACAGCGACATAATTTCATTTCCGGTTTTGGTATCTAAGGCTCCTGTCGGCTCGTCCGCAAGCAGAATCGAAGGCCGGTTCACGAGTGCCCGAGCGATGGCAACTCGTTGTCTTTGACCGCCCGAAAGCTCATTCGGTTTGTGGTTCATCCGCTGTTCGAGGTCGACCGCCCGAAGCGCCTCGCGTGCTCTTTCCAGCCTCTCCCGTGAACTTATGCCGGCATAAATCAGAGGCAACTCGACGTTGTGGAGAGCGGAAGCCCGCGCCAGAAGATTGAATGTCTGGAACACGAACCCTATTTCTTTATTGCGAATCTGGGCCAGCTCGTCGTCTTCCATATCGCTGGCCAACTTACCGTTCAGATAGTAGAGGCCCTTGGTCGGCGTATCAAGACACCCGATCAGGTTCATCAGGGTCGATTTGCCGGAACCGGACGGCCCCATGATGGCGACGTACTCTCCGCGCTTGATCTGGATGTCAACTCCGGACACTGCATGGATTTCCTGGTCGCCCATGACATACGACTTCCATAGATCGTATGTCTTGATGACCACGCCATCGCGCCTGAGGCGCTCCCCTCGCTCTTCACGCTCCTGCGGGCTTAACGTCTCGACTGCTATCGTTCCACTTGCCATGTGATTACCTTCGACAACTTGCATCGGCTAGGTTGGAATAGACGTGGGCGAGGTCGGCTGTTTATTGTCTATTTTGACTTTCGCCTCATTCTTGATTGTACGGATCACTTGATAGCTGCCCGTGACGATCTGTTCGCCTTCAGAGAGTCCATCGAGCACTTCAATATCTGTGTTGCCGCTGATCCCGGTCTTCACCGGCCGGAAGACTGCCTTCCCGTCCTTGATGACGAAAACTCCTTGCAGTTCTTCTTTCATAGCGCGCCGCTGCGCCGGGTCCGGAGGAGGGTCGTTCTTCGCGTTCGGAGGGGCAAGCTGACCTTTCTGCCGGACCGTTAGCGCCTGGACCGGTATCGAGAGCACATTCTGGTGTGAGGCTGTGGCTATTTTAGCGGTGCACGACAAACCCGGCCGAACCATTTCCTCGGGTATCTCGAGAGCAATCACAACCTTGAAGTCTTTCGCCTCTTGACTTGAGGTTTGGCTCTGAGAAGCCGCAACGCCCGTGGATCGAACTAAGGCGGTATCGCCAATTTCGATCACCTTGCCTTTGAAGGTCTTGTTCGGGATTGCGTCGATGGTTACGTCGGCGGATTGATCGAGCCTTACGCTGACGATATCCGTTTCATCCACGTGAACTTCCGCCGTGATAATTGACATGTCCGCAATAGTCATGATCGTGGAAGCAGCCGAGTTTTGAATACCCGGAACAACCGTCTCCCCCACTCGCACCGGAAGATTTGTGATGACACCGTCCAGAGGCGCAACAGCTTCGTATTGAGACAAAATGTCCTTCGATCGAGCAACCATCGCCTGCACTTGGGCAATCTTCTTCTGGGCAGACGCAAGTTGCGCGGCGGCCTGCGCCCGTTGAGCCTTTGCCTGAGACACCTTCCGCTCTGCGGCCGCGACTGTTGCCTGCGCAAGGTCATACAGCGCTTTTTTAGACTCGTAGTCCTGAGCCGAAATAAGTTTCGAATCGAACAGTTCCTTGCTTCTTTTGAGATCGATCTTCTTCTGCTCGACGTCTGCGCGGTCGTGGTCGACCTGAGATTCAGCGACCGCAATCGCGTCTTCAGCCGACTTCCCGGCGGCTTCGCTAGCCGCTGAGTCCGCCAGGGCCGCGTTCAGGGACGCCTGTTGGGCGTTGAGATCAGCCGAGGGTTGTACGTTCGCGAGGCGCGCGAGCACCTGGCCCTTCCTGACGCGATCTCCTTCTTTGACCAGCAACGCGGTGATGGGAGCCGGACCTTGCGTATTTGCTCCGATGTTGATGTAGTTCCTGGGCTTAACTTCACCGGAAGCGGTCACGATAGAGCTCAGGTCTGTCCGTGCCGCTCTGGCGGTTTGAACAGTCACGACTCCGCGGTTCTTGATCCGAATACTCGCGAAAATGGCGCCTGCGACGATCAACAACAGCAGACACAGAACGACAATCTTCCATCTCTTCTTCAGACGAACTCTCCCCATCCGGATTGATTAACGACGGAACCAATCCGGTAAATGTTCCCAGTTCTTCCACTTCCGGACAAACCACGGCTCTCAGGCATGACGGCCGAGAGCGGCGTTACGTGTAAATTCGCTTGACGCGGGCATGGATACCGCAGAGCACGCTGTAAGATATCGTGCCTGCCAGTTTCGCAATTTGTTGCGCGTCGATTGAAACTGACCCTTCGGAGCCGAGGAGCGTAACAGCGTCGCCAACGCTGATATTCGGGACCTGAGAAACATCGATTGTCGTCAAGTCCATCGACACGGCTCCCAGCATTGGAACAATTTTACCTTTAGCGATAACGCTTCCCCGATTCGAGAGGCGGTGGGGTATCCCGTCGGCGTACCCGGCGGCGAGAACGGCGATCCGCATGGGGCGAGGAGCACGGTACATGCCACCGTACCCGATGAGAGCTCCTGCCGGAATCTCTTTGACCGAAAGCACACTCGCTCGCCAACTCAGAGCCGGTTTCACGGGCAGAACACCTTCCGGGGCCGGGCCTCGTGCCGGAGAAACGTATCCATACACAGCGTGGCCGGGCCGTACCATACTTCGCCAGGCTGCGCGGCGTCCATATGCGACAGGAATCGTGCTGCAGGAATGGAGCAGTCCCGGCTTCAACCCCGATCGCTCCAGAGCGGCTGCAATCGAATCAAAGACCCGCATCTGTTCATCAGTCTGACCGCTTTCATAATTGGCCGCTGAAGCGAAGTGGGTCATTAACCCTTCAAAATCGACGTGCTTGGCATTCGCAACAGCAGACGCGATCCGCGCCGCATCCGGTGCAACGCCGAGCCGTCCCATACCCGTGTCAACTTTTAGGTGGTAAGCACTTCGCTCGCCCCTTTTCTCGGCAAGCCCGTCCAGGTCCGCCAGGTCTTCGAGAGAGTGAATCACGGGGGTCAGATGGTGCGCAAGCATCGTCTCTCGCGTGAATGGCAGGAAATCAGCCATCACGAGAATGCGAGCTTTGATTCCGGCTTCGCGCAGCACCACACCTTCCTCGGTGTTGCTAACCGCAAGCCACCGCGCGCCGTCGGCTTCAAGGGTTTTTGAGACCTCAACGGCTCCGTGCCGGTAAGCGTCGGCTTTCACAACTGGCATGACCTGGGTGTCGGGTCCAACGGCCCGGCGGATAGCCGCAAAATTTTCCGAGATCTGCGCTCGGGATATCTCAACCCAGGAACGGTATGGCTTCATTGTGCAGGTAAGAGTCTGCGAAACAACTGCTCATAGGCATCCGTTACCGCGTTCCAACTATAAAGACGTTCCACTCTCTCCATCGCCCTTGCGCCCCACTCAGCCCGCTCTTCGGCAGACATCTCAACCGCCCATTGCAGCTTCTGCACTAGATCATCTTCGAAAGGGATTCCGGCATCGCCCGCAACCTCCCGGTTTTCAGCCGTATTCAGATAGAGGACAAGAGCGCCACGCCCCATGGCCTCGATCAGAGCCGGATGCGTTCCGCCCACCTCGGTCGCCTGAACGTACACCGAACAGTGCGATTGCAGCTGACGATAACCTTCGCCGTAGATTGCTCCCGGGATAATGATCCGTGGATCAGCTGTTTGGCGTACCTTCCGAATGTACTCCGCCGCGTAAGGGGCATCTCCGACAAGCGCCAGTTTCTGTTTCGTCCTCACCTGCTCGAACGCTTCTCGTACCGTGAGAGCATTATTCTCCGGCTCAAGCCGGCTGACATAGAGGACATAGTTTTCCGAACTCAATCCCAACGCATTCAGGGCCTCAGTGCCTTCCACCTTTCCCGTTTCCGCCCCGTACGGGATAAATGACGAGTCTTTGCCGTAACGCTCCCGATAATAATCGCGGATTTTCTCGGCATCCGTGACCACTGCGGAACAAGACCACGTTGCCACCCACTCTGAAAGCTGATACCAGCCCTTGGCAACCGCGTTCCACTTCTTTCGATGACGCTCAAGTCCGTCGACGTTCAACGCAGTCGGCACGGCCCGCAGACGCGGCCAAAGAGTGAAAACGGCGTTCGCCGCATTGCAATAAAGAAGAACGTCAAAGCGGCGGAAAAACGCATCGGCCGTCGAGATCCCAGTATGAACGATCGTGTCGAAGTATTTGTGCCGCCAGGTCGGAAGATAGCGGAGATGAACACGTCTGTACAGCTGGTTCTCCGGTTTCTCGCGGCAATACACCGTGACGGTATGTTCCCGCTCGGCCAGCCGCACCGATAGCTCCTCGGCGAATGTCTCGAAACCGCCGTAATTCGCAGGAATGCCCCGCGTTCCCAGAAGACCAATCCGCATTGGAAGAGGCGCTTCGTCACACAGACGCAAGCGCAAGAGCTTACTTGCTCGTGGCCCTCTCTTTCAAACGGAGGTTGGAAGGCGTTCCGTGGGCGGAAAAACTGACCGGATTCGGTGAGAACCAGCGCGCCATGTACTGTTCGCTTGCTCTTCGGCGAGCCGAGATCATGCGTCGTTTTCTCCATGCCTTCCGAAAGTTCTTAAAAACGATGGGAAACGCTCGCAGCGAGTACGGCTCCCGGAACAGGCAGCCTGCGATGACCAGCAGATCTCTGGTCGTGATTGCGAGGAAGTGATGAAGGTACTGGCGTGCACTCAGGTTGTTGATGCGCATCAGGAAACGGTTCTTCACCGAATGCATATTGATGGCAGCGGAAACCGATCGCCTGTTCGTAGGCAGCACGTGGCGGACGTGGTAGGCCACGGCCTCCGGGACGTAGAGGCATTGCCATCCAAGAAGCTGGGCTCGCCAGGCCAGATCGGCATCCTCGCGATAAGCAAAAAAATCGGAATCGAAGAAGTCGCCCTCAAGCGCAACGTCGTCAATCATTTTGCGCCGATACAGGGCAGCGGCGCCCGTTGCTCCAAAGACATACTCACACCTGTTATACCGGCCGTAATCCAGCTCTTTGCTGCCCCGGTCGAAGTGGCGCAAATTCGGGGTAAAGAATATCCCGGTCGAGTCAATGACCGGCTTCTCCGGGATTCGGAAATCATCGCCCATGGACAGCAGCTTTCCGCACACGGTTCCGACCGAAGCTTCTGTTTCTCCCGCGGCAACGAGCTCCGTGACAAAATTCGGCTCGAGACGGACATCAGGGTTCAGGGCCAGCACCCACTCGCCCCGGCAGAGCGCGATGGCCTGATTCTGCCCTCCTGCGAATCCCTGATTGTCCGGGTTACGAACAACCCGCACCCGATTCTCGAAACCGCGCAGGATTTCCGCCGTTTCGTCGGCTGACGCATTGTCAATGACAACGACTTCGAGCGGTTCATAATCCTGCGCAAGGACGAACTCGAGGGATTGGCGAATGTAGCGGGCGCTATTGAAGGCAACGATCGCAACTGAAACTAGTCCGGTGCTCAAACCGATCTCACCAAACTGAAATAGAGCCGCCAATACGGGTCAAACCCGACCTGTTTCTGTAGGCCCCGTATCTCTCGCTCGCTCTCAGCGAACGTTCGTTCCACTTGCTTTTGCCAATCCGGTGTAGCCTTCACGCGAAACGTGCGCCAGCGCCGGACCGCAGCCCACTTGCCAAGCAATGCCGCCCAAAAGTTTCGCTGCTTCGCCGCCGCCACCAACGCAAGGCATTGGCCCACCAGAATCGGCCAGGCAAACCGGAGCAACGTTCGCGCCGAGTAGTATTTTGCCAGAATCAGCACCTGATTTCGGCCGCTCAGAAAATACACACGATGGCTGCTCTTACCGAGGCTCGTTTTGCTCATGTGGGTGGCGACCGCTGCGGGCTCATACGTGCCGGTGATCCCGGCAAGGGCACAGCGGACGCCAAAATCCACATCTTCGTAATACGATTCAAACCTCGTCTCGAGCAGACCCACCCGTTCAAACACCTTCCGGCTGAAAAGCGCCGCCGTCATTGGAGCAAAGTGAATGGTCCTTCGAGATGACCAGACACTTCCGTCCTTTTTCCCGTACCCGCAGCGCCAAGCGTAAGCCGCTCGCGAAATCAGATCCCAGCTTCCATCGATCTCGTCCGATCCGTCCGGGCGCAGCAACTTCCCGACACCAAAGGCGGCGTTCTCTTCCCAAACACTGGACGTGAGGCGCTGGATCCAGTCCGGCCTGAGCACAACATCATTGTTTAGAATCAGGATCCAATCCCCCGTGGACTGGGTGATTCCGTCATTTACCGCGACTGCGAACCCTCGGTTTTCGGTGTAAGAAATGACGCGAGCACCGTATGCGCGCGCAGTGTCGACCGAAGAATCCCGGCTCCCGTTATCGATAACCACGATCTCGTCCGGCCGCTTGGTCTGCTCTTCCAGATTTGCCAGGACAGATCGCAAAAGGTCGGCGCGATTCCAGGTTGGTATCACGACCGAAATCGTCCCCATCCTTATCACGATACGTTAATTGGCCAGACAGGCAGCCCGGTGGGTGGGATTTGAGGACTTTCTCATGAGAAATGTCCTACCCCGCTTACACCAAGTCTATTCATGGCTCGAGTTACCACCAACACGACTCCCGAGGCGGGCAAATGGCTCGGCTGGCGGGTTTTGTCACTCTTCGCGCCGCACCGAACGGCCGTTGTCGGGCTGGCTCTTCTCGTGATGTTGACTGCCGGCCTTGATATCGCGGTTCCATTCATCACTCGCGGCGTGATCGATGGCGTCGTTCGCGCATTACAATCCACCCAAACTGGCTCCTTTCGCTCGCTGCTTCTTGCCGGAGGCGCGATTTTCGCCCTGACCGCTATCACCCGAATATTACGTTCCCTCTACAATTACCGGCTGTTTCGCCTCGTCTCGCACGCGGAAGACGAGGTAAAGAACGCCGCCTTTTCCAATTTTCTGCATCTGGACGCGGAATACCAGGGCGCGGTCAACACCGGAGAAGTCATCGGCGCGCTCGATCGCGGCTCTACGGCTGTGTTCGTCGTTTTATACGAGATCTTTGGCCAAAACCTCCTTCCGCCAACGCTGGTGCTAGTCGGAGTCATGGCAACGCTGCTGATGACGAATCCCTGGATCGCGCTCATCGTTTTCTTGCCGTTGCCGGCCTATGCCTTAGCTGTGGGGCGGCTCTCCCGGCGCATGCATCGCGTCGAATTCTTAATCAGCCATGCGTTCGAGAGAGTCACGAAAGAGTCTTTCGATATCGCGAGCAACGTTCGCGCGGTAAAGAAATTCTGCCGTGAAACAGCCGAAGCTCGTACGCAACGGCAACTTCTTTACAGGGCCCGAAGGCGTCATTATCAAGGTGAACGCTGCTGGGCGCTCATTGAAAATGTACAAAGCCTGTTCTCGACGGCAGGTCGCGTCGGAGTCATAGGGCTCGGCGGGTATCTCGTGCTTTCCCATCGGTGCAGCGTGGGCCAGTACATCCTGTACATCGCTCTACAAGACATGGTCTACACGCCTATTTCACAGCTCTCGATTATTCTGCCCAAGCTGCGCCGGAATCTGTCGAGAGCGGAAAGGCTCTTCGAGATCCTCGATACGAAGCGGGCGGTCACGGACGCCCCGGAGGCGAGAACACTGAGCGGCCCCGAGCACTCGATTGAATTTCGCGACCTGCGTTTCCGATACGCCGGAGCTGCACAAGACACACTCCGCAACGTCAACATGAAGGTCCCGGCAGGCGCAACCGTCGCACTGATCGGGCCAAGCGGCTCCGGAAAGAGCACCCTGGTAAATCTCTTGCAGCGTCTCTATGACCCCCAATCCGGAAGCATCCTGATCGACGGCCAGGATCTCCGGGAGGTGACACAGCAGAGCCTGCGGGAGCGGATTGCGGTGGTGCCTCAGGAAGTTGAGCTGTTCTCCAGAAGCATCCGCGACAACGTCGCCTATGGCAAGGACGAATTGAACGACGCCGAGATTGAGAGCGCCGCCCGTATGGCTCAGGCTCATGGCTTCATGTCAAAATGCGACGAGGGGTACGAGAACCAGGTCGGAGAGCGCGGCATGAAACTCTCAGGCGGGGAGCGCCAAAGGCTGGGCATCGCCCGGGCAATCGCACGAGATCCTAAGATTCTCATCCTTGACGAGGCGACAAGCCACCTCGATGGCGAGAGCGAAAGCCTGATTCAGCTAGCCATGGACCGCGTGACTCGAGGCCGTACCAGCTTCATCATTGCTCATCGCTTATCCACGGTGCGCAAGGCTGATCTGGTGGTGGTTGTCGCGAACAACACGGTTGAAGCAGTCGGTACGCACGATGAGCTTTGGGCAAGCAGTCATACATACCGAAAGCTTCACGGCATTCACTTCGCCGAGAAACCCAAAGAGGAAACCGCGCGAGAAGTGAGCGAGGAATCTGAGTTGCTCGGACTTGCGGCGACGTAGCGCCGGCCCGTTCAGTAGACGATTTCGAAGTCAAACCGATAACGCCGATGGTAATTGCCGAAGAAGGTTCCGTAATAGGGATCGGCGGTGTTACTGTGCACCGCCAACGCGTTGAAGTGATTCGTCAGATTAAATGCGGTCACCGAGAGGCGAACGGTGTACTTCGGGTTCACCTTGAAGTCTCTGCTCAAGCGGGCGTCCGCGGAGAAGAAGTTCGGGAATCGGGTCGCTGCCGAATACGGCATTCCCACATATCGTTGTAAGGCGTCGAATGTGGCATATGGAAACCCATTCCGATACTCCACAATCGGATATATTTGAAAATTCTGAAGATGCGGATCAACGTGTCCCCAGACCACGAGGCGATTCCGAATATCTCCAGGCAAGAAAGTGTAAACGTCAGGTCGTACTGGCCCGGCGGGGAAATTGCCGAGAAAATTGTCGAACTCATTCAGATTTCCCTCGGTCCTGCTATGTGTATAGGAAAACACCAGCTGCCCGTCGTGGTTCCAGGTCGCCTTCGTTGTCAGTTCCAGCTGCTTGAATCGCGACTCACCGTTGCCGTTTAGAACAATCTCACCTGCCCGAAAATTCGGATCGACTACGATCAACCCTACCGACCGGTTATCCGTATACACTGCCCGGAAGCGAAGCAGCTTCGGGAACACGTGCTCCAGTTGCACGTTCCAGGTGGTACCTCGTGGCGAGAAGTCACCCGCCACGATCCGGCCTTGCACGAGAAACGATCGCGGACCATTCAGCTCGCCGATAGTGTTGATGTACTGCGTTGGCCCGCTGATAATGCTCCCATCCGATGCGTAGTTCGTGATCGTTCTGAGCGGGTAGCGTCCGAACGTATAGACGTCGAGCGGGATGTGATCGTAGAACTGACCGTATCCGGCGCGGAACACTGTGCGTTCGTTGCCAAAGGGGGTCCAGGCAAAACCCGTCCTGGGAGCAATCCGGAGACTCGAAGCGATTTGCTGATGTTCGATTCTTCCGCCCATATCGATCGAGAACCTGCGGGCCAATGCCCAGTGGTCCTGCACGTACGCCGTGACTTCCAGATCCGTTCGATTGAATGGAAGAGGATTGGTGAACGTTGTACGCTGGCGCAGACGTCCATTCTGATCATCAATGTCGATTGGATGAAATACGAATTGCCCATGATTACCCGCAGATGTGACGGAGTTCCCGATCTTGAAGAGATGCGATCCCGCGAAGGTGAGCGGCTTTGGAGAAAAGAGTTCCAGCCACTCCGTGCGTCGCGAATCGCGATTTTGAGTGGCAAAGTAATTTCCTGCCTTCCCCGTCGGGGTCAGGATCATATCGGCGCTGCCTTGCGGCCCGATGTAGGCACTGAACCGCTGAAATGAAATAGAGCTATCCAACATTCCCCCGAGAACTGCCAGGTGATCGGCAGCCGTTCCGATGTAATTGTGCTGTGCGTACGTGGGTGTGGTTGGCTGCGGACTGAAGTAATCGGGATTGACAAAATTGATGTGCTGCGGGCTGATGTGGAGCGTTGCGGTTATGATTTGCCGCTGGGAAGCAATGAAATCGAGTTGCGTAAATGAGTTGTAGCGTTCCTGCTTCGATTCGTTGTAAGGGAAGCCCAGCGTGCGGCTCTGGACCTTATCCAGCAGGTACTGAAGTGCCGAATTGACGTACAGCCGGTTGTGAATCAAGGGGCCGCCTAAGACGCCGCGAGGAGTCTCGTTCCGTATGCCGCGCATATGGTAGCTCCGGATCCGGAAATCGGGGAATGGATCGTTCAGATCACCGTGCCACTTCTCGCCGCCGCGTTTCGTCTCTACGGCTACGACCGTTTGTGTAAACCGGCCATACTGTGCGAGGAACGGCGTACTCAATACATTCACGGTTTCTACGGAATCCTCCGGCACCGTTTGGCCGAACTTACCCGTCGCGGGATCAGTAACGTCGCTCTGATTGACGACCAGCGAACTGCGTTGTTCACCCTGTCCGTCGAGCTTCAGTTCGCCGTCGGGTGAACGAACGATACCGGGAACAAGAGGCAGTGTGTCGGAGACATTCCGCGGGCTGGTCGGTAGAGGTTTCATTTCTGAAGGACGGAGTTCGTTGTTTTCAGAAGAGCTCTGCTCGATGCGCGGGGCCGTGTCTTTCACCTCGACCTCGGAATGTTGCATCATTGGCTCGAGTACCAGGGTTACGTCCGCAATCGGGCTCTTGCCCGCTTCGGCCGTTGCGGTTTTCTCCGCGAAGCCCTGCTTATTGGCTGTGATGCTGTAGCTTCCGCAGGCAATGTCGTCGAAATCGGCACTTCCACTCGTTCCGGTGCTCCGGTCCAGAGGTTGTGCATCGCCGCTTTGGATGCGGACCTGAACATCGTAGATAGGACTTTCCTGAGAGTCTCTAACATGCACCCGAAGCTGAGTCACCTGGCATGTCTGGGCCACCATCGACGGGGCGAAAGCGCAAACCAGAAGCGCGATGAGGCCAACGCAAAAGCGACCCATTTGAATGGTGCGCTCGAACACGCGGGCGGCGCAAATAACTCGGAGCGCACATAAGATCATCGAGAACGTCAAGATCTTACGATATTCGGCGCGGATAAAACGACATCTGAGCCCCACAATTCGTTTCCTGATGGCTGCTCAGACATATCGGCGGTTTTATTCCCAAAGTTGATCCTAGTAGATCCAGAACCTTGCCCATGCATGACAATGGAGGTGTTGGGTAGAACAGCAAATGAGAGTTGATAAATGGCTCTGGGCGGCTCGTTTCTTCAAGACGCGCTCCCTTGCCGCTCGCAGCTGTGAGCTTGGCAGAGTTGAGGCCAACAAACAGAGTGTAAAGCCTTCGCGTGAAGTCAAGGTCGGAGATTTCCTACAGATCACGAACGGCAGCGGCGAATTTCAAGTGGAGGTACTGGCTCTCAGCGAGATGCGAGGGCCGGCCACCGTTGCCCAGACTCTATACCGCGAAACAGACGAAAGCCGGGAGGCGCGGCGCAAAGCGGCCGAAGAGCGCAAGTCGATGCCAGTCTTCGAAGTACTGCACGAAGGTAGACCCTCGAAACGTGACCGCCGGCAATTGATTCGGGTACGCGGACGAGGGTAGTCCGATATTTGCCTTTTGGGGCTGCCAAATCCGGCTAGTTCACATCTAAAGGGGAACGACGTGCGACTGTATCCGAATTTGACGTTCGACGGCCAATGTGAAGCGGCGTTTAAGTTCTACGAACAGTGCCTCCGAGGCAGGACCGTGTTCATGATGACGTACGAGGATACGCCAATGGAACTGCACACGCCCCGTGATTGGCGGAAGAAGATCAGCCATGCCACATTCGCTCATGCCGACTTCACAATTCACGGCTCAGATGCGCTGCCCGGACGATATCAGAAGCCGCAGGGTTTCGCTCTCCAGTTGAACCTCGGTGACCCAATAGAAGCCGAGCGCATCTTCAAGGAACTGGCAGCAGGCGGGACTGTACAACAGCCGCTTGAGGAAACATTTTGGGCGCTTCGTTTCGGGATGGTTGTTGACCAATTCGGCATTCCGTGGCTCATCAACTGTGAGAAGCCGGCCTGACGTTCCCGGCGCTGCGTGCGCTAGCCGCCATTTCTCACGAAGACGTTGAATCCGAATAGCCGTCGGCTAAAACTGGGAGCACGTGATAAATCGAGCTTCAGAAGACCTCCGAAAGAGACACCAGTCGTGAGTGGGGTGAAATTTGTTTTGGAGTTGTCAAAGAACGAGTGGCCACAGGCCGCCATGAGTTCAGCAGCGCAATTGCTGAAGAGCCTGGCTGAAGAGAGTTTGTAGCGGAAAGCTGCTGCTCATCTGGACCCAAACCTTGCGCACTGTCACGCGAATCTGCGCGCCGATCTTGAGCAGCCGCAAACGAATCGTGCCGACTTGCGCGTGGGCCAAATGGGTGGCTCGCAGTCCCAAACGGCGCAGCCCGCACACCAGCAAATAAGCCATTACCGACAGATAGAGCCGAAGTTGATTGGCGCGCATAGTAGCCGCGCTCACGCGATCGGCGAACAGTA
>JBJMGK010000135.1:0-10713 GCA_045807925.1 Bryobacteraceae bacterium | reverse complement strand
ATTCAACGTGCTCTTGCCTGCTAATGCTTTGTTCAGATCCGGTTTCCCGGCCAGCAACTTCAGCAGCGGATCCTGCCGCAGTTGCTCGTGATCGTTCAGGTCTTCGTAGCCCAGAGCCAAACTGTAGATCCGTTGCGCCAGCATCTGCTCCACCGGGTGCTGCACTAACGCTTGGTTGTGCCCATCCAGAAAACACTGGCTGAACCGCGCCAGCAGTTTCATTCTCCGGTCGGTTTCCCGTAGCAGCAGCGCGCCGCTATCGGAAGTCATCGTTCCACCGCTAAACTCCGCCACCACTTCACGGCTGCCGTGGTTAGCGAAGGGCAATCGGGATTGCGTACACTCTGTCATAGCGAAAGCCTCTCCTCCTTGGCTGAAACATGTTGTGGCAAATATGTTTATGCCAGAGAAGACGGCCTTTCGCTAGACCCTCTATGAGAATTCCGGGTTAGTAGCCGCGCGGGGATCGTAACCCACCACGGCGGTGGCGACCGAATCGGTACATACCGGGTTCAATCCGGCGATCAGTACCTCGGGCTTTACCGGACGAGTGACGTTGGCGCGAGGCAGTTCAGCGCCGGCCATAGACTCGAGTCCATCAATAATCGCAAGATGGACCGGCATGGCCGCCACGAGATCCGAAACGACACGAGGCATGCGATAACCCGGGTGGTGATTGGTGCCGAACGCCAGTTCGCCGGGCGAGCACTTCGCGGGCGCCCGCGTCCCGCTGTGACCGACGGCCGCGCGGTTACTGTTTGGATGTTCGTTGGGCTCGTTTATCCGGCATCGCTGCCGTAGATGGAAAGAGGAACACAGCCATATAGATTCTTCATCGACAGCGTCACGCCGCAAACCGAATGATTCTTCAACTTCGCCAGACTGACGAACACATCAGTTTCCGCATAAACCTCGTTGACGTCCCAGCCGGGAACATGTATGGCCCCGGGCCGGCGTCCATGCGGACGTACTTCTTACCGCGGCCCAAGTTGACCGTGTTTTCAAATTCCACGATCTTGGCGGCGTTTTGCAACGCCTTCACATCCCAGTTTGCTTTCGCAATATATTCCTGAATCGGGCTAGTATCACCGGCCCCACTCTCTACGAACCGCACTCGCCTGGCGCCCGCGCGATCGAGGAGATGAGCGGCAGCGCCGGCCACAGCGGGATGACACCAGTGCGTAAATTGGGGCGGCCGTCCGTTCACAAAATTTGTGGGCGGACCGGTCAAATTCAGCTTCATGGTCACGGTCTTGTTCCTGACCAGCTTTTCTATTCCGCCAAGCTGGTCGAACATCGACTTTAGTTTGCCCGTGATGTCGTCGTCATACGACGAAGCTTTTCCGATGACGACGGGCGCGGCAGGAGCCGATTTCACGTTTTCGTCTGTCGCGGACGCGGCCTTCGCCAACGGAGTGGCGGCGACGCTCGCAAGCCATTCTCTTCTGGTCAACGTGTTCCCTCCCTGATTCTGCCCGCCCGTCGGAGCCGCATTGCGCTCTGACGCATCCTCTCCGACTCACCCACTATGTTCTACCGCAGAAGATCTTCGAGCTGGACTTTGGTGTCCGTCCCGACGTCGCGATACTTAACGATCACTGGAGTGTAGAGAGATAGTCCCCATTCGGCACCCATGCCCTGAGTAATCCGCCGCGTACCCGAAACCACGACTGCCTGCTCGGGAATGACAAGAGATTGGTCCGCGCTAGACCTGAGAATCTCACCGCGAACCAGATCGTAAACGGGCGTTGAACGATTCAGAATCGTTCCGCTTCCCAAAACTGCACGTGCCTTCACGATGGTGCCTTCGTAGACGCCGCAGTTGCCACCAACCAGAACTTCATCTTCGATGATGACGGGCAACGCGCCGACCGGCTCCAGTACGCCGCCTATCTGAGAAGCAGCCGAGATGTGACAGTTCCTGCCAATCTGAGCACAACTCCCGACAAGAGCATGAGAATCCACCATTGTTCCGTCGTCCACGTACGCCCCGACATTGATGTACATCGGCGGCATACACGTAACTCCCCGGCCGATGAAACTTCCATCGCGGATACTCGAGCCGCCGGGTACGATACGGACACCGGCGTCGGCGCCAATTTGTTTGAGAGGGTACGTCGACTTGTCGAAGAACGGCAAGCTGCCGCCCTTCGTCATGTCCACGATCACACCCATCCGAAAGCCAAGAAGAATTCCCTTCTTCACCCAGGTGTTCACGCGCCAGCCTGACAATTGCGACGAATCGGGTTCGGCAGCCCGAACACTTCCAGAATTCAGAAGGTGCAAAAACGACGAGAAAATGGCTCGATGCTCCTCTGAATAGCTCGAAGGAGGCCGTTCGAAAAGATTCTCAATCGATTGTTGTAGTTCGGAAGTTTTTACGTTCGAAATCAAACTCTGACTCCCGTCAGGAGTCCCAAGGCTTCGAGGGTCTGCTCCACTCTCTTTTGAGAGGCGGGCTGAGGCGGAACCAATGGCAGCCGGTAAGCAAGCTCGAGCAGTCCCATCCGCGCCATGGCAAACTTGACTGGCCCGGGACTGGTTTCCACGAAGTTTATTTCCATCAGATCCTGGTATTTCCGATGCAGACGCCTCGCTGTGCCGAAGTCGCCGTTCAGGGCCGCACGCGTTAGCTGAGCGAACTCTCCGGGAATCTCGTTCGAGACTACAGAAATCACTCCGTGGCCGCCCATCGCAATCAATGGAATGGTGACCGCGTCGTCCCCCGAAAAGACCAGGAATCCTTCGGGCACTCTCGATGCAACGCTGACAATCTGTCCAATATTGCCGGACGCTTCTTTGACGCCGATGATGTTCGGGATCTCCGCCAGTCGCAACAGAGTCGCGGTCTCAATATTCACCGCAGTTCGTGGCTGTACGTTATAGAGAACGATCGGCAGATCTGTCGATTCTGCAATGGCCCGGTAGTGCTGGTACAGGCCTTCCTGGGTCGGCTTGTTGTAGTAAGGAGTAACGGACAGGATGCCGTCGGCTCCAAGCTTTTTCAGCTCCTTGACTAGCTCGATCACCTCCGTTGTGTCATATCCGCCTGCGCCTGCGAGCACCGGCACACGACCGCGTGATTCTTCGACCGTGATTCCCACAACCCGCAGATGTTCGGAGCGTTTTAGGGTGGGGCTCTCGCCCGTGGTTCCGCAGGGACACAAGAAGTCGATGCCGGCTTCGATTTGCCGCTTCACGAGAGATCGCATTGCGGCCTCATCTAGTGAGAGGTCCTGACGAAAAGGAGTGACTAAGGCGGTCCCGCAGCCGGTGAACATGATCCCTCCTATTCTAAATCTCGGCCGAGTTCCCGAAAAGGACATCGTCAAAAGTGAAAACGCCGCGTCGATCTTGAACCCATTGGGCCGCTTTCAAAGCTCCGAGTGCAAAGCCCTCACGGCTCCTCGCTGTGTGACGTAAAGTGATGGTGTCGGCCTGCGAATCAAAACCGATTTCGTGAGTGCCCGGATGCTTTCCCGCACGGTTTGAGCTAACGTCGATTTTCCTCTTGTAGCCGTGCTCTTCGGCGGTCTTAACCAGCTGCAGAAGCGTTCCGGAAGGAGCATCCTGTTTGGCGTCGTGATGTATTTCCCAGGCCCACGCTCCGTATTCGGGCTCGTCCTTCAATAACTCCGCAGCTTTGGCGACGAGACGCCTGAAAACGGCAACACCGACAGAAAAATTCGGGCTCCAGACCAGCCCGGTGCCGGCCTTCTGAACGACTTGCGTGACATCGTTCAAGTCCTTCAACCATCCCGTTGTACCCGTTACGGCATTCACGCCCGTTTGCGCGAGGCGCTTCAGATTGCCGGTTACCACTTCGGGATGCGAAAACTCAATGGCTACGTCGACCCCCTGAAAGTTCTCGCGAGTGATTGCCTGGCCGCCCTCGTTGTTGTGCTCGTCAAGGCGAAGGACGACTTCGAACCCCTGCCCGGGAGCAAGGCGTTCGATCATCTGGCCCATCTTTCCGTAACCGACAAGCGCTAGTTTTCTCGACTGTGCCATCCATCCTCACTCAAAGACATCGGGATCAAGCTCGGAGAAGAACTCCCGGTGCAGAACACCAACCACCTCGGGAACTTCCTCGTCCGCAACCACAAACCCGATGTTCATCTCCGAAGCACCTTGTGAAATCATCCGGATGTTCTTCTCGAACGCTCCGAAGGTGCGTGCTGCGATACCCGGCGTGTGCCGGATGTTCTCGCCGACCAGACAGACCAGCGCCTGCCCGTTTTCAACACGCACGGAAGCGAATTCCGAGAGTTCACGCACAATCTCGTCCAACTCGTTGCTGCCCTCCAGAGTGAGCGACACGCTCACCTCCGAAGTCGAGATCATATCCACGCTGATTCCGTGCCGGTCGAATATTTCAAACATGCGGCGGAGAAAACCATGCGCCATGAGCATGCGTGACGAATTTACGTTGACGATCGTCACGCCGCGCTTACACGAGATGGACTTCACCGGGTTTCTACACGGGGTCGGATTTGCCGTAATTTTGGTGCCTCCCACGTGCGGACGCCTGGAATTCAGAATCAGCACCGGAATGTTCTTTTCGACCGCGGGCAGCACGGTTGCGGGATGCAGCACTTTAGCTCCGAAGTAAGCCATTTCTGCGGCTTCCGCAAAGGATATGCTCTTCACACGGTGACCGCCCGCGATGATACGCGGATCGGCGGTCAACATACCGTCGACGTCTGTCCAGATCTGGATCTCTTCGGCGTCCAGACCAGCTCCAATCAAAGACGCCGAGAAGTCCGAACCGCCTCGTCCCAGCGTAGTGGTTTGCCCATTCACCGTGGAGCCGATAAAGCCGCCCATGACAACGACATTCTTCTCAGCGATTGGCCGAACATTGCCCCGCAGACGCGGATACGTCTCGTCCACGATCGGCTGAGCATGAGTAAAGCTATCATCCGTCACGACCACATCGCGCGAATCGACATGTTCGGCGCGCATCCCCGCGTTTCGGAAAGCAAACGTCACAATCAGACTCGACAGTTGTTCGCCTAGGCTTGCAATCGCGTCCGAAGACCGGGGCGACAATTCACGCACGATCGCTAACCCTCTGACAAGGTCTTGCAACCAGTCGAAACGCGTCTGGAGAAGCGACTGGAGTTCGTCCGCCGCACCACCCGCAACGGCAAGTCCATGCAGAAGATGAGCCGACCTTACTTGTTGCACCATGGCGAGCGCTTCACCGCGCCGGCCGGCAGCAGCCTCTCGCGCAATATCCAGAAGTTCGTTGGTTGTCTTGCCCATTGCGGAGACGACAACGACGGGTCGCCGCGATTCAAACTGCTTAACGATGCCCGCGACGCGGTTGATAGCTTCTTCGGATTCGACGGAAGTTCCGCCGAATTTCATGACGATCATTCGCGATGCCTAATCCAGAATGCCCTCGGCGGCCATCAGCTCGGCATTCAGCACGGCCGCACCGGCAGCACCACGGATGGTATTGTGCCCACACGCAACGAACTTGATGTCGAGCACCGGACAGGGACGCACCCGGCCAACAGTCACGCTCATACCGTTGTCGCGCATCGCGTCACGTCGTGGTTGAGGACGATCCTGCTGCGGCAGGTAGACCACCGGTTGCGCCGGCGCACTCGGAAGATTTTTCTGTTGAGGCAGTCCTCTGAAACTCCCGATCGCTTCCTGCACTTCTTCAAGCGTCGGTTTCGATTCGAGGCGGACCGACGCAGCCGTCACGTGTCCGTCCACAACCGCAACCCGATTGCAATGTGCACTGACCGTCGCATCAAGAGGACGGAAATGTCCGTCGACATAGCCACCGAGAATCTTTTGCGTCTCGATCTGCATCTTCTCTTCTTCGCTGCCGATATAGGGAACGACGTTGCCGACGATGTCCATGGAAGCAACACCGGGGTAGCCCGCGCCCGACACCGCCTGCATGGTGGAAACGATCACAGATTTGATGCCGAAGCGAACTAATGGCGCGAGCGCCATGGTCAACACGATGGTTGAGCAGTTTGGATTCGTGACGATCGCCCCCTGCCAATTGCGATTTTTGCGTTGAACCGAAATGGCTGAGAGGTGGCCGGGATTGATCTCGGGCACGAGGAGGGGAACGTCCGGCTCCATGCGATGGTTCCGGGAGTTCGAGACGACAATGTGCCCGGCTCGAGCAAAAGCCTGCTCGATTTCGGTCGCAACAGAGGCGTCCATCGCCGAAAAGACCAGCCGAGGGGCGGAATTTGGCTGACAATCAGACACGACAATGTCACGTAAACTTGACGGCATGTCGGAGTCGAGCCGCCACTGAGTCGCGTCGGAAAACTTCTTACCCGCGGATCGATCACTCGCTCCCAGCCAAGTCAGCTTGAACCAAGGGTGGCCCTGCAAGAAGCGAATAAAATGCTGGCCCACCATTCCGGTCCCGCCAAGGACTCCAACTTCAATCGGTCTCATGTTTCTCGTCTTTGTTAAATGTAATTCGGCCAAAGAGGCTATTTCAGCAGCCGCTTGACCAGTTGCTTGTAAAGGTTGACAGCGTCGACTAGCTCCGCCTTGGGAACCCGTTCCTCTGATGTGTGCGCGACATGGATGCTGCCCGGCCCAATCAGCAGAGGCTCTCCCCAACCGCCGTCAAACGCCGGTATGTCCGTCGTGAAAGCGACAACGGTCGTGTCGAAACCTTCCAGCGATTGGAGATGAAGCGCTGGAATGAAAAGAACTTCAACAGCCTCGACGTCCGGCTGTGCCACTGCCTCAATCTGCTTTCTCAGGTCAGTAACGTCGTCGACGACGCGGATGAAGATCTCGGCAACAGCTTCATCCGGAATGACGTTGGGAGCTCGCCCGCCGCGTATGGTGCCGATGTTCAACGTACTCAGACCAAGCACCGGGTGACGAGGCAATTCCATTTCTCGCAGCCGCTCGAGCGCGTTCAGCAATTTATCGATTGCAGAAACTCCAAGCTCGGGATAGGCGGAGTGCGCCATGCGCCCCGCGGCGCGGAACTCGTACCGAAGCGCGCCCTTCGACCCTAAAGCGAGCTTATTTTCCGTCGGCTCACCGTTGATGATGTATTTCGACCCGCAAGGATTTTTGGCGGCAACGTGAGCGCCGGCACTATTCTTTTCCTCGCCTACGACAAACAGCAGGCCGAAATTGCGCACACCGTCTTCGAGCAACTGCTCGGAAGCCACCGTCATGGAAGCGATGATGCCCTTGGTGTCGCAAGCGCCGCGTCCCCAAATGTGCTCTTCGTCTTCGCGGGATGGAAAAAACGGAGGAACTGTGTCCAGGTGCGTGGAGAGGACAACGTCAGGCCGGCCGAAGCGGGCAAGAAGATTGTCCCGACCAGGTTCTACCGGCATCCTTTCAACTTGCCCCCCGAAGCGAGCGGCCAAGTCAGAAAGCTTGCTCTCGAGAAAGGCACAAACGTCTCCCTCGTTCGGAGTAATGGATTCGATGTCGACGAGTTGTCGAGTCAGTTCGAACACTTTCATGACGTTAACGCTGGCGGCCTCCATGTGTCAGGAGAGACACCCGGTGGCCCGAGGAAGGCTCGAGACTTAAAGTCTCAGGATAACAAAGCCCGGCATCCGGGAAGATCGATCCGGCTATGCATCTTTATACTTGAGTGGTGCCGTTCAAATTAGGCATCGATTATCAGCCGCGCGGGGATCAGGCTTCTGCTATAGAGCAGCTCACGCGGGGCATCACGGACGGAGAGGCTCATCAGGTTCTGCTGGGCGTGACGGGCTCCGGAAAGACGTTCACGATGGCCAAGCTCATCGAGGCTTGCAATCGTCCCGCGCTGGTTCTGGCTCATAACAAAACGCTCGCCGCCCAGCTTTATCACGAGTTCAAGACTTTTTTCCCTGAGAATGCAGTCGAGTATTTCGTCAGTTACTACGATTTCTACCAACCGGAAGCATACATTCCTTCCGGAGACATCTACATCGAGAAAGAAGCGACGATCAACGACGAGCTAGACAAGCTTCGTCTTTCAGCGACGCGATCGCTCTTTGAGCGGAGAGACTGCGTGATCATCGCAAGCGTCAGCTGCATCTACGGCCTGGGATCTCCGGAAGCTTACTACGGCATGCTCCTCATGCTGGAGAAGGGACAAAGGATCACGAGAAAAGAGCTGCTGGGGCGCCTGGTAGAGATCCTTTACGAGCGAAACGATCACGATTTCCGGCGCGGCACCTTTCGTGTGCGCGGCGATGTGGTTGAACTTTTTCCCACGTATGACGACAATGCCTATCGGATTGAACTCTGGGGCGATGAGATCGAGTCGCTAAGCCAGATCGATCCCATCCTGGGACAGGTGAAGCAGACCTACCTGCGGCTGCCCATCTATCCCAAGACGCACTACGTCATGGATGCTCCTACTCGCCAGCAGGCAATGCAGAGCATCGAGAACGAATTGCAGTGGTGGCATAAGGAACTCGAGAGCAGCGGCAAGCTGATCGAAGCGCAGCGGGTTTACCAACGCACGATGTTTGATCTCGAAATGATCAAACAGGTGGGTTACTGCCATGGCATCGAAAACTATTCGCGGCACTTCTCGGGAAGACTCCCGGGCGAAGCTCCGCCCACCTTGCTGGATTACCTGCCGACCGACGCGTTGATGCTCATCGACGAGAGTCACCAGACTGTACCGCAATTGCAAGGTATGTTCCACGGCGATCAATCGCGGAAGAACGTCCTGGTGGATTTTGGTTTCCGGCTTCCGAGCGCGAAGGACAACCGCCCGTTGAACTTCGCTGAGTTTGAATCTCGAGTTCACCAGGTCATCTATGTGTCCGCAACGCCGGGCCCCTATGAATTGACGAAATCTGCGGGCGTCGTGGTTGAACAGGTCATCCGCCCGACTGGATTGATTGACCCCGAAATCGACGTGCGTCCAATCAAGGGACAAGTGGATGATCTGCTCGGCGAAATTCGGCTGCGTTCGGAGCGGAACGAGCGGGCACTCGTGAATACGCTTACGAAGCGAATGGCGGAAGATCTGTCCGAGTATTACTCGGAAGTTGGCGTGAAGTGCGCGTATCTACATTCCGAGGTCAGCACTCTTGACCGGCTGAAAATTCTTCGAGACCTGCGTCGAGGCGTGTACGACGTTCTGATCGGAGTGAATTTGCTCCGAGAAGGGCTCGACCTGCCCGAGGTGTCACTCGTCGCTGTTCTGGATGCAGACAAGGAAGGTTTTCTTCGATCGTCGGGATCGTTGATTCAGACGATCGGCCGGGCTGCGCGCAACATTTACGGCCGCGCCATCCTGTACGCCGATGTCATCACGGACAGTATGGGGCGCGCGATGGACGAAACCGAGCGGCGGCGCGCCCTGCAAAAGGCGTACAATCAAGCCAACGGAATCACACCCGAAACCATTATCAAGCCGATCGACATGAGCCTCGTCGCCATCACAGAGGGCGACTACGTCGACGTCCCACTTGAGGTGGAGCAGGAACCGGATGCCGAACTTTCCCCGGACGAAAGAGACGCTCTGATTGCTGAGTTAGAGGTAAAGATGCGAGAGGCGGCGAAAGTCTTTGAATTCGAGAAGGCGGCCCAGTTTCGTGATCGGATTAAGGCACTGAAGACTAGCGGCGTGTATGAACCAGCAGCTGCAACTCGGGCTCATCATTGAGGGCAATTCTACCCATTCAGAAATCCTCCGCCTGCCCAGTATTATCCAAGAGCTTGGACCCGTAAAATCGAGCAGCATCCGAGTGGCCCGGCGACACTCGAACCAGATACGCGCCGGTTACCCGGTTGCGGAGTACCAGGAACTGCACGCGGCGAACCTGATTCTGATGAAACTGCCCGACTCGTCTGTTGCGAGAGTTGTTGACGAGCTCTGTGCGTCTGATCTGCCGCTCAGGGCTCAGGGGTTTGCGCTGTGTGAAACCTGGTTCGACAGTGGGGCCCTGGAGCCGCTCACGAAGCGAGGAGCGAATGTCGCGACCATTCTCAGGCTGCCTTCCCTCTCCACGTCAAGATTTGTGGTTGAGGGCGAGATCAAGGCCGTCAGGCAAGTACGACGATTCCTGAGCCGCAACGGCACCCGGTCAATTGAGCTTAGCCCGGGGCACAAGCACCTCATCTTTGCCTCAGAGTTGCTCGCCATAACAGTCCCGATGTCTCTGCTAGGCTCTGCCAAACAACTGCTCAGGGATGGCGGCATTTCGGGAAATGTTCTTTGGGAAGTGCTTGATCAGATGGCGCGCAAAATGGTTCTAGACTTCTCGAGGGCGTCTCGCCTGGACGGAAGCGGTCCGATCGCCGAGGCTCCGCCGGAAACCGCCAAATCCCATCTTGAGGCTCTGGATCGCAGCCGACCGGCGATAGCTTCCCTGCTCAGACAGCACCTTCGGTCGGTCCTTTAGTACCTATCCATGAAGGTTGTGACGTTTTCTGTCAGGAAAAGGAACTAATGAGTAAACTCGAGGGCAAGTTGGGGGATGATCACAAGGTCACGGAGTTTGAGAGCGGTAGCAACGACCTGTTTGCCGAATGCTGTCACATAATACTTGTAGGTGTGGCCGACCTTTTTGACAAGCCCATGAGTCCGTAGTCGTTTGAGTAGCCTTGAGACCTGGTTGCTGGTGAGTTCGGACAGATGGCGGCGAAGGGTTTTGTTCTGCAGACCGCTGATATTGAACTCGCCGCGAACGATGGCGCACAGCAGATTCTCATCGTTCTGGTCGAACAGGTTGAACCCGGAGT
>JBJMGK010000134.1:0-3302 GCA_045807925.1 Bryobacteraceae bacterium | reverse complement strand
CCGAAGCCCTTGGCGCACCGCTCGGCATTGTGTTTCTTGACCAGCGCCCCAAACTCGATCCTGGGGAAATGCTGGAGCAGTTGATTGAAAAGACTGGCTACTTGTACGATTGGATTGCCCTCCTCTTTCGTGATTCGGGGCAGGATCAGCCCGCAGCAAACGAACAGATTCTGCTCTCGTTCAATTATCGGAGGGCTTTTCCTTTCGATTACCTCACCCGGCACTCAACTCAAAGCTGTTTTGGACAAGAGTGAATTCTGGAACGCGCCGAGACCGACACTATTGCGTTCTACTCTACCCTTCCGGACCACACACGAGTAATTTCCTAGAACGCCGTGTCTCGGGAGCTACGTTAACCACCGATAGTTCGAACGTGCCCTCTCCATCATCCGTGCGTTTTGAGGGACTTGGACGCGGTGAATGAGCGAGAGCCGGCTTTGCCCCAGTCGAGCGAAGACGCCCTTAACTACAGCCCATAGCCAACTTATCGGTCTCCGGCTCAGCTCACAACTCCACAACTCGCGGTCACACGGGGAGAGTATGAACGCCACGCTGACGGCGACGAGAAGGAGCAGAATTAGGCCCTCGCCTGGGTACAGCAGTGGTGATGGCCGGGGCGGCTATTTCTTGCCTGACGGGTTTGCAGTCGAGCTAGTGTTGTCCTGCCCGGAGAAGTCCGATGAGAGTGTGGGCGGATTGAACCAAAATACGATGATGAAGATCGCTAGTGCCCCGCCAGCGCGAATATATTTAGGCACCCGAACGGTCAAGAATCCAGGTATGACAGCGGCCACGCCTGCAGCCGCTATCGCCAACACAATGCGGTACACGAACCACTGCGTCGGAGTGAGCTTGGGGTTTATTGTTACTAGGGCCAACAGACCCGCGAGAAACACCGTTCCAAAAATGTATGCGAGGTATTTTTCGGTCATCTTCGACCCTCCGGCAGCCGCCGTAATATTTTCCTGCTGGCCTGTGTTTACGTTGATGCTCCCGTTCGTTATTCGCGCCCGCGAGATGTCGATTTTCTCATTGTGGTGAACATGAGTGATGGAGACGACTTTCTGAGAGAGTTCCTTCCTACTAGTAAGCGAGCGAAACCCCGCCGTTCCGGATTGCGTCATCAACAAATCCTTAAGTTTCCGCATCTCCTCAAGCGTCATTGATATCTCGTTGTGGAGTGCCGATGCCGTTTTCTTTACGGCTTCCATTGCTTGCGGAGTATCGGCTGCCTTAAGACTGCTGGTCAGCTCTCTTATTTCCTGCGATACGAGGTGTTGAATGTATCCTTCGCGCTCGTCAATTCTATCGAAAAGAGACCGCCACTTTACTGAATCTTTGAGGTGATCTACAATTGGCCGAATGAAAGTGTCAGCCTTCGTATTTAATGTGCGCAACTGGTCGCAGACAGTAAGGATTTTATAGTATTCACGAGTTTGAAGTTCCTCAAGATGAGCGACAAGCGCGGTGCGCTTTGCAGCGTTGTCGACCAAATCCACTGATTGGACATCCTCTAGGGCCCTCTGGGTCGGTTCGATTGCCATAATGAGGACGTTGTTTACTTCCCGGACAAAGTTCAGCAATTGCGAGAGGTCCTCGTCTTTAAGCACCGAGTCGTTGAGGGCTGAGGATGTGAGTTCGCGAGTATCGACAGCAAGAGGCTCGAAGGAATTCATCGACGACCTTTCAAAACTGGGCGACATTATACCATCTCCGGCGATCTTCGTACGCCCTTCGAATTGGGTCACCTAAAATGTCACCCAGAGCGGGTCGGTTGCGTCAGGTAAAAAAGTAACGCGGAAGGGAGCGGGCATGGCACCGATGAAAGGTGGACATGCACGCGAGTAAGCAGTACTTAGCGGAGGTTCGGAAGGAGTATGAGCGAGCCGGCGAGAGGGATCGGAGTGGGCTGCTGGACGAAGCGGAAAAGCGCACCGGATATCACCGGATGTACCTGATTAGGGTGTTGAATCGAGAACCGGGGCCGGTGTCGAAGTAGCGGTGCGGACGCAATCGGAAAGCCGAATACGGGGCAGCCGTAATGACGGCCTTGGTGGAGCTTTGGGATATGTTCGAGCAGCCGTGTGGGCAACGCTTGGCTGTGGTCTTGCGAGAACAGGTGGAGCGCTTGCGGGCGTTGGGGGAACTGCGATGTACGGATGGGGTGGCTGAGCAGTTGAGCACGATTTCGGCAAGCACCATCGACCGACTGTTGCGACGCGAGAAGCGGGTCCGGATGCTGCGACGGAACCGCAATCCCAACGTGCAGCGGCTGATTTATCAGAAGGTGCCGGTGAAGGTTGCGAGCGAGTGGGACACGAAGGAGATTGGCAATCTGCAGGTGGACTTTGTCGCACACTGCGGGCGCTCGACGGGAGGCGACTACATTTATACTATTTCGGCTGTAGACATTGCTACGAACTGGTGGGAAGGGCAGGCGATCGCAGTACGCTCACAACAGGCCACGAAGGAAGGCCTGAGCCAGATGCGCCCACGCTTTCCATTCCGCATTCGGGAATTGCATCCGGACAACGACTCGGCCCTGGTGAATGATCTTTTGCTGGACTGGTGCCGCGAGCAGCGGATTCAGCTTTCGCGTTCGCGGCCGTACCAGAAGAACGATAATGCCTGGGTTGAGCAGAAGAACTGGACGCACGTGCGCAAGGTGGTAGGGTATCGACGGTTCGATCGCACGAGTGAGTTGCGCTTGCTGAATCAGATCTACACCGTGCTGCGGCTATACAAGAACTTCTTCCTGCCGACGATCAAGCTGGCGAGCAAGGTGCGTGTGAACGGGCGGATCAAGCGGACCTATGACGAGGCGCGCACACCGTATCAGCGGCTGATCGTATCTGGCCAGATCGACCGCACGGCCAAACAGCAGCTGAAGGCGACCTATGACGGACTCAACCCGGCTGAACTGCAGCGCCGCTTGACCGAACTCCGAGACCAACTCGAGACAGTGAGTGCAGCAAAATCGGAGATCGTGCTGAAACGGCCCTGGCGCGGCCCAGACATCACGATCAACAGGCAGCGCGGTAGCGCAGCAGAACGGCTGCGAAAACGGGCCACAGCCTGAAGGGAGCTGAGGAAATGGCGCGCCCGATGGAAACTATGGAAAGCCAACACCAGGCTTTCCACTCGTTCCCACAGCCGCTTGGAAATCTCGCGAACACCGCGAGATTTCCACATTCCCTCAGCTCGACGATTGCGACTGAATTTGGGAATTGATGACACGTACTACAGGTGCTTCCCGCGCCCCTGGGTTACATTTTTACCTAACCCAACCGACACCGGTTGGG
>JBJMGK010000133.1:0-5480 GCA_045807925.1 Bryobacteraceae bacterium | reverse complement strand
GTTCACCGATGCGCTTTGACTACCACCGATGGCCTTCTTCTTGTCCAAAACAACCACTACGCCGACTCTTTGACCCCAGAAACAAGCTTCAAAGCCCATAGACCAGAGGCGTTATCTACAGCGGCTTCCTTCAAACGCTCCTATCGAAAGCGCCTCTTCAGCGGGGGTGTCAATCTGCATTCTCGTTCAGCGCTTCCGATAAGAATCTAGCGTTTTTCGGTACCTATGCTACCCGATGCGGGCAAACAAGGTCATTTCAGAAGTTTGGGCGTTATGGCCAACTGTGCATCCTCCAAGTGCCTAAATGTTAACCGGCATGTGAAAAGCTGACCTACTACCGTCACCGACGTGATTCCGAGTACGATCGAATGATCTTCTGGTTCGAGACCACAACACCCGCCGCTGGAGCTAGGACTTTGCCGGCGGAAGACCCTGGTGGCTGTCAGTAAGCTTGGAGAGCAAGCTCACAAATGTTTTTCGTTCTTCAGCGTTCAACGGTTCGAGCAGTCTGTCTTGGACTTTCAGAACCGCAGACTCAACATCAGCAATCAAACTCTCCCCTGCCGTCGAAAGACTCAGGAGTTTAACTCGCCGGTCTGTGGAACTTGCGGCGCGAAAGACCAATCCTTTGGCTTCAATTCTTTCAAGCACATCGCCTAATGTTGAGCGATCCAGTGAGATCAATCGCGATACGCGCGCGGCCTCGATCTGAGGATGAAGGCCAATTGCGACAAGTGCTGCATACTGAACGGCAGTGAGATCGTAGTCGCCACACTCTTCGGCAAAAAGAGCCGTTGATATCTGTTGTGTCCGGCGGACCAAGTACCCCGGCATCGAGTGGAAGTCCTTGATATGTCCCTGTGGAGGTCTTTTAACCATGAGGTGAGTCTGATTGCCTCTCCCAAATCAATCTACGCTGGCTACTGCTAATTGGACGACTGCTGGCCTGGCAGTGCAGCCTCGTGGCCAACGCGCCGGCGTCAATCGGATTTTACAGTTAGCTGAACAGATTCAGTTTCGCGGCGTTCTCCCCGACGAGAATCTCTACGTCGCCCGCTTCAACCTTCTTCCTCATCTCAAGATCAATGATGGCCAGTTCGTCATAACCTATCCGGAAAGTAATGCGCTTCGACTCTCCAGCATCCAGATGAACACGTTGAAAACCTTTCAACATCATCACAGGTTGCACAACGCTACTCACCGGATGGTGGATGTACATCTGAACCACTGTGTCGCCTGCCCGTATGCCCGTGTTTCTTACCTCAAAGGAGACTGTAGCGCTTTCGGCCCGCGAGATCTCCTTATGGTCGCTTACAGGTTTCCCAAACCTGAAGCTCGTATAGCTGAGACCGAAGCCAAACGGAAAGAGCGGCGTGTTCTCGCCAAATACATAGCCGCGGCGCGCTGCAGGCGTTTTGTAGTAGAAGACCGGAAGTTGCCCACGTTCCGGGCGATTGTCAAGGGGAGATGTCCCGAAGGGTTGACGTCCCCAAACAAGACGCCCGCAACAGCATTTCCGGTCTCCTACCCGAGGTACCAGCCCTCCAGGATCGCTGAAGCATGATTGGCAAGACTTGTGATGGCGTATGCTTTGCCATTGAGCAGGATCGCCACCATCGGCTTTCCTAACTTGCTCATCTGCTCAACAAGTTCTTCCTGGTCCCCGGGCAGTTCAAGCGTGTCGGCGTCGCCGTAGCTGACTGGCAGGACGCCTCCTCCATTGCCGAAAGACTCCCGCGATACGGATTCGTTTCCCCCGACGACGAGCAGAATTACATCTGCAGCGCGGGCGGTTTCCACGGCTTGCCGGATTCGTCGCACTCCATCCGTTTTGTCTGGAGGCTCATATGGGAAGAAGCTGTTGCGGGAGGGCGATGTGTCGGGTTCTGATATCCGGCAACCCTCCGCGTAGACAACCTTTATGTGCTGACCCGCTCTCTCCCGAATACCAGCGAGAACGCTGACAAAATGGGGCCGTATACCGATGTATGTACCCAGGCGAGTCTGATCTGCATTTGGCCCAATAACGGCAAGCGTTTTGATTCTTTTGACGTCAAGCGGCAGCAGGTTCTTGTCGTTCTTCAGCAGAACGATCGCTTCATCCGCTGCTTTACGTGAAAGCCTCGATGCTTCTTGGCCGCCTAACTCTTCTCGTGCTCTGGATGGGTCAGTATATGGATGCTCAAAAAGGCCAGCCTGGAATTTAAGCGTGAGCATACGGCTCACAGCCTCATTTAGTTCGCTTTCTGAAATTTTCCCGGCTCCTACCGTCTGCGGAAGGTTGGCGAATCCGGCTGGCGTCGGCAACTCAACGTCCACACCCGCGTGAAGGGCCAACACTCCGGCGGCCTCTTTATTCGCCGCGGCGTGATGAACCGAGGCAAGCTGGTCGATGGCGAAGTAGTCGGAGAAAGTAGGACCTTTGAAGCCGCACTCGTCACGAAGGACCTGTCTGAGAAGCCAACGGTTCGCACTCGACGGAACGCCGCCGTCATTCTCGTTGTAGGAAGGCATGATCGCTGCTAGATGCGCCTCCACCGCTTTCTCGAACGGAGGCAGGAAGACTTGGCGCATCGTACGTTCCTAGAAGTCATTGGGCCCGACGTTCGTGCCGTTCTCCGGTTGCCCATGTACAAAGTGCTTTGCGACCGCGAGCACATGATTGCTGTCCAGCGTCCCCGAATTCCCTTGCAGACCCCGGATTGCAGCCGGACCTAATATTCCGACCAGATACGGATCTTCGGAATACATCTCCTCCACCCGTCCGTAACGCGGATCCCGACTCAGGTCGAGAACCGGCGCCAAAATAAGAAGTGTGCCCGCACTGCGCGATTCAAGCGCCGCCGTCCGGAAAACCTGTTCCAACAGCTCGGCGTCCCATGTGCTCCCGAGTGCGACGGCCTGGGGAAATACTGTGGCTCCCCTGGTGACTGCGCCGTGAAGAGCCTCGCCATGAAAGAGAATCGGAATGCCGAGTCGGGTATTCTCAACGATCCATCTCTGGAGTGTATTTCGCTTCGCGAGGCCTTCACTTGCTGTGCCAGACGTGCCGAGAAAATCATCGAGAAAAACAAAGGTACCGAGACCGTGTGACAGGAACTGCCGGGCGTACTCCACATTCATGTGCTCGCCGTCGAAAGGGCTCGGGATCTTGACACGCCCGAATGCCGTCGTAGTGACTCTGGACTGAAGCTGTGCCGCCTTCTCTTCGAGAGTCATTCGACCGAGCAGATCCTGAACTCGCAGCGCGATCGGCGCGAGCTCGTCTCGATAGAGCGGCGCAGCCTGCGCGTATGCGCAAATTTGCATCATTGTCCCGAGCGCGGATGTCAGGATGATGGCTCTCGTGTTCATGGGCGTCTAAATCACTGCGTGCGTCTGCCTTGCTGGCTAAGCCGCGGGCGGCCCAATCTGAATCTTCAGGCTGTCCAGACCTTCGATCATGACCTCCAGATTGTTGCCGGGAACCACGGGCCCGACGCCCGCAGGAGTACCCGTGTAAATGAGGTCCCCTGGTTCAAGCCGATAGAGCTTCGACAGGAACGCAATCACATCCGGTACGGGCCAGATCAAATCGGAGAGATCGGCACTCTGCTTGACTTCACCGTCGAGCGTCAACGCAATCCGTCCCTTTTCCAGATGCCCGACCTGACTTGCTGGATAAATCGTACCGAGCGGGCTGGACTGCTCGACATTCTTGCCGGTGTCCCATGGGCGGCCCAAATCACGAGCCTGCAGCTGAAGATCGCGGCGTGTCATATCCAGGCCGGTCGCGTAGCCGTAGACGTGGTCGCGTGCGTCCGTCGGAGCGATCCTCACCCCAGACTTCCCGATCGCGACCACGAGTTCAGCCTCATACTGAAAGTTGCTTGTCTCGCTCGGGTAGGGAATCGTAGCTCCTGAGGGGACTACCGTCTCTGCCCATTTCGTGAAGAAGAAAGGCGGCTCGCGGTCGGGATCACGACCCATCTCCCGGGCGTGGGCGGCGTAGTTTCTGCCCACGCAAAAGACACGCCGCACGGGAAATCTGTTTCCGTCGGTCGTGGTCGCCACGGGTGCGTTCGGAACATCAAATAGCTGGGGTCAACGAAGTACTCCTCCGGGATGTTGCTGTGCTTCAAACTGCGCGAGATTGCGCCGGATTTGAGAGAGATGGCTCTTGAGATGCGCGACGAGCAACGTATCCACGATGAATGATGCTGGTTTCAGACCCCACTTAGGATTGCGACTAGGGGCCTCGATTGCGAATTGGTCTGGTGTGAACCTCTCTAGCGTCGATGCACTGCTCGCCACCCCTGATCGAATTTGTTCTTTCACGGTGCGCAGGTCACGCGAAGAAGTGTCTGCGACGGCTGCCAGACGATCGGGATCGTGGTGCGTCCGGCCCCACTGCTTGTCGGGGTAATGAATGACTTGCTCGATCTGAGCCGTCCAGTAAGGAACAAATTCGCTAATATGGCAGAGATTATCCATCACTGTCCAGACTTCGGGACCGGGTTTCCAATGAATGCAGTCCTTTGGCATGGAGTCCACCTGCGACAGAATCTCCTGTACCGTAGAACCCATGCTGGCGATGGATAAGTGAATGTCTTCCATACTCGATCCTTCCAACTCACCTCGAGAGATTAATGCCCGCCGCGGTCTTCGCGGTGCAGATAAAGCGCCTCTTGCACAGGGCGGTCTGAGAACGAAAAGAGTACCGAATCCGTAGCCGCTTCATGACGAACGTGCTTCCAGCTCGGAACAACGAAAACGTCTCGCTTCTTCCAATGGAAGACGAAATCGTCACCGATATAACTCGCGCCTTCTCCCTCGATCGGAACGAAGATCGTGGCGTCCGTCGCACGATAGGCGCTAGTGGCAAATCCCTTCGGCAAAAGCTGGATGAAGGTACCGATCGTGCACATGGCATGGTTGCCGGTGATCGGATTGGTGTACCGCATCTTTATCCCGTGGCACGGATCCCAATTGCCTGCGGCTCTCAACCGCTGAAGGGCTTCGCGCGTGCGGGAGTAGGGATAGTTGAAAACGGGAGAGCTGCCCCCGCCCGGCTTGTGATCTACCGGCAACAGATTCGCACCGTACCGCGCGTCACTATCACCTCTCGGGCGCGTCAATGTCTGTTCATCCTCTCCCAGGTGCTCCGCGAAGGATGCGTCCAGGAATTGCACCATGGGAATATCAAGACCATCCAGCCAGAAGATGGGATCGTCGCTGTGATTTCCGTGGGATCGCCCGACTTTCCGTTGAAAGTAGCGGCTCTGGAATAACTCACTTTACGATGCCTTTCTCCGTTTCGCAAGACTTGACTTACAAGGGACGACAACATCCAGCTCGGTGAGAAGAACGGGGATCTGGTTGTGTCCCTTGACACGGCGAAACTGTTTCTCGGCCACCAGCAGGCCCGAGCCTACCCAGCGTTCCCGCTGATCGCCTGGATGCCAGCGCTTCACATTAAGGCAAACCCTTTCGACGATGGC
>JBJMGK010000132.1:0-52685 GCA_045807925.1 Bryobacteraceae bacterium | reverse complement strand
GTGTGGGAAGGAAACGATCCCGATTGCGCATATTCTGATTATAAACGCCGATCGGCGCCGCGGTGGTAGAATGGGGATGTAGTACCTGCCAGACGCAACCATGTGGGGGCGCAACGGATTCGACGGGATTGAATCGTTGTGTCGAGGCGTGCCGGGTTCCGAGCTCCCGTAAAACGATCGGAAAACAACAACTGCCAACAATCAGCAGTTTGCTTACGCTGCCTAATCTAAACAATTAGGTTGCCGCTCCAGCCAGTGAGCCTGTGCGCTGGTGAGTGAGCGTCATTTTGCAGGATAGGTCCAAGGCTTCGGTCCGGAGCTGAGGGTCGAGATCAATCGGACTAATCGGCTGTCGCTCTTGCCGTTTCCTTAGGCAGCCGGTGAAACCAACGGAAGCGGCTACACACGTAGGCTTTGCATAGCGGGCTTTTTCGGACGCGGGTTCAACTCCCGCCGCCTCCACCAAACACCCCACTCCTTCAACGTTTCTTGCCCCAAGCACATATCCGTGCTCGGCAGAGGTACAAAGCTGCCCCTGAGAGATCGACCAGCTTCTCGAAGTGCTGAAAGTGGATTAGCGAGTGACCGGAGCAGGAACCGCTTCGGCCGGAGTCGGTGTTGCGGGCATTTCCACTTTCGTCCGGGTATCCTTCACGACAACCCGTGCCGGGTTGCCTAAAACCACGGAAAAAGGTGGTACATCGCTGATAATGACGCTGTTCGATCCGACAATCGCGCCCTCTCCGACCGTTACGCCTTTCATGATGTACGATCCGTGTCCGATCCAGGCATGCTTGCAGATTCGGATAGGCTTCACTTCGTCCGGGCCCGGCGGAAGCTTCCGGGCGCGCAGATAGGGGTCACGCGGATGCGCGTCGCTGTCCAGGATGAAGACGTTGGACGCGATGTTGACGTCATCTTCGATGACGACGCTCTTGTTGATGGTGAAAAAAACGTTGTGGCCGATGTCGCAGCGATTCCCAATGACGAGGGTCGGATCGTCGAACACGCGGCCGCTGCCCACGCCGAGATGGCCGTACAGATTAACGTTGTCGCCGATATAAATGCGCGTGTGCCCGCTCACATCGGGCAGAAGCCAGAGATGAAGATTCTTTCCGACCGAAACACAGCGGCTCCGGAAGGCGGGCTCGCAATAGAAATAGTTGTAGAGCCACCGAGTGGCAAATTTGATCCCGAAATGAGCGTCGTAGACGAATCGATAGAACGCCCTCACCGGAGCGGGAAGGGGTAGATTCGAATGCATCAGGCCTTTGTAGAGCTTGCGAGCCCGGCTGAAGAACCAGCCGTCGCCCCGCCGCATCTTCAAAGTGAATTGATCTATAACCCCCACGTACTTGCGCCTTTAGCCATATCTGGACTTATAGATTTGTCCATCGATCACCTCAATGGTCTCATTGCTGTTGATCGTGTGCGTGCCAATCAGGCCCGGGTGCCAGTTCGGGTCGATGCGGCCGACGGGCCGCTCCCTGTATTCGGTGGGAGAAAGTGTCTGAATCTCGTTCAGTTGGCAGGCATAGCCATAACGAATGGAACAATCCTGAGCAGGGCGTATGATCCTGTTCTGCCGTACGAAAAGACACCCGGCACTCCGGCTCGAACGTACGTCGGCGCAGATGGGATTCGCCGGATGAGGTATCCACTCGCCGCATAACGAATCCGAGATGTACAGGTACAACAGGTCGTTTGGCGTGGCGCCCAGCTCCGCGACGTTGGTGAAGAAATAGTAGATTCCGTCTTGAATCCACAGAGTTGTGTCGACGGCCTCGATGTCTTCCTTCAGCACGTGCACCAGTTCCCAACGTGACGGAAAGGCCTTGGCTTCGTACAGCTCGATGCGGCGGGAACCCATCGTTTCCGGGATCATATAGATCGAGCCCTCGTGTTCAAAGACGAATGGGTATGAGAGGTGATAAGGACGCTCTAGGACCCGCTCGGCGCTCCCGATCTGGCCATTGGCGTCAACCTCGAGCACGGATATGACTCCCTTGCCTTCCCGGTAAGGATAGTCTTCCACGAAGATGAAGTTCTTGCCGTTCTGCGCGATGAGAAACGGATCCGCTAGAAAGCTTCCTTCCGGCGGCTCGATCGCTTTAAATCCATCCGTATGAAACTGCCCCGTGCGACGGAGAAAGCGGTTCGGATCCGAGCGGTAAGCAACGAACCAGTAGGGCTCCTTTCCCCGGTAGGCGAGCCGCCGATGCAGGCTTCTCGTCACATTCTTCCCGATGAAGCTCCCGAGCCGGAGAGACTTAGTACAACGAACGTCGCCCGCGGGTTTGGGTCGCGCTACTCCCGCCGGCGGAATGTCCTCGCGAGCTTTAGCGGGAGAGCGGCGACAGAGTTCGTACAGGCTCCTCTCGAGCAGGGCCGGTGCCTTCGAATAAGGAGAGGTCTGATTCAGCCGCAGCGACCAGCCGATCTCGGTAGCAGAGTATCCTTCAGCAGCCACGAATGGGTCGCCTCCCGTTCCGGGCAACAGTTCCCACGCGGAACCGGAGATCGGTTCCTGGCGGAATAATTCCCAGTAATACGGAGGACCACTGTTTTGGCGCCGGGGATCGGAAGCGACGAACCGGAGAAGACCAAATGCCAGCGTTCGGCCCGAAAGAGCTTGCGGTTGAGAACTGCTGAGCCACACCAGCAAATCCGAATCGATCTCGTCGCTGGAAATTTGCGGGATGCCGGCCAGCTCGTTCGCCAGGTCAACCGTTTCCAGCGGATTGAATTTCGCTGTGTTTCGCCGCTCGTCCCATTGAACGTACGCGCGATAGAGAAGTGGCAGAGATTCGGAGGGCTTCGGATCCACCCCGGTGGTCGCGACGCTCGCAATTTGAACGAGAGGATTCCGCAGAAGTCTGCGGACAACTTCCGCCACCCATGCCGGCACAGCTACCGAGTCCAAGACCAGGGATACTTTCAAGGGGTTTACACCCGGATCCTCGTCCGACTCGGAGGCATTGAATCGGTAGACTCTGGAGCTGTGTGAAACAAGCCTACTCTTCTGTCCCACCGGTTTCGCTAGCCCACAGGGTAGCATTAACTCTAGGTTCGCGCGAACTGTATGCAGTCCGCGCGGCTGTTCTTGCCTCCATGAACAACAGCATTGAGCAATCCTCCGCGGCGCCCGGAGCCACTGTTCGAAGCAATCCCGAGAGAGCCGAAGAGAACTGGCCTCCCGCTGTGGTAGCCGGTGCGTACCAGACCGGTGTCAATCTGATGCGAAATCTCCTGCGAAGGGGAGTGAATGCCTGTGCTTTCGACGCCAACCCAAAGCAAACGGGGTTCAGTTCGCGGTACGGAAAAACATATCTCTGTCCCAACCCCGATACCCACGGCGAGGAGTGGGTATCGTTCATGCATAATCTGGCCCGCCAGATCGGGCGCAAGCCAGTCCTGATACCGGCCGCGGATCAGTTTGTGTCGGCCATCGGAGCGCACATAGGCGAGTTGAAAGATCACTTCATCTTTCTGCCCGAAGCATTTGCCATCCAGGCACGGCTTGCGACCAAAGAGCAACAGTATGCTCTCGCAGAAGCGAATGGGCTTCCCACACCGCGCACCCGATTCATCCGTTCTGCGGCCGAACTGAACGACTTCGCGCGGACTGCAAACTTCCCGTGTCTGATTAAGCCTCTGCATTGTCGCGAGTGGGAGCGGATGCCAGCCGGACATCGGCTCCTGAACCAAAAGCTTGCCACCGCGGAAACGCCGGAGGAATTACTCGCGCGCTACGAGAGCGTACAACAGTACACTCCGGAGCTGGTCGTCCAGGAGATCATACAGGGTCCGGACACAGCCAAATTCTGCTATATGGCGTGTTTCAGCAGAACAGGGAAAAAACTCGGTGGATGCCTGGTCCGCCAGCTACGAACCGAGCCGGCGCACTTCGGGTCGGCGACGGTTGTCGAACCGGCAGTGGACGCGGAAGCGCAGTCGGTTTCGGACCACTTTCTCGCAAGCGTCGGTTATCAGGGGCTGTGCGAGCTCGAGCTCAAACGAGATTCTCGCGACGGAAGAATCAGACTTATCGAGATCAATCCCCGCTACAGCATCACGACCGACTCGGCTCCCCATGCGGGAGTCGATACGGGCTGGCTTCACTATCTCGACTTGATTGGCGCCAACGTTCGGCCGGTTGAGCAGAACTCCTATGACTTCAGGCACATCGTGCTGCGTCGCGACGTGAGTTCCATCCGGACTAATATGCGCGAAGGTCTCCTGAACTGGTCAGGGCTGATACACAGCTATCGGCGCCCGCTCCACTTCTTTGACTTCGACCTGCGGGACAGAAAGCTCAGTTGGTTGACGGTAGTCGAGGTCGTCAAGAGCTTCTTGTACCCTTACTTCCGTCGGATCTTCCCAAAGCGCGGAGCGCGACCCGCATAGCGGAGCACGGACACTCGCACGCCACGAGACTAAAACCTTGAATAAGAGAATTCTCTTCGCCGCTTTCGCCGGCATCACCGTTTTCGCTCTTTCCTCAGTTGCACAGCTAAACAGGGAACGCGGCAAAGGGCCCGACGGCATCGCGCAAATGGACTTCTTCTCTCATCGTCTCGGAACGGACCACGCCGAGGGTATCGCCGTTCTCGATATGAACAACGATGGGCGTCCGGATCTGTTGAGCGGCGCTTACTGGTACGCGAATCCCGGCCCACAAGGCGGCGTGTGGAACAGGAAGCAGTACCGCACGGTCGAATACGTTACAGCCGACAATACGACGGAGTTTGTGTCGGACTGTGGAGAGTGGGTTGTCGACGTCAATCACGACGGAGCCCCGGATGTGGTTACCGTCGGCTGGCAAACGGACGGTCTGTGGTGGTACGAAAATCCCAAAAGGCCCGACGTGTTGTGGGAGCGCCACTTCATCACTGAGACGACGAAGACAGAAGGGGGCGTCTTCAAGGATCTCAACGGCGACGGCGTACCGGATCTCGCGTTAGCGCATTACGGACGATCCGGCGTCATCTGGATCGATTTCGCCGGTTCTCAACCCAAAGTACACAAGGTGGGAGGAACCGAGCAGGATGGGCATGGTATTGGAGCCGCGGACGTTGATGGAGACGGGAAGGTCGATCTCATCACCCCGAACGGCTGGTTCGCGAACGTGGCGGCGAACACGGACAGGTGGGAGTGGCACGGCGACTGGAAGCTGGGCGAGGCTGGCTTTCCCATCGTTGGCTACGACGTCAATAACGACGGGAAAACTGACGTCATCTATGGCCGGGGGCACAGCTATGGGCTCTATTGGTTGGAGCAGCGAGGTAAGGCCGAGTGGATCAAGCACACGATCGACGAGTCGTTTTCGCAGGTTCACGTCCTCAAGCTGGTCGACCTCGATGGCGATGGAAAGCCGGAGTTAATTGCCGGAAAGCGGTACCGCGGGCATAACGGCAATGACCCGGGGTCGTATGATCCGCTCGTAATTTACTACTACAGAATCGACACGCAGACGGGCAAATTTACGCGTGCTCCTATCTCGGTGAACGGCACAGCAGGTGCCGGGACGACATTCGTCGTCGAGGACCTGGACGGAGACGGCGATCTCGACGTTGCCGTCGCAGGCAAGAGCGGTGTTCACTTCCTTGAGAATCTCAAGGTCGACAAGGTTCCGCGTGCACAACGCGAGAAAGAATTGCTGCTCGATAAGAACTGGCCCTTCCCCGGAGAAGGCACCGACGTGCGGCCTCCGCAGAAGTAGCTTAGGCTACGAAATAAAGAATTTGAATGTAAGTGATAGAAATTTTTGGCAAAAATTGCGCTAACGCATCTGTTACGCTTTTCGGTACTACTGCGTGCCAACTCACTTATGATACGTGTGCTTTCTCTTGCTCTTCTGTGTTTTCTCGGTTCCAGTAACCTCGTGTTCGCCCAGGTAGCCGCGAACACGGATGCCCGATTGTCAGCGGTAGAGGCTGCTGCCAAGAATGCACAGATGGCTGGCGACAACGCCTGGATGTTGACGAGTGCCGCTCTGGTTCTGATGATGACCGGACCCGGGCTTGCTCTTTTTTATGGTGGCCTCGTACGCCGCAAGAACGTGCTGTCCACGATGATGCACAGTTTCGCTCTCATGGCTGTAGTGACGGTGCTTTGGGCTGTTTACGGCTACAGTTTGTCGTTTGCGGAAGGAAACCCTGTCTTTGGCGGCTTCAGCTATCTGTTTCTGAACGGAGTTGGTGCTGCCCCCAACGCGGATTATGCGCCAACGATCCCTCAGCAGACCTTCATGGTCTACCAGCTGATGTTTGCCATCATCACGCCTGCTCTCATCTCGGGAGCTTTCGCCGAGCGCATCAAATTCAGTTCCATGCTCGTGTTTACCTGTCTTTGGTCAACCATTGTTTACTTCCCAATGGCTCACATGGTCTGGGGGAAGGCCGGGCTTCTGAACGCGTTCTCCGGCGGCAAGTTCCCCTGCTTTGACTTCGCTGGTGGAACAGTCGTTCACATCACTTCGGGCATGAGTGCTCTCGTTTGCGCGCTCTATCTCGGAAAGCGCGTCGGGTTCCCACGAGAGCCGACCAAGCCCCACAGCCTGGTCATCAGCTTAATCGGTGCTTGCCTCTTGTGGGTGGGTTGGTTCGGCTTCAATGCGGGTAGCGCGCTGAGCGCCTCCGGCCTTGCCACAAGCGCGTTTGTCGCAACACACTTCGGTGCCGCTGCCGCTGCACTCGGATGGATGTTTGCCGAGTGGGTTCGCCACGGCAAGCCGAGTATGTTGGGTGGCATCTCAGGCGCTGTCGCCGGACTCGTGGCGATTACACCCGCCTCAGGATTCGTCAAGCCGTTTCCGGCACTCTTGATTGGTTTCCTCGCAGGCATCTTCTGTTTCTACATGGTGACCACCGTGAAGAACCGGTTCGGGTATGACGATTCGCTCGACGCATTCGGCGTGCACGGGGCGGGCGGGACGCTCGGTGCTCTTCTGACTGGAGTCTTCGCTACGAATGCTGTGAATGACGCGCTCAAGGATTCCAGCGGCAAAGCACTTCCGCTCGGAATGGTGGATGGGAACGGTGGACAGATCCTGAATCAGGCGATCGGAGTCGTGATCGCCATTGTCCTCGGAATTGTTGGAACGTTCATCATCTTGAAGATTCTTGACATGATCATGGGTGTTCGAGCAACAACGGATCAGGAGATGGAGGGTCTCGACCTGAGCATGCACGGAGAAGAAGGCTACAATTTAGACGCTTAACGCAGATTCCAATGGCTGCAGGAAGAGCATCTACAATCAGGACGGCAAAATGAAAAAGATTGAAGCGATTATCCAGCCGCATAAATTAGACGACGTCAAAGATGCGTTAAAGGCCGTAGGAATCGACGGAATGACGATCTCTGAAGTCCGGGGGCACGGCCGCCAGAAGGGTCACACGGAAGTGTATCGAGGAATGGAGTATCAGGTTGATCTCCTTCCCAAGATCAAGATAGAGACGGTGATCCCCGATTCTCGTCTCGAAGAGATCGCTCGAACACTCGCGGATGCGGCACGGACGGGAAAGATCGGTGACGGGAAGATCTTTATCTCGGATGTTGCTGAGACTATCAGGATCCGCAACGGCGATACCGGCGAGGCAGCCCTATAGAAGCCGATTCCCAATCTGTCGGTTATCCGGCTGCATTCAGGAATCTACTCGCAGAGTTCGAGCGCACGCTCGACCCCGAACATCTGCTCTCTGCGCGTTCTGATCTCGTCGACCACGTCGTTCGGGACGCATTCGCGAAAACGTTTCGCGGCTCAGCAACGTCGTCCTACGCCGTCGTTGCTGTTGGTGGATATGGACGGCGAGAGCTGTTTCCCTGCTCCGACATCGATCTCTTGGTCTTGCTGGAGAAAGAGAGCGACGTACTCCCAATCAAAAAGTCGCTCTCTTCAGTCCTGCAGATCCTTTGGGATTCCGAACTAAAGATCAGCCAATCGGTCCGGACGATAGCCGACTGCACGCGCCTCGACGAAAGAAACGTTGAACTCCAGATCAGCTTGCTGGACATGCGCTTCCTGGAAGGGGACCTCTCCCTTTTTGATTCGCTCGAACGGAAGTTGTCCGATTGGCAGCGACAGAACTCAGCCAAGCTGACGGAACGCCTGGCGGAAGCCTCACGGTTACGTCACGCGCGATTCAATGACACGCCCTATCATCTCGAGCCGAACGTCAAAGAATCGCCGGGAGGAATCCGAGATCTTCACCTGCTGCGCTGGCTCGGACAACTTTCGCCGGGGCAGGAGTTCCTCACCGAGTCATTGCAGTTGCTTGACTCTCCGCCGGAAGATTTGGGCTCCGAAACGGAAGGCGAGTCGCCGAAACGATTTTTCTTCACGTTACGTGCCTTCCTGCATCTCCGATACCAGCGGGACACGAACCTACTGACGTTCGAGTTGCAGGACGACTGTTCCAGGTCTCTTCCACCGCACCCCATCGCGCCCGAGGAATGGATGCGATTCTACTTCCAGCACGCGCGCCGTATATTCCATTGCACCCAGCAAGCGCTCGAGTGGGCAGAGGAACAGAAGAAAACCTCTCGCTTAAGGAGTTTCCTGGAGAGGAAGAATAAGGGAGCGAACGGCGGCGAGTTCTACGTTGCGCGTGAACGCATTTCGGTTCCGGCGTCCGAAAGCAAAACCAATTCTCCTGAGCAGATTCTGCGGCTGTTTAGCTTTGTGGGCCGTTTGGGTCATTCCCTCGGTTGGGAGACGCAGCGACGATTGCGTCAGGAGAGAACCGCCATCGAGCTGGCTTTTCGAGACGAGCCGCCGGGCTGGAAGGCGTGGCTGGAATTGCTTTCTCAACGGCATGCCGCTCTGGCTCTCAGTCAGATGCAGGAAACGGGAATCCTTACCGCCGCGCTTCCTGTATGGCGAAAGGTCGACAGCCTGGTAGTACGCGATTTCTACCACCGCTATACCGTCGACGAACATACTCTCGTCGCGATACGGGCGATCGACAAGCTGTTCGAGGATACGTCCGAGCCACTACGGCGTTTTCATCAGCTCGCGTTGGAGGAGGACGAGATTGGCGTGCTCCGCCTGGCCTTGCTCCTCCACGATATCGGTAAGGGTCTGAGCCCGGGTGACCACGTGAATGGTTCGCTCGAAGCGGCCCGCGAAATATTGAAGAAGATTCGAGCGCCCGACGAAGCGAAGGCGATCGCCCTGTTCCTGATTAAACATCACCTGGATCTTTCGCTCGTGATGAATGGCCGTGATCTGAACGATGCGTCAACCGCCCGGTTTCTTACCTCCGGGATAGAAACGCAAGAGAGCCTTCGCCGGCTTACCCTGTTCACATTTGCTGATATCAGTGCGGTCAATCCCACCGCCATGACTCCGTGGCGCACCGAGCAGTTGTGGCGAGTTTACACGCTCGGCGTTGAGCAGCTCACACGCGAGCTTGATTCCGAGCGTATTCATCGCGCAAATCTCTTTGCGCCCGGTTCGAACGCGTCTCCCGAACTGCATGCTTTCCTGACCGGCCTGCCCAAGCGATACCTCAAAACTCATCCGCCGGAAGAGATCAAGCATCACTGGCGGCTTGCCGAGACGAGCCGCCGGGACGGCGCTGCAGTCGAGATTCAGAAAGAGGCCGGCGCCTACCGGATGACGGTTCTAGCCCACGATAAGCCCGGGCTGTTCGCCTCCGTGTCGGGCGTGTTGTCCAGCTTTGGAATGAACATCGTTAAAGGTGAGGCTTATTCCAACGCTGCGGGTTACATTCTTGACGTTATTCGGTTCACAGATCCGCTCCGGAGACTGGAGCTAAATCCGGAAGAAGTGAGTGACCTTCGGGCGACGGTGGAGAAGATCGTTCTTGGGCTGCTCAACGTCCGCGACCTGCTGAAAAACCGGCGGCTGGGGCCGAAACGGATCCACAGCGACTCAAGAGGCACTTCGGTGCGATTCGACAATAAGGCGTCGGACTACGCCACCCTGCTCGAGTACTCCGCACAGGATCGTCCGGGGTTGCTTTACGAATTGGCTTCGGCGATCACGGGCTTCGGTTGCAATATCGAAGTCGTGGTCATCAACACAGAGAGCCTTCGAGCGTCTGATGTATTCTATATAACGAAATCATCTAAAAAGCTTTCGGGAGAGGAGATTGCAGGGCTACGGGCTGCGCTCGAAAGCCTCGAGTAGAGAGGAATGATCCTCTGCATCCACCTCTTGATAGAGATCCACACACGCCCCGGCACCAAACCGACTTTGTAAAAACGTTGTTTGCTCTTTCTGTTCAGGTTGACGTAATTTGGCGAAACTACTTAGGATGGAGATGACCCGCTGTTTCGTTTGGACTTCTACTTGCATCACCTTGAATCGGTTGGAGATGTTTTACGCAAGTGAATAGCTTTAGCGTAATGCGTAAGCGCAGCAAAGTGACGTTTCGTGCCCTCTACGGGACAACGTCGTGGCTATTTGTGCTCTCGTTTCTTTGTTTTAACGGGCCGGGCAAGGCCGAGAGTTCGGCTGCGCCGGCGACAAAACAGAAAAAGCGGACGAGAAGAGTCGCGCCTGCAACGAACGGAACCGCTGCAGCTACCAGAACTTCGGTCGCGAAGACGGCGCTGGTCCGGACGTCCGGCAAGGGAACGACACGCTCCGCCACCGGCCGGACGAGGCGCCGACGGTTGCCCGTGAGCCCTTGGACTGAGCCGACCTATGCAGATTCGACCGTTGGAGACAGCGTAGAAGGAGAAGACCTGGAAGTCCGGCGCGCCGCTGTTGAGGCACTTGGGCCGTATAACGGCACTGTGGTCGTCACAGATACGCAAACAGGCCGGATCCTTACCATCGTTAACCAGAAATTGGGATTAAAGGGCGCGTATCAGCCCTGTTCTACCGTCAAGGTGGTCGTTTCCCTTGCGTCCCTGACTGAAGGCCTTGTCGACTCGAGACTGCCGGTTCATCTCACGCGACGCTACGCAATGAACATGACCGAAGCGCTCGCCCGGTCGAATAATCTGTACTTCGCCAAGCTGGGGCAGCAACTCGGATTTGAGCGCGTTTCGAAATACGCCAGGCTCTATGGCCTGGGCGAAAAGGCTGGCTTGGATATTCCAGGCGAGGAGCCAGGATTCCTGACGGAAGAACCTCCCCCCACGGGTGTCGGCATGATGACCAGCTTCGGCGACGGAATCAGGGTGACGCCCCTCGAATTGAGCAGCATCGTCACAAGCATTGCGAATGGCGGGACAATGTATTACCTCCAATATCCTCGAAGTGATGAGGACGTGAAGAAGTTCGTCCCGAGAATCAAGCGTACGCTCGAAATCGGACAGTATGTACCACAGTTAAAGGCCGGCATGCTTGGCGCCGTCGAATATGGAACAGCGAGGCGAGCGATCTTTGATCCCAATGAACCGGTTCTGGGCAAAACGGGCACTTGCACCGATACCGCGCAACCGGGCGTTCATTTGGGCTGGTTCGGCTCCTTTAATGAAGTGGGCAGAAATAAGCTGGCCGTCGTGGTCCTACTCACCGGCGGCCGCGGCATCAGCGGTCCGATCGCATCGGGAGTGGCCGGAAATGTGTACCGTAATCTTGCGGCCCAGCATTACTTCGAGCCAGAACAGCCGGGCGCGAGCACTGCGCTGATCTCTTTGCAGAGTCAACAAACCAACCCACAATAGACTGAAACGCCTTTGATCCTACCCGCTTCGACCGGTGCTGTCTTTTTTCTCTGTCTGCTAGTTTTCCTTGCCTTGGGGTCCTGGGTTCTCCCCTGGCGATTGGGTGCTGCGCGCCTCCGATTCGAAATTTTCGCGATTGATTTTGCGCTTGGCGGCTTTCTCCTGGCCGTGGTTGCTGCGTTCACATTGGGCAGCATGGGATCCGAGCTTGCGTTCACCGACAGCCTGCTCGTGTCGGGACATCGTGCACAGGCCTCGGTACTCGCTGCGGGACTGATCACCGGCATCGCGAATGTCGCGCTGATTGCGTCGGCATCTCTCGGCGGTGTTGCTCCGGCCTTCTCGGTTGCCGGGGCCGTCGGCGCAGTTATCTTTGCCCTCATTTCGGGCGTGCACGATCCCACTCACTTGACAACCGGAACAGTTCTGGCTCTCGCTACGATTGTTCTCGTTGCCACGGTCGCGGTTGTAGGCCGATCAGCTACGGCGACGAGGTCGAAACCAGGGGCAAAGGTCCCTCAGGTTGCTGACTATGGACGTAAAAGCTTAGCGCTGGCGGTTTTGAGCGGGTTGGCTCTTGCCGCGGCCGCCGAGCTCGCCTATTACGGAACGTCCGGCGAGCTGGGCGTAGCGCCCTACGCAGCCTTCGTTTTCGTTTGTCTGCCTGCTCTCCTTTCCACTCTGGCCGCCACTTTCTTTCTGTTCAATTTTCCCCTCCAGGGCGCGAGGCTTCACGCCAACACGTATTTCTCGACGAAATTCACTCAGCACCTGGTCTGCATTTTCTCTGGCGTTATCTGGGGTGCCGGCGTTCTCGGATGTCTTCTTCTGCGAAACGCTCCCGCCGACGAGAGTACCGGTCGAGGATTCGCCATCTATTCAGCGTTTGGCTCTTTTGTTCTAGCGGCTGCTTGGGGCTTATCTCTGGCCGCACAGCCTGAACGCCTTCGTGCACGCAGAGGCAAGATCGCGGCAGCGGCTGCGATCCTGGCGGTTGCTATGTACTTTCTCGGTTATGCAGTCGTCCACTAAGAATCGCAACGGAAATCCGGGCTTAAGTCCAACTGCTTAAATCAGCCTCTTCGAAAAGACCACGATCAGATGCCCCGTCACACTCGCTTTATCTGGAGGAAAACCCGTCCCGGAAACGGTGATACTAATCGACGGAGTTGTCTGCCCACCGCGACAACCGAGCGTACTAACGTCGTTAAGAGAGCACCAGCCCACGCGCCGGAACGTCACGTGCAGTTAAATTAGCATTGCACGTCCCGCCACATGTGCCCAAAACGCTCTGTTGGGGATTCACCGTCCTTAACTGTTCAGGATCCTTAGCCGTTGCCGAGCCCGATCTTCTTCCCTTGCGTGGAACCGCGCTCCGTCGAATCTGTGATGGGCGATGCAGTCAATGGTCTGCTCCAAGTGGAAGCGAATGGACTGCTCCACGGCGGCGATCTCGTCGCTATCTGAAGCAATGGCCGGCATCTGACATCGAGAAGACCGCACCCTAAATCGCTCGACAATGCTTCCGCCTAACAACCCTGCAATCTCCCGACCGGACGACACGATGCGATCCATCCATCCATCGCTTGCCCTTTCCGCCTCCAGTCGGGCCAAGGTAGTCAGAATCTCTTCGCCGAAGCCGGATCGAAAACTCTCCGGATACAAACGCAAAAGCGAGCGGTAGACCCGCATCATGAGAGTGCCCCCGATCCCTGGAGCCGAGACAGAGCAACCGTTGTGAGATGTCGGAGCCGTTTGAGCTCAGCCTGCAGTTGTCCGCGTCCGCTTTTCGTCAGGCGATAAGCCTGCTTTTCGCGAGAAACGTCTTCTTGCTCCCAACGCTCAATCCACCCGCCCTCAAGCAGTCTTTGGATGGCGCCGTACAGGGTCCCGGTGCTCAAACGAAGACGGCCTTCGCTCAATATTTCGACATCTTTCAGAAGAGCGTAGCCGTGCCTGGGTTGCTCAGCCAAACTCGTCAGAATGTAGAGAACTGGCTCGGAGAGAGCCCTCTGCATATTTCTCCTTGCGACATGTCGCATAACGACATATTAACTCTGGCGACAGACGGATTGCAAGCGATCATCGCCTATCGACTTGGTTTGAGCTATCGAAGCCGCGAGATGTGAGCGGTTCGGTTCGCGGCAGCGCGGATCAGACTAGGGCCTGGGTGCCTTGCAGGCCATAGGACGATCATCAACCCATGTCTCGAAGTCTCTGGCTCTTAATAGCGACTCTCGCTTTATTCGGTAAAGGCTGCTTTCCGAGACTCCTCTATTGTGCCCGCGGCACTCCGGCCAGGGAACGTGTGATTTGACGCGACCGCCATCCTTCAACGTGTTTCAGAACGTACCCGGCTCCGGGCCGCGGAGCGCCAGACCCGGAAGCTACTATTTGATGATCGTCAGTGAACCATCGGTGCTGTTGATAACAGATACGGACGCGTCGTTGCCAGGCGCGAGGACAACCGGCAAGTAATCGGTTCCACCTACGACCCAGGTTCCGATAACCGAAGCATCCGCCACATCGCCCATTGACCGGGTCCGCTGAAATACGCCACCAAGCAAAGTGAAAAACATCGTCCTCATGCGCTCGGGCTGACTGGTCGGGGTGAACACCAAATCGACCGAGCCTGTAAGCGTCGTAGGCGATGCTCCGTTGATGGATAGTTGTGCCGTCACTGAAGCCGTCACTTGGATCGGTTTGTTGACGTTGCTGCCACTGATCTTGGCATCGCCGCCCCCAGAAAGAAATGAGCTGTCTCCCGTGCAAAAGTTGAAGCTCTGGACGAAGAAATTCACGAAGTTCGAAGTGTTTTTTCCACTGCCTGTAGAGTGAGCCACGTTTTGGTTGGCTTGCAGTTGGTACACCGCCGCAGAGCACCCGTCGAACGAGTTAGACGACAAAGCCGCACCGAGCCCCTGAAGCTGGGATTGTGTCTTTTCTGGCGTCGCCGCACGCAGCGGAGCAACCGTGAACGCGAACAAAGCAAGTGAACTTGCAATCCTCTTAAGCATGATTTCTCTCCTAGGATTGTGTTGCACTTGAATGTCTGACGCGTCCCCGATCAGCAACACATTGGTGAGGGATGGCGAGACGAATTGAGGCAGGCTGGGACTTAACTCAGCTGTTGCCTGATCGCTCCTGTGTACTGCTTGCTAATTCTCGGCGGCAGTAGTGTACACCTTGGGCGAGAGAAAAGAAACAACAGATTTCTGCAAGCGACCTATTTCGTCAATCGCCGGTGAAGCCAAGCGCATCCCGGACAGCAGCGATCGCGGTCTCGTCGGGGAGTTTTGCTTGCGCCAGAGTGGCCGATCCTCCGCCGCGCCCGCCTTTCTCGGCCAGGACTTGCTTCAGAACGGCTCCTGCATTTACCCCCGAATCGGCCGAGCACGCAATCAAGACGGACGGCGGCTCGTCCGCAACAACGATACACATAGCCCTCGGATTCGCCGCAAACGAAGTGGCGCCGAGCCGCGAATTCTCATCGAGCGCCGGCGTGCGTAGAAGAATTCGGCGGAGACCGTCAGCCGAAGGAGGCGTGCTTCGGTAACTCGCGTCTGCTTCGAGTCGAGCCACCTGCCCTTTCAGCTTGTCTCGTTCTCGCTCGGCGTCGAGTAATCGTTCGAGAACGGAGGCAAATGAGTCTACCAGTTTGTCCGGAGGCACCGCGTTCTGTTTCGCCAGCTCGGCAACGATCTGATAATCGCGGCGGGATCGTCGGACGGCGCGAGTGCCGCAGACAAACTCGATCCGCACATTTCCCCGCACCTTTTCGGACCCGCGTATCTGTATCGAGCCAATCTCAGCCGTATTTCTGAGATGGGTTCCGCCACATGCGCTCCGGTCAACGTTTTGGATCTCAATAATGCGAAGCGTACCGGTCCGCCGGCTTTCTTTTCGAAGCGACTGAACGGATGACGCATCTTCGAACGAGACAAGAAGGGGGATTGCCTCGCGAACGATCTCGTTCGCCCGCTCCTCAACAGTTGCAATCTGATCGGGCGTTAAATCCTTGGTGCCAAGGTCGACAGTAGAGGCTTCAGCGCCCATATGAAAGCTCAGGGTCTCGAACCCAAAGCGCTCGAGAAAGACAGCCGACAGGAGATGCTGGCCCGAGTGCTGCTGCATGTGATCGAAGCGCCGGCTCCAGTCGATGTGTGCCTGAACGACGTCGCCCGCGATCGGCTCGGAGAGCACATGCGCAATTCGGTCACCTTCATCCACCACCTCGGTAACCATTGCGCCGCTCAAAACACCTGTATCGTGAGGCTGACCTCCGGACGCGGGGTAAAAGAAGGTCTTGTCCAGGTATACCCGCTTGCCGTTTTCAGTTGTTTCTACAACTTGGGCATCAAAGGAGCGAGTGTAAGCGTCCTGGTAGTACAGTCGGGCGGTCGTCACTCCCCAGAAGTAGCATCCCGCTTACGCCATGGCGCATCGGAGTAAGAGAAGATAACTGAAATGGGCCTCAGCGACCACATCCGTGCTATCAAGCGCGAGGATCCCGCGGCAAAGAGCAGTCTGGAGATACTGCTGTGCTACCAGGGACTCCACGCCGTCATCCTGCACCGTGTCGGCCACTTTCTTTACCGCCGAAGATTGTTCGTTCTGGCCAGACTGGTTTCCACCTTCTCCCGCATCATTACTGGAATTGAGATTCACCCGGGAGCACGAATCGGCAAGCGTCTGTTCATTGATCACGGCCTTGGGGTCGTGATCGGCGAAACGGCCGAGATCGGTGACGATGTGCTGCTCTATCAAGGAGTTACGATCGGTGGAACCGGTAACGAGCGAGGGAAGAGACACCCGACCTTAGGCAATCGCGTCGTGGTCGGCACAGGAGCGGCTGTCCTTGGGAACATTCGTCTCGGTGATGACGTTCGCGTCGGTGCCGGAGCCGTTGTCGTCCACTCGGTCCCTAGTAACTCGACGGTCGTAGGCATACCAGGACGCGTTGTAAGAACACGAGCCGAGACCCTGGGCACCCTGGAGCATGGGCGGGTAGCGGCATCGGCCGAATCGGAGCCGACCGATGTTGAGCAACTGGCGGATCGCATCCGGGAGCTCGAGGCGCTGATCAAGCTGTTGCTGGACGAACGCGTCGGCCACGCTCGCGGTTAGCCTGGAAAACGATATCTCAGGCTGTTAGCGGCCAGACGAGTAAGCTCTTCGCGCGAGAACCCGAAGGTCTCCGAGGCGAGCCTATACTCGCTGACAACATCCGTGAAGAAAAGAGCCGGATCGTCGGTTCCAAGCACTACGGGCACACCGCAGTCCCAAAGTTTCCGGAGCGGATGCTCCTTGAGCGACGTCACAGCACCGGTGCGGACGTTGCTCGACGGGCACACCTCGAGCGGGATGTCGTGAGTTCGCAGATGTTCGAGAAGCAGAGGGTCATCGACCGACCGGATGCCATGTCCAATACGCTGACTCCCGATTCGGATCGCCTGCCACACACTTTCGGGACCCGCCGCCTCCCCGGCATGGCACGTCAGGTTTAGTCCACCGTCCCTGGCCTGGCGGTAGAGATTTTCAAACCAGGAAGCCGGCCCTCGCTCCTCGTCTCCTCCGATTCCGACCGCGACCACTCCGGCATCCCTATACTCCCGCGCAAATTCAAAGACCCGTGCCGCCGGTTGGGGTCCAAACTGGCGGATAGCATCGAAGATCCAACGAACCTCGACCGTCCTTTGGCGCGCGCATGCGTTTTGGATCGCTTCGAAGACGGAGGCCAGGTCCTGTTGTTTCCACAGGATGACGCCCGCTGAGAGCGTGATCTCGGCATAACTCACGTTTTGCGCGGCGAGTTTCTGGAGCAGTCGGGTTGCAGCATGCGCATATGCTGCCGGCGAGCTTAATTTCTGGCTAACCCAGACGTACGCCTTCAGGAATCCTGGGAAGCCTACGTAATCCAATCGCTCCCGGATTTCACCTTCGGTGAGCGACGGATCGATTTCGAGCAGCGTCTCGGGCTCTACTGACCCCTCCAGATGAAGGTGGAGCTCCGCCTTCGGCAGTTGAAGAATGAAGTCCCCTAAACTCGGATCTTTATTACCCCGAAGTTTGCCATCTAGCATTTTGAAAGGGAAACACTTACGCGCGCACACGCCTCAAAAGCTATGGACATCGGAAGCGGTGTTCCCCTGACATAATAACGAGCAATCATGGCGATAACTGACGAAGAAATTGAAGCGATTGTCGGAGGCTACCATGGTGACGCCTTCGCTGTGCTGGGACCTCACGCCAAGAGCCCAACGAACAAGCGGGACTGGGAAGTCCGTGCTTTTCTCCCACAGGCTCAGAAGGTTGAAGTGGTGATGCCGGCCGCCACGGTTCCGATGGAGCGTGTGCACCCAGCAGGGCTGTTTATCGCCAGCCTCGATTCTGCCCCCGAGCGCTATCGACTCAAGATTACGGATTATGGCGAGGCCGTTACCGAAGCAGAGGATGTTTATCGGTTCCCGCCCATTCTGACCGAATTCGATTTACATTTGCATTCCGAAGGCACGAATTTCGAGGAATATCACGCCATGGGCGCGCACCCGACGACGCTTGAGGGTGTCACGGGCACGCGGTTCGCGGTTTGGGCCCCCAACGCTTTAGTGGTGAGCGTAGTCGGCAACTTCAATGACTGGGACGAGCGCCGCAACCCGATGCGAAACCGAACGGGAGGCGTCTGGGAAATCTTTATCCCCGGTGTCGGCCCGGGAACGCCATACAAGTACTCGATCAAATCACGGTTCCGAGGATACAGCCAACTGAAAGCCGACCCTTTCGGCTTTGCCATGGAGCGTCCTCCGAAGTCTGCGTCGGTCGTCGCCGATCTTTCCACGTATGAGTGGGGCGACGCGGAGTGGATGGAGAACAGGGCACAAAGCGATCCGCTCGAAAAGCCGTTCTCGTTCTACGAGGTGCATCTTGGTTCCTGGCGCAGGCATGCGAACGGAGAGCCATATACGTATCGCGAGTTGGCGACAACACTGGTCGAGTACGTGAAGTCGATGGGCTACACGCATATCGAGCTGATGCCGATTGCGGAACACCCCTATTCGCCATCGTGGGGCTACCAGGTCACCGGCTACTTCGCGCCTACTGCGCGTAATGGCTCGCCTCAGGATTTCATGTATTTCATCGATAGCTGCCACCGGGCCGGCATCGGCGTCATCATCGATTGGGTTCCGGCTCATTTTCCTAAAGATGCGCATGGACTCGGATTCTTCGACGGGACCGCTCTCTATGAACATGAAGACCCACGGCTCGGCGAGCACCGTGACTGGGGAACCCTGATCTTTAACTTCGGCCGGAATGAGGTTCGCTCCTTCCTGATTTCGAACGCGATGTTCTGGCTGAAGCAGTATCACATCGATGGTCTGCGCGTGGACGCGGTCGCATCGATGCTCTACCTCGACTACTCGCGAAAAGCGGGGGAATGGCTACCGAACATCTATGGCGGAAATGAAAATCTCGAGGCGATTTCGTTTCTCCGAAAGACAAACGAGTTGACCCACCAGGTTCCAGGGGCCGTCACGATTGCGGAAGAATCCACTGCCTTCACTGGTGTTTCACGACCGGTGTATCTGAACGGGTTGGGTTTCACGATGAAGTGGAATATGGGCTGGATGCATGACATGCTCCACTACTTCGAGCGGGACCCCATCCACCGCAAATACCACCAGAACGACATCACCTTTAGCATGGTGTATGCGTTCACCGAAAATTTCGTGCTGCCCATTTCGCACGACGAGGTGGTTTATGGGAAGAAAGCCCTGGTGAGCAAAATGCCGGGCGATGAATGGCAGCGCTTCGCGAACACGCGAGCCTTTCTCGGATATATGTATGGACATCCTGGAAAGAAACTGTTGTTTATGGGCTCGGAGTTCGGACAGACCCAGGAGTGGAACTCAGAAGCGCAACTTGAATGGTGGCTGCTGGACCATGCCATCCATCGGCAACTGAAAGATTACTGCGCCGCTCTCAACGCGCTCTACCGAAGTGAGCCGTCTCTCCACGAGATCGATTTCCAGGGCTGGGGATTCGAATGGATCGACTTTCACGACGGGGAGAATTCCATTGTGTCGTTCGTCAGGCGTGCAAAGAGAAAAGAGGATTATCTGGTTTTCGTCTGCAACTTCACGCCAACGCCGCATTTGAATTACCGGATCGGCATGCCCGAACCGGGTTGCTTCCGGGAGGTGTTCAATTCCGATGCCGCGATCTTCGGAGGCAGCAATCTCGGGAACGGAGGCTACCTGAATGCAGAGGAAACGCCTTCGCACGGACGCCCGGCATCTGCCTCGGTGGTCATTCCTCCACTGGGCGTAGTCGTGTTCAAGCCGGACCGGTGAGAATCACCCGCCGTGTCGACGGGAGCAGCACGGAACTAGATCTGCGCTTCTCCTTCCAAACTTCGCCAGAGATACCAGCTCGCAACCGAACAGTAAGGATGCCAGCCTTCGGCGATACGCGCCAGGTCCGCCGGCTTCGGTGCGGCAGGTAGATTGTACGCTTTCCGGACGGCATTCCGGATTCCAAGATCGGAGAGCGGCAAAACGTTCGGTCGCTCTAACGCAAACATGAGGAACATCTGCACAGTCCACACGCCGACGCCGCGGACGCGGCAGAGGAGACCAATGATCTCGCCGTCGGTCAGGTCACGCAGCCGGCTGAATTGAATTTCACGACGGGCAACCCGCTCGGCCAGATCGGTGAGCGAAGCAATCTTTTGCCGCGAGAGCCCGGACGCACGTAGTTGTCCTGCGTTCAGCCGGAGAAATGCTCGGGAAGTCAGTCGGCCTCCGGCAGCTTGCTTCAGGCGCCGGAATATTGTTCCCGCCGCCTTTACCGCTGAGCTGTTGGAACGTAATGGATTTAGCGAGCGTCTCGAACGTAGCTTTGCGTGTTATCAATCGGTACGGGCCAACCTTGACGATGATCTCGGCCAAAATCGGGTCTGCACGTTTGAGGTGCAGCATTGCAAGTTCCATAAAAGAGCGGCGAGGCGGCCATCGGCTCCCCGCCGCAGATCATAATTTTAACTAAAATGCGGTACTTTTCTCGCAGCGTCGCTCTCGCGGGCACTATAGCGGTCCTTGTTTTCGCCGGACCGAGTTTCGGCCAATCGGGCGCTGAGCCGCCTAAAAGCACGGGCCAGGATGCTCAGGACACAACCATTCGCGTAGATGTTGATCTTGTCAACATCCTGTTTACCGTGAAGGCGAAAAAGGGCGGGCAACTCATTCCGAATCTCGAGAAGAACAACTTCTCCATTTCCGAGGACGGGAAGCCGCAGATCATTCAACGATTCTCGCGCGAGACGGATCTTCCTCTGACGCTGGGGCTGCTGATCGACATCAGCGCAAGCCAGGAGCGGCTCATCGACACCGAGCGGCAGGCCGCTGCCGCCTTTTTCTCGAACGTTCTGCGAAAGAAGGACGAGGCATTTCTGATCTCCTTCGGTAAAAGCACGGAACTGCTTCAGGATTTTACAAGCTCAGCGAAGCAACTGACCTCGGCTATGCAAGACCTGCGTGGCGACGGGCAATCGCCGATGATGGGCGGGAATCCCGTTCCGGTGAACACAGGACCGATCCCGACAATCGGTGCACCCAAAGGGACATTGCTCTACGACGCCGTTTACCTCGCCTCCGACGAGAAGTTAAAAACGGAGGTGGGGCGCAAAGCACTGATACTGATAACCGACGGGGAGGACCAGGGAAGCACATACAACATCAAAAAAGCCATCGAGCAGGCGCAAAGGGCGGACGCAATCATTTACAGCATCTATTACGTCGACCGCGCCTTCTATTCGCGAGGCATGATGAGTTTTGGCGGCGGAGGCGGCGAGGGCGAACTCCGTAAGATGTCGGAAGAGACGGGCGGAAAGGTTTTCACCGTCAGCTCCAAACATCCGCTGAGCGAAGTATTCGAGCAGATTCAGGAAGAGCTGAGGAATCAATATTCCATTGGTTATTCGTCGACCAACCCGAAGAGGGACGGATCATTTCGCCGGATTGAGATCAAAACCGATAATCCGGAGTACCGAGTTCAGGCTCGGAACGGCTACTACGCTACGCCGGCTGATACGCACTAGGCTGTTGACGCGCTTCGAGATACTGGGTAACCGCTTCGCGCAGCGATGGCATGGGAGCGATTCCGAGTTTCTCGAGTTTTTCGTTTGAGAGAGCGGAGAATTTGGGTCGCCTGGCTGCTGTTCTGTACTCGCGCTCATCCGTCGGTTGAAGAACGGCCGGGGTGTTCGAGAGATCGAAAATCAGCTTGGCGTAGGCGTACCAGGAAATCGGTTCCCCTCCCCCCATATGGAAAAGACCGGAAATTCGCCTTTCGACCAGGTCTGCCGTTCGGGACGCCATGGCGGGCGCGTACGTGGGCGACGCGATGTGGTCTTCGACTACCCGGATGGGTGTCCCGGCCTTTGCAAGGCGCAGCATCATTTCCGGGAAGTTTCCTCGGCGCGTGGCAGTGCCCGCTGGACCAAATACACCCGACGTGCGGATGATCAGCGCGTCGTCCAGATAAGCCTGCGCATAGAGTTCACCAGCCAATTTAGATACTCCGTATGCGCCGAGCGGCCTGGGTGTATCGGCTTCGGTGTACGGACTGCCCTTCTTCCCGTCGAAAACGTAGTCGGTCGAGAAGTGTACGAGTCGGGCCCCGGCCTGTCGGCAAGCGACGGCGAAATTTCGTACGGCCAGCGCGTTTACCTGGTACGCGGCAACGGGTTCGGATTCGGCAATATCCACCTGGTTATAGGCGGCTGAGTTGATGACGACCCGCGGGTCAGATTCACCGATCACCTTCTCGACGGCAGATGAATTCGTGATGTCGAGCGCCTGGCGATCAAATCGCAAAACAGACCACCCGCGCTCGTTGAATTCTTTACAAAGCTCGAAGCCTAGCTGGCCCCCTCCCCCAAACACGATCACCTTCCGCTGCATTCTTTTGCAGCATAGCCGATGAGCGGATCACTCTCGGGGTTTTGCCTGGGCCTGAGTCTCAGAACCTAAGCAGCCTGGGGTTCGTGAACCTGCGGCGCGGTGCGAGCAGTAGGAACGTTTTCGCCGAGGAGTTGCGCGCGAAGGGCCATGAGGCTCTGCAAACCGCTAAGAACCTGCTCGACAGAAACTTCAACGTGATAACGGCCATTCTGCTCGGTAGCGGCTACGACCTCGCCGAGAAACATCGCGTCATCGCACTCAACCGTCACTGCGGCGGAGATCGCGATCGGCTCCTTAACGTCCACGATCAGCCGTTTTCCCTGCATCTCGACCAAAACGCTTGGAAAACCTTCTTTGCTGGCAAGGTCGCGAGCAGAAGGGATCCGGATGATGACTGAGGGTTGGTAAGCGATGTGGAAGTAGTTCACGAGATACTAATCGGCGTGTCTCGCGATCCGCTTTAGAGGCAGACGAACTAAAGATGCGTTTCGAGCAATAGCCAGATGGACGCGCAGGCGAGAAATACAAACAGAAAAGCGAGCCACGGCCGAGATAGATTACGGCGCGAGAGAGTCGGAGTCTTTTGAACGGGGCGACACTGCCGCGCACGTATCGTTTCGGCGAGCCGGCACTGGACGCTGCTGGGCTCGCCCTGTAGCGCTCGGACCAACTCCTCTCGCCCTTGTCGGTCCGCTATCAGGATTGTCGCGGAGTTTGTGCTCCGTGTTGTCTCCTGCAGTTTGCGTCGAAGAAGCGGGGGAACCTCGCTGACTGAGTGGAACACCTGGATGCCCTTGCCAGCAGAGATAAAGATCGTCGACCGTTTCGCAGTCAGCTGAGCCATAGTGTTACTTAGTCCCCAGTGCTCGCAAGTCAACAGTAGAGTGGGCGGCAAGTTCATTGCCGGCATTCTCCGAGGTCACCTGGATAAATCCTAGAGCAGCTTTGGAAAGTGCTTTATCGCGTCGATAAATCAAGCCTACCCTCCTGATCATCGGCTCAGGGCCGAGCGGTATGGATGCGAGCCGGTTCGCAGCAACCTCCTCCTCACAGTGGGAGGCGGCCAGGAACGAAACACCCAGACCTGCCATAACAAATCGTTTGATCATTTCCGTGGAATCCAGTTCCATGGAAACATTCAACTCGTCGTGCACGGCGTCGAGCCAGGTATTCAGGCGCGATCTGGTCGTACCGGTTTTCGGTAACAATAGTTGCTCAGCGAGTAGATCTCTAGGCGAGACGCGCTCGAAAATAGCGAGGCGGTGGCCCGCGGGAACAAGCAGCCGAATCTCATCGGAGAAGATCTTTACCACCTGCAGCCTTTTCTCCTGTATTGGCAATTGGGTGATGCCGAAGTCCGCCAGGTTGTCGAGAACGGCCTGTACTACTCGAACCCCGTACGAGCGGTCGACGAGCAGCTGAACATTCGGGAACCGCTTTTTAAACTCCGAGAACACTCCCGGCAGCACGTAAATGCAGGTCGCCTCATTGGCGGCGATCAAGAGTTCGCCGCGAGGGACTTTCTCGAGCTCGTTGATTGCATCTTGCGCGCGCCGGCGTAATGCCAGGATCTGTTCCGCGTGCTCAGCGAAAATTCGACCGGCGACGGTCAAAGCTATTTTCGTCCCCAGCCGCTCGAACAAGGTTGTGTTTAGCTCCTGTTCCAACTGGCGAACTTGCGCACTGATGGCCGGCTGGGTTCGGTAACAGGTCTGCGCTGCCTTCGAAAAGCTTTTCAGACGAACGATCTCAAGAAACGTGTGTAGTTGGTCGAGATCCATGGCGATCAGACGAAGACATCCTGCGGGAGCGCGTGAAAGAATTGTACCAGTCGGCTTTCCGGAATAAATTCCCCGGAAAACGAGCGAATTTCAGCTATTGAGATCGCAGAATCTTCGCCCCTGCCGGGAGTTCGAATGTCTTCGGGGGCACTGTTCCGTTGGCTTGAACTGAGTCAGCGAACATCTGGAATGCCTTATAGCCGTTGCGAGTTCGTTCAATGGTGTACGGCCACATCACGCCGCCTCCAATGTCACGGTACTTGTCGTATTCCGTGATTTCGTCGTTGCGGTATTTCGTTGTTGGGTCCAACCAGCTAAAGACCTCCCGAACCGGAAGCTTCGTATTGTGGTCGAAGTACACCCGAACGGTGCGATTTTGCGAGTCGTTCAAATCGACGATATCCACGTGTCGACTCAGGTAGACTTGGCTGCCGATGAAGTCGTACATCCAGCCAGGCTCGTCCTTACGCACCTTGAGGATGTACAGAATATCGTTCTCGGTCGTGCGCGCATATCGGTTCCAGGTTTCGTCTTCGACCTGGCGGGCCCCCCGAAACGTGATGTCCCAACCTGCCTTTCCGAGAAACAGGTAAGAGTAATCCTGTTTCTTTCCGAGCACCTGGCGTTCAATGACGGCGAGCGAACCCTTGTCGACGGTGCTCGGATATTCAGTGTAGATATGGGCGACTTCAGCACCGCTAATCTGGTCGCGAAAGAAAGAATACAAGCGGCCCGACGAGATGCGGGTGTGCATGTTCAGGAAGTGGTCTCCGCCCAGGGCCTCCAAAGCCTGATCCACGGTTTGCTTCCCCTGGTCTTCCGTACCACCGGAATTAGCGAGTACGCTGAGGGAGGCAATCAGCAAGGCCGCCACAGAGATTGGCACCAGTCTCAAGCGCAGACTCCTGAGAGCACCGGCGGGCGGTTCATGCCAGAGACCTCTTCGTCCCGGGCATGAATAGAGCCATGGCGGAGGCTGAGGGATCCGCCGCTTCTCTTATTCATTACAGCCTGGATCTCCGAAACCACCGCGAGCGCCACCTGGTCTGGCCCTTCGGCGCCGATATCGAGGCCCATGGGACTGTGCAGCACTGCAGATTCCGGCAGCCCCTTAAGGCCAGCCTCTTGAAACATCTGCTCCGTCCGTTTTCGAGGTCCCAAGACCCCTATGTAGGGAAGTATGTTCGTTTCGGACAGCTCTGTCAGGACTTGCAAGTCTTGGGAATAGCTATGGCTCATCGTTACGGCGACAGTCCAAGGGTCAAGCGGCAGTTGCGCGATCATTCCAGGAGACCGGACGGCAACGACATCGGCCATAGGAAAGCGATCAGGACGGGCATAATGGGCGCGTCCGTCGTAGACGGCAACTTCCCAACCAAAGTGCTTCGCCAGATTCGCTAAAGCTACCGCGTCGTCGCCTGCTCCGAAAATCAAAAGACGTATGGCGGGAGTGAGGGTTTCAATGAAGGCCTCGTGATCGCCGCTTTTCCAGAAGGACGATTCATTCTGCGAGCGAGCCGCCTCGGCCGCAGTTCCGAGTGTAGAGGCCAATTCGGGATCTGCGAGGTTATGTATCGCGTCTCCACCGACGCCAATGACGAGGCGAGAACCCACGCTTTCGTTCGGCGCTAGCACGTGAGCGACGGCACTCGCGGAACGAGACGAGCGTGATTCCCGGATCAGATTCATCACGATGTTCCCGGCTGCGATTCGCTCAAGAAGAACATGGATAATCCCGTTACAACCCAAGCCGTACTCGGCCGCAATTTCGCCATCCGGGGTTGTATCGTAGCGCCGGATCATCGGCGACGATTCCGTAAGCCACCAGGCTTTTTTAACGAGGTCGTCCTCAAGGCAGCCGCCGCTCACTGATCCCGCCCGCAATCCGCTGCGACTGATCAGCATGCGCGCGCCTGGAAGGCGATAGGAAGATCCCTGCGTTTTGACCACCGTAGCCAAAACAGCCTCATCTCCAGCCTGTTCACACTCATGCCAGAGGCTCAGGATCTTCTCGATTTCAGCCATTTTTCGCGTCGCTTCTAAACCTCAATTATGATTCAGCTCTCGAGCCGGTAGAACTTTGGACCGGCATCGGTAGCGGACAATGGGTCGGAAGATGGTCGAAAAACTTGGGCGTCTCTTGGCCACGGAAACCGGTCGCAAGTTGAGGGTGCTAACCGTGGTGTGCGAAACGGGCTTGAAATACTTGGATGGAGACCTTTACCGGCAGGCCCATTGATCAGTCTTGGTTCATCCCCTCTGAAGCCTACATTCCAGGCATCAGGTACACTGCTTCCCATGTCCCAGCGATTTCGACGATGGGGTATCGTCGCCGCTGCGGTGGCCTCCGTAATTGCGTCCGGAGTTTTGCTATTGGGGGCGGGCGGAACGGTCCGGCAGGAACAACGCACACTGCCCGGCTTGAAGCAGCCCGTCGAGATCCTGCGCGACCGTTGGGGAGTTCCGCACATATACGCCCAGAACAGCGATGATCTGTTTTTCGCCCAGGGCTACATCACGGCGGTGGATCGCCTTTTCCAGCTCGATCTCTGGAGAAGGGCCGGAACCGGCAAGTTAGCAGAAGTTCTCGGGCCTAACTTCATTCCCAGAGATCGAATCGCACGCCTCGTTCGCTATCGGGGCGATTGGGAAGCCGAATGGAAAAGCTACTCGCCGGATGCGCGAGCGATCGTGAGCGCTTTCGTCACGGGCATCAACGCCTACATCAATTCTCTGAACGGGCAACGCACGGAAGAGTTTCGCGCGGCCGGATATGATCCGGGACTCTGGAAGCCCGAGGACGTGGTATCGCGTCTTGCCGGATTGCAAATGACTGGGAACATGATGCAGGAGGTAAATCGCGCCCAGCAGGTAGCACGATTGGGCCTGAGCACAGTGGAGATGCTTTCCCCACCAGATCCTCCGACGCCGTTCGTGATTCCCCATGGGCTGGACTTGGCGGATATCACGAACGCCGTCCTGCGGGATTATTCCGCAGCCGTAAGCCCGATTCGTTTTCCCGGCCAGCAGGGTAGCAACAACTGGGTCGTCGATGGGACCCGTTCCGTGACCGGAAAGCCGCTTCTCGCGAACGATCCACATCGTGCCATTCAGCTCCCCTCCCTTCGCAAGACGGTGCATCTGGTCGCGCCGGGTTGGAACGTGATTGGCGCAGGTGAGCCGGCTTTGCCGGGGATCGCTCTCGGCCACAACGACGAAGTTGCGTTCGGATTCACCATCGTAGGAATCGACCAGCAAGATCTCTATGTAGAAAGAACGAATCCGGAAAACCCGACCGAGTATTTCTATAAAGGCGAGTGGAAAAAGTTCAGGATCGAGCACGAGAGCATCCAGGTGGGCGGGGCTGGCGAAGAGGGAATGGGGGCGCAGCATCCTGTTGCCGAGCTATTCGACCTGAAGTACACGGATCACGGTCCCGTCATTCATGAGGACGCTGCACGGCATCGCGCATACGCTCTGAAATGGGTGGGCGAACTGCCGGGAACAGCCGGCTATCTACCCGGCCTCGCGTTGGCTCGTGCCAGGAATTGGCAGCAGTTTCAGGCAGCCGCGAGCGGGTACAAGGTGCCTTCAGAAAACCTGGTTTACGCCGACCGGCACGGGAATATCGGGTGGATTGCTGCGGGTTTGGCTCCCGTTCGCAACGGATGGCAGGGATTATTCCCCGTCCCGGGGGATGGCGGCGAATACGAATGGGCGGGCTATCTGAACTCTGCCGATCACCCGACGCAATTCAATCCCTCGCAGCATTTCATCATCACTGCAAACAACAACATCCTGCCTCAGGGCTACTCTCATCAACTCGCTTACTACTGGGCATCGCCGGAGCGCTACGAACGCATTTTCCAGCTTCTTAGCGAGAAGCCGCAATTCGGCGTTGCAGATTTCGAGCGATTTCAGAATGATACCGTGTCGCTGATCGCCAAGAATTTCGTTCAGCTTCTCGAAACCTGGACTCCCGAGGAGGGTGGTGAGGCGGCAGCCTTGAAGGATGAGTTCCTTCACTGGGATTTCGATCTTCGAACCGACTCCAAGCTCGCCTGTATCTACGAGGTCTGGTCCAGCCGGCTAAGTTCGAAACTCACGGCCAAGGTTCTACCGTTTCCCCGTACGAACCCCCGGGCGGTGCTGGCGAGCCTCAAAACGATACCCCAGACAAACGGCCTGTTATCTCAGTCCTTGAAGGAGGCCATCTCTGAGTTGGAGCGAAGATTAGGTCCGGACAGATCTCACTGGACATGGGGCAACCTGCACCATGCTTACTTCCGTCATCCCTTGGATTTGGTAACACAGCCGGACATCAATGCTCCTGCTGCAGCTTTCGGCCTCGATAGTGCGGCCGCCCACCGGGAACATACGCCGGATATCTTTGACATTCCTTCCGTTTCCCGCCCGGGCGACGCGAATACGGTAAACGCCACAGGTGGAGGCCCAAACTATACCGAAGCCTACGGCGCTTCGTATCGGCAAATTCTCGACGTAAGCGATTGGGACAAGTCGGTCATGACGAATGTTCCGGGAGAATCGGGAGTGCCAGGCGATGAACATTACTCGGATCTGGTGATCCCGTGGTCGAAAGGGGAATACCATCCCATGCCCTTCTCTCGACAGGCCGTAGAACAGGCGACAGAAGAAAGAATCCTCCTGATTCCTGAAAAATAGGATTCGTCAGCAAGCAGTTGGCGGGATGTTGTGCCCCGTGACGTAACATCATATAGACGTATTTCGTCTAAGCGTCATAGGAATCAAAGCGGAAGCCGCTCACGCCTACGCAGCCACCACTCGGGGCTGCAATCTTTCCGAATCGGTAATACATGAAGCAAAGCAAGGGGAACAGGGGATGAAAGCACCCGGAACGATAGAGCCACATCTGATTGATCCAGAGGAGCCCACGATCGGGCCCGGGTCGGCACGCCGTTCTCAGTTCCCGGAGTTGGACGACAACGGGACAGGCAAGGGCAACCGCTACTGGTGGGTCTGGCTGTTGATCTTTGGGCTGATTGGCTATGGCTGCTATCGGCTGTATGTCGTTGAGAACGCGCGCAAAGATGTCATGGCGAAGAAGAAGGGGGCCATGCGCCCGCGGACCATCCCGGTCGCCGTTGCCAGTGCGCACCTAGGCGATATGCCCGTATACCTTCAGGGATTAGGTACGGTAACGGCGTTCAATACGGTCACAGTCAAAACGCGCGTAGACGGCCAGCTTATTAACATTTCTTTTCACGAAGGACAGTTTGTTCACCAAGGCGATCTTCTGGCGGAGATCGACCCCCGGCCTTACCAGGTCGCACTGGAACAAGCCAACGGAGCTCTGGCGCAGGCCCAAGGGACGCTCGCGCGAGACCAGGCCGCGCTCCGGGATGCGGAAGCGAACTACGGGCGTTACCAGGAGCTTTATCGGTCCCAAATCATTGCTAAGCAGCAACTAGATACGCAGTTAGCGACCACCGATCAGGCCAAAGGCTCCATAGCCGCTGACCAGGCCGCGATTGCGGGAGCTCAGGCAGCTATCAACAGCGCCAAGCTGAACCTTACGTATACGAAGATCACGTCTCCACTCAGCGGCAGAATCGGACTTCGTCTGGTGGACGTCGGTAACATGATCCACTCTTCGGATGCGAACGGGTTGGCGGTTATCACGCAATTGCAGCCGATCTCGGTTCTGTTCAGCCTGCCTGAAGAGCAGCTTCCGTCCGTTTTAAGCAGGCTCCGGCAAGGGGCAAAGCTTCCGGTTCAGGCATACGATCGCGACCAGCAGAAAAAGCTCGCCGACGGCACCTTACTGACCGTCGACAACCAGATCGACCCCACCACGGGAACCTCACGCCTGAAGGCTGTGTTCCCGAATTCCGATAACGCCTTGTTCCCGAACCAGTTCGTCAACGCGAGACTCTCGCTCGAAACGAAGAAGGGTGTGCTGATCATCCCGACCGTTGCGATCCAGCGCGGACCCACAGGAACATTCGTGTATCTCGTGGGTGAGGATTCTACCGTTTCCGTTCGGCCGGTGAAGCTGGGAATTTCTCAGGGTAACGACGTGGCGATTGAGGATGGTTTATCGGCCAACGATCGCGTGGTTGTCGACGGGGCCGAAAAGCTGACGGAAGGGATGCAAGTAACCGTGCATCAACCCGGTGAAGCTCCCGCGGCGGGTCAACCCTCCGGACGTCGTAATCGACGGGGAGCGGAATGAGTCCGTCCCGGCCGTTTATCCTCCGGCCAGTCGCAACATCGTTATTGATGGCCGGGATCCTGATCGCCGGCTTCATCGCGTACCGGCAGCTTCCCGTATCGGCCTTACCGGAAGTCGATTACCCAACGATTCAGTGCGTGACGTTCTATCCCGGTGCAAGCCCAGACGTCATGGCCGCTTCCGTCACAGCTCCGCTCGAACGCACCTTCGGGCAGGTTCCGGGACTGAAGCAGATGACTTCGACGAGCTCGTTTGGCAGCTCCATCATCACCCTACAATTCGATCTCGATCTGAATATCGATATCGCCGAACAGCAAGTCCAGGCGTCGATCAACGCAGCGGGAACGTATCTTCCGCGCGATCTGCCTAACCCGCCGATTTACAGCAAGGTCAATCCGGCGGACGCGCCGATCATGACCCTGGCCCTGACCTCGAAAACCATTCCGCTCACGAAAGTGGAAGACCTCGCCGATACAACACTGTCCCAGAAGATCTCGCAGCTGCCGGGAGTCGGACTCGTCACGATCAGCGGCGGGCAAAAGCCTGCGGTTCGCATCCGGGTGAATCCGACGGCTCTTGCCGCCTACGGTTTGAGTTTGGAGGACCTGCGAACGGCGCTAAACCAGACAAATATCAACCAGGCGAAAGGCAACTTCGACGGTCTTCGCCAAGCCTACACAATCGGCGCCAACGATCAGATTCTCAGCAGCCAGGGCTACAAGCCGGTCATTGTCGCGTATAAAAATGGCGCTCCGGTGCGGCTGGAAGACGTGGCCACCATAATTGAAGGCGCAGAGAACAACAGGCAAGCGGCTTGGATGAATACGACGCCCGCCGTCATTCTCAATATCCAGCGCCAGCCGAGCGCAAACATCATCGCCGTGGTCGATCGGGTAAAGGCTCTCCTGCCCCAGTTGAGAGTTTCGATACCGTCGGCGGTCGACATCTCCGTTCTAACGGACCGCACCACAACCATCCGAGCCTCAGTTGAGGACGTTCAATTTGAACTGGTACTCACCATTGGTCTCGTTGTCATGGTGATCTTCCTCTTCCTGCGGAGTTTTGCGGCAACAGTCATCCCAAGCGTCGCGGTCCCTCTATCCATCGTGGGAACTTTCGGCGTTATGTATCTGCTTGGATACAGCCTGAACAACTTGACGCTCATGGCGTTGACGATTTCGACAGGATTCGTCGTTGACGATGCGATCGTCATGATCGAGAACATCTCGCGTTATCTCGAGGAGGGAGAAGACCCCCTGACGGCGGCGCTCAAAGGTTCGGAGCAAATCGGATTCACCATCGTCTCTCTCACGGTGTCGCTCATCGCGGTATTGATTCCGCTTCTGTTTATGGGCGATATCGTTGGGCGCCTCTTCCGTGAGTTTGCGATTACGCTCGCCATCACCATTCTCGTGTCCGCGGTGGTCTCACTCACCCTGACGCCAATGATGTCTGCCAAGTTGCTCCGTCACAAGTCGGCATCCGAACAGAACTGGTTCTATAACAAATCCGAGCTCGTGTTCAATTGGGTCATCGCTCAGTATGGCCGCACTCTTCAATGGGTTCTGAAGCATCAGCCGCTCACCCTGCTGGTGACGCTTGCCACGCTGATCGGGACGGTGTTGCTCTACATCGCGATTCCGAAAGGCTTTTTCCCGGTGCAGGATACGGGGGTCATTCTGGGTATCTCCGAAGCGCCAGAGACGGTGTCGTTCGTCGCGATGACGCAGCGGCAGCAGCAACTTGCTCGAGTCATCCTGCAGGATCCGGCCGTCGCAAGCCTGTCTTCTTTCATTGGCATCGATGGCATCAATACGACGATGAATAGCGGCCGAATTCAGATCAATCTGAAGCCGCTAGAGGCTCGGGACACAAACGCTACCGGAGTGATCCGGCGGCTGCAAACGAAGCTGGCGCAGGTGCCGGGAATTACTCTTTTCATGCAACCCGTTCAGGATTTGAGCGTTGAGGACCGGGTGAGCCGAACGCAATTCCAGTACACGCTGGAGGATGCTGACGCAATCGAGCTCAGCACTTGGACAAATCGCCTGGTCGACAGGCTGAAAGCGACTCCTGCGCTGCGCGACGTGGCAACTGACCAGCAAGAGAACGGCCTCGAGACGACTCTCATCATCGATCGCGATAATGCGTCCCGGCTTGGTATAGGGATGCAGCAGATTGACGACACGCTCTACGATGCGTTCGGGCAGCGGCTCGTCTCTACGATGTTCACCCAGTTGAACCAGTATCACGTGGTGCTGGAAGTGGCATCCGGTTTCCGACGTAATCCGGATTCGCTCGACGATGTGTACATCAAGAGCAGCAACGGAACGCAGATACCGCTGAGCACAATCAGCAGGACTGAAACGCAGAATACTCCTCTCACAATCAACCATCAGGGGCAGTTTCCGGTCGTGACGATCTCGTTCAATCTGCCCACGGGCGAGTCCCTGGGTAACGCAGTAAAGGCGATCCGGCAGGCAGAGCAAGAGATTGGAATGCCCGCGAGCATTCATTCGAATTTCCAGGGCACAGCCGCTGCGTTCCAGAATTCGCTCGCCAACGAGGTTTACCTGATCATCGCGGCGCTCGTCGTCGTTTACATCGTCCTCGGAGTGCTGTACGAAAGCTATATCCATCCGATCACGATCTTGTCCACGCTTCCGTCCGCGGGTATCGGGGCGATTCTGGCGCTTTTCGTCTTCCGCGAGGATTTCAATGTCGTCGCTCTGATCGGCGTTATCCTCCTGATCGGCATCGTGAAAAAGAACGCGATCATGATGATCGACTTTGCGCTCGAAGCGGAACGCGATGGCGGCAAATCGCCTGTCGAAGCCATCTACCAGGCCTGTCTGTTGCGTTTCCGACCGATCATGATGACGACCATGGCTGCTTTGTTCGGCGGGTTGCCTCTTGCCTGGGGCACCGGCGTCGGATCGGAATTAAGACGCCCTCTTGGAATCACCATCGTGGGCGGATTGATTGTGAGCCAGGTTTTGACCCTTTATACAACTCCGGTGGTCTACCTTTTCTTTGACCGGCTTGCACGCCGCCTCAGCCGTGCACCACAACACGAGCGCATTCATGAGAAGCTCGGTGAACCGGTGCACGCGGAGTCATAGTGAATCTCTCTGCTCCATTCATCAAACGTCCGGTTGCCACGTCCCTTCTGACAGTGGCCCTTGCCCTGGCGGGTATTCTTGCGTTTTTCCTGCTTCCGGTAGCGCCTTTACCCGAGGTGGACTTCCCGACCATTTCGGTGCATGCCAACCTGCCCGGGGCTAGTCCCGAGACCATGGCATCTGCCGTTGCAACTCCGCTCGAACGCCAGTTCGGCCGTATCGCCGGCGTGACGGAGATGACCTCGTCAAGCCAGCTGAGCAGCACGCAAATCACGCTGCAATTCGACCTGGACCGCGACATCAATGCAGCGGGGCGGGACGTGCAAGCCGCCATCAACGCGGCGCGCGGCCAACTCCCCTCGGACCTTCCAGGCAATCCGGGCTATTGGAAGATCAATCCCGCAGATCAACCAGTCTTGATGCTGAGCATGAGCTCGGACGTGTACGATCGTCCGCACATGTACGACATTGCGGATTCGATCCTGGCCCAGAAGATCGCGCAAATCGAGGGTGTTGGACAAGTTCGGATTTGGGGAAGCTCCAGACCAGCGGTACGCGTCCAGGTCAACCCAACAGTCCTGAACAACATGGGCATTGGAATTACAGATGTGGCTGCGGCTCTGCAAAGCGCCAACGCTCATCAGGCGAAGGGCGACGTTCACAATGACCAGGAGCGATGGCAGATCAGCGCTACGGATGAGTTGTTCCGTGCACCGCAATACGCCTCATTGCTGGTCGCCTACAAAAATGGCGCCCCCGTTCGCCTCTCGGATCTCGGAAACGTGATCGACTCCGTCGAGGACGTTCGGAACGATGGGCTCGAGAATGGCAAGCCAACCGTGGTTTGCGCCGTCACAAGGCAACCAGGAGCGAACATCATCGAAGCGGTCGACCGCATCCGCGCTGTACTTCCACAATTACAGGCTTCGATACCGCCATCGATACATCTGACCGTAGCTCAGGACAGGACGGGTACCATCCGGGCATCGGTGCACGATGTCGAGTACAACCTCCTGATTTCTATTGCGCTCGTGATTCTTGTGGTCTTCGTGTTTCTCAGGAACACGTGGGCAACGATCATCCCGGGAATCGCCGTCCCACTTTCGCTATTAGGCACATTCGGAGTGATGTATCTGCTTGGGTACACGCTCGATACGCTTTCGCTGATGGCACTCACAGTGTCCACGGGTTTCGTTGTTGACGACGCAATCGTGGTTATAGAAAACATCACGCGTTATCTCGAACAGGGCATACCGCCGATGGAAGCCGCCCTGAAGGGGGCACGCGAGATCGGATTCACCGTCCTGTCCATGAGTATCTCGCTGGTGGCGGTCTTTATTCCGATTCTTCTCATGGGCGGGATCGTCGGACGACTTTTTCGCGAGTTCGCAATCACGCTGGCCGTCGCGATCACCATTTCTCTGCTGGTCTCGCTTACGACGACACCCATGATGTGCGCGCGCTTCCTGCGGTCTCAGCACGATAAACGGCACAGCGCGCTCTACAATGCCGCTGATCGCGGATTCGAAGCCATCCACCGGGTCTATGCCAACAGTTTGGCGAGTGTGCTCCGCCATCCGCAGCTTACGCTGATTATCACTCTCCTCGCCTGCGCCGTCAGTGTTTACTTGTACATCCTTGTTCCGAAGGGCTTCTTCCCTCAACAGGATACGGGCGTGATCGGCGGCATGATTCAGGCCGACCAGGATGTCTCGTTCGCGGCGATGAGAGAGAAGCTACGCGAATTCCTGAAGATCGTTCAAACCGACCCCGCAGTTGACAACGTGAGCGGTATGACCGGCGGCGGCACGCTGAACTCCGCCAACATGCGGATCCAGTTGAAACCGCTCAGAGAGCGCAAGGTTTCGGCAGAACAGGTGATCAATCGGTTACGGGGTCGGTTGTCGCGAGTAGCCGGTGCGACTCTGTTCCTCCAGGCTCAGCAGGACATCCGGGTGGGAGGGCGCGGCGGGAATTCTCAGTATCAATACACCCTTCAGGCTGACAATCTGAATGACCTTTATGAGTGGACCCCGAAGCTTCTCGCAAAGCTGAAAACCGTTCCGCTTGTGCTCGATGCGAATAGCGACCAGCAGGTGCACGGCCTACAAACACAACTGATCATCGACCGTGCGACCGCATCCCGGCTGGGAGTTAACCCGCAGTTGATCGATACTTCGCTTTACAGCGCATTCGGCCAACGCCAGGTATCGACGATGTATACGGGAATCAATCAGTACCACGTCATTCTGGAGGTGCTCCCCGAATTCCAGCAGAATCCGGCATCTCTTAACTCCATCTACGTCAAGTCCACAAACGGTACTTCTGTTCCCATATCGACGTTCACGCACCTGCGTACCGCCCTCACATCTCTGACTGTCAACCATCAAGGGTCGTTCCCCTCAACGACGCTCTCGTTCGCTCTCGCCCCGGGAGTCGCGTTGAGTGAAGCGGTCGATGCCGTGCTGCGGGCCCAGGACGAAATTGGGATGCCTGCAAACATCCATGGCGCATTCGCTGGAACAGCGCGCGCATTCCAAGCATCCCTGCAAAGCCAGCCCATCCTGATCCTGACAGCCCTGCTAACGGTCTACATTGTGCTTGGTGTTCTGTACGAGAGTTACATCCATCCGATCACAATTCTTTCGACTCTGCCGTCGGCTGGGGTGGGCGCGTTGCTTGCCCTCATCATCTTCGGGACAGATCTGACCGTCATCGCCCTCATTGGGATCATCCTGCTCATCGGCATCGTCAAAAAGAACGCGATCATGATGATCGATTTCGCCCTGGACGCCGAACGGACCCAGGGTCTGCCTTCGAAGCAAGCTATCTATCAGGCCTGTCTTCTTCGTTTCAGGCCCATCATGATGACCACGATGGCTGCTTTGCTGGGCGGACTGCCGCTCGCGCTAGGGACTGGCCCTGGTTCGGAGTTGCGCCGTCCTCTGGGTATCACCATCGTCGGCGGACTATTGCTGAGCCAGATTCTTACGCTGTACACTACGCCCGTCATCTACTTGTACCTGGCAAAGCTGCAGCTTCGTTTTGGCGCCCAGCCGAAGCCCAGCCGATTGCAGAAAGCTCTTAGCGGGCACCCGGCACTCACACCGCAGGGTTAAACAGGAGCTGACGATTTCGAAAGAGATTCGATCATCTCCTCGCGCCTGGCGAACGCTCTCTCGACCGCAGTTTGCAGACTGACCCAGTACACGACACACCCGATCGCGAATTCGGTGGCCAAGACGGCCATTGAGGCCCAATAGCTGCCGGTTGCCCAGCGCGCCAGGTACGCGAGCCCAACCAGCGCTATCATCGCGAGCGTGCAGAGGAAGGTCCACGCCTGCATTCTTCCGCCGGCCTGCTTTCGGAGTGTCTGCCGAGGATCAACACGTCTGGCCAAACTAATAGAACTCAGATTTCCGGCGGCGAGAAAATAGGTCGTAATCACGATCTCCGAGACGATGGAGTTGGCAGCATTGAAGGAAGTGACGGGGACACGCACAACCAACAGAACTGCAAGCACGAGGAGCCACTGCAGAAAGATGAAGACGAGCGCAGCGATGTTTTTCGCCCAAAGCACAGGCCTGAGAGCAATGGGAGCGACGAAGTACATCTGAGCGCCTGAGCCATCCAGACCAAAGGCATTGAGTAGCAGCGTATCGCTGAGAATCAGAAGGCCGTATAACGCGACGATCAGGACAAAATTATCGGCGATGAATTCACTCCGCCCCAGGGCTTCCGAATTCAACGTGAAGGGGATAAAGATCAGCACGCTAAAGACGCATGCCATCCCGAAGACAACGCGGAAGCGGGGCATCCTGATGAGCGAACGAAGCTCTTTCCAAACCAGTGCGCCAAGTGGATCGCCGAAGAGAGCATTCGGAATAGCTGTTAACCGATGGACAAATCCAACCTCGCCCGTTTGCGAGTCAGCGCTGAAATTGCCGCCGCGAGTTGTGTCTTCGTAACGCAGAGACCTGCGGAAGAGCTCTCGAGCAACGAAATAGGAGATGGCAGTCCATAGGCAACACGCCGCCACGTCACGGACGCGAAACGAAAGCGTCGCACCCGCCACGGCTCGCCAAGGCGTGAATGGCAAGCTAGCGACGCTGAGAAACCGAGCAACTACGCGGGAACCAAGCTGAGAACGTAGAACGAACTGGGGAACGATCGCAATGCTGATAATCACAATCGCGAAAAGTTCGCGAAAGCGGTTTCGTTCGAAAGAGTGAAGCACCGTTTCGCGAATGGCGAGGGAGAAAAACAGATTGATAGGAAAGAAGAACAGAAAGCAGATTGCCGAGAAGGGAGGCAGCGAAGGGTTCCGAAGCAATCCTACCAGTGCTCCTGAGAGCAGGAGCACCATCTCCGGACTGCTGGTTAAACGAAGAAGTACTTCGAGGACGAAGAGCGCGCGATCCGGAATGGGGTAGATCTGGATCTTGTTCAGTTGAAGAGAGGACCCGGTACTGAGAGTGAGCAGCGGTACGGATTGCCAAAACAGGAATACACCGAGAAGAGCTGCCGGCATCCATCTGTTCAGTTCGACGGTAGAGACATCGGGCAATCCCAGCGCGAGGGCGATGGCCCAACCCGCGAAGAATCCGTACCAAACAATGCCGAAGAGTGAAAACAACACCGTTGCCCAATGGGTTCGGGGGAATCGATTCCGAAGTGTGCGGAACTGGGCCCAGAAGATCGCAGATACCTGGCCCCACATCGATCAGAGCCAGTCTAATTTCCCGGCGTAGCCTGCTGAGCCAACCAGGTTCACGAAAATCTCTTCCAGAGTTGCTGCGCGTTGGGACGCCTGCTCGCGCAATTGGGCCACGGTCCCCTGAACAACAAGCTTTCCGCCATTAACAATTGCGATCTCGTCGCAGATACGTTCGACTACATCCAAAACGTGAGAGGTCAGGAACACGGTGGCCCCGTTCCTCACCTGGGCGAGAAGAATATCTTTCATGAGGCGCGCTCCCACCGCATCCACGCCCTCGAACGGCTCGTCCATCAGGAACAACCTGGGGCGGTGAATCAAGGCAGCAGCCATGGCGACGCGCTTGCGCATTCCCTTGGAATAATCGCCGATTAGCTTGCGCCTGTGATCACCTAATTGAAACAACTCGACTAGCTCGTTCGCACGCATCTTGGCTACCGGCTTAGGCGTTTCGTAGAGGCGGGCAACAAACTCCAGATATTCTGAGCCGGTCAGATAATCGAATAGCAGACTATCGTCTGGAACGATTCCGATTTGCCGGCGGATTTCGAGCGACTGTTCCGGCAGCCGCAGTCCGAGAACCTCAACAGTTCCGCCGTCCGGTTGAGCCAAGCCGGTCAGCATCTTGATAGTCGTCGTCTTCCCCGCCCCGTTCGGGCCCAAAAAGCCAAAAAACAGTCCTTGACTGACGGTAAGTGTAAGGCCGTCTACCGCCTTCGCGGTTCCATAGCTCTTGCTCAGATTTACCAGCGCCAATGCCGGGACAGGATCAGCCTGCTTTTCTGTTGCCCGAGTTTCGGAAAGTGAATCGGCGCCGTCGACGTTCATTGCTTGGGAGTGTCATTGGTCCGAACAACCGGACTTTGGTCTCGAACCACGGCCATGAGCGAACCCGTTTGTCGAAGAATGGCGAGTTTCGCGCGAACCTCCTGGAGATCCGATTCGTAGAAGTCGATCCAGCGATTCCCTTCTTCGAGGCGGGCCTGCTCCACTCGGCTGATCGGAACCCGGCCTTCGCCGTTCTGCGCCAGCAACACGCTCAATTGCTCGCGCGCAAGGTCAAGTTGCATACGCGAGAGATTGCGGATACTCTGCGCCTTTTGCCACTGTTCATAACTACGGCGTGTGTCCGTCAGAATCCGATTTCTTACCTGGTCCATCTGGATGCGAATCTTTTGCATGTCGGTGAACGCCTGGGCAGCGAGTCCCTTCGAGGCGGTTCCCACTAAGATCGGAATGGTCAATGAGACCCCAAGCTGAGCATTGTTGCGTTGGAACTTCTGGAAATACTGTTCGTAGTTGTAGCGCGCGAACAGCGCGTACTGCGCAACCAGGTCTACCTGTGGAAGTCGCGACGCTTTATAGGAACGCAGTTCCAGTTCCTTTGCAAGAACGTTCGATTGCATCTGCTTGAGCTCCTTGTTGTTTCGCATGGCTGCGTCGGCAGCCTCGTTTTCAGATGGGGGGGACACAATCGAAGCGAGCTCTGAATCGACGGGCTTTACACGATCGGAGGCTGGGTAGCCGAGGACTACGGATAGCATCATCTCGTAGTAGTCAGCATCTAGTTTAGAAGCTTCGAGTCGTTGTTCCGAAAGGGCAAGATTGACTCGCGCCCGTTTCAACTCAAGCGGCAGTTCGGTCCCTTCGGTAACGGACGCGGCGGTCAGTTGCACAACTCGCTGCAGACTCGGCAATTGATTCGTGAGCGTCTCTCGTGCATGCTCCATCTGGCTTGCCGTTAGAAAAAGATCTGCGGTTTGATATGCCACATCCTCGCTCTTAGCTTGGGCACCGTACTGTGAACCGCGAGCGGTCTCGCGAGAAGAGGCCACTTCGTAACTCTTGGGGCGATTGTAGATCGCCATATCTGTTTTGACTTGAAACAGACTGGGCGCATTGCCTTCGATGCTGTTCGGGTAACCATACGTATAGGCGAGCCCGCTCCCGGCAAAGACTTTGGGGCGGAACGGATCCTGAGCAACGGCGATGCCCTCCGTTGCCCGCTGCATATCTAAGCGGGCGAGAGCGACGTCGGGATTTTGCCGGGTGGCGATTTCGAGCGCCTGCGGAAGAGTCAAGGAGCGAGTCTCGGCCGAGGCAATAACGCATACCACTAACAACGAGAGGACTAATCGTTGGGGGAACACGTACTCATGCTAACGTGCATTCGACGACCCACCCAATCGGGCTTGGAATTCAGAGAAATCTCAGAACGTGAGACCGACAAGAAAGTCGACCTGGTTTGATGTGCTGTGGATCAAGTTGGAATTGGATCCAAACACTTCGGTCGGGAAGTGCGTATAGCGAAATTCCGGGCTGAGGCGTAGAAACAGGAGTTTGAAGGCCAGGCCCGCACCGACAGATACACCAGCGGTATCGGGATTCCCGAGCGACAGGTTCGAGAAGCTGACGTGTCGAAGAGTCACACCGGCATCTACGAACGGGTGTACGATCACGCCTTCCCGGAACTGATATTTCGCTAGAAGTGGAAATTGCCAATCGCTTCCGTCGTTGCTGAAGGAGCCCAAATTGATGCTAGAACCGGTGTAGTTCAGCGATCGGTAGAGCGCGTCCACTTCGACGGACAGACCGAGAGGCAGATGAACCTCGGCGGTTGGCCCAACGATGTACCGTCGAACCTCGTGTTGGACGGAACCGGCTGCCCCCTGTCCAGTATTTAACGGATCCGCCAAAGGAACGCCGCCTTTGATTCCGAACGAAAGAAACTGGCAATCAATAAGCCGGGGCCGCCGAGATCAGCCAAAGAGAGCTGAACGCGACAGCTCTGATGAGTCGATGAATGCGCATACCTGCTATTAGGGGGATTTGTGAGTATGTGAGTTTGTGACGTTTTTTGCGCGGCGACTTCGGCGAATTCACACAAAAAGAAAAAGGTTCTCGCGAGTGGCGAGAACCCTCGAACTGCGTGCAAGAAACTTCGACCCGTGTTATCTGCCGGTGGTGGCCGGAGGTCGGACCGTACCCGGAGTGGCAGGACGCGGGATCGTTGGTCGCGGCGTGGAAGAAGCCGGTCCACCCGCCGTCGGCGTGGCGCTTGCGCCCGCCGGGGTCGGGTTCTTGTCATACAGCGAAATGATGTCTGAAGTGATATCGATTCCGCTCGAGGCGTAAAGCACGGGCGTATTCGGATTGCTTACGTCGAGGATCATAGTGTAGTTATTGTCCTTGGCGTACTTCTCGATCACAGCCATCATGCGCTGGCCCAAGCTCTGAAGCAATCGCTGCTGCTCACTCTGCAGTTCCTCCTGAGCGTCCTGCATATCGCGCTCAAGCCGCTTTTTCTTCTCATCGATGTCCCGCGCAAGTTGATTGCGTTTGTCTTCGCTGAGAACGGTGCCGCCTTTGCTGAATTGGTCCTGCAGCGAGGCGAGCTCACTCTGCCGGGAATCGAAGTCCTTCTTCCGAGGAGCGAACTTAGCATCCAGTTCCTGAGAGGCTTTCTGGCCGTCTTTGGTCCCAACAATTGCGCCTTGCACACTGATGACACCAACTTTGTTGCTCGTTTGTGCACTTGCTCCGAAAGCAAGGCAGAGCAAGGCAGCTCCGGCTGCCAGCGCGTTATTCTTTACCATCAACGTCATAATTCCTTCCGTACCTACAAAACAAAAACAAAAACTATATCGTTACACCGGGGTGCTGCTCTGCCGTGAGCCCAGACTAGAAAGTGCGCCCAATCGAAAAGCGGAACAGTGATCGCTTCTCGGAGAATGATGTCGACTGGCCGAAGGCTGCGAGAGCACTTTGGTACGTCGCATTATTCGGAAAGAACGAGCGATCCGCCGCTATCGGGGGCTGCAAAACAGTATTGACGACACTCAAATTATACGCCCAATACAACCGGAATGGGGCGTTCACCACTGGCATTAACACCTGAAGCTCCAATCCGGCGGAAACACGGGGCACCTGAGTACCAGGAGCAACATACGCCTGCTTACCAAAATCGGCCTGCGGGAAAATGGCATTCAACTGGTTTACGCGATCGGCATTGAGCCCGAGTTGGCTGGGCAAGGTGAGACGATCCACACCCGCATCTATAAACGGGGCCAGCGTCACAGGGCCTACGATCGGGATCCGGTATTCGTAGTTAAACACGACCGCTGTATCGCCACCCGGGAGAATGAGCTGATACGTCGGGATGGTTTGCGTGACACCTACGTTCGATGTGGTACCGTCCGCATTGACGACCTTCTGAACTCTAGCGCTGCCGTCGTTGTTCAGCACAGGGATCTGTGTGTCAGTCGGAATATACGCGATCGGGCTGATCGTCAGAATGTTGAAGCCACGAATATCGTCCTCTCCACCCATGTAGTAGCGGCTGTACGGAGGAGCTACTTTCCCTCCAAAGCCGCTGATAAACCTGGCATTCACGTGAAATCCCATGACGTGATTCCGCAAGATGCCGCGCCGGAAATACGCCATGTCGAGGGCGGGCTGGATGGTATTTACATTCCCGCCAAGAAAGCTGCCCGAAAAAGCAAAGCTCGCATTGACCCGCAATCCCCGGGTCGGGATGATCGGATGATTGACGGTGTTGTAGGCGTAAGTAGGAGTGATGGTGCTGGTGGTAATTCCCTCCAGCGAATTGGGCCCGCCGACGCCTTGGAAATTCAGGTATGTGAAGTACGTTTTAGCTGCATCAGTAATTGGCGTCACGTTCTGAACACTGTAGCCATAGCTCAATCCGACGCGAGCAAAGCTGCGGTGTAGCGCATAACTCAAAAACGAGGTAAAGCCTGCACCGTTCGTAACGTAGTTCAAAAGATTCTGCGTACCGAGCGAGTTGTAATAAGAAGTAAGATTCTGGCCGGCGAGAATAGAGGCCTGCTGGCCTTGATCATAGCTGTAACGCTGGTAGAAAACCGTGAATCCGGCCTGGATCGGTTTATCGAAAAGATAAGGCTCGGTAAACCCGAATGTAATGTTGTCGAGCAGAGTTCCGACTTGGGCACCGAGGCTGAGCGTCTCGCCTAGACCGAGAAAGTTATTCGTTGAGTAGGAGAAGCCAATAAAGCTTCCGGAGATCCCCGAAACACCGCCATTCAATTGGATGGAGTTCTTACCGCGCTCCTTCACTTTCAAGAGCAGGTCGACCGTGTTCGTCTTTGTATCTCGTTTGACATCGGCCGCGTCCTCCGCCTTCAGCGGATCGAAGTACCCAAGTTGGTTAAGGCGCAGAATACTGGTTTCCCACAGCTGCTGGCTGTAAAGGTCGCCTTCGTCGATCAGGATCTCGCGGCGGATGACCTTGTCGCGAGTCGTCGTATTTCCCTGGAAATCAATCCGCCGAACGAAGAACTGATGACCTTCGTCCACATCGATGGTCAGATCGATCTGGGGCTTACCGGGAACCACTTCGGGATCAGGCGAAGGCACAAAGTCGATATAGCCGAAATTGCCGTAGAGCTTCCGGAGGTCTTCCAATCCCTTTTGCAGCTTCTCGGTTGAAAAGACATCTCCCGGTCCCATCTTGAAGACCTGCCGGCCAATCAGGTCAGGAGTACGGAACAATTTCATGCCGACAAACTGGAAGTTCCGGAGGGTGAACAAGTCCCCTTCCCGAACGACCATGGTGATGTCGACTCGTTTTCCTGGCTTCTTCGGATTGAAGATGGGCACCTTGATGCCGCGTCCGTGAACATCGTAGATCTTCTCGGAATGGTTGATCACACGGGCCGTGAAGTAGCCATGCGTCTGGTAGAACTGCCGGATGCGATCGGAGTCTTCGTCAAGCTTCGTCGAATCGTAAGTTCGCGCGAACAGATTTTCGAACAGCAAGGAATGAGGAATCCCGATGGGCTTGAGATTCTTCATGGCGCGAATCACCTGGCGGTCACTGAAGGCGTTATTGCCGTCAATGACGATGTGGCCCACCTTGACCTTCGGACCTTCATCGATTGCAAAAGTGACGTCCACTCCACCGGGAGGGACCTGACGAATTTGCGGGGTGACGGTCGCGTACTGATGCCCCCGCTCTGACTCATACTCCTGCAGAACGTTCTTCGCGCGCTGTACTTTCCCAGGATCGTACTGCGACTCAGGAGTAAGGCTCACCTTCCGCTCTTTGAGGCGGTCCAGGATTTCGGATTTGCTGATGGACTTGTTCCCGGTGTAGTCGATGGTGTGGACCGTCCGGCGCTCGGTGACCACGAAACGCAGGATGATTCCCCCTGCCGGACCCTTTTCTTTTTCGATCCTCAGGTCATCAAAACGACCCGTGTTCCAGAGGGCGATAAAGTCCCGGTGAAGAGACTCCTCATCATAGACATCACCCTTCTTCGTATAAATCAGGGCCCGTAGGGTGTCTTGAGGAACTTTCCTTTGGCCCCTGAATTCAACCGCTTCGATGATGTTCTCGCCGACAGTAACAGGCTTTGCCTCCTGGACGCCAGAGGGATTGGGTTTTTCCGGGGTCTTGGGTGTCTCGGGTGCGGTTGGAACATTTTCAAACGGATTGTTTGGTCTCGTTTGTTGCGGCGGGGTTTGCGGGGGCCGCTGCTGCTGAGTTGGATTCTGCGGTGGAGTAGTCGTCCGCGGCTGAGTCCCGGATTGGCCGGCGTTCGTCTGAGCGGACGCGGCGGCCTCGGGCAGCGAGTTGGCATCCTGGGAGACCAACTCTCCGAGAGAGTCGCCGATGCTAAACAACGGCTTCGCAAGCCCAGCGCCCGAGAACACGCCGAGCGTGACTGAGCACCAAAGACAAACCACAGAGGCACGGGTTGCGAAGGCAGACATACGCAGGCTTCGGAGCCTGTGATGAATCATCTAAAAACTAATCCTTTCCATGCTTTGGAAGTAGACCCTGACGTTCCGCATGGCGTATGCGTTTCAGCAGAGGCAAAAATGAGGCAGGTACACTTGTCCCCTAACAAGCAAACTCAAACTCTTTAGTGTAGCCGATACCCTTACTGGGGTAGACCCGACTAGAGGCCAACTAAACCTTGGCTCCGCACCACTCAAACAGCAGTTCCCACTCCGCCTTCTGGATGGCCATTGGGATGGCTTTTTTGCCTTCGCCCCTGTCCTCGTTTGCCTCTTCGCACCAGCGAATGAAAAGAAACGGATCCCAGCTCTCCTTTAGTCTCCACGGTGTGGACTGCCCGGCCAAGATGGCGTCCGCAGCGGTGTGAAGGCGCGGGAAAATCGGGTGCTGCCCCACTCTGCGGAACCAATAGCCCGCATTCCCGTAATCAGGCTCCAGCCGATGCGCGATCCCGTGCCAGTAACTGCCTTCGACCGTGCTCAGATGCTGAGAAACCTCATGACTCTTTTCCCAACACCCAAGCCGCAGAAGCAGCCCGCTCAACGCCTCTTCCGGGTACCGAGCGGAGGGGAAGAGATCGCCCGCCGATTTCCCCTCGAGACCGAAGCCGGCGCCCTTCTCGGAATGCGCAAGAACAAGTGGGAAATCAGAACCTTCGATATCGGCCAGAATGGCGCGGACAGGCTCCGTGAAAGAAGAAAATTGAAGCGGCATACAAGCCTTACTCAACAGCTTACAGTGCATGTGAGCGTGGCCTACACTGGGAGGAATGAGCAAACGCTACTCGGCTCCGCCGCCGATGACGATCGATCCTGCTAAGAACTACACGGCAACGTTCGAAACATCGCGAGGAACAATTGTCGTTGACCTTTTCACGAAGGACGCGCCCAAGACGGTCAATAACTTCGTTTTCCTTGCTCGTGACGGCTTCTACGACGGAACAGTGTTCCACCGCGTGATCCCCGATTTTATGATCCAGGGCGGAGATCCCGAGGGTTCCGGCCGAGGTGGTCCCGGCTATCGCTTTGAGGACGAAACGAAGAACAATTCAAACAAGCACAAAGTCGGTTCACTGTCGATGGCGAACGCGGGACCGGATACGAACGGCAGCCAGTTCTTCATCACTCATGTCGTTACGGATTGGTTAGACGGCAAGCACACCGTGTTCGGGCAGGTGAAGTCCGGGCAGGACGTCGTGAACTCGGTGAAGCAGGGCGACACGCTCAACTCGGTGAAAATCGAAGAATCGTAACGGACGATCCCAGACCCTGGCATGACAAGAGATCAGGCTTGGACCTTGGTGTGCGAGTTCGTCCAGAGCGAGAGTCTTCGCCGACACATGCTGGCGGTTGAAGCATGCTTAACGGCGTACGCGGAGAAATTCTCGCAGGACGGGGAGCTCTGGACGGTCACTGCACTTCTACACGATTTCGATTGGGAGATCCATCCGGCTGCTCCCGATCATCCGATGAAAGGAGAAGCCATTCTCGCCGAGCGCGGGGTAGACGAAGTGATTCGGCGCGCCATCCTTTCGCACGCCAATTACAGTGGTGTGCCTCGTGAGTCACTTCTTGAGCGAGCTTTGTACGCCTGCGATGAGCTCTCCGGTTTTCTCACCGCGTGTTCCTATGTCAAGCCGGGCAGAAGCATCTTCGAGGTAGACGTACCGTCCGTGAAGCGCAAGCTGAAGGATAAAGCCTTCGCTCGAAACGTGAACCGCGAGGACATAACGGAAGGCGCGAAAGAGCTCGGGGTACCACTCGAAGAGCACATCACCTTCTGTATCGATGCGATGAAGGCGAGAGCTCCCCAGCTAGGATTGGCCGGTCAGTAGCTGAGGAGCCCGAGCGCTCCTCAGTTACTCTCTGCGGTCGCGAGCGACTTTCAGATCGGTCATGTCGCGCATGAGACTGTCGCGGGTGCTGGCCTGCAGGACATTGTGGTCAAGGATGTCTTTGATGTCATCCAAGGCCTTCTCAAGCTCGCCCTTGTCAAATTTACCCTTCACGAGCTTACGGTCAAAGGTTGACAAATGACCTTGCGCGTTCTTGTACCGGTTATGATCATCACCGTGTTTGATCTCGAGATCAGCAGCTGTCCGCAAATCGCTTTGCGTGCGGTCGACGACCTCTCGAAGATCATTGTTCGGATCCCGGTGCCTGAACCCCCAGTCGGCAGCCGTCGCGAACCCACTGCCTCCCGCAAGCAGACCCAAGCCTAAGCAGCTCGTTGCCATCAGTCGATCGAATCTCTTCACTTGGTCTCCTCCATGTAGATCTACTACGTATTGGACGCGGCCGGAACGCAACTTGTAGCTCCGAGGTGCAAGCGATTCGTATTAAATCGCCTACATCTAGGCAGGACGGGAGCCGTCGGCCGTGGAGGCGAGTACTAGTGCTCCATAGAGGACACTGTAATCGCCCAGCCGTGCCGGCTCAATCACGCGCCGAGCGCGGGACCAAGGAGGCATCTGCCTCTCCAACTCCTCACGAAGCGGTACAAACAGCCGGTCCCCAGCCTTGCTGATTCCGCCACCAATCACGATCATTTCAGGGTTCAGGATCATAAGCGCGGCCTTCAGGCCTCGCGCGAGATACACCACGTATGATTTGACGAATTCCGCATCGAGGAGAAGCTCTTTCGCAGTCTTTCCATAGTCGCGCTCCAGCCAAAGGCCGCAGCACATCCGTTCGAAGCATCCGTGGGAGCCGCACAGACAACTTGGCCCATCAGGCACCAGGTTCATATGGCCGATCTCGCCAGCGAACGAATCGATGCCTCGATACACCGATCGGTTGATGATGATGCCTCCGCCGATCCCTGTTGAGAGAGTCATGTAGAACGAAGACTCGGTTTCCTTCGCAGCGCCGTAGTAAGCTTCGCCGAGCGCGCCTAAGTTGGCATCGTTGTCCATGACGGTGGGTGCGCCGGTCAATTCAGCAATCTCAGGAACGAGGGGGTACTGATCCCAGCCGCCGACATGAGTAGAGAGCGTGACCGTCTGGGTTCGAAAATCAACAGGTCCGCCAAATCCTATGCCGCAGGCATTTGGATGGAAATCGAGTTCTCGTGACCACTTCGAATAGATCTCACGAATTGCTCCCAACATGCTGCGTGGGCCGCCAGTTCGGTCCGTCGAGCGTGTCTCGCGAGCGATTAGCGAATCCTCATCGAAGGCGCCTACCGTGAACTTTGTGCCGCCGATGTCTATTGCGAGCGTTCTCACAAAGCTTATTGTGAACGTTCAGGTAAAACCAGGAAACTTAGATTCGTTCGCCGATACCGACCGGCGTGAATTCAACGATAGACCCCGAGTTCAAAAGAGCGTCCTTAAACTCCTGATCTCTGCCCTCGGCAACCTCGTACTCCCAGATTTCAGTTCCCAGACCTGACAGCTCCTCGTCTTCTTCAACCGGGTCCGTTGAGGCATGCACTTCCGGATCCTTCCTCAGCACAAACGTCGAGTTCCGAACGATTCCTTGCGATGCATCCTTCTGCAGAAAGTCGATGGGGTTTTCAGCGGCGATGCCTTTGTGGCTCGGCCGTTCTCGGAACACAACACGGTACTTCATAAGGGCGTCGTCGCAGTGCTAGGCTACTTCGCCGAACCGGCGATGTTAGGCTGGATCGTTTTCAACTTGTCCAGATGTCCTTCGATCACAGGAAGCGTTTGGGAGGCGAAAGACTTGATCTTCTCGTCTGCGCCGGATTGAGCTTCCTTCTTGAAATCCTTTATGTCTTCCTGATGATCCATCAACATGCCTTTGATGTAGGCCGAATCAAATTGAGCGCCAGACAGCTGTGAGAGACGGTCATACATCGCCTGCTGCTTTGCATTTACATCGGTCGGCAAGGTCATGCCCTCCGACTCCGCTACCGCTTTGAGCTGTTCGTTGGCCTTGCCGTGGTCGTCCACCATTTGCTGCCCGAAGGCCTTCACATCCGGCGAAGCACCCTTTTCGGCTGCAAGGCGTCCCAGCTTCACCTCGGCCAATCCACCCTGAGCGGCTTTTATGGCGAAGGCAGTATCGGGTGACTTCATCATCTTCCTCGCTCCGTGATCCATATGTTGATCGCTCGGCGGCGTCTGTCCAAACGCAACGGCAGTAAGTGAGAAAGCGATGGCGCACGCCGGTATGCGGCGCATACGTCGAACTACAGTCATGACACTACCCCTCCAATTGGACACAGATCGGAGCCCGCCGTTACGGGCGGGTGAGGCCGGTAAGGTCACGAGGCTACAAACAGCGCGACAGGTGGAGAGAGCTAACCGAGGTTATTTGCGATAGCGTAACGCGTCATTTGAGCCGTTGAGTGCAGGCCAAGTCTCTGCATGATGGCTGCGCGATGGAACTCAGCGGTGCGGACCGAAATGTTGAGCTGGGTGGCAATATCCTTCGCACTGCATCCGGTCGCGATAAGTTTCAAAACCTCTCTCTGCCGGGCCGTGAGACCAGTACGCTGCGTATCCGGATCCATCGCCGCACCACCAGAAAGCTTTTCGGGTAAGAGCGAACCACCTTCGAGGACGGTGTGGAGAACAGCAAGGAGTTCTTGGGCAGGCACCCGTTTCGACAGGTAAGCCTTCGCACCGATTCTCGCCGCCTGTTCAGCATAGGCGGGTTCACCATACATGGACAGGAACACAATCGGCAGATCGGGTTGGCGTTCCAGAACCGTTCTGGCCGTCGTAAAGCCGTCCACGCCAGGCATGCTCACGTCGAGAACAGCAATGTCTGGTTTGAATTGATCTAAGGCCGCTACAAACGCCTGACTTGTGTCGACAGCCAGGACCTCAAACTCACGCTTCATGATGGCCCCTAAAGCGTCAAGGATGAGGTGATGGTCGTCAGCCATCAGCAGTCTTGGGAGACCGGGAGCTTGCTCGAAAGAATCCTGCTCCAAAGGTGCACTGAGCGCGGGTGATGACATAGTCTAATCCTTCAAATCAAAGACGCCGAAATCGACAAAGAAGAACCAATTTTTAAAATATACGAGTTTACTCGCTTCAGGTAAAGCGAGTCTGTTCACTTGCAGAGGTGTCGTCCGCAAAGGGGAAACCGCATCCCGTACTCCGCTATTCCTTACAGTACGAAACCTTACTATAGCCGGGGAACACGCCGTTCTTGGGTTATCATACGAAATCGAACTCATAAAACGGAACAAGGAAAGCTTACTAGGAATTCATGCGGGTAGCAATCATCGGAACCGGGTATGTCGGTCTCACCACCGGCGTCTGCCTCGCCTTTATCGGACACGATGTTTGGTGTGTGGACACCGACAAGTCTAAGGTCGAGGCCCTCCGGGCGGGCAAGATACCGATTTATGAGCCAAGTCTGGCGGAATTGATTGAGGAGGCGGGCTCCAACCTCAAATTCACACATTGTTACGGAGAAGCAATACCGGGCGCTGATGTAGTGTTCATAGCCGTTGGCACTCCGCCGACGCCCTCGGGTGCTCCGAATCTGGAGTACTTGTCCGAGGCAGCGCGATCGATTGGGCACTGCGTAGACAGCGGTTTCACCGTTGTGGTAAACAAGTCGACTGTTCCGATCGGAAGCGGCAACTGGGTAGGGTCCTTATTGCGAGACGCTTACGAACAGCGTGCGTCCAAGCCGCATTGCGAATTCGCCGTGGCCTCAAATCCGGAATTCCTGCGGGAGGGATCGGCACTACACGATAGTTTGTATCCCGACCGGATCGTGATCGGAGCAGACGAGGACAGAGCGCTGGAGGTTCTTTACTCCCTTTATCGGCCGATCCTCGATCAGACATTCACGCCGCCCACGTACTTGCCTCGCCCGGAATCTCAGGGCGGTGTTCCCCTTCTGTCGACGGACCTGGCGTCCGCCGAATTAATCAAGTACGCCGCCAACGCGTTCTTGGCATTGAAAATCAGTTTCATCAATGAAATTGGCTTGCTTGCCGAGCGAGTTGGAGCGAACATCACGGAAGTTGCGCGTGGAATCGGGCTGGATTCGAGGATCGGGTCTCGTTTCTTGAGCGCCGGCATCGGCTGGGGTGGCTCCTGCTTTGGAAAAGACACGGCGGCTCTCATTGCGACAGCCGGCGAATACGGGCTTCATATGCCGATTGTCGAATCTGCGCGTAAAATCAATACGCGGCAGCGGGACCGCATCGTCGAGAAATTGTTGCAAGAGTTGAAGATTCTGAAGGGCCGGACGATCGGCTTACTCGGACTGGCTTTCAAGCCCAATACGGACGACTTGCGAGAAGCTCCCGCAATCGAGATCGCTCAAAAGCTGATCGATCGCGGCGTCCGAGTCAAAGTACACGATCCCATCGCGCTGGACCGGTTCCGCAAAGAACACGGATCCATGGGCGTCATCCTTTGCGACGATGCGGCGGAAGTGGCGGACGGGTGTGATGCTCTCGTCCTCGTTACGGAGTGGAACGAGTACCGAGATTTGGAGTGGGATCTGATCGCCAGGAAAATGCGATCACCGTTCGTGCTCGACGGCCGGCACGCGCTCGATCGCGAAAAGCTGTCACGCGCTGGTCTTCGTTATACAACCCTGAACTAATCGCCTGCGAGCGCTTTCTACTCTGTGCTACGGCGTGGCGGCGGTTCATCTGCAGCTCCTCCCGCCGACCTGCGGCCGCGACCGCGCTGACGCGAATCCTGTGCGATGGCACGTTCCTCTGAAGCGGCACGTGCCAATCGCTTGGCTGGCCTTCCCCGACGTCGCGCGCTTCCGGCCGAAAGCCGTTCTAACGCAACGATAGCGTCGTTCAAGCGCTCCCGCTCCTGCCTCAGTTCGTCGATCATCCAGAGAACGTCCATGTCAGGTAGAGGGTAGAGGCGCAAACGGCGTACGGGCCTCGCTGTTACCAAACGCAAAAACCCCAGCCTGACGTATTTGTCTGGCTGGGGCTTCGCATTATTTTAATCGGGCGACTTCCTACTCTCCCACACACTTGCGCGTGCAGTACCATCGGGGCTGAGAGGCTTAACTTCCGTGTTCGGGATGGGAACGGGTGGGACCCTCTCGCTAGGATCACCCGAAACTTGTACTAAATTTCGGTGTATGAAAAAGGATTGAATAGTTATTGACGTGGCGAACTACAGAAGCAAAACGTAGAATTCATTTTATGGTCAAGCCGAACGAGCTATTAGTAACGGTCAGCTCAACGCATTACTGCGCTTACACATCCGTCCTATCAACGTGATCGTCTTTCACGGCTCTTCAGGGAGATCTCATCTTGGGGAAGGTTTCGTACTTATATGCATTCAGCACTTATCCTGACCAGACTTCGCTACTCAGCTGTGCCACGGGTGTGACAACTGAATCACAAGAGGTCTGTTCACCCCGGTCCTCTCGTACTAAGGGCAAGCCCCCTCAACTCTCCTCCGCCCACCACAGATAGGGACCGAACTGTCTCGCGACGTTCTGAACCCAGTTCACGTACCGCTTTAATAGGCGAACAGCCTAACCCTT
>JBJMGK010000131.1:0-7103 GCA_045807925.1 Bryobacteraceae bacterium | reverse complement strand
GCTTTAAAATGGCCTCGCCCGAAGCACATCAAAATAATCCGGCCGGCGTTTCAAAAAGGGGTCACTTTTTGAGACACGACTACGGCTGGTGAATTCCTCCGCATCGAAGTTCACGGCTTTGGGGATCACGATCCTTGTGAATTCCATCCTTATGCTTCTGGAGACAGAAGCAGCAAATTTCCCAATCTCGGAGTTTTGGAGTTACCTGCCATGAGGAATACTTCCCGTGCGGCCACCGCTTTCGAAAACACTCCAAGCACATACTGTGCACCCACCCGGCCTTGCGGCGCTTTTCTTTCTGCTCTGCCCACTTACTGAGGTCGTCGGATACGTTCGCGTAATGTCGCTAATCGTTCCGCCAAAAGTAATCAAGAGTCTTAATGTTGCTGATCCTAGCGCCCTTTGGTCGGGTTTCTCGCAACCATTTATCTGGGCCGCCGATGCCGACCTCATTCTGGGCAAGGTTCAGAGGCTTTGTAAACGAATCTTTGACACAATACACTAGCTTCCGAGATTAGTATCAGCAGTACGAAGTACGTTCAACAGTTGGCTCGAGAAGGTTTGCCCGGAGTTAGACTTATTCCCTCGCTTTCGGGCATACTTACAATGCAGCAAAAACCATATGGTCGACGCCCACGCTCTACCGCTAGCTGGGACAAACATGCAAATTCACGTCAACTTCACTATGGCCCTCGTTGCCTCCTCCCTCATTGCGTGGGGCGCGCTACCCGACGGAAGTGCCCGCAAAGACAATGGTCAAATCAATAAGGCCTTGCGGGAGATTGCGCCTTATGTGCGTGATGGCATGCAAAAGACTGGCGTGCCTGGAGTGGCTGTGGCCGTTGTCTACCGGGACAAGGTAGTCTATCTGGAAGGATTTGGGATTCGCAAGGCTGGCGCCGCGGCGACAGTAACCCCAGATACGGTATTTCAACTCGCATCGGTTTCGAAACCGATTGCGTCAACAATCGTCGCTTCGCTGGTGGGGGATGGGCAAGTAAGTTGGGATGATCGGATCGCCGATCTCGACCCTGACTTTCGTTTATCGGACGCTGGCGTAAGTCAGCAACTCACGATTCGGGATCTACTTTCACATCGGAGTGGACTGCCGACCTCGTCCGGGGACGTGCTGGAAGATCTCGGGTTTACACGCCCCGTCATTTTGCATCAGATGAGGTTGTTACCTCTAGTCGGGGATTTTCGAAAGAGCTATCACTACAGTAATTTTGGATACACCGAAGGGGCGATTGCTGCCGCAAAGAAATCGCAACGGCAGTGGGAAGATCTGGCGTACAGGCGGTTGTTCCAGCCGCTTGGTATGACATCAACCAGCTACCGGTATTCAGATTACGAGAACAGATCGGACAAAGCATCGATTCACGTCATCATCGATGGAAAAGGATTTGCCAGGTATCACCGGGACCCGGATGCGGAAGCACCGGCCGGCGCCGCGAGTTCGTCGGTCCGCGATCTGGCGGAATGGTTGAGGCTGCAGCTTGCCGGCGGTACCTGGAATGGGCAAACGATCGTGGAACGGGATGCACTGAACGAGACACATTCTCCGCAGATCCAAAGCGGCACCGACCGGGATACAGGGAAACCGACGTATTACGGACTCGGGTGGGGCGTCGGCAATGACGCTTCGGGCGAAGTACTGCTCTCTCACAGCGGCGCCTTTTTCCTGGGCACCGGAACAACCGTCCGATTCTCCCCGTCCAAACAACTCGGGATTATCGTGCTTACGAATGCCCAACCAACCGGGCTGGCCGAAGCAACCGCGAACACCTTCTTTGACCTTTACAACAACGCCCCGGCGCGCGACTGGCTTACAATGTTCAGCGATGCATTTAAAAAGATGATCGATGACACGAACAACGAAGTCACCGATTATTCGAAGGTGAGCCCGCCTTCCTCTCCAGCCCCGAGCAAACCGTTAGCAACGTATGTCGGAACGTATTGCAACAATTACTACGGCAGCATCGATGTTACCGAACAAGGCGGGTCATTATGGATGCGCTTCCCCGACGATGGAAGACGATATACTCTGACCCATTGGGACGGCGATAAGTTCACTTACAGGTTTGAAGAAGAGCAAGGGATCGGCAACCGAGGTGTTTCGTTCGGGGCGGGCACTATGTCGATCGAGAACCTCAAGCTCGAAGGGAGCGGCGACTTCGCTCTGTGTGCACGGTGATCTCAGGGCGTAAGAATCGGTTCACCTTTGCAGAAGCCAGGTCTCAAATGACCCCTTCCCCTTCACCTGAATGAGGCCTCGCGGCTCGAACCTGTAATCGGCATTGAGCTTTCGGTAAATAGCACGGGTAACCTGAATGGCGCCCGGTACACCGCTGGACTCCATCCGGCTTGCCATATTGACTGTGTCGCCCCACAGGTCGTAGATAAACTTGCTGGTACCGATCACCCCCGCCGCAACGGGTCCGGCATTGATTCCGATGCGAATGGCCAAAGGCACGCCAACCTGATCTCCATGAGCTTCTACCGCTTCGAGCATGGCTACTGCCATGTCGACTACGCGTTTGGAGTGATCTTGTTCCGGGTTGGATAGTCCCGCTACCGCCATGTAGGCATCGCCGATCGTCTTGATTTTCTCGATGCCGTGCTTCGCCGCGATGGCGTCGAAACGGGTGAACAATCCGTTCAGCAACGAGACAATCTCCGTCGGTTCCAGGGTCTGCGACATGGTGGTGAATCCCACGATGTCGGCAAAGAGGACGGTAACTTCGGAATGTTGATCCGCGATCATCGTCTCGCCGCTTTTCAACCGTTCGGCAATTGGACCTGGAAGGATATTCAGGAGCAAGTTTTCGTTTTCTTTGTTCTTGTCGGCGATTGTCTGGACGTCTTTTTCGATGCTTTCCGCCATCCGGTTGAAAGTGGCCGAGAGGACGCCCAATTCGTCCCTTGAGAGAACATCCGCGCGTGCGGTCAGGTCGCCCGAGCTCACCCGCTGTGCTGCCGAGGCAAGACTGCGAATCGGCTTCGATAACCGATTTGTAACGAGCAGCGCCGCCGCAAGCGCTCCAACTATCGTTAGTAAGGTCCAGAGCGTCATTTCGCGCTCTAGCATCCTGACCGGGGCGAGCGCTTCGGCTACGTCAAGGCGGGCCAGCAGCACCCACCGGAGCCCGAACGTGCGTAACGGCATGTAGGAGACAAACGTATTGTTCCCGAACAAGTCGGACTCGATCACAGTTCCTTCTTCGCCCTTGAGCCCTTTCTGCACCGCCTCGGAGGAAAGCGTTGCGACCAGAATCGTACTTCCATATCGCTCCATGCGCCTGATGTCCTTGTCCGGAACCCCTGCCACCCGTAGCGCGTCCGTCACCTCCTCGCGGTGTTCTATGAATTTCCGCGCCGTGGACCGCAGCAAATAGTCCGGCCCGACAATCTCCAGGTCGCCTGTCTTTCCAAGTCCATCCTTTTCCCATCCGCGGTTGCCGGATACCGCACGGTCGATTTCGGTGGTCGAGAGCTGTATGGCAAAGACGCCAATTCGTGTAGGACCGTCAAACACCGGTGTCGCAATGAACGCTGCTGCGTTTCCCTTTACCGGTTCATAGCGAGTGAAATCTGCAGTGAAGACTGCATCCCGATCTGGCGTGAAAGCAGCCTGCCGCACTACGTCCGCCAGGGGTGTGTCGCGGTATGGTCCGTGTTTCAGGCTGGTTCCGAACTCGGGATTTTTTGCCACAGAATAGATAATCCGGAGATCGGATAGCTCGACCAGAAGCAGATCATCGTACCCGAATTGCTTTGCCAACTTGCGGATGGGTGCATCATATTTCACGTGCACGCGGGAATAGGTGTCGTTCGCCTCGGCTCCATCGGGTTGTGACTTGCTCTCTCCACTCGAATGCGGGACTACGTATCGATTCTGGAGTAGATAGGCGATATCGGTCCGCGGAACATAGGTCGCCTCTGGTCTCGGGAGAGACATGTATTTCTGCACTTCGGGCAGAAATACCTGGTCGTAAAACCGGAGCACGTTTGCCCTCCGGGCTGCATCTGGAGTGGCGTGTAGCGCAGTGTATGCCCTGCTGAACTCGCCCATCCCTTCTATGAACATGCGATCGTCACTTAGCGAATCGCTGTCGTGGCGAACCCGTTCAAAGAAGCTTTGGAGGGAATACGCTCGGCTCCGGCGAATGCCGGTGAGCTGTCGAATCGCCGCGCTGCGTAGACTGATTTTGGCGCTGCGGTAGGCGAGCAGAGAACAGACTACGACTGCGATCGAACTCAGCGCGATCATCGTCAAGAGAAGTCGGTAGCGAATACTCATGCGCTGCGGAAGTGCCGCAAAGATCTTCTCATAAAAGCGACGGCGCCTCTCGAAAGCCGTGAATTCGCCTTTGAATCCGAGGCGTCCGGCAGGAGTGAAATATGGCTCGTCAGGGCGGCCGGGGGACTCCCAACGCGGCTGGTCGCCATGCCCGGCGGGGCCGAGGTCCCGTCCTGGTCCCGGGATGGCGAGCGGGTACTTTTTTATAGGATTGCTGAGGGCTCACGGCAGATCTGGGAGGTACCGGCCACGGGTGGGACCCGGTTCAATTGACGCATGGCGGATCATACGACTGTCCCTTCAAAATGTTCCGATTCACCTGTGATCATTCAAGTTGATTGACTTTCATGTTCTCTTTTGGCGGACGCAGCAGCACGTGCTTACTGTGCTGGACGTCCTCACCTCGATGTTCAAGACCTCGGCCCAGCTACGCCTCGAAAACCTCGCCTTGCGGCAACAACTGACAGTTCGTTTCCATTGTTGCTCGGAAAGCTTCCATCGAAAGTTCCTCGACGGAGCCATGGCGGTCGATTCCAGCGTTGTTGATTAGAACTTCGATGTCGCCTCCTTGCCCATAGATCGCACCAAAGCACTCTGACACAGACTCATCGGAATCTACATCCATCTTGACGATCTTGACTGCAAGGCCTTCCATTGCGGCCTGCTCGCTTACCTCCGGGAAGCGGCTAGGATTCCGCATGCTGGCATAAACCGTGTGGCCTGTTCGGGCAAGTTCTAAAGCCGATTCAGATGCCGGAGCTGGGCATCCGTCTGCTGGACATTCATTGGATCGACCTCCGGAACACCGATGGTTCGAGTGATGAGCGTGCGCAAATCCCAGCTCATAGATGACATTAGGATTCAGGTCAGAGAGGTCTACAATAACGATTCGAGCTCGTTGTATCTGTTCGTAAATAGCAGTTATGATGAGGCGGGACTGCGCCACCTCGTCTGGTCGCACGACCTCGTACTCGTTTTCCTCGGCTACCGAAGCAATTATGTTCCAGAGTTGGTCTGAGTGTGGGCTGTGAAATGGAATGGCGGCAAAAATACGTGGCTGCCGGTACTTCCGCAGCCGGCTCGCAATTCTGGCATCCCACACCGGTTTGAGCTCGGGTCGTTGCATAGGGTGTCCAGCGCCAAAAAAATGATATCCGAACGGCCCGCTCGCCAGACTTCGCGGATCGCCCGAGGCGGGCAAACGTTTGAAAGCAGACTCGTACATTGCGATCGCGGCCGTTTTCGAGATCGCCAGCCCGCCACGACAATGAAGGTCTCGAAGCCCGTTTCTGGACCCGCACTCCAAGCATTCCAGTGTGCTCATGGCTTCTCCTTTGCGGGTTGTTTCGAACAGCTTGTTGGCTGCCTTCCCGTGAGTGTCTGGATCAGACCCGTCTTCTTCTGAATCTAGCCGACATGCTCGGCAGTGTTTCGGAAGCCTGCAAGGTGATGGGCTATTCGCGCGATAGTTTTTACCGGTTTAAGGAATTGTACGAGAAAGGCGGGGAACTGGCGCTGAAGGAGATCAGCCGGCGCAAACCGTGCCTGAAGAACCGAACCGAGCCGCACGTCGAGCAAGCCATTGTTGGAGCTGGCGATCGAACAACCCGCGTTTGGGCAGGTGCGGATTGCGAACGAACTCACGAAACGCGGATTGTTCGTGTCGCCCAGCGGGGTGCGCAGCGTCTGGATACGGCACGATCTGCAGACTTTCGCCAAGAGGCTGAAAGCGCTCGAGGCCAAGCTGTTGCAAGAGCCAGGCCACGTGCTCACGGAATCACAGGTCCTGGCACTAGAAAAAGCCAAGCAAGAGAAAGAGGCTCATGGCGAGATTGAAACAGCTCATCCGGGCTATCTGGGAGCGCAGGATACGTATTATGTGGGCACCATCAAGAGTATCGGCCGCATTTACCAGCAGACCTTTATTGACACGTACACAAAGGTAGCTTTCGCCAAGCTGTACGATCGCAAGAATGCGCTGGCGGCGGCCGATCTGCTGAACGATCGTGTTTTGCCCTTCTTTGAAGAACAGGAGGTCTCGTTGTTGCGCATTCTGACTGACCGCGGAACCGAGTACTGCGGCGGGCGTGAGCATCACGAATATCAGTTGTATCTAGCGGTGGAAAACATCGATCACAGCCGCACGCGCGCCAAGTCGCCGCAGACCAATGGCATCTGTGAACGGTTTCATCGCACTATGCACGATGAGTTCTATAGCGTAGCTTTTCGCAAAAAGCTTTACTCTTCTCTGGAGCAGTTACAGACTGATCTCGATGCTTGGCTGGAAGAGTACAATCAGATACGCCCTCACTCGGGTAAGTATTGTTTTGGGAAACGCCGATGCAGACGTTCTTGGATTCTGAGCACCTAGCGCACGAGAAACAGCTCGATCGTTTTCCCGCCATGATTCCATCTGACAGTCAGCCGCGCGCTGGGCGCGCGGCCACTGCTGGCTAATGTCTTTGTCAGATCAGGTCTGAACTATCACAGATAACATCCGGGGGATCTCAATGGTTCCAATCATCGTGGAAAAGATCACAAAGAAGTTCTTTTCCTTGTCCTGCTTCCGGCGGCTGCCTATGCCTTCTGTATACGAGGATCGACCTTCCAGACACGCTTCGACCCCGGATCAGCCAGCGGTCCGGCAACTCTTGTTGTCCCCGCGGTCTTACCAAGAATGTCGTGGTCAATCCGATTTATCGCACTGACCTTCGGCAACGGCTGCGGGCTATTGATCGACAACTCCAGCTTGTCCGGGTCGAAGCTCACCTGCACATCGGCCACGACTGAGTTCTTGTCCCAG
>JBJMGK010000130.1:0-16495 GCA_045807925.1 Bryobacteraceae bacterium | reverse complement strand
TGCTCCTCTTCGCTTAGGCGCAACTCTTGTTTAGGACGACCTCTCTGCATACTGTGTGGACTCCTTTCCGTCCTATTTATTCCACATATTTCTGTGACGGGAGACTAGGTTCGAAACTGAGTACGGCCTGCCCTATTCGTCACAATGAGGAATATGCAATATAGGCCATTAGGGCGGACCGGTTGGAATGTCTCAGAAATCAGCTTCGGCGCTTGGGCGATTGGAGGCTCGTGGGGCGATGTGGATGATAGCCAATCGCTGGCTGCACTGCATGCAGCGATAGACGCCGGTGTCAATTTCATCGATACTGCTGATGTCTACGGCATGGGTCGAAGTGAGCGCCTTATTGCGCGACTTAAGAGTGAGCGCCGCGAAGAGATCATCGTCGCGACGAAAGCCGGACGTCGTCTGCCATCGCAAACCGTCGAAGGGTACACGACAGAGAATCTTAAGAGCTGGGTCGACGACAGCTTGCAGAATCTCAAGCTCGAAACGCTCGATTTGCTTCAACTGCACTGTCCGCCGACCGCCTTGTTCTATCGCCCCGAAGTGTTCGGGATTCTCGATGATCTCGTCAGGGCGGGGAAAATTCGCTACTACGGCGTGAGCGTCGAACGAGTGGAGGAGGCTCTGAAGGCGATTGAGTTCCCCGGCGTGCAAACGGTCCAGATCATCTTTAACTGTTTTCGTCAGCGCCCTGCGGAGGTTTTCTTTCGGGAGGCAGAACGGAGAAAGGTGGGGATACTCGCGCGCGTTCCCCTGGCAAGTGGCTTACTGACCGGAAAGCTGCGCAAGGACTCACAATTTGCGCCGGAAGATCACCGCAATTTCAACCGCAAGGGAGAGGCCTTCGATGTCGGGGAGACCTTTTCGGGAGTGGATTATGACGTCGCTCTCGATGCGGTCGAAGAACTAAAAAAGCTGCTCCCGCCGGGCATGAGCTTAACCCAGTTCGCGCTTAAATGGATCCTTTCCTTTCCCGCCGTCAGCTGTGCGATCCCGGGCGGAAAAACACCCGAACAAGTCAGAGATAACTGTCGGGCTTCCGATCTTCCCCCGCTCTCGAGCACAGTGCTGGATGAGGTAAATCGGATCTACCGCGAACGCATCGCCCCCCTTGTTCATCAGCGCTGGTAGGCGTGATACCATCGCCCGCATATGACCATCAGCGAAACGCTGCTCCCGGAATTCGATGTGGAAATTGAGAACACTCGCAAACTGCTGTCCGCCGTCCCGGAAGGTAAGTGGGACTGGAAACCACATCCTAAGTCGATGTCCGTAGGTCAGCTAGCGGGGCACATTGCGGACATGACGTCCTGGGCCGTTGACGTAATGGGCAAGGACTCTCTGACCATCGCTCCGGGCGATTTCAAGCCATATGTTCCTGAGTCCATTGACGACTTGCTCTCTACATTTCAGGAAAAGCGGACAAGCGCTCGCGAAGCCATAGCGAAGGCGAGTGACGCCGATATGGCTCACGTCTGGAGCATGACTTGGGCCGGTCAGAAGATCATAGAAATGCCACGGATCGCTGTTCTCAGAGGCATGGTGATGAACCACATCATTCATCACCGGGGTCAACTCACCGTTTACATGCGATTGCTCGACGCGAAGGTTCCTGGCTTGTACGGGCCGAGCGCTGATGAGATGGGTGGCGCCTAGATTGCGCCGCCCGAAGGATCAGGAAGAAGCCGATTCTCCAACTTCGTTCGGATCGCCGACTGCAAATTCGGCAAGGCGATTCCGGATGGATTGAGGAGCATCTGCGAGGACTTCACAGTAGCCCTCCTCGTAGCGTTCGCTCAGTACAGCGGCCCGTTCGTGAAGCAGATTCAGAACGCGTCCTTCGCCGAGCGGGAGTCGGAAGAGTTGGCGGCCAACGGGATCCTGTACCAGCTTGCGGTCAATCGCCTCCAGAAGCTCCGGAACCCCGCTTCCCGTTTTGCCCGAGATTAAGACGGCGGGAGTTTCGTTTTGCCTCGCCGTTTCGCCCAGAAGCCGATGCGTGACCGTTGGAAGGTCATGGTCGAGCTGCCCGTTCTCGAGGCAATCACTCTTATTGAGAACGAGGATCTGCGGCGTATTCTCAGCCCCGATTTCGCCCAATACCCGCATGACGTGGGCAGCTTGCTCCTCGGCCGTTGAGGAGGTGATGTCAACCACGTGCAGCAACAGTGCAGCCGCAGTCACTTCCTCGAGAGTGGCTCGAAAAGCATCCACAAGCGTGGTCGGCAGATTTCGAATAAACCCGACCGTGTCGCTCATGAGGACTCGCCGGTGAGACGGCAGGCGGATCTGGCGCACGGTGGGATCCAGAGTGGCGAACATTTTGGCGTCAGCCAGCACGCCGGCCCCGGTGAGCCGGTTAAAGAGAGTCGATTTGCCGGCGTTCGTGTACCCGACGAGACTGACCGTCGAAAGCGGGACGGCCTGGCGCTGTGATCGTTGAACTCCGCGGGTGGCGCGGACACGTTCGATCTCCGCTTTCAGCCTGGCGATCCGGACGCTGATTCTTCGCCGGTCCGTTTCGAGTTGCGTTTCGCCAGGTCCGCGGGTTCCGATTCCGCCGCCGAGCCTCGACATCTGTGTTCCGCGTCCAGCGAGCCTGGGGAGAAGGTAATTCAGTTGGGCAAGCTCAACCTGAAGCTGGCCTTCGCGCGTTCGTGCACGCCGGGCGAAAATATCCAGGATCAGCTGAGTGCGATCGACTACCTTACTGTCCAGCCTGCGCTCCAGGTTTCTGAGCTGCGTAGGTGTGAGTTCGTTATCGAAGACAACCGTATCCGCTTCGTCTGCTTCGATAGCCGTCTTGATCTCGTCCACCTTCCCAGACCCGACCAAGGTTGCCGAATCGAGCGAATGTCTGGTTTGTAAGATCCGGCGGAGAACTTTACCTCCGGCGCTGTCGACCAATGTTGCCAGCTCCTCGAGCGATTCTTCGGCTTCCGTCCGATCTTTGGCCGTTCCTGACCGGTCTTTTGGCGCTTTGCTAAGGTCTACTCCGACAACTAGCGTACGTTCTTCTGGTTCTGGCACTAGCGAATGTTTTCCGGCGGTTCAGAGTCAGTGAGCGGACTACCGGGCGTAGTTTGAGGACTGCTGTTTTGGCTGGACGCTCCGACGCTCTTTGAAATCACTATAGTCGATATCGCGTGCTTGAAAATGAGTTGTTCCTGGTTGTTGGCCTCAAGGACAACGGAGTACTTATCGAAGCTTCGGATGCGGCCGGAAAGCTTTACCCCGCTCATCAAATAAATCGTCAGGAACGTCTTGTCTCTTCGGGCATTGTTCAGGAATGCCTCTTGTATGTTTTGTGCAAGCTTGTCCATCTGTCTCTTCCTGTTCCGATTGAGCTACTTAGGTTTTAAACAACAAACCCGCGAGCCGGAGGGTAACGGCGAAACTCCAGCCCGAGACAGCTCCCGGAACTCGGCGCGATATCTACTTACCTATTATGGATTTCGTTTCCACGCGCATGTTTCAACGGCGATGACGCAACGTATCGGAAACGGGCTCAATACCTGAAATAGAACCTCTGACAACCACGATATCCTCGAGTTATATGGCCGTACTGCCACATTCAGAGGCCGACAAGGAAGGAAAGTGGGGCCGACGGATCGCCCTCGTCAGTGTGGGGCTCGGCGTGGTCCTCGCCACGGCCAAGATCTGGGTCGGGTTCGCCGCCCACTCCACAGCCGTCGTGTCGGATGGATTCGAAAGTACGGGCGATGTTCTTTCCTCCGCCATTGTTTATGGCGGATTACTGCTGGCTAGCAAGCCCCCCGACGCAGAGCATCCCTACGGACACGGTCGTTATGAAACGCTGGCGGGCCTGGCTATCGGAGCACTGCTTCTACTTACGGGTTTTTCGATCTTCTGGCACGGATTCGCTCATTTTGCCGATCATGGCCCCATCGCCGGCTTTGCTGTCTACCCGCTTCTTGCCGCGGTTTTGCTGAAATCTGCTCTGGCTTACACGAAGTTCAGAATAGGACGGCGAATCGACAGCACATCCTTGAAAGCGGATGCATGGCACGACATAACCGACCTGTTGTCCACCGGTATTGCACTCACGGCAGCTACCCTTACCTTGCTTAATCCCGTGAGGTTCGGAGTTGCCGACCGGATTGGCGCAATGGTTATCGGCGTCATCATCATTGTTCTCTCGCTCCGGGTCGTCCACGGGGTCTTAGGCCAACTGCTGGACACCATGCCCGAACCCGAGAAGATGGCCGAAATCCGGGATGTCGCCTCTTCGGTAGCAGGCGCGCTTGGAATCGAGAAGTGCTTTGCCAGGCGAACGGGACTCCGTTACCACGTTGATCTCCATCTCGAGGTTGACCCGGAGATGACCGTCCGCGAGTCTCACGATGTCGCTGCGGAAGTAAAGCACAGATTGAAAGATCAGCTGCACTGGATTGCCGATGTGTTGGTGCACGTCGAACCGGCTTTCGTTCACGCGGTGCACGGCGAGTCGGCGAATTCGCGCGCGGGATCGGCTGTGGTCTAACCGGCCGGTTACGGACAACCCTTGATGGAAAACAGGCAAATCGCCAATCTGCTGTCTGAAACGGCGGATCTTATGGAAGTTGCTGGAGAGGACGGTTTCCGGATCCGAAGCTACCGAAATGCAGCGGCCGTGATCTCGGCTCATCCGGAGCGCATCTCGGATATCGTTTGCAATCCCGATCGCAAGGTGACCGAGATCACAGGAATCGGTAAAGGACTGTCGTTTGTTTTGGCGGAGATTTGCCAAAGAGGGTCATTCGAACGCCGCGATCAGCTGCTGGAAAAGTACCCTGCCTCTGCGCTCGAACTTTTAAAGATTCAGGGGCTCGGACCCAAGAGCATCGCTTTGCTTTACGAGCATCACAACATAAAAACGGTGGATGATCTCGAGCGTATCTGCCGGGCCGGGAAGCTCCGCGAGTTGCCCCGTATGGGTGTCAAGCTGGAAGAGAAGGTCTTGCGCGGAATCGAAGCATACCGCAAGAGTGCCGGGCGATTTCTGTTGAGCTTCGGCTACCGAACGGCGGAAGAACTGATCGGTGAACTGAAGGCGATCCCGGGTGTCGAGAAGGTGGAAGCGGCGGGAAGCCTTCGCCGGGGTCGGGAAACCATCGGTGATCTGGACCTCATGGTGACAGGCACGGGTGCGTCCGAAGTCCTGAACCACATGGCCAAGCACGTAAAAGCACAAGAGGTGCTCGGCTTCGGGCCGAATAAAGCCAGCGTATTGTTTGGTCTAGAGCGCATTCAGGTGGACGTTCGTGCTCTCCCGCACGAGAGCTTCGGCGCCGCCATGCAGTATTTCACCGGAAGCAAAGAACACAACGTGGTTCTGAGAACGGCAGCGATCAAGCAGGGTTTGACTCTGAATGAGTATGGGCTGTTCACTCTCGAAGGCAACGAGCGGGTGGCCGGCGAAACCGAAGAGGATATATATGGCCGGCTGGGCTACGGCTGGATTCCACCCGAAATCCGCGAGAACTCCGGTGAGCTGGAGGCTGCGCAGAACGGAACTTTACCTCGATTGCTCGAGCAGGCGCAGATACGTGGCGATTTGCACATGCACACCACCGCCACAGACGGCAAGGCCACGCTTCGCGAGATGGCCGAGGCTGCTGCCGCTCTCGGGTACGAGTACATTGCCATCACGGATCATTCAAAGGCGCTAGCGATGGCGAACGGCTTAGACGAGAGCCGCGCCGTCGAATTTGCACGTGAAGTTCGCGAATTGAATCGCGAGGGCCTTCCGCTCCACGTTTTTTCCGGGCTGGAATGTGACATTTTGCGGGACGGTAGACTCGATTTGAGCGAAGACGCGCTTGGCGAGCTGGACTTCGTGATCGGAAGCGTGCACAGCTACTTCAATTTGGAAGCTCCTGAGATGACGGACCGCCTTCTGCGCGCATTCGATTCTCCTTCGCTCAAGGTGCTCGGGCATGGAACCGGGCGCATCCTGATGCAGCGCGACGGTTACCCGTTTGATTTTGAACGTATTGCCGCCAAAGCGTCCGAGCGGAAAATTGCTCTGGAAGTTAACGCAAGCCCGGAACGCTTGGACCTGCCCAGCCATTTGGTCCGAGCGGCAAAGCGGGCCGGTTGCCGGTTCACCATCTCGACCGACGCCCATCGCCCATCGCATCTCCATAACATGCGATTCGGTGTTGTTACCGCACGGCGCGGTTGGCTTGAGCCCGGGGACGTCCTGAACACCATGCCTCTTCGGGAGTTCGCGCAGACGATTCTTGCCAAGTCGCTCTAACAACTTCTCTATGGCACTTGTTTTTGTAACAGGATCTTCTGACGGTCTGGGCCGGATGGCCGCGCAGCTTCTGGTCGAGGAAGGCCACACCGTCTTGCTCCATGCCCGCAGCGAGGCTCGAGGTAAGGAAGCCCTCGCGGCTGTCCAGGGAGCTGCGGGCGTGTTAACGGCTGACCTGACCAGTATTCGCGAAACTCGCAGTCTGGCCGACGCGGTGAACGCGTTCGGTTCCTTCGACGCTGTCATACACAATGCGGGTGTCGGTTACCGTGAGGCACGGCGCGTCGGAACGGAGGATGGACTGCCTCACGTCTTTGCCGTAAACACGCTTGCGCCGTACATTCTGACTGCGCTTATCAAGCGTCCGAAACGCCTGGTTTATCTCAGTTCGGGTCTCCATCAAACCGGAGATCCCTCCTTGAAAGATCTTGCGTGGGAAGGACGTCTTTGGCGAGGTCAACAGGCGTACGCGGATTCCAAAATGCATGACGTGTTGCTGGCGTTTGCCGTGGCCCGGCGCTGGCCGGACGTGTATTCGAACGCTGTCGAACCTGGCTGGGTGGCAACAAAAATGGGAGGTCCGGAAGCGCCGGATGATCTGGAGGCGGGGCATCGTACTCAGGTTTGGCTCGCAGTCAGCGATGATCCGAAGGCGCTTGTCACCGGCAAATACTTCTACCACATGCGGCTCCGTAACCCGAATAAGGCTTGCGGTGACGTCGAAAGGCAAGAACTGCTTCTCGAAGAATGCAAGCGGTTCTCAGGGGTCGAGTTCCCGGCAGCTTAAGTTTCGGCCGAAAGAGTACCCCTCAGCTCACGATTTGTCATCGACATCGAGGAGGGCGAACCCGAACGGAGTGGGCCGGTCTTTGAAGGACGACATGCGGTTGATGGCCGTCAGCTTTGAACGTGTGTCTTCGAGTGCGCTCGAAAACGCGCGCTTCATGACCGGGTCGATTTGAACCTTCGCGTCCACCATCGATGAATATAGAGCAGCAGAATTCAAGAAGTTGTTCACCACGTGGGCAATCGTCGCCATCGTCGTGCGCATTGCATAGAGTTGCTGTGACTGCATCTCGGCTTCGCGAATATCTGTGATGTCCCGATGCACCGATACGAGGTACACCAGCCTTCCGGTACTGTCGACATAAGGAACAAAGGTAACTCGAGCCCATCGTGTCGCTCCGTCTTTTCGCCGAAACTGAGACTCAACCGTGGTCGTTTTGCCCTTTGTCTCGGCATACAGGACGGCGTCCACGGCGTCCTTGCACTCGGCTTGCAGCGGAAACAGTGCGGCGCGGTTCATCACTTCGACATACGCGTAGCCCGTCAGCTGAAGAAAGCTTTCGTTCGCGTACATAATGGTCAACTCGCCGCCCGCCGCGCTGGAGATGGTGACTCCATCGCTTGCCATGTCTACAGCACGCGCGAACACAGCGACCCGGATGTCCTGCCGCAGTCTCAGCACACGCATGACGCTGTTGGCCAGGACGCCGAGCGCAGCCTTTTGCTGAACATTTAAGGTCCGAGGAGCGTCGTCGAGTACGCATAAAGTCCCCAGAGCGAGACCCGTGTCTGTGAGCAGGGGCATTCCCGCATAGAAACGAAGATTGGGAGAACCCTGAACCAAGGGATTGCCACGGAAGCGCGGGTCAAGGAGTGCGTCTTCGACCACGAAGAGTTCAGAGCCAAGAATGGCGTGCCCGCAAAAAGATACATCTCGGGGCGTTTCGGATGCGGTAAGGCCGATCCTGGATTTGAACCATTGCCGATTACTGTCAACAAAGGTCAGCGAAGCCATCGAAGTCTGGCAGATCTCGGCAGCGGCTTTGACGATCGTGTTGTAGATTTCTTCTTCTGCGGAGTCGAGCACATCCAGTGCTCGTAAAGCAGCGATTCGCTCGGCTTCGTTCTCCGGTATGGGTGCCGGTTGAAAAGCATCCCCGCTATTGTAAGGAGGGCCGCACATCTAGTACAGATAGTACTAAAGCGAGTGCGCCAGTTTAGCGCTGTTAACCTAGTTGAATTTGCAGGCTGGTTACCGACGCTGGCCTGAAGCTGTAGTTCACAGGGGAGCCGCTGGTCACACTCTCGTCTGCCGGCTTCACTGCATTTGGCTGATCGAAGGTGTTGCGCGCGTGAATATCGGACGCGGCGAGCACCCGTGCTCGAACGTTTGTGGCCTGGCTGCCGCGAATCCCAATTTGAGTTTGTTGAGCGTTTTGAGGATCAGGATTCACCACGGTCAGGAAGGCACGATTACCGCGTATTGAGCAAGAGCCAGAGAGTCCGGCGAGTCCACTGACTCGAGAGGCCGAGAACTCCGTCCGAACGGCCGTTGCTCCCTGGTGTGCGGCGTACATTTCGAAGACATGAAACACCGGAGTCACCGTGAACTTAGTTTCTCGGGCCACAAAAGACGTATGGATGTTGTTGATCAGCTGCGCGGCATTCGCCATTGCCACTTTATCCGCGTGGCGGTTAAAGGTGTCCAGAGTGATCCCGGAGACCAGGGCATCTCTCATTGTCGGGAAGTAGGCCCAAAGGTAGCGGGGATCGATGGAGGGATCCGTGTGGTGCCACGCACCCCATTCGTCAACGACCAGCTTGACCCGATGTTCACGGTCGGTTTCGCCCATGATCTGCCAGTGGTTTCGAATGAGCTCTTCCATGCGATCCGCTTTGGTGAGAAGCTCAAACCACTCAGCCGTGGTGAATTCGTTGGCGTCCCCCTTTCCGGTTGTTCCGCAATAGTAATGAAGGGCGGTGCCGAACAGGCCCCGAAGACCTCCCGGTCCGCGCTCGGTTAATTTCTGGAAAAAGCTGCGAGTCCACGCATAGTCAGCACCGTTCGGGCCGGAGGCAATGAACGACAGCCGGTTGGGGAATAACGGAACCCACTGTACCCACCGTTGATACTCGATGGCGTACTCATCTCCGGTGAAAGCGCCTCCGCATCCCCAGCTCTCGTTGCCCACGCCCCAATACTGGACATTGAAAGGCTCGGGGTCGCCACCCTGGGCGCGTAAGTCGGCTAACGATGTTGAACCTTTCGGGGAATTGCAGTATTCGATCCAATCGTAGAAATCGTGGGCGTCGAGAGAGCGCACGTTTCCTGCGAAGTATGGCTGCGCGCCCGCAGCCCGGCAAAAACGGGCAAATTCGTTGGTTCCGAATTCGTTTGGATCGTACTTCTGAGGACCGTCCGGTGCTTTCTGAAGGTACTCGTTATTAGCCCAGAAGTTAGTCCGCTTCGGCCGGCGCTCCCTGGGACCTACGCCGTCGCGCCAGTTGTAGCTGTCGGCGAAACATCCGCCGGGCCAACGAATGACCGGCGCCTTCATCTTCTTCAAGTTATCGATCAGGTCCTTGCGCACTCCCCCGACATTCGGGATCTTGGACTTCTCGCCAACCCACACTCCGTCATAGATGCAGCCACCCAGATGTTCCGTGAAGTGCCCGTATAGGTTCGGCGAGATGGTTCCGATCGTTTCGTCAGGCAGGATGTCGATGTGAGCTGTCGCGGCGGACGAGCTGCGCGGCGCAAGCAAAGCTAGAGATGAGAGAAGAAAAGTCCGGCGTTCCATGACCAACCTCAGATCTTAACGCGAGCGGCCTCCCGACAGTATCTGACATTCCGCAACTGCACAGGAATTCCCATAACCGGACAGTCCCGCACTGAGCTCCGCATCTCGTTTCGTTGTATTCAGACGACTTAGGGTGATGGCAGACCTGGAGAGCCAGATGCATTCAACAGGCTCGAGATATGGACGTACCCCGTGGAAAAGAAATCGCACGCCGCCGCGCCGCGCGGCGCATTGCAATCATTTTGGGAGCAATCGCAGTTATCGGCGGCACGACTGTCGCACTTGCCCGTCTAAAACCAGCAGCACCGTCGGTCGACATGAGCGGATTGTGGCCAGGAACAGTGAAGCGAGGTCCTATGGAGCGGCAGGTCCGCGGCCTGGGCGCACTTAAACCCGAGCAAATCTACTGGATCAACGCGGCAGTGGACTCTCGTGTCGTCCAGATTGTTCGTCGGGCGGGTATCGACACCATCAAGGCGAACGACGTCATCATGGTTTTGAGCAATCCGGACCTGGAGTTGGACGCGGAGAAGGCAGAGTGGGTCGTTAAGCAGGACCAAGCCAATCTCGCAAATCTCAAAGTGAAGCTCGAAAGCGACAAGTTGGACCAGCGTGCCAGCCTGGCTGAACTCGAGTCGCAATACACCCAGGCAAAGTTGACCGCCGATCGCGATCTGGAACTGACACGACTGAGTCTCAAAAGTGATCTCGAGTCCAGGCTGTCCGTGAATCAGGCGAGCCAATTTCAGAACCGCGTGGGACTGCAGAAGCAGCGTCTCGACATTGCCGACCAATCCATCAAGGCGCAGATCGAAGCACAGGAAGTTGTCGTTCAGAGTTCGAAGGCGGCTTATGAGTTGAAGAAGCGTCAAGTGGACCAGCTGACAATACGGGCGGGCGTGAACGGCGTTCTCCAGGAGGTTGATGTCGAAGTCGGTCAGCGCGTGCCGGCCGGTACCGTGCTCGCGAAAGTTGCCGATCCGACAAAGCTCAAGGCCGTGCTGCAGATTCCGGAGACACAAATGAAAGACGTTCGTATCGGTTTAGATGCCTCCGTCGATACCCGGAATGGCGTCGTCCCCGGGCGCGTGATACGCATCGATCCCGCGGCCCAGAACGGCACAGTCGGAGTGGATGTTGCGCTGCTCGCGGCTCTTCCCCAGGGAGCGCGCCCGGAGTTGAGCGTCGACGGCACGATTCAGATTGAGCGACTGGCGAATGTCGTTTACATCGATCGCCCGGTTTCGGGCGAGCCAGATGCGACGATCGGCCTTTTTAAGCTCGATCCGGACGGTAAAGGCGCCTCGCGCGTCTCAGTCAAACTAGGTCGGGCTTCCGTAAACACCATAGAAGTGCGGGACGGCTTGAAAGTAAGTGACCGCGTGATTCTGTCCGACATGTCCCAATACGATTCGTATCAGCGGATCCGTTTGAACCAGTAACCAAATACCTACGTATTCAGTAGAGACAAAGAAAGGTAAACCCGAGCGAATGACGGACGCACAGCCCTTGATTCATCTCGAAGGAGTGAGAAAAGTATTTGTCACAGACGAGGTGGAAACGCATGCATTGGCCGGTATTCATCTTGATATCCGGCGCGGTGAGTACGTGTCGATCTCAGGACCATCAGGATGCGGAAAGAGTACTTTGTTAGCTATCCTGGGCTTGCTCGATTCACCCTCATCCGGAACTTACATCCTGAACGGAAAACCCGTACAGAGCCTGAAGCTCGCTGAGCGCGCGCGCATTCGGAATCGGGAGATCGGTTTCATCTTCCAGGCTTTCAATCTGATCGGCGATCTTAACGTATACGAGAACGTCGAGTTGCCGCTGACATATCGCGGAATGGGCTCTGCGGAACGAAAGAAAAAGGTGCACGAAGCACTCGAGCGGGTCGGGATGTCCCATCGCATCAAGCACTATCCATCGCAACTATCAGGTGGACAGCAACAGCGTGTGGCCGTAGCCAGAGCGCTCGCGGGTGACCCGGCAATCCTGCTTGCCGACGAGCCGACCGGGAATTTGGATTCGCAGAACGGCGAGCAGGTGATGGATCTGCTCCGTGAACTACATCGCGGCGGCGCGACCATTTGCATGGTGACCCATGACCCTCGTTACGCTCGCTACGCCGACCGTTCCATCCATCTTTTCGACGGCCGCGTGGTGGAAGAAAACGTGGAGGCGCTCGCATGATAGCGAAGCATGTCGATATCTTAGCGGTCCTTGCACTGCTTCTGGGCATGTTGATTTGCTCCGAGGTCCGGCAATCATTTTGGGCTCAGATCATAAAAGGCCGCTCGAACGTAAGCATTGAGCAAATTTCGATCAGAGTGCCTGATCCCCCAGCGGTGCCCATCGTGTTCAGACAATGACTGAGTTGGTTGGCGCAGCCGGCGAAAGGAGAGACACTTAGATGGCCGCCATTCTGCAACCTGCTCCGCAAGAAACGAGCATTGTGCCTTCGCAGATGCGTATCCTGATCTGTGACGATCAGCCCGATGTTCTGGAGGCCCTTCGCTTCTTGTTGAAGCGCGACGGCTACAAGACCGAATCCGCAGAGTCGCCACGGCAGGCCGTACAGTTGCTCGAAACGCGAGACTATGATGCCGCCATTATTGACCTGAACTATACGCGCGACACGACTTCGGGTGGAGAAGGTCTTGAACTGCTGGCGCGCATGCAGGCGATCGATTCCATGCTCCCGGTGATTGTCATGACCGCCTGGGGCAATGTGGAGATCGCGGTTGAAGCGATGAGGCGCGGAGCACGCGACTTCGTTCAGAAGCCCTGGGAAAACGAGCGTCTGTCGACCATTTTGCGCACGCAACTAGAACTGGTGCAGGCGTTCCGCCGGGGACAGCGTCTCGAAATCGAAAATCAGCTTCTTCGCTGCGACAACATGCCGACGATGATCGCGACCTCACCCGCGATGCGTCCGATCTTAGATCTGATTTCCAGGGTAGGGCCGTCAGACGCCAATGTCTTAATTACGGGTGAGCCCGGCACCGGGAAAGAGGTCATTGCAAGAACCCTGCATGCGATCTCAAACCGCTCGACCAAACCCATGATTACGGTCAACGCAGGTGGTCTTTCGGAAGGCGTGTTCGAAAGCGAGTTGTTCGGCCATGTCAAAGGTGCATTTACGGATGCAAAGATGGATCGCGTCGGCAGATTCGAGCTTGCCGACACGGGAACTCTGTTTCTCGATGAGATCGCCAATGTTCCGTTGAACTTGCAGGCGAAGCTCTTGCGCGTTCTTGAGATCGGCGAGATGGAGAGAGTTGGCTCGTCCAGGACCAAGAGAGTGGATGTGCGGATCATATCTGCTACTAACGCGAACCTTCACGACGAAATGACCAATCAGCGTTTTCGGCAGGATTTGCTGTTCCGTCTGAACACAATCGAGATTCCGATACCGCCGCTTAGGGAAAGACGCGAAGATATCGCTCCCTTGGCCACACATTTTCTCGGCATTCACGCTCGTCGCTATCGAAAGAACGTAAACGGATTTGACCGGAATGCGTTGCAGGCTCTTCTCGAACATCCGTGGCACGGGAACGTCCGAGAGATGAATCACGTCGTCGAGCGTGCTGTTCTGATGAGCCAGGACGTCCTGATAAAGGCTGGCGATCTCGCTTTACGAACAAGCAATGCAACGAGTCCCAAGTTGGACGAGATGAGCCTCGAAGAAGTGGAAGAGTTTTTGATCAGAAAGGCGCTTTCACGCTTCGGAGGGAATGTTAGCCACGCCGCTGCGGCCTTGGGCCTCAGCCGAAGTGCTCTTTACCGTCGACTCCAGCGCTTCGGAATGGGATAGTGGCCTTTGGGCCTTGATGAAGTCGCTGCGGAAAAGGCTCAGAGTTGGGCACGACGGCCGCGTCATGCTTCTGGCGATTGCTGCGGGACTGCCGGCGGTAATCACTTGCGCCCTGCTACTCGCGGTAAGCAAGTACTCCATACGCCTCCAGATCACGGTCGACCTGCTTCTCTCCCTTTGCTGCATCGGGTTTGCGGCTAAAGCAAGAAAGCACGTGACGGCGCCGTTACGGACTCTCGCTAATCTGCTCGAAGCCATGCGTGAAGGGGACTACTCAATTCGCGCACGCGTCGAGGATCCCAGCGAACCCCTGGGCGAGGTCATGCAGCAGGTAAACGCAATGGCGGCTACGCTGCGGGACCAGCGTCTGGGCGCGCTGGAGGCGACGGCGTTATTGCGAAAGGTGATGGAAGAGATCGATGTTGCGGCGTTCGCCTTTGACCCTCAACAGAGCTTACGACTTGTGAATCGCGCCGGCGAGCGGTTGCTTGCTCAGCCCTCCGAGAGACTTCTGGCTCGAGACGCCGCTTCTCTGGAACTGGGCGAATATCTCGATGGGGATGCGGAACGCACCGTACAGAGGCGATTCCCGGGGGCAATCGGGCGCTGGGGCATTCGGCGATCACAATTTAGAGAAGGCGGTGTTCCTCATCAGCTCCTTGTCGTGTCCGATTTGACCAGGCCACTCCGCGAGCAGGAACTGCAAGCCTGGCAGCGCCTGGTGCGAGTGATCGGACATGAGTTGAACAACTCGCTGACTCCGATCAAATCGATCACACAGAGCCTGGAAGATCTTGTGAAGCAAGATCCGCTGCCGGCCGATTGGGTGGAGGATATGTCCCGAGGCCTCAACGTGATTGGGAATCGTTCGGAATCGCTTAACCGCTTCATGAGTTCGTATGCCCAGCTAGCGAAGCTGCCCGCGCCGCGATTCGGAAGCGTCGACGTAACAGCGCTGCTGCGGCGCATCACGAGACTCGAGACGAGATTGTTCGTTGCCTATGACGAATGCGCTCCGCTGGTCATCCAAGGTGATGCCGATCAGCTGGAACAGGTCTTGATCAATCTTGTCCGGAACGGTGTCGACGCTGCGGAAGAGACCGGGGGCGGCGTGAAGGTGTGCTGCACGGCGGTTAGCGGAAGGGCAGAGATTGTGATCCAGGACGACGGGCACGGAATCTCGAACCCGGCGAACTTGTTCGTTCCGTTCTTTACGACCAAGCGAGGCGGGTCCGGGATCGGGCTTGTCCTGAGCAGACAGATCGCGGAAGCCCACAATGGGTCGTTGACATTGAAAAACCGGGCCGACAGACCCGGGTGTGAAGCGCGCCTGACTCTTCCCGTGAGGCAGTCTTGATGGATCTATTGGGCCGCCGGGGCGGGAGTGCTTGCGCTTTCGTGCCAGTGATCGGCGTGATACGAACTGCGAACGAGAGGCCCAGCTTCGACGTGAGCGAAACCCATTGCCAAACCGGCCCGCTTGAATTCGTCGAACTCCGCCTGCGGAACGTATCTCATGATCGGAAGATGCTTCGCTGAAGGTCTCAGATATTGACCGAGAGTGAGTATGTCGACGTGGTGCTCACGCAGGCTACGCATCACATCGAGTACTTCGTTCTGCGTTTCACCCAGGCCAAGCATCAGGCCGGATTTCGTGGGTATGTATGGCCTGATCTGTTTTGCGTAACGGAGCACGTCTAGCGAACGCTCAAAGCGCGCACCCAGCCGTACCTGCCGATATAGACGCGGCACGGTTTCCGTGTTGTGATTCAGAATGTCGGGATGAGCATTCATAACGATATCCACCGCGGCTCTCGAGCCCTGGAAGTCTGGAATCAGGACTTCGACCTTACAAGCCGAAATGCGGCTGCGGATCGCTTCGATAGTAAGCGAAAAAAGCTCGGCGCCTCCGTCCTTTCTATCGTCCCGATTGACGCTGGTGATAACGGCGTAGCGTAGTCCAAGAAGTGCGCAGGCTTCGGCGACTCTGGCAGGCTCATCGTAATCCACTTCGAGCGGAGCACCCTTACTCACGGCACAAAAGCCGCAGCGTCGAGTACACACATTCCCCAGGATCATGAACGTTGCGGTGCGCCGGTTCCAGCACTCTCCCACATTCGGGCATGCAGCGCTTTCACAAACGGTGTGCAGTCGAAGCCTCGTCACGAGGTCCTTCAACTCGCGGTAGTTCTCGCCGACTGGCGCAGGAGCACGCAGCCATTTGGGGCGTTCCTGCTGCGACGAGATCGAAACAAGCATGCAACCTCATTGTATCGTCGGCGCAGAACGCCTCGAGAAGTCGCATGTCTCGACTTCAAGCGATAATTCCTGCGTAAATAAAACGCATTATCGACCACCGCACTAGTATTTTTGTTTTTTCTTGTCCGTGAAACCCAGATCGCCCCGTTTGTATCCAAGCGAGTAGAACGTCGGATTTATGAGGAGTCCGACCGCAGAAAACGCTCTTCGGATTCATACGTGTAGATCGAAGATCGCGTCGTTGGAGTCTTTCTATATGAAGAAATCTATCTTATTGGGATTAGTGTGCCTGGGAACAACCGGGCTGTCTTTGCAAGCTCAGGAACGAGGGCAAAACGAATTTAGTATCCAACGCCAGGTCTAAACCCACCGCCTTTCAGGCGGTCAGCTTTGAGCGATTCTCTACGAGAATGAGGGGATGGCCGAGTACCGACATAGCGGGCACGCGGTGTGCGATATCAAGTATCACTTGGTGTGGATCACGAAATATCGATACAGGATACTGCGCGGAGAAGTGGCGGAGCGTGCCCGCGATCTGATTCGGCAGATTTGCCATGCCCGTGA
>JBJMGK010000129.1:0-5242 GCA_045807925.1 Bryobacteraceae bacterium | reverse complement strand
GCTATTGCCGAAAAGCAAGAAGCGAACGGCATTGCTACGCAAACTCAAGGCCATATTCGGTGCCTCTCAGTCTCAGCCGGTGAGCGGGGTGATTGAAAAGATCAATCCGATCCTGCGCGGTTGGGTGCAATACTTCGCGGTGGGACACTCGAGTCGGTGTTTCTCGTTCATTCGCCAGTGGGTAGAAAAGAAGATTCGGCGCCATCTGGCCCGAGCGTGTCAACGTCAAGGCTTCGGCTGGAAACGATGGAGCAGGGAATGGCTGTATGGCACGTTGGGCCTCTTCAAGGAGTACCGCGTAGCGTATCGCGGCTCGGACTCTGCAGTCGTACCAGTTTGATAGGCCCCATAACCCTTGTTGTGAAATGTGCAGGTGCGCGTAGTGCGGGAAATCCGCACGCTACGTGCGATGTGGCGGGGGTTGGAAACCACTCACGGTTCGGATATTGAGGCACTCTCAACGGAAACGGAGAGCAAACAGTCTAGGCCGAACCTACGGAGCATCGGCGCCAGTCCTCGACCCTACCGATGCAGGAAGGCTTTTGGGCCCAGAAATAGCCTCTCCACGGCATCCAACTTGTCGGGTAGTCGGCTATGGTGAGATTGGCCGCGAACAGGTTCGAATAAAGTTCAGTCGTTGTTTGCTGCCAAGCCCGCCCAAAACGTGAACATTGTTGCAAATTGCTGATGCAACGAGCTTTGTCTGCCACGATGCGAATTACTCCTGAAAAACGCCGCAGTCTTCTGGAATCCTTTGGCGGTAAAGCCGCCTATGCTGACATTGGCCATCTGCTGATCAGGAATTGCAGCCAAGCCAGCGCCGTAGCGGGCGATCTGGCCCGGGTTCAAACGCAGTGCGAAGCGTGCAATTGCGCGACCCACGTAAAGCAATTTGCGGCAATTTTGTGGGTCATGTGCGAAAAACTCGGGCACCAGCCAGGCCGAGAAACCAAGACGTTGCAGCGCCCCCAGCGTCGACGACATTGGCTCCCAAACGGCAAGGTTATGGGCCTTGTCACAACCACACACTGCTGCTGCACAAATAGTCAAGGAGAAAAACCCGACATGGCTCGCAATGCCGCGCGCCGAAAGCTCGGTTATTACCCTCTTGTGGAAAACGAGGCAAAACGGATCGCCAGTTTCTCCAGTTTCCGGACAGTTGCGCTGTTCTGGATCCGTGCGCCGGAACTGGTCGTGCGCTCGATTTGGTTGCGGGCGATACGGGCGCTTGGCTGTATGGCATTGAGCTTGATGGCTTACGGGCGACGGAGGCTGAGAAGACCCTGGATCAAGTAATTCAGGGCAGCACATTTGACGCGCACTCGCTCGTTGATTCGTATTCGTTGCTCTATCTCAATCCGCCTTACGACGATGAGGTGCACGAGGATCGCTCGTGGCGCAGTGAACCTGTGTTTCTGGAACACTGTTTCCGATGGTTGATGCCGAAAGGTGTGCTGATTCTTGTGATTCCCGCTCAGCGCGTTGGCGCCTGCAACACCATCCTCGCTTCGCATTTTCGCGATGTGGCGATGTATCGGCTGGCTGATCCAGAATCAGAAAAATACAAGCAAGTCGTGCTGTTCGGTATCCGGCGCAGCCGCTACGAACGCGAGCGCCTGAAGGACCGCGATTGCCAAGCGCAACGGAGCTTCTTGTCGTATGCGGCAGCTGCATATGCAAAGATCAGCCCGCTTCGAGATACGCCGGACCGCATTTACACCGTACCGGCGGGAACTGCTGCTGTTCGGCTGACGTACAATGGTCTGCCCTTCGATGCGGGCTTGGGATCGCGATTGCGCTGGTCTAAATAGTCGAGCATAGCTCTTTCCAGCGCTCGAATGGCGGTATAGCTGCCGCGCCGCACGCAGCGTTCGGTCACTTCAGCGAACAAGCGTTCCACCAGATTGAACCAACTTCCGCCCATCGGGGTGAAGTGAACGTGATAGCGCGGATGACGTGCCAAACAGGCTTCTTCACGACAGGCATCGTGTTCTCGAACTCGCGGCCCGCTCCGGAACGGAATCAGCTCATGACGCAGTCCGACCTTGCACTCCGTCGTGTGTTGACCGTAGGGTTCAGGCTGGGCGAATTTGATCCTCCCGAGATGGTTCCGTTCAGCAGCTCCCGAAGTGATTGATTCTCCCGAGCATCGCCAGCTCGCGCTGCGCCTTGCGCAGGAATCCATCGTACTTCTGAAGAACCGAGATAACTTCCTTCCCTTCGACAAGAGCAAAATCAAACGCATCGCAGTGATTGTAAGGATAGCTACTGCGACGGTCGGCATGAACATCGCGGTCACGCCAGATCGTAGAACAAATGGGCTTTGGTTTCCACTCGTCAATCCAACGACAAAGCTGAGGGCAATCGAGAGTTCGTAAGCGGTCCCGACGAAGACGAGAACGCCGCGACTCGCGGCTTGATCAGTGCTCGTCCGGTTCATCAGGTCTCCACTCCAGCAAATCGTCACGGGCTTGGTTCAGCAGTCTTTTACGCATGCCGCTTCCGCCTTGGATGAGTGGCGTCAAAGCGTTCCATGGGATAAGGATGTAAGACACGAGGGGGCGGAATCCATCGGTCCAGGAGCACAGTGAGCCGCTCCCAAGACACACCGCCACGCTGACTCCGACGCATCAACACCATCCGCCACAGGCGGCGGCTCTCAAACAGGAGAATGATGGCACCCAGTCCAATCGCAAATCTCATCACCGCCTCATACACGGAAACATAGGGCGTCAAGACCGACGAGGAGACCACGACGGTGGCAAGGAGCACGCCAACGCAAGCCCACTTCAGGGCTTTCATCCAGGCGAAGGCACGCTGAATTTCCCGCTGGCGACCTTGCTGAGACGGTTTATTTATCAAGCGAGCAATACAGGTGTTCTGCGCGGTATGGTTTTGACCGATACCCGTCCTTGCGAATTACCCGATACGCAGAGCTCTACTCCCCGCGTCCGTCGGACACGTTCTGCCCGTTACCCTGCTTAATCGCGGCGGCAACGCCAGCCCTTTGCGTCCGCTCGTTGATCCACACCAAGGAAGCAACGAAGGGTAGCACGCTCGCCAGGAGAAGAGCCCCGTTTCCGGCTAGAGCGAAGGCGGGCAGGATGGGATTGAAGAGCAGGACGATTGCGGCAAATAGGACAGCGAGAGCGTACTGGCGCGCGTGCAGGCTCTCAAACAGGAGAATGATGGCACCCAGTCCAATCGCAAATCTCACCACCGTCTCATACGCGGAAACATAGGGCGTCAAGACGGACGAGGAGACCACGACCGTGGCCAGGAGCACGCCAACGCAAGCCCACTTCACGGCTTTCACCCGGGCGAAGGCACGCCGAATATCCTGCTGGCGATTCTTTTCTATCCAAGCCCGCCACACGATTAGGTCCAGCGGCTTCGTACAATCCGCTGGCGTTCCGGCAGAGTGATTGGTCTGGGACATCTCACAACACTTTCTGAGGACGGTGAGCTAAGAGGGAAAAGTGGGAGGCAGCCTGCCTTAGGTCAGGATGCTGGAAGAGAGCAGCGAAATTGCTGGCTCACTTCTCTAGAGACGTCACGGCAGTCGTAGAAGTTCCCGGCCTGGTCCGAGCTCTTCCCGGAGAATGCTTCCGAGCTGTGGACGTCCTCGCGTCGGCAATGTTCAGGGGACGGCATTTCGAAGCCGAAATCGTGGGCTCGTAAGCCGTTCTATACTGGCAAGGTTAGGTGTATTAGTTTTCGGCAAGATCCGCCTTGAAGTAGCTGCGCCGTCAGATTCATCGTTTCTATTGACTGGAAATGAGTGACGCTAGTAGCTTCGGGTCCGTGGGAAGAACAAGCCCGGAGGAAAACTCGGTGGAGGCGATTCGTTTGCATGATCCTTGTAGCGATTTAACAGTCGCGATTCCTGCCCTGGATGAGGGCCCCAATTCCTAGCTCCGGTAGATGATCTTGTCGCCCTCGAACCCGGGGGTCTTCCCGTCGCAATCCCGCCAGCTCTGAGATAAGACAGGCGAACGAGCATACTTCACAGCCGACAACGAGAAGGCCGATATACAGGTAAGCCAGCAAGGTACAGACGAACGGCATCACCATAATGTCGGCGGTTTCCAAGAAAAGCAGTAGACAGTAAGCCCTCGAACATTCCCCAAATTGCCCTGGATTCGCTAGTTGCCGTACACTCTGACTGTGATCTCAGCTGGGCATCTGCGGTTTTGCTCCGAACGTGGACGGCTACTCGACGCACTGGCGGACGCGGCGACAGACTACGCCAAGGCAACGGAAGGATTAGCCGCAGCAATGGCGATGAGCACCTTGTCTCCCGGCGCATATCGCCAAAGACAGTCCGATATTGAACACGCCCGGATGGATGCTCAGCACGCCCGAGATGCGCTATCCGCGCACAGGAAAGAGCACGGCTGCTGACTCGCAGATAATAGTTCGCAGATAAATGTACCAGTTTCCGTCCCGTTCGCACCTAACCAGTGCGCTTCCATCACACAACTTGTGATCAAGGATCTAGCTCTGTGGCCACATGACGGGAACAGATATCAAGTGTTGGTGGAAGCGACGAAAATCCACGATGAGATTGCCGAGCGAGAATCCAACACCGCTAGCCGAGGGTGCCCGAGAGTACGGGTGTACCGCGAGCACGTTGCAATGCATTCATGTCGCTATCATTAAGATACGCATTGTAGTTATAGGTTAGAAAACCGTGCCTTCCCCCGGGCGACGGTATCGGCGACAAGTGTGCGCCGCCAGCCTTCAGGCAGACATGAATACAGTTGATCAACATCCTCCTTATAAGATCCTCCAGAACCGTATCGCCATCATCGACGGAGCAATGGGCACCACCATCCGCACGTACGGGATGGCGGAATCTGACATTCGCGCTGAGCGTTTCAAAGATTCGAAAAAGGATCTGCTGAACAACGGCGATCTCTTCTCCCTGACTCAGCCGACTTGGACCCGAATCGCCGATGTAAACGGGACCGGCTGAGCACTTGGTCCCTAGTACTACTGTGTTATAAACGAAGCGCGTAGCAGAATGGGCAGTGAGGAAGTTGGGCCAGGAGAAAGCGAGCGATCTGGATGCGGAGGGTCGTAATGGAAGCGGGATTATGCCGCTCTGCCCGAGTGCGGCGAAGCGCGGGGTTTGAAGTGAAGCGGAAACTGCGGGGCGCGTAGCTGTAATTTGCCCACGCGTGCGGAGGGGGAAAAACGACTTCGCTCTGCCACTAAGAAGCCGTATGCGGCAATGCAG
>JBJMGK010000128.1:0-7963 GCA_045807925.1 Bryobacteraceae bacterium | reverse complement strand
CTGCATTGCCGCATACGGCTTCTTAGTGGCAGAGCGAAGTCGTTTTTCCCCCTCCGCACGCGTGGGCAAATTACAGCTACGCGCCCCGCAGTTTCCGCTTCACTTCAAACCCCGCGCTTCGCCGCACTCGGGCAGAGCGGCATAATCCCGCTTCCATTACGACCCTCCGCATCCAGATCGCTCGCTTTCTCCTGGCCCAACTTCCTCACTGCCCATTCTGCTACGCGCTTCGTTTATAACACAGTAGTACTAGGTAGCTGGTGCAAATCCTTGATTTCCCAGAACACCGCCCAGTACCCCGAGTTATCACTCGAGTAATTTGCGGTCGATGGCGGACGGTAGCGCATCCCATGAGGGTGTGCGCCGATTTCGCTCTCCATGTGGCCTACGTACTTCGCCTTCCAAGTGACTTCGAAATCCACTTCTCCGCCCTGATGTGACGCATAGATGTAAGCGTCCACTTCCGAACCGTTGCGCACTGCATCCAAGTTGCGGAACAGTTCCCACGCGCGACTTCCGTAGGCGACCCGGCCCTCACGTTTAGCCGTGATTTGGCCATCTTTTAGATGCTCGATTGGTACTGGGGCCAGAAGTGCGACGTCGGTAGCCGTCGTGCAGGCTTCGTCAATCTCTGATCTTCTGCCGTTGCGAGATTGCTCATCGCTTGCAGCATGGGATTTGAATGCCTCGCCTAACCCGCTCGTTTGCTGCCTAGCGATGGGGATGTTACGAGGAGCCTCAAACGCTAACCTCTTTGTATTCCTTGCAGAGCCGATACCTGAACGAAGGTAGACGTCGGGGAGGACCTGAGTCTTCGCGTATGGGGAGATGACTATCTGCCTGCCCCCGTCGATACTCACGGCAATGTCGTTTGAGGACGTGATTGAGTGGACCTCCAATTGGTGCTCGCCCACCAAGATCTTGCTTCCTTGCTTAACTCCGATAGATAGCGCCATGTCTTCCTCCAATCATTCAATCGCACGTATGCCGACCCGGAATAATCCAACACGAGATCACGCCAGCTAGGCAATGCAGTGCTCGAGTCAGCTGCTGATAATTGCCTGCGCTGGCTAGCTCCGATAAATGAGCCTGTCGCCCTCGAATCTCGGATCTTCCTGTAACCCTCCGAGGTTGAAAAGGGCCAGCACAAGACCGAACCCGACGGGATAGGCCAGGGACAGCATAAGCCAAATCATCCAAGGTTCTTATCGGTCATGCCTCGCAGCGCAACAAGGCTGGCTTCGACTTAGCAGTACTAAGAACCAGCTTCAGTTGCGGGTTGCTGCGTGCATTGTGATTGAGGACGTAAACACCCTCACCCGATTCCCGGAATTTTCCGGTCAGTTACTCCGCCGTCAGGCACATGTAGTGGAGCATTGACCCGACGAACCGCCCTGCCATAGGGACAGGTTTGACGGTTGCGAGATGATGACGCGACGAAATTACCGTTGACCTCATCTGCCAAACTAGAAGACGGTCCCGAACCGCCTGCAGGCAGTTACTCGCTGTGCGTGATTCCGGTGCGAGCAGAATTGGACCTTGCTCGTTCAGACGCCAGCCGACGTTTTGGGGAACAAACGTTTAGTCAGAAGCTCAGGCGCGACATAATGTAACGGCTGGTGGACTCCTACTGGGGAGCTTGCTTCCAGTAATAGATGGAATGATCTCCGAACGGTCCTCGTGGGCGAGGAACTTGTACAATGGCAGGCGGTCTGACGACCCGGAAGGATGAGCGGAGAACACGAGCTATGACGAGAATTGTGTCCCTAGCTTCGAGAACGGCATTATTGCTTTTTGCGTGTAGCTGTTTGGTTTCGCGTGCGGCAAACTGCGCTGAGATCAAAGTAATGACCTCAGGCGGGTTCGCTGCTCCTGTGACGGACCTAGCGCCGCTTTTTGAGCGTGCTACGCAGAACAAAGTCATCCTTCTGACTACATCCATGGGCTTAGGACGGAACTCAATCCCCAACCGACTCCGGGACGGAGAGGTTGTAGACGTTGTTCTCTTGCCCGAAGCGGATATTCAGGCGCTCATCAACGAGGGCTTTGTGCTTAGCGATACCCGAACAGCACTCGCAAACTCAAGCATAGGAGTGGCAGTGCGCTCGGGAGCGCCAAAGCCGGACATCGGTTCGGTAGAGGCACTTAAACGCACGCTGTTGCAGGCCAAGTCCATAGCCTATTCGGCTCAGGTTAGCGGCCAGTATCTATCCAACGAGCTGTTTCCACGTTTGGGCATCGCCGAACAGATTAAGAACAAATCACAACGGGTCGAACGAGAACGAGTCGGCGCTGTCGTTGCTCGTGGTGAAGCAGAGATTGGGTTCCAGCAAATAGGCGAACTTCTGCCTATCCAGGGCATAGACTTTGTCGGACCACTGCCTGCTCAGGTGCAGAGAGTTACTCTCTTCTCCGCAGGTGTGCCGTCGAAGTCTAAGAACGTGGACGGTGCCACCGCGTTCATCCGTTTTATCGCTTCGCCGGATTCGGCGTCCAGCATCAAAAAGAGCGGGTTGGAGCCGGTAGCCTCTCGATGAAAGCTGGGGCTGAAGGACTTTGAATCAGGCCCTCGCGTGACAGGAGCTAGAAAGGAGTTGAGTAGCTAGAATGCCAACTCTGTGCCGCACTGTTTGCACTTTGGTTGTGCCCGTGATTTTCCAGCATGACCACACTCCAAGGGCTAAGATGGCCAAAGTCTCGCTCCACCAAACATCGCACTCCCAAGCCAACCGGTTAGCGCTGTCTCTGGAACTGGCATCCAGTGCCAACCGGCTATTTCTCGCAACCTGATATTTCCGGCGGTCAACTTGCCCCGACCCCGCTTTGCTGGTGCTCAGCTTCTATTCGGCTCAGCCGGCGAATGTTGTGCCCTACCCTGATCCCGGCATACTAAAGCCACTTGCCCGATGAACTACGGGCAAGTCGCGATCGAGGAGTTGCAGAGGTGCGCATTGTGCAAGTGCAACTTCTGTATATTCTGATCGGGGAGGGCCTCGGCCGTTTTGGAGGTAATGTTGGTATCACCTGACCTTGAAGACATGAAGGGCCACTTTTGGACACGCAGGCGGTTCATCGAAACGGCCGCCGGAACCCCGGCGCTTGCGTTTAGTATCCCCTCGCGAGCATCGGGACAAAGTGCTGCAGTGCGCAAGCCCGAACCTTACAGCCCATCCATTTTGCCGGCCGGGATCCGGTCGCGCTTCGTCGACAATGTGAACGGGCTGAGGGTTCATGTGCTGGAGTCGGGATTCGGCGAGGGCACCCGACCATGCGTGATACTGCTGCACGGCTTTCCCGAACTTGCGTTCAGCTGGCGCAAAGTCATGCCCCCGCTCGCTGCCGCTGGGTTCCACGTGCTGGCACCTGACCTGCGCGGTTATGGGCGCACGACCGGCTGGGATGATCGGTACGATACCGACTTGAGGTCCTTTGGGCTGCTCAACTATGTTCGCGATGCACTAGCACTCGTCTTCGCGTTTGGGTATCGGTCCGTTGCGGCAGTTGTTGGGCATGACTTCGGTTCAGCCGTTTCACCCTGGTGTTCGATAGCGCGACCAGACGTATTTCGTTCCGTGGTCTTGATGAGCGCCCCCTTTGCAGGGGTCCCAACGCTGCCGTTCAATACTGCCGACGCGATGGATTCGAAGAAGTCGGCGAGTGGATCCGTCGAGAGTCTCGACAAGGAGCTGGCAAAATTGACCCCGCCTCGCAAGCAGTATCGTACGTACTACTCGACCCGAGAAGCGAACGCTGATATGATGCACGCCCGACAGGGGCTCGCAGCGTTCTTACGCGCCTACTACCACATGAAAAGTGCGGATTGGAAGCCGAACAAACCGTTCCCCCTTACCTCGCCAAGCGCGACGGAGTTTGCCAAGCTCCCCACCTATTACGTTATGGAACTGGACAAGAACATGCCGGAAACGGTGGCCTCCGCGATGCCTTCTCCGTCAGAAATAGCGGCCTGCCACTGGCTGCCGGACAGTGACTTGAACGTGTATGTGAGTGAGTGCGAGCGTACGGGTTTTCAAGGGGGTCTTAACGGCTACCGGGTCCGGCTGACGGCCGAGCACAATGCCGAGTTGCAGCTTTTCGCAAGCCGCACAATCGATGTTCCGTCGATGTTTATTGGTGGGAAGAGTGATTGGGGCGTGTATCAAACACCCGGCGCATTCGAGCACATGCGGGCGGCAGCGTGCACCCAGATGAAGAGCGTTCACCTAATCGGCGGTGCCGGCCACTGGGTGCAGCAGGAACAACCGGAAGCCGTGACGGGCCTGCTGCTGGACTTTCTGCGGAAGCGGTAAGCACCTCCGTTTCGGCGGTCTACGGTCAGCATGGGTATGCCCAGACGCTCAGCTTTGAGGTAGCGAGTTGCGGCCCATCAACCGCAAATGGACGAGCCGAGGCGCTAGCGAGCGTAGGGCTACGCTTGAGGAGCATGATTCGCATCGGGCCCGCAGGTTGGTCCTATAAAGACTGGCAAGGTATCGTCTATCCTGCCTCGAAACCGAAGGGCTTTCAGGAGCTCACGTACATCTCCGAGTTCTTCGATACGGTCGAGATCAATGTGACCTTCTACCGCCCCATTCCCGCTCACACGTCCGAAAGCTGGCTGAAAAAAGTCGAGAAGAACAAGCGGTTCAAGTTCACCGGCAAGCTCTGGCAGGGATTCACGCACGATCGGAATGCCGGTGCGGAGGATGAACGCATGTTCAAGGACGGGTATGCGCCACTACTCGAAGCTGGACGGCTCGGTGCGATTTTATTGCAGTTCCCCTGGTCATTCCGCAATACGGATGAAAATCGGCATTATGTGGCCCGGCTCCAGCAGAGATTCCAGGATTACCCTCTCGTACTCGAGGTGCGGCATGCGAGCTGGCACGAAGTCGGCATGCTCGACTGGCTGCACGAGATGGACATTGGGCTGTGCAACATCGATCAGCCTCTATTCCACAAGTCGATAAAGCCTGGCGCGGAGGTGACGTCGTCGGTCGGGTACGTACGGCTTCACGGACGGAACTATAAAAACTGGTTCGCGGAGAACGCTCAGTCGCACGAGCGATATGACTATCTGTACACGGTTGATGAACTTGAGCCCTGGGTTGACCGGGTAAAGGCGGTCGCGGCGAAGTCGAGCGATACCTATGCCGTCACGAACAATCATTACGTCGGCAAAGCGACCGTGAACGCACTCGAGATGACGTCCTTACTGAAAGGGGAGCCAGTGAAGGCGCTTCCACAGCTTTTAGCATATTATCCGGCTTTGGCGGAGTTCACGGTTCCTGGCTGACCTCTGATGTCTTGATCGACCGGATGGAGATCTCAGCCGCGTCGCACGTGCTCTCAAGGGCACTGTCGAAATTCAAACCGCCTGTCCAACTGTTTCATGCTCACTCATGTTTCTGGTCGGGATTGTAGATTAAGGTCATATTTGAATGCTCTGTGTTTAACCCAGCAGGCAGGACGGTGCCCTCTGACCAGAACGACATCAATTCGCTTGCTTGAAGTTGGTCACGAGTAACTTGGAATCTATCCACCTGTACGGAACGCCCGTACATGTTCGATTGCGCGTGCGACAGGCTCACGGATGACCGGAGCGCCTCTTGCTTTCAATTACCTGCCGGCAAGATCCGTTCTCCCCCGGCTCATTTCACCGGTCCTGCACAAATTCATTGGTGTAGGTCTCGCGAAGGTCGATCCGGCTATTGCGGACTTTCTCGTTCGACACCGCGAGCACTCGACGCACCGCCTCCGCTCCTTCGGCTGGCATCAGACCATCTGTCGAGAACATCGGGATTGCGGACCGGATCGATTCGAGATCGCCTTCTGCGTCCTCCATCCGAAGGTGCTCCGGCATCAGTCGCCGAATCTCCTCGGCAGAGTGGACGTGCGTCCATGTCAGCGTCCGCTTCATCGCCCGTGCGAGCTTTCGGGTTACGTCAGGATTCCGCTCCAGCCACTCCGGCTTCGCATACAACACGTGCGACGGATATGGGTCCACCGCAAATATGTCCCGCGCTCCAGCCGCAGTACTCGCATCAGCTAGGACCGTCAGGCTCGGATGACGCTTCCGTAACACGACCATCTCGCCTCGGCCCGATACGCCAGCATCTACCATCCCGCGTTCGATTGCGAGCACGGCCGCCGCGCCGTTACCTATGCCGACTACGGTCAAATCGCTGGGTGAGACACCGTGCCGCGCGGCGAGGTAGTTCGCGAACAAATGCGACGGTGAACCCGGAACCGTGACGCCGATTGTGGCTCCTTTCAGGTCAGCGATCGTCTGAATCTTTCGACGCGCCTGGGGTGAGACAACGAAAACCATCCCTGAGCCGTGAAATACGGTGACGAATGCTCGGACGCGCTGTCCCTCTGCCGCGATCTGAATGATCTGTTCGTAAGCCCCTGAAGCCACGTCCGCACTGCCACCGAGCAGAGCCTGCATGACCCTGGAGCCGCCTTCAAATTCGTGGAGGGTGACATCCAGACCTCCCTGCTTGTAATATCCGAGCGCTTCGGCCAGATAAATGGGTAAATGGTGCGTGGGACCTTTGGTGACCGCAAGGCGGACCCGCTGCGTGCTGCCAGGCTGGCACGCGACCGCGGCCATCATGGTTACAGCCGTAAGAATTCGAATTGCTACTTGCCTAATCTGCATGACGATCTGTCGCACATCGGAATGGCCATTATTGGCCAGCAGGTAAGGCAACTCCCTTTACCGCACGACCTTTGGCCCCGATCTTCGTGACAACGTAAATAAGCAACCCACATACTCCAGCTATTGCCGTATCACGCGCCTCCCGCCACCCACTGCCGGAAAGCAGCCAAATGCAAAGGACGACGGCGGCAGCTGATATGACGCGTCCAGCGGGAATCCTGAATGTCGCAATATCTCGTGGGCAATTCCGACGCAATAGAGGCAGAGCTGCAAATGTTACGGCGTAATTAACGACCCTGATGATCATGTTGATCGTAAGTGTATATACGAACGTTCCCGACACGGTGAGAGTGAACATCACAGCAGCGGTCAAAAGTATCGCGATATACGGTGTGTGAAACCGCGAATGTGTTTTGCACAGCAATGCAGGGAGTTGACCCTGCTCCGACATCGCGAAGAGCACCCTCGTGCCGGAAAGCATGATCACAGTAAGGGTCCCAACCATCGCAAGAAAGGCGCCTGCAGTGATCAAAGATGCCCCTGTCGCTCCCATCAGTAGTGTCCCTGCATCTGTCAACGGTCTAACCGATCTTTCTAGCCCTGGTACTGTGCTGATACAAACCGCCTGGATCAGGACATAGAGGAGCGTCAGGAAACCGAGTGCTGTTAGCATGGCAAACGGCAAGTCACGCTGTGGGTTTCGGATCTCACCAGCGGCTATCGCCACGGCCTCGAAGCCAGTGAAAACGGAAAGCAGAAGCAACGCTGATGATGAAAACGCGTCACCACTCGGAAGCGTCGCGAAGGAAAAACGTTCGGGTCTGATCACGAACAGACCCGCAATCACGAACAAAACTAGAGGGAAAACCTTTCCGGCAGTGGTGATGTTACTGGCAAGCGCGGTGTTCCGAATACCCACGATGTTCACAGCTGCCAGCAAGGTTACAATGCATCCGATCAGGGCCATGCGCGGCCAGCCTGCGTTGCCGGTAGGCCAGAAGTAGCTACTGTTCAGCACGAGAAGATTGCAGACGGAAGCGAAGCTTGTGACGGTGTCCCGGCTGTAGTTGAAAGTTGAGGCGGCGGTTCCCCCTGATTCTGAATAGAATCGGGGTGACAAAACCTGGAAAAGGAGAACCGCCGTGAAACGAAACTATCATACGATTGATAAGCAGGGAAAAGTCGGCGTGCGTAAGCTCGCCGACTTTCTGGTCCGCAACGGCCAAGCGCTGTTGCCGATGATGGAGTTGATCGAGCACAGCCGCATGGTTATCGACGAACTCATCGACGTGATGGGCCGCG
>JBJMGK010000127.1:0-4489 GCA_045807925.1 Bryobacteraceae bacterium | reverse complement strand
GGCGATACTGATCCGCGAACAATCACCACCTCACGGGCATGGCAAATCTGCCGAATCAGATCGCGGGCACGCTCCGCCACTTCTCCGCGCAGTATCCTGTATCGATATTTCGTGATCCACACCAAGTGATACTTGATATCGCACACCGCGTGCCCGCTATGTCGGTACTCGGCCATCCCCTCATTCTCGTAGAGAATCGCTCAAAGCTGACCGCCTGAAAGGCGGTGGGTTTAGACCTGGCGTTGGATACTAAACTACGTAGGACTGGCAAAGCGCAAGAAGAGCCTCCAACGGCTCACCATTGGACCTTGGACACATAGCGGAGAGGCTTACAGCTTTTCCGGCATAGCAGAATTCGGTCCCGAAGCGGCTATCGATCTGAACGCGTTGCGACTTCGGTGGTATGACCGCTGGTTGAAAGGCACTAACAATAACGTTGAGAAAGAAGCGCCAGTTCGCATCTTCGTAATGGGCGCTGGAGAGCCGCACAGGACTCCGGAGGGGCGCCTCTACGTCGGTGGTCGCTGGCGAGATGAGCGGGAGTGGCCGCCTGCACGGGCCCTGATTACTCCCTACTACATTCACTCCGACGGCTCGCTTTCAACGGCAAAGCCTACGGCCTCACAACCTACTTCCTACAGATTCGATCCAGCGGATCCCGTGCCGACTCTTGGTGGCAATGTATCTTCAGAGGGCGTTTTAATGTTGAGAGGCGCTCGCGAGCAACGCTGCCAGACCCTTGAGTGGCCTTGTAAGTCTACCTTGCCTCTGGCCGCGCGATCGGACGTCCTGGTCTATCAGACCTCTCCACTGACGCAGGACATGGAGGTAACAGGTCGCCTGATTGTGAAGCTCTGGGCGTCGTCGGACAGCCCCGATACAGACTTCACTGTAAAGCTAATTGATGTTTACCCTCCGAGTCGTGACTTTCCTGCTGGTGTAGATCTGAATGTGGGAGACAGCATTGTTCGCGCGCGCTATCGCGACTCGCTGGAGCACTCGAAAGCACTCGTTCCAGGGCGTCCCGTTGAATTCACCATAGAGATGTATCCTACCTCTTTAGTCTTTCGACGTGGGCACCGAATTCGGCTTGATATTTCAAGCAGTAACTTTCCTCGATTCGACGTTAACCCGAACACTGGCGAGCCGCTAAGTCAAGAACGCAGTCGCCGTGTTGCGCTGAATACCGTCTATCACGATCCGATTCATCCAACAAAGATTCTTCTTCCAGTGATCCTGCAGTAGCGGCCGGGTGACGCTCCGCTCGAAATTCGCGAGTTCCTGCAAATAGATCCATCCTGACGGCCAAGTATAGTTCTACCCTTCCCGACTACTCCTTCGGAATCGTAATATCCGGGTACCCGACGGTCCACTCGGTAGCTATAGCGGCGGTCTCTCCGACGAACAATGTTCCCGCCAGTCCGCCGGCCCGGCAGCTAGTGCTTCCGCCGGTTAGCGATGACAAATTGACGGCGTCCTTTTGCAACAGACATTTGCAATTCCGCTCAGTCACTGTCCCGAGCCGCAAACGGGGCTGCGAATGGATTGCGGAGTCGACCGAAGGTTAAACCGTCACGATCAATTTGCAACTGAAATCTGCGACATCCGAACCGTTGACTTCATTGAGCTCCCGTGCCGTTGCAAAACTTACCTTTTGTGAAACGCGCTCGCTGACATTGGTCGCTCTTCGTCAGCAGCTTCGTATTGCGCTCAGCTGAGTTCTTGGGCGAGTCCGATGAGAAGCCCTTCCGGCCCGCGAATGTAGCAGAGCCGATACGTTTCTTTATACTGGACTACTTCGCCTACGAGCTGCGCGCCTCGCTTGCGGAGCCTTTCAAGCGTCTCGTCGATGTCGTCCACGGCGAACATGACACGGAGATAGCCTAGAGCGTTCACCGGGGCGTTGCGGTGATCCGCGACGGCAGGCGGCGTGAGAAAGCGGGAGAGCTCGAGCCGGCCGTGGCCGTCCGGCGTGCGCATCATGGCAATCTCGACGCGCTGATCGCGCAGTCCAGTGACACGTCCCGCCCATTCTCCTTCGATCGTGGTCCGCCCTTCGAGCTCGAGGCCGAGCTCGCGAAAGAAATCAATTGCCCCTCCGAGGTCATCGACGACGATTCCTACGTTGTCCATGCGTTTGAGCGGCATGTGTCCAATGTACAAGGTGTCATCGAGTGTAAAAACGGACCGTCGCTACAACGCCGACGCAAGAGGCGACATGGAGCCTGAGAGATCGCTCCAGAATAGCTCTTACTCGGGCGAATTCACCCGCTAGCCGGAAGCTGAGGGCACATCGGCTGCATGCATCGCGAGATACGTTAGTACTCAATCTGAAGTGATCCGGCGCGACAGCGCAGAGGAGCAGTGTAAGGCAGAACGCTGGATCAGTTTAGATTGAGCCGTTTGAAGGAAGGCGACCGCGTTTGCGGCGGACGCGGCCAGTTTGGCGGAAAGCCGCTATGGGATTTGGATACGATTTCGAAGCTTCGGATGAGGCTTGTAAGATGCGGGGTGTTCCATCTGAGGAATGGGAAGCATCCGCGGAACGTCGAATACCGGGTTCTCACCCAGCATAATGCGCCTGAAGATACCGGAATAGCACCAAGAGCTGTAGCCCGAACACACGGAGAGCGCAGGTGCCGCTGCATCTGTTGAGTTCGCCGCAATTCGAGTTTGGCTAGGAGCTATCAATGTGAATCCTTGGTTGCGCTGATTGCGATTTGAGTTCGGCCGCGGTAAAACGCTGCATCAAGAGCATCGGGCCGCCACAATGAGAGCACTGCCAGACAGCCGAACAAGCCTGGGACCGGATGGACTCGATGTTGCGCGGAGGAGCCGTCAGCAGCAGTCGCCGGCAGAGCGGCAACAGCGTTTTACGGCGGCGATTCGCCAGGTAGCCAAAGAAGCGGATGCGCACGAAGCCTTGGGGAAGCACATGCAGAAGAAAGCGGCGCAGAAACTCATCGGCTGTCACGGTCATCAGCTTCTGTTTGCTGCGGTGGGCGTAATCCTTCCAGCGGAACGTCACCTGACCATCGGCGAAGTGGACGAGCCGGTGATTGGAGATGGCGACGCGATGGGTGTAGCGGGCCAGGTAATGAAGAACGTGCTGCGGGCCGCCGAACGGCGGCTTGGCGTACACAACCCAGTCTTGGCGGAAGAGCGAACGAAGAAAGGTGCGGAATGCCGATTCCTGTGCAAGCGGTTGAAGACTGCCCGGAAAGGTCAACTGTGTTTTCCGAAAAGCTCTCTTTAACCCAGCCGTGAACTTGCCGCGAAACACCCGGCTGAGCACTTTCACGGGGAGAAAGAATGCGTAGCGCGGATGAACCCAGTGCTGATGATCCGGCGAAAGACCACCAGCTGGTATCACGATATGGGCATGCGGATGATGCAGGACGTTCTGACCCCACGTATGCAGCACGCTCATAAAGCCGATCTCAGCGCCGAGATGCTTGGGATCGGCGGCGATCTCTAAGAGTGTGGCCGCACTGGCACGGAGCAATAGGTCATAGAGGATCCTCTTGTTGGCCAGTGCGAGTGGCGAAAGCTGATGCGGCAACGTGAAGACCACGTGTACATAGGGAACATTCAGCAGTTCCTTTTCACGATCTGCGAGCCACCGGTCACGAGCATTGGTCTGACACTTACCGCAGTGGCGGTTGCGACACGAGTTGTACGAGATGGCCTGCTGGCCGCAGCGAGAGCACTGATCCAGATGTCCGCCGAGCGCGGCCGTACGGCAGCGCTCGATGGCTCGCAGCACGCGAAGATGCTGCCAGGTTAATCGGGATCGATTCTTCTCAATGAAGCTTCTGCCTGCTGCGCGAACGATGTCGGCCACCTCGAAGGGTGGCGCGTTCATCTCTTATGCAGCCTGCGGGAGCGCTTCACTTGCTTCGCTTCAGAGAACTGAGCCTTGTCTATGGGTGTGCCTGCCGCTTTCAGATGACGCTCCGAAAGATGCAGGTAAATGGAGGTCGCCTTCAGGTCGGAGTGTCCGAGCAGCAACTGGACTGTGGGTAGGTCCGCTCCGTTCTCCAGCAAGTGAGTGGCAAAGCTATGCCGCAGCAAATGGGGGCGAACATCCTTCGTGATGCCGGCAGCTTGCGCTGCTTCCCGACAAGCCTCCCAGAGCACTTTAGGAGTGATCGGTTTATCTGCTCGCCAACCATCTTTCGTGCCGGGAAACAGATACATTTTCGGGCGCATCCCGTATGGTCCGAAAACTGGAACGCGCGGCGAAATCAGAAAATATCAGAGCTTTCAGGGGTTTGGCTTGGAACTGCGGGATTAGCTACGTTCTTCGGGTGAAGCCATGGTTTACCTGGACAACCTCCGACCAGAACAAAAGCTGGCACAGCACGGTGAGGAGAGCGAACAGCAAGAGCAACTGCCATTGACCCGTTCCAAGCCATCCCCACATTCGCTGGTCCGTTCCCTCGATTCGTGCGAGCAGGTTATGGGCGAACAGCAGGAAACACAGCAT
>JBJMGK010000126.1:0-3387 GCA_045807925.1 Bryobacteraceae bacterium | reverse complement strand
GAGTGACTTGGCTCAACATGAAGTCGGGAGGCATATGGAGAACTCGGCGGATCGCAATCAAGACCTGAGCCGTTTTATCGAGAGCCTCTCGACAGCTTGGCGCGATGGCGAAGTTCGTCCTACTCACCGCAAACCATACACCGGGCCGCGAACTTGGCGCACGCGCACTGATCCATTCGAGGGATGACATTGTCCAAATAACGTCTAAGAAATCGCTGCGAGATTAGGAACCGGAAGTCCCGTTACAGCGGGGATCTACGGTTGTGGCTCTAGCCCGATGTTGTCGTTCACCGCATTATGTAATCGCTGCTTGCAGCCCAGATACCGTTCGGTCGTCTGCACGCTCACGTGGCCCAGCAGAAATTGAATCTGCTCGAGTTCTCTCCCGGCTCTAAGTGACATAAGCGCGCGCAAGTGCGCCGAAGATCGTGAGGCGCGATGTTCGCCAGTCCGCAGGCTGCAGAAGCTTGCTTGACCACGCCCCATATGACCTTCGGGCTGAACCCGTTGGGCGCTATCCGACCGGCCTTGTTGATGGGTCGGAACACCGTTCCTGCGGTAATGCAAGCTTCTGTCATCCAGGCGCGAACGGCTTCAGCAACCCAGTCGGGGATCGGAACCGTTCTGATATGACCGCCTTTTCCGATTAGGTCGGCGAACACCCAGTGATCTTCCCTTTGCTGGACTTCTTGAAGTTGCGCTGCCGCCAACTCTGCGCGCCGTAAGCCACATCCAAGGAGGACGGCAAGCATGGCGTAGTCTCGCTTGCCTCGTAGCGAGGTTCGATCAAAGGTCGAAAGGAGAGCCCGACCCTGCTCTACTGTAAGCCAATTGCCAACGCGAGTTCCGTGCTTCTTCGCACCCTTCACACGGCGTATGCCGGCGGCGAGGTCCGGGCTGAGTAATCCGGAATCGGCAGCCTCATACGCGAGACGCCGTACCGCTGCGAGGCGCAGGTTGATTGTCGACGACGCGTAATGCGCCTGCTCGAGGAAGATGCGATATCTTGTCACTACGATCCTGTTGAACGCGAGACGAGGTTCTGAGCAGTACCAGTCAATGAACTGGCGGATCGCATGGTCGTATGACCGTTGCGAGCTAACGGACGGAAGGCTGTTCAGAACCGCTGATTTCGAATGTTCCAGGTCCGGCAGCTTGAGTACAGATTTGGGAGCGCGTTTGCGTTTTTTGGCCATGGCAGCCAGTATTCCGGCTTCGCCACGCCATCTGGTCGCTCGCTTGGCTGCCCGCTGCGGCGTTTCACAGGGCCGAACCGCCGTTACAGCTCAGAAAAGAGCTGAGACGCGGTGTGTCGAGACCTTTGCATCCTCATCCTCGGTCGGCGATACGCTTGAAGTTCTCCAGATCCTGTTTGTTTGAAGAAGAAGCAATTGCGATTTGTATATCTGCCTGCTTCATCTTGATCAGCACCTCGCGAGCACCCGGGAACGGCTTCAGATGGGGCAAATACTCTCTCCGAAAAAGATCGGTTCGAAATCCCTTAAGCGGCTCTGCAACCGTTCACGGTCGGCTTCCGGGACAAAAACTGGAATCAGGTGTTCACCGCGGTTGCCGATCTGACGAACAACGTCGAAAAACGTCGTTTCGATGCCAAAGTGAGCAAAGGCGCGCTGCCAGGCTTCCGCATGTTGCACATTGCCATCGAGGAGCATTCCGTCGGGATCGCAGAGTACAGCCTTTTCACGGTTCACGCCTTATGACGCTCGCTGCAACGAACCATTTGGATTAGGCCGCCTTGCAAGCTATTCTCCTTACAGTGCGCCTCCTCGCATTCGTCTTCTTCACCTCCATCGCTCTGGCGCTCGACTCTCCCGCGTCCTTCTCCGGCCGCATTCGAACCCCTTCCGGCGAACCTCTCGCGAATGCGAAGCTCACACTGCTACGCACCGCGACCGGGCCCGCTATACCGCGATCTCAACGGTGGCAACAAACTCCGGTGAATTCGTTTTGCCGTACCTCGCTCCTGCACGCTACCGAGTAGTCGTCGAGTGGAAAGGAAGGGAGCTCACCGCCCCGGGAGATTACCAACTGCCTCAACCGACCCCGGCCAAACTCACCTTCGCCGGTGGAGACAATCTCACGGTCACCTTCCTTGACGCCAAGCTCGCCTCTGGCGGTGAAGACCTCGCCGCCCGCGCCGTTTCTTCCATTCCCCTCAACAAACGCGACTTCGGTCAACTCCTTCTGCTTGCCGCGGGCACTATGACCGACACCAACGGTGCTACCAACTTCACCGCTCAATTCGCCGTGAACGGCCAGCGCGGCGTTGAAGCGGTTTTCGCCATGGACGGCGCCGATTCCAGCGACCCCGAAATGGGTGGCGCAGCCTTCTCCAACTTCAACGTCGACGCGGTCTCTGAAATTCAGTCCTCTTCGGGCTGGATGCCTGCTGAGATCGGACGCGGTGCCGCCGGCTTCAGCAACATCCTTACGCGTTCCGGCTCCGACACGCCTCACGGCTCTTTGTTCGAATTCGTGCGCAACTCCGCCTTCGACGCCCGCAACTTCTTCGACAAGCAGTCCGCCGTAAATCCTGGCCGCATTCCTCCGTTTCGCCGCAACGAATTCGGTCTCACGCTAGGCGGTCCCGTCGTGCTTCCCTTTCTGTACAACGGCCACGGGCGTACGTTCTTCTATGCGCAATATCAAGGCTTCCGTCAGGTGCTCGGGACCACCCAAGTGCTTCCCGTGCCCACGCTGGACGAACGCGCTGGACGAAATACTACCGCTTTCCCTGGTGACACGCTCCTCGTTCCGGTCGATCCTCAGATCCGCTCTGTGCTCAACCGCTATCCGTTGCCGAATGAGCCGAAGGGGCCTTTCGGTGAGCGCACATTTGCGTCGTCTTCCAAGGTCCGCACCGATGCCGATCAGTTCTCTTTACGCCTTGATCACCGGCTGTCTAAACGCGACGCGCTCTTTGCCCGCTTCAGCGCCAACAATCTGATGGGCCCCACCACCAATCCCAACCAGACCGTCATCGACCCGAGCTTTGGCATTCAGTACAGCGATCACCAGCGCAACGGCGTTCTCACCTGGACCCGCACCTCGCCCGACTTCACGAACGAAGTGTCCCTCAGCGTCACCCGCACCACTCCGAACTTCCCAACGGCCAATCGGACCGACCCCGCCATCACGTTCAGTGACGGCCTCTATGAACCTTTCAATGCTGCTGGCGGCACGGTCACCACCTCTCTTGCCAACCTCTTTCAGGGCCGCGAAACGTTAGTGTGGAATCACAAGCGCCACACTGTCAAAGCGGGCGGCGAGTTTCGCGCCAATCGCGACACCAGCTATTTCGGCACCACTCCCAACGGTGCGTTCACTTTCGGCGGCGGGACGTCTTATGCGACCTCCGGTATCCGT
>JBJMGK010000125.1:0-5606 GCA_045807925.1 Bryobacteraceae bacterium | reverse complement strand
GGCCCGCCGTTACCCCCGGCATCTAGCGCCCCAGCCAAAGGCACTAACCTTTGCCCCTCGCACCGGTTTGGGAGGTGTTGTCGATTCTCTCCTCTTCGCTCAACACGCTATTGAGATGTTCCGTCGCTCGCTGCCGGACGGTCCTCCCAGACATCGCTTCGACCAGCTCTCCAATCGGCTGAGCAAGATCCTCTCCGAAACCCGTAAACTCAACTCCGCAGGATAACGGGCAGAGATTGGCCGGATAAGCGCGTTATACGTCAATCTGAGTTGCCTGCTGGAAGCTCATTTTATGTCGGACGTGACGTGGATCATGCCACGGATCACAGGTGCGCCACGGGTACAAATAGGTCGTCGATAATCTGTAACGCGGAGATTAGGGGACAAAGGGCGGACTTGGGACTCCGTATCTGCCCCGACGCGTTGACTGCCTTTCAATCCCGTGGCAGACATCCGAACCCATCCCACTATGGCGCAGTGCGGTGTCAAATGTCTCAAGCGCAGTATCCAACTGCCTTGCTCCTTAATGGAAATCTTCGACCAGCATTAAGTTACTCACGCGGCGATCAACCTGGCTATACAAGAGCAAATCCTCCCCAGGGGAAACGGCTAACCCCAGCCACACGGGCTTTTCTATCCTGGCCAGCACGGAGATGCTCCGTGAGGCGAAGTCGAAAAAAGCAAGCTCGCGGTTTCGATCATGATCTACGGCCCGTATGAAATAGATTCCGTCGTTGGCCGGGGCATAAGAAGTACCTACTACACCGGACAACAATTCTATTTCCGGCCCTCCCGACAAGGGCAGCGCTCTCAACGCCGACCCAGAGCTGCTCATATAGTAGACGAATCGTCCGTCCCTGGATTCAAGAGGACACCAGCCGCTTTGGCCGCTGATCTTTGCTTCAGCGCCACCTGTGGCCGGCATTTTCCAGATGTACTGTTGTCCGGCGCGTGTCGACGCGAAATAGATCCATTTCCCGTCATGCGACCAGCTTGGTGAAATATCGTTTTCGCTCTCGCCAGTTATGCGCTGCGGTTTGCCACCTTCGGCATCGATGAGATACAAGCTCGCTAAAGTTTTGGGGCGTGAGTGAAACACAATTTTCTTGCCATCTGGCGACCATCGTGGAAAGCCGCTGACCGCCGCCCCTAACAGGGTCAGCTGGCGGGGATGGGAACCATCCCGATCGCATACCCAGATCTCCAGTCTGCCTGATTGCAAGGATTGGTAAGCGATCCGGCGGCCATCGGGCGAGAACTGCGGGTTCCCTTCGGCCCACGTGGATGCGATCTGCCGTCTCATACGCCGGACGTGATGTTGGGCGTCTAACTCGGCGGCCCAGATGTTGACAGTTTCGCTATCGCGTGTGTAAACGATTTTGTCCCCTCGTGCTGAGAGCGTCAGGGTGAAGCTGCTATCGGCCGGAATAGGCAAGGCTTCAACACGACGCTTACCCCCGATCTGGACACGCCAGAAGCTTGGAGTACCAGCCACTTCATGTCTGACGAATAGAAGCGCTCGACCGTCTTTGGTCCATACCGGGCTGGTGATTTGACGGTTGTAGAATGTAAGCCGCTCAGGCTCTCCAACAGCCTTTCCGTCGCCGGACAATTTGAGCGAGTATAGGTCGCCCGCGATCGACCCCGAAAACCGAATGAATGCCAGGCGATCCATGTTCGGGGAGAATGCCGGGCTGAAATCGGTATAGTCTGAGGGCGGGAACGTCATCCGCCGATACTCGCCTGTTTCCACTGAGAGAAGAACCAGGCCTCCCATCGCTTCACCGTCCGATACGGCGATCCACCTTCCATCCGGCGACCAAGCGAGAAATGTCAGGTGAATATGCAAATCCTCCGTTGGTAGCGGCACACCGACCGTTGCCAACTTGCGCAGGGGCCCTGGGCTAGCGGAGGACATCAAGAGAACGTCTGCTTTGCCGTCCCCAATGACTCGCAAAAAAGCGATTGAGCGCCCGTCGGGTGACCACGCAGGACTAACATCAGGCTCGGGATCGCTCGTCAGACGCAAAGGCGCCTCCGATCCATCCGCTTGACATAGATATCAAAGTTACGATCGTCTTCGCTGTCCCACGCAAAGGCAACCCGCTCCCCATCGGGAGCGAAACTCGGAGTGATTTGCGCGCCCCGGTAACTGGTAAATGGCGTGGACGAGTAGATAGGCGGCTCGGCAGTTTTCTTCAAAGTAAAGTACGCTGCGATGCCCAGGGCGAGAATTGCCAAAGCCGCTCGGCTCAGGTAATAAAACCCCCGTCGAATAAGGACAGGAGCGGCAGGTCGATCCGAGCCTGCTATTTCTTCGTTCGCATCCGGGCGGAATACAGTTTCCCGTGTTGCGCTCCTCGGTCCTGACGGATATCCATTCAAGGAAGTAACATTGTTGCGCACCGGAGAATGACAGGCTTTTACGTCGGCCACGAATCGGTAGCCGTGGCCCGGAACCGTCACGATAAAGCGATGGTCTTGCGGCTTCTCACCCAGAGTTCGGCGCAGTGCGTAAATGTTCTGGGTCAGATTGGCTTCTTCGACGCTCAGGCCAGACCAAACGGTTGTTAAGAGTTCGTCCTTGCCGACAACTCGCCCGGCATTCTCGACCAGAACTCTTAGGGTTTGAAGGGCCTTATTCGTGATCGGAACGGGCTCGCCGTGGCAGCGCAACACCAGAGTTTCTGCATCCAGTTGAAACGGACCGAACTCGTACCACATAGTCGCGAGGCCCTAAATGTTAACAGAGTGGCGCGGACCCGTGCGCACCCACGCTTGTTCCTTGTGTGTTATCAAGCATTTTAGAAAGTTTTAGAACATTTGATCTGCCATTGAGAGCGATTCCGCTTACGATCGCACTGCATGCGAACGGGGAGGGTACCTCGAGCAGGACTCAGCGATTCGCTGCGAATCCTAAAAACGCAAGGAGCAAAGAAAGATCAATATGCTCAGGCTATTCTCGAATCCGTGGAAGCAATTTCTGCTGGCACTGACAATGGGCACTCTGCTGCCGCTCTTCGCCGGAGATGACGTGTCTAAGCACAGTGCCGACGACCGAGGAGCAGCGCAAACTCGGAGCGTCAGCATTCTGTATGAAGGCCCCCTGGTGCACGACCAGGACTGGACGATCAAGGCTGGTCCCGCAGGTGCCGATAATCAGAAGTTCCGCGCGCTCGGAGGCACCTGCTCCATGGTTCCTAAGGACGTGCACAACGTGGCTGGCTCCGGCTACGAGCGCGTCACCTTCGAAGCGGAGCGGTTAGGTCTGGGGCTTTGGAAAATGGCCTGGAGCGAGAGCATCGCGGGCACGGCGACGGACGGCAACAACTACAACTACAGCCAGCGTCTTGAGTTTACGGCGCCTACTAACGACGGGAGAGCACCCCGGCCGAATAGGGCGATGCCCACGTCGGAAAACGATGGTTTTCTTCAGATCGTGCCCAGCAACGTTAACGCCGATTCTCTGGATCTGATCGATTTCTTCGTCCTTCAAGCCCCAGGCGGAGGTATCGTTGCCAGTTCTCGAGTGCATTGGACCTGGCGTCTGCAGATCTCGCCGTTCGACTCCGACCCGCCCCCGGCTTTTTTCCCCGTCGTTTTTCAACGCTACATTTTGAACACCCACGACCAATTAGCGGGGCAACTCGGCTGTGATCCGCTTTGAGCCGCTCGATTGAAGTCATGTTTGGCAAAATTCGCACGAATTTTTTCCCCATGCTATTCGCAGAATGCGTTCTGATCCTCTGCTCTGCCCGCGGCTGGGCAGAGGATCGTGCCATTCACTTGGATCAGCGGTTACACGAGGTGCTGCATCAAGCGGGATTCACCGGGCGCATCGAATCCACCCTCGAACAGCGGTTGGGGCGCCCACTGAATCCGGAACTCGCCAATCTCGGAAGGCTGCTTTGGTTCGATGTCCTGACGGGGCTGCACGATGACAATACCTGCGGAGGATGTCATTCGCCTACGAACGGAATGGGCGATACGCAGTCGATCGCCATCGGTATCCAGAACAATGGTGTAGTCGGGCGGCACCGCACCGGGCCGCGAAATCAAAGGCGCACTCCGACCGCCGTCAATACAGCCTTCTATCCAAGTCTGATGTGGAACGGGCGCTTCTCGGCCACTTCGGGAGATCCCTTCGATAACTCGCTCGGCTTTTTGTTCCCACCGCCGGAAGGAAGTACTCGATTTTCCGCGAAGGACCCCATTCTCACGCATTTGCTGATGGCTCAGGCCCACCTGCCAGCGACCGAACTGGTCGAAGTCGCCGGGTTCACTGGGACTGCCGGCACACTCGGCGCGCGGTTCGCGCCTTTTGACGATGGCCGAGGCGCAGTACTACCGTTGCCCGACGGTTCCGGTTTTCGCAATGAACCCATCCGGCTGCAGGTACTCCGTCGCTTGAATGATACTGCCACCTATCGCACACTCTTCGGTTCGTTGTTTCCGCCCGTAGCCGCTGGTGGCGAGATCGACTTTACAATGGTGGCCCGGGCCATTGCCGAATTTGAGTTCACCCTGGTGTTTGCCGATGCTCCGATTGATCGTTTCGCGCGAGGAGACTCCGCCGCCCTGACAATCGCGGAGAAGAAAGGAGGGTTGCTCTTCTTTGGGAAAGCCGCATGCGTTGCGTGTCATGCTGTGGCCGGAAGCTCGAATGAGATGTTCAGCGATTTTCAGATGCACGTGGCGGGCGTGCCGCAGATTGCGCCGTATTTCGGCATCAGCGAAGGGAATGTCGTTTTCGACGGCGTCGGAGAGGACGAGGATTATGGTCTGGAACAGGTGACGGGCAACACCGCCGACCGCTACAAGTTTCGGACCTCCCCTTTACGGAACCTGGTGCTGCAGCCAGCCTTCTTTCACAATGGTTGCTTCACCAGATTGGAGGACGCCATTCGCTATCACCTGGATGCCTCTTCATCGGCCCGGATCTATTCTCCGTTCTCGGCGGGCATAGCCCCGGATCTGCGGCATCGGCTTGGACCAATCGAGGCCGTGCTTGCACGCCTCGACCCGCTACTCACCGTTCCGCGTCAATTATCAGAGGATGAGTTTGGCAGCTTGGTTGCATTTCTCCGAAACGGGTTGCTGGACACGCGGGCCAGGAAACAGAACCTGTGCCGGCTGGTGCCAATGTCTGTACCAAGTGGCTTGCCCGTTCTGAGATTTGAGGGTTGCTTCAACCCCAAATAGCAGCCGTTGGCATCCGACTCCGAATCAATACGTGCTCGCATTTGAAAGGAACGAGAAATGCGCTTGAGCTACAGTGTTTCAATCCCACTTTGACGAGAAGTCGGCAAACCGTTGATTGAGCGCACATCGTCTCCATAGCGGTAGAGTCACGCGCAACAGGGAACAGTGGCCGATTAAGCAACTCTGCGCCAAACAATTTCTTGGCAAGCCCGCCTCTTTCACTGCAATCGCTTATCACTTGCAGAGGTCTCCGCGAATGCAGCAGCTTTGCATCGACCCCTTGAGACGGCTCACGAAAGCACCTATCTTCGAATTGCAAACAGCTTTTGCTGCTTGAAATTCAGAAGGAGGAAATTGCTTTTGAAGTTCGCATCCGGCTCTCTATTCACGGACGAAAATAACGC
>JBJMGK010000124.1:0-29864 GCA_045807925.1 Bryobacteraceae bacterium | reverse complement strand
GAACGATCCAAGGTGTCGAAACGGTGAACATGATTTGTAAAGGACAGATTCGTTGGCTGCCGAAGGATGACATCCTGGGCCAGGCCGCATTCATAGTAGGTCTATTCGAAGTGGCAATGGCAGCCTAAGGATCGCAGTTCAGTGCACCCGCTGCCTTCAGTTCCAGGCTGCAACACTGCCAAACAACGGCCTAAGTCGACAGGCGGGCGCTTACGGATTACGGCCGGCTGTAGTCGTGGGTATAGAAAGTATTGTCGTCGTTGACAATCCACAGGGCGACCATATCGGATGAGTCGTTGTTCCAGAAGATACGTGCCTGGCTATCGTAGCCGACGCCGACCGCCTTGGCCACCCAAGGGGTATAGGGACCCCTTGGTTGGTCACCCCTGACAATGCCGAGGGTGTTCCCGTCCACATGCCAGATGGTCATCGTCCCATCGTCGCGATCCCACAGTACCTTCATCTCCCCGTTGTTCGCCATCGCGATCCCCTGCATGCGCCACACGCCGTTCGCATCGACGTATCCGGTATCGCCCGACGGCGGGTACTCCGCGAAGAGTGCACTGGCAGTGCAATCATCCGTCGAGCATTTCCAGAACGACACCTCCTCTGTGGTGCTACGCCACGCGAGGCGAGAGACGTTGTCGCTGCCGACGGCCAGGCTCGCCGCCCTCCAACGCGTGTTGTCGTATGCAAAGGGCCCGACCGCGGCTCCGACCGAAATCAGGCTCGCATCGTAATTGTGTTTCGACACTTCGGCCTGTCCTGTGCTTTCACTCCAATACAGAATGCGCGGGTTGTTGTCGTTGCCTTCAGCCACGCCAATGGGAAGAAAAGTCGTGCCCTGGTTGAAGGTGTCGTGGAAATCGGCCCCGCTGCCATCGCTAGTGTTCAGAAGCCACAGCGACGCCTGATTGTCGCCGTCGTGCCGCCAGAGGAGGTGTGGACCTCCGGTGCCCACCGAGATGGCGACGGGGTCCCAGCCCGCGAACGGTCCCATTGCAGGCGAGGTAAACACGATCGAGCTGCCATCGGCGCTCATCTTGCGCACGACCGCCGAGCGGTCCGGATGCCGGAACAGGATCCATTGCGAATTGTCTGACGCACGGGATACCGCGATCGAAATGGCGGACTTGTGCTGAAAGTCCAAATTGAAGTTTGTTCCGTTGTTAGCAAGTCCGGTGGTCTGAAGCTGGGTGATAGGAAGCGACGTTGTGCCGTTACTGTAAGTATTGTTTGAGAAAGTGACATCGTGGATGGTGGAGGGATCAAATTCGTTACCTGTGTAAGGTACTGCGCCGTGGAAGGCGTTATCGCAATAGCAGGACACCGTAGTGTACGGGGTCCGATCCTGCGGCTGGCCACTGCTGGCGAACGTGTTGTCGTGAACGTTGATATAACCCATATCCACGACCGTGCTATCGTTGGGGGCCATTCCCCAAGGACCGAACATTCCGCCGTGTCCGGTAATATTGTTGTGATCGATCTCGATGTTTTGCGATGCCTGAGGCGAGTCTGACGACCACCAGCGATTCAAAACTCCAGCTCCGCGTGGGTCTTTGTACGACGACCATACCTGAATGGCATCGTCAAGCGTATTGATATAGCTATTCGTTACGCGAATGTTTTGGCAGTTCTGCATGATGACACCATCGTCGTTCGACTGCATGTAGTGGGGACTGCTGATGGTAATGCCGGTAACCGTCCCGTTCGTGCACGAATTGAGCGGCATGTGAATCATGTGACTACCGTATATTTGCAGGTTCGCGATCGTGAATTGGTTGACGCGATAGAACCCGATCGCGGCGGTCTGGATCGTATGGTCGTTATCGGACCCTGTCGTCATCTGAATGATTCCGCTGCCGTTAACGGTCACATTCTGTGTTCCCGCCGGTCCATAGATGAACGGTAGGTTCAGGTGACTCCCAACGTCCCAAATGACGCCAGTGTTCATGGTGTGCCCCAGCGCCGGGGTCGAAATCACGTACCCGCTGTAGTCGTAGTCGGAAGTGTTCTGGCTCTGGAGTAGGGTGGCGCCACCGCTGATCGTTAGCGTCACGTTGCTCTTCAGCCTGAGGTTACCCGAAAGGAATGTCTTGCCGCCAGGCAGCGTGACCACGCCGCCCCCGGCATTATAGACATCGTTGATCGCGTTCTGAATCGCGCCGCGATCGTTCGTAGTCCCGTTGCCGGCAGCGTTGTAAGGAGAGTTGGTAACAGTGACGTTGAGTGTGGCATTCGCGTTTCCAGCGAAAGCCAGCAGCGTCAGGAGTGGGACACCCAATGATGCGACGCGTGTCATGATTGCTCCTTGTGGTTGCTTCCAGAAGTCCGGAAGTCGTTTGACGCGTGCGACGGTAGCGGCCACCATTTCGAACGTCCGGACACCTGTATGTGATGCCGGAGAAAGCTGAACGGTTCCGGTTCTCAGGTCTTGGACCGCGAGCACACGATACGGAACCCGCCGTCCGCTAACCCCTGTTGTGCACGCGGCCTACTTCCTCCCGATTGACTTCGTCTATCGGTTGACGGCGGGCGGGCATCGTGAACATGTGGCACACGGCAGTTCTCGCATGCCACCCAAATTCTTTTGATCCAGATTGCGCAAAGCGAACCCGTCGGCTGCAATTATCGACGGGCGAGCTTGGAAAATCAAAAAAGAAGAATCGGGGTGAGTCCGTCCTGATCGCGACAGCATGGTTTTCCCGTCCCGTCTGTGTGGCGCGGCCGCCGTGATTAGGAGCGACGTACGCCATCCGCACCGGGCTCAGAGGCGAGACTGGCGTCCTCACCAGTGTCAATGCCTTTGAGAACCAGATTGATCCACATGATGCCGGTTGATCAGAATCGGTTGAAACTTTGCTTCACTTCGCTCAAGAAGATTCCAGGGCGAGCAGAGTTATTCAAAATTGTTTCAACGTGACGATGTAGTACGTGTGCTGTCGACCACCTTCGTACCCCAGAAGATATAGGTTCCCAGGCTGGACGACGTGGCAATATCCACCGCACCGTCCTTGTCGATATCCATCGCGGTCAAATGCGACCCCACGCCCGATCGGTTGTGGATGAGTTCCGGAATAAACTCGGCCCCACCCGGCGCCTGCTTGTTCCGCACCACCCGGTACCAATAGATCACCGCGGGCCCGTAGGGGTCCGGGTCGTTGTAGCCGAAGTGCGACATGAAGCGCTTGCCCACGATGAAGTCCTTGATGCCGTCGCCGTCGATATCCGCAAACGTGGCCCCGTGCGGCTCGGTGAACAAAACGTCGCCCGCATTTTTCGTATCGAAATTGTCCATGAAGATATGTCGCACGAGGCTGATTTCACCCGCTGGGCTGCGCTTCTGCTCGAACCAAGCGAGTCCCCAGCCGTGCGCTTCCAGGCTCGTCACCACGTCGTTCAGGCCATCCCCATTTACGTCGTAAATGCCCATTTCAGCGCCACCTGCATTGCCCTGCGATTTGCCCCAGCGCCCGAATGCGACCGGATGGTGCTTCCACAGTCCTTTCGTGCCGGCCGGCGGCTGCTCCCACCAGCCAAACGCGCACACGACATCGAGCCGACCGTCCCCATTGATATCGCCGACTCCGATTCCGTGCGAACTGTTTGCCGCCCAGGGTCCCGGTTCGGAAATTGGGGTCAGTTTCCAGGGCTGGGTCGGCGCTGCAGGGTCCGGCCTTGCCAGCACAATAGTGCCGCCCGGAATCCCCATGACCAGTTCGGGCTTGCCGTCGCCATCCACGTCGGCCATCTGCGTCTCTTCTATCCAGACATCCGGAGTCACCTCGTACCGATCCCACCGCCTCGGCTCTCCTCGCGGATTCACAAACAGCACGCCGGGTCCGTCGCCGTTGTTGCCCGTAGCGCACCACTCATCGGGCCACCCGTCGCCCGTGAAATCGTAGGCGAAGTTTACGGCGCAGCCTCGCGGGTATTGGCTCGAAGGATCGTAGCTCTCGGCCACATAGATCTCGCGTGTCTGTGTGTAATCAGGACCAAGGTAGTAAACCGGGCCAGACACCAGGTCCAGGATGCCGTCCCGATTTACATCGGCCACCGCGGTCGACCATGCGTAGAACAGGTCGCTGAGTCGTTGCATCCGGAATCGGTTCGAGACTACTTCTTTCGGGATGGTCTTTGTGTTCAGATCTTTCACGCCGATGTCCCGGAATCGCACCTCGCCTGTGCCTCCCACATAAAGAGCGACGGGTCCGAAGCGCCCGAACTCCGCGTCCGCGGCGCCAGCCGCCGCCGTCACCGGGCCTTCGTTCAAAATGAGCTTGGTCGCCCCAGCGTCGACAATGATTTCGAGTTCGTTCCAATCGCCCGGGTGCAGCGTACCGGCCGGACGCGTCGAAGGAATGTCGGGCATCAGGTTGACATTCGGAGCCGGAGGAAACGGGTGTTCCGCCTTGGCGGTTCCCGGCGGGTTGCCGGCTGGCGTGTACAGCCAAGTTACCGGATCTCCTCGCTTGCTAGGGGCTTTACCCAGCGCGTTGCGTTTCAGAATTTTTCCTTGCGCATCGAGCGTTACTCCGTATGCCGCAAGATCGCCCGCGTTCAGTGATATGAGAATGCCCTTCAAGCCGCCGTCTGAGGTCTTCTCGGCCCGGAACAGGACACCCGTCGTACAGCCGGCAGTGCAGCGGAAATTCGCAAGGAACCCGAGATCCTGCCAGGAACGGTCCAACAACAGCCAGCCTCCGGCTGCATTTCGGGGCGTCCCAACAATCTCGCCGTTTTGCGCTTTCCAGTCAGCCTCGCCCAGGGTCGGCCACCCAGTCAGACTGGAACCCGAGAACGTGTAGTCAGGCAGGAACGTTCGAGGTGCCCCAACTGCTAGGGAACCGAAAATAAGACTCATTCCTAAAATCAATGACGAGCTTGCTGCGACTTTTTTTTGCATGGTAACCATACGACGAAGCTGGTGTACCCAGCAGCTTCGCTACCGTGCTCTGCTGGTCCACACGCAACGTCAATTCGAGAAGAAAATGGCTATCGACCAAAAACGGTATGGACTAGCATACCGCTCGACTTTATCAGAAGAGGTGTACCGGGAGGCTGGGCGAGGAGTTCGGTACGCGCTTCAATCGCGCGATGAAGTGAGTGGGGCAACTAATAGACGCCACGATGCCCCCGCCGTGACAAGAGCATACCTTCAAATCCGACATCATCGTCTACTTGCTCGGACAGCAGCTTGGCAACAATCTTCCTGTGCACAACAAGCGCGTGCGTCTTTCGCAGACTACGAGAAGCGGATGGGTCCACTGAAAGACGATAGGACGGATCGAGAGTTCACAAACCATTTCGACCCGAAGAATCAGGCTTGCTACATCCGCATCCTCATCACAGCAATGCGATTCGGAAAGAACTTCGGCACGAAACGTTTTGTCTCTGACGTAAACGAAAACACGACGCCAGCGGACTATGTGTGGATGTCCCAGCAAGGGCACAAATATTGGGAAGTGAAACAAACGATGTGCAACTGAAAGTCGATGAATACGGCTGAAGCTGTCTGAAGCTTTCCCGGCTCAGAGCCGGCTCAAGGCTCGCCGCACTCTTACCTTTTCAGAACACTGCTAACGTACGTAAGCTGAGCGCATATCGAAGGTAGCGACGCACGCACAAAATGATGATCTCGGGTGCAAAGTGTCGCCCCTTGAACAGCGCCGGCCTCTCCCGTCCATGAACGCCCAAGCTATCAGATCTGCCCTCGAAACGTTTGCAACACTGCCCAAGAAACTTGCACCACGTGCACGGCTTAGAGGAAGCGCTAATCGGTTCAATCCACATGCAGGACTTCTCGGCGTGGTTGAAGAAAGTGAATCCCAATAGACGAACAGAAGACGAAGAAAAACATTCTTTCGTTTTTACGTTTTGACCTATACTGGAGAAGGTTGGCCTACGACTCGCGTGCGCTGACTCGCCATCGCAAAAACGCTGATACCGCAAGGAACTTATGGACGAAAAAGAGCGCGGACGCACTTTAACGCTGACCTTAGGTCAGATCGAAAAGCAGTTTGGGAAGGGCTCCATCCTTCGGTTGGGCGCCAAAGAGGCGATTGTTCCGGTTTCTGCTATTTCGACCGGTTCCATCTCGCTCGATTATGCTTTGGGCGTCGGTGGCCTTCCTCGCGGCCGTATATGTGAGATCTTCGGTCCGGAATCGTCGGGAAAAACAACCATTGCACTTCAGGTAGTTGCCGAAGCGCAAAGGAACGGCGGAATGGCCGCATTCATCGACGTGGAGCATGCGCTCGACCCGGTCTATGCAAAGAAGCTGGGCGTCGACGTGGACAACCTACTGGTTTCCCAGCCTGATTACGCCGAGCAGGCACTCGAAATCACTGCGGCTCTGGTCACTTCCGGCTCCATTGACGTTCTGGTGGTCGATTCTGTCGCAGCCCTTGTTCCGAAAGCCGAACTCGACGGCGAGATGGGCGATTCCCATATGGGTGTCCAGGCCCGTCTGATGTCCCAGGCCATGCGCAAACTGACGGGAACGGTGTCGAAGTCCAATACCTGCCTCGTCTTCATCAATCAGATTCGCGAAAAGATCGGTGTCATGTTCGGCAACCCGGAAACCACCACCGGGGGCCGGGCTCTCAAGTTCTATTCCTCGGTTCGCCTCGACATTCGCCGCATAGCCGCCATCAAAGACGGCGAGACGGTCACCGGCAACCGGACAAAGGTCAAGGTCGTGAAGAACAAGGTGGCTTCACCCTTTCGCGAAGCCGAGTTCGACATTATCTATGGCGAAGGTGTATCGAAGGAAGGCGACCTGCTCGATCTGGGGGTAGCCCAAAATATTGTCGAAAAGAGCGGTTCCTGGTTCAGCTACAAGGGTGAGCGAATTGGTCAGGGCCGGGAAAATGTTCGCCAGTTCCTGCGCGACAACGCGGATATCCGGGAAAAAATCAACATCGAACTCCGCAAAGCCTTAGGCCTGACTAAGGGCGGCGATCAGGCTGGTGATGCGGCGGCCGGACCCGCGCCAACGCCGATCGATACCCCGAAAGCGGCTGCCGCTCGCGGGCGGTAAGGTTCTTCTTTCCAGTCAAAGGGCCCGTTCGAGCGTAATAAACGCCTTTCTTCTGTTACGCTGAAATTTGACGCGGATTTAGTATCCAGTCATCATTTTGGTGCAGTGAATGGAAAGCGCAAACGTTAGAAACGGTGTTGCCACCGAAGAAGATCAAGCTCAAAACGAGCGGCCGGCCGAGGCAGTAGAGCCCGAGTCGGCCGTTCGAACCGAACCACCCCAAACCGCTGAATCCGGATCCGACCGTGATCGTCTGGTACGAGAAAAGGGGGAGTTGCAGGACCTTCTCCAGCGGCGTCAGGCCGAATTTGAGAATTTCCGCCGTCGCGTAGAGCGTGAGCGAACTGACTTATTCGAGTTCGCCGGCATGGACAGTGTGAAGGCCCTCCTTCCGATCCTGGACGATTTTGAACGCGCCTTGAAGGTCGAAACGGCCGATAAGGAATACGCGCGTGGTCTTGAACTGATTTACAGCCGGTTCTACGAAGCCCTGAAGAAACTCGGACTCGAGCCAATCCCGTCAGAACCCGCGTTGTTTAATCCTCATATCCACCACGCGGTCGAAATGGTTGATACAAAAGACCACCCGGATCAGACTATTTTGGACGAGTATCAAAAGGGCTATTACTTCAAGGGCCGACTACTTCGGCCTGCGATGGTGAAGGTAGCAGTCAACCAATAAACGCCCCAATTCGGAACCCTAATCCAGCATGAGTGTCGCCAAACGAGACTACTATGAAGTGCTGAGCGTCTCGCGTGATTGCGACGACCAGACGCTCAAGAGTGCCTACCGCAAACTGGCGCTGCAGTACCATCCCGATCGCAACCCGAACAATCGAGAAGCCGAGGAACGGTTCAAAGAGGCCGCCGAAGCGTACTCCGTCCTGAGCGATCCACAGAAACGGGCGGCTTACAACCGCTATGGGCACCAGGCTGTGAACGGAGCGGGCAATGCCGGCTTCGATGAAAGCGCCTTTGCTGATTTCGGCGATCTATTTGGCGATCTGTTTGGGCTTGGCGACATGTTCGGCGGCGGCGGTCGAAGCCGGCGTCGGCCTCAGCGGGGCGAAGATATCCGCTACGACCTCGAGATTTCGTTCGAGGACGCCATGCGGGGACTTTCCGCCGACATCCAGATCCCCCGGATGGAGCCTTGCACGAAGTGTTCAGGTACCGGGGCGGAACCGAACGGCGGGCTTGTGACCTGCGCTGCGTGTAGCGGGCGCGGCGAAGTTATCTATCAGCAGAGCTTCCTCTCGATTCGAAAAACCTGTCCTACTTGTAGCGGCCGGGGTAAAGTGATCCGCCAGGCGTGCAATCAGTGCCGGGGCGAGGGATTCAGCCGCTCGGAAAAGAAGCTGAAAGTAACCATTCCGGCCGGTGTGGACAACGGAACCGGGCTGCGCCTTTCCGGCGAAGGAAACCCCGGACCTCCGGGCACCCAGCCGGGCGATCTGTACGTTGTCATCAAGGTCACCGAGCACCCTGTTTACGAGCGGCGCGAATACGATCTCCATTGCACTCTTCCGATCAATATTGCGCAAGCTGCGCTGGGCGCGGAAGTTCACGTCGAAACGTTCGACGGGCCGCAAACCATTCGCATCGCGGAAGGCACCCAGCCGGGAGCACACTACAAGCTCAAAGGGCTCGGGGTTCCTCATTTGAATAGCCGGGCGCGCGGGGACCTTTATGTTCATCTCGATGTGCAGGTACCGAAGAAGCTGAACCGCGACCAGCGGCGCCTGTTCGAGGAACTCATGACCGTACTGCCGGCGGACAATGTTCCGCACGAGAAGAGCGTATTCGAAAAAGTCCGCGACTTCTTCGGGTGAGCGGCGTTCTCCCGCTCTGTCACTGCGCTTTTGCCGGCGGGTAAGAGCGCGAAAACTTATTTCGCCGGTTGAATATCTCAAAGCTCCCGTCTTCGTGAGCCGTGAGTTTTAAGTAGTAGCCCGTATCGGCTTCATCGACGTTTGCAATAAACGGATCGCTGGTGTTGTGTTCCTGCCCTCCGGCATCGGAGAAGTGGAGCTGCCAAAGGTCCTGTAAGCCCGGAGACGATTTCACAATATCCCAGGCGGAAGGCGAGCCGCCCTTCTTGGAGCCGTTGTTCATGACCGCCACCCTCGGCTGGAGTCCGTGAATCAGCGCCGGGCTGTTGCTCTGGTCCAAGCCATGGTGCGACACGACTAGCAGGTCCGCGTGCCCGAGCTTGTTATTGGGACACATCAACTCAAGCTCCTTGTTCCACGTGAGGTCGCCGAGGTCGACTAGCTTAAATCGACCGTACGTGAACACCGAGCCAAGAGATCGCGCATTTTCGCTCGGATCATCCTTCTTCCGTTCCACACCCTCGCAAGCCTTATTCGGCTCCCCGGCGCCAGGCAGTGCGTTCGGCAAGAGCTTCCCATCGGCGCTAACCGCGATTGCGTCGATACCTTTGATCGGCAGGGGTTCACCCGGCACGGCAGTTATATGCGGGACCGAGGCGCTGGCGGTTTTGTATTCCTCGACCAGGTGATTCGTGGCGTTTGTATCTTCGCGATTTGGGCCATGCTCGATGAATGTACCGACCGGGATCTTCGCAATGAGCTGGGGCACACCCCCGACGTGGTCGGCATGATAGTGCGTGATGAGCACGTAATCGAGCTTCTTCACCTTGGCTAGCTTCGCAGCAGCAACAATCCGGTTTGCGTCCCGATAAGCGTTATAGCCCCATCCCGTGTCGATCAGGAGCGACTGCCCTGCCGGAGTCACGAACAGCGTTGCCTGCCCGCCCTCCACATCGATGAAGTAGACCTCGAGCGGTTTGGGAGCTGCGGGAACCAGGGTCGCGCCGGCCAACAACGACGCAAAAACAGTGAAAAGTCTGACCACGGGAGTTGATCCTATCAGATTGACTGCCATGGTATTACGGGGAACAAAATAAGCCTGTGTGCCGTACTTTCTAGAGTAGAAGGGGAGATGGACTGATGCCGTACTGTACGAATTGTGGAAGCCCGGTGGGGGCCGGCAACTTTTATTGTCCGAACTGCGGCACAAGGCAGCCAGGAGCTACCGGTTCTACGTTCGCCGCGGGTGGAACTTCCGGTTTCGGCCAGTATTCTCAGACGGATTTTCTCGGGAGCATTAGCGATCGCACGGCTTCGGTCCTGTGCTACATCCCGGTATTCGGCGTCATTGCCGCCATTGTATTTCTGGCTTCGCAGAGATTCCGGCACAACATGCGAGTTCGCTTCGACGGCTTCCAATCCGTCTACCTGTTTGTCGCGTGGCTGATTGTTTCTTCCGCTCTTCCCACACTTCTCTACAACGGCTATCCACCCCACGTCTGGCTGGCTGGGGCGTTCCTCGGTTTGATCAAGTTAGCAGTATTTGTTTGCTGGGTTTATCTTTTGATCAAAGCCGCGCAGCAGCAGCAGGTGCACCTTCCCATCATTGGAGATCTCGCAGCACGATCGGCAACGGAGCAGTTGTAAGCGGAAGCTACGAGGTATAATTATTCATTGCCGTGAATAATTATGAAAGACGCAGCGTCGGCATCGTCGGATTTCGGGGTTACAGTGGCGCGGAGCTGGTTCGTATCCTTTCGAGGCACCCCGGCGTGGAGCTTATCCTTCTCGAGCATCGCACCGATTCCGAGGAGCGCGTGCGTCCCCTCGGAAGTGAGATACCGAAAACACTTCCCGCCACTGCTGAAGCAATTGGGGCCGAAGGGGTCGATTTAGTTTTCCTGGCAACGCCGCCCCAGGTCTCTATCGATCTCACCCCGGGCATTCTTGCCGCAGGGGCCAAAGTAGTGGATCTGAGCGGTGCATTCCGTTTGGGCAGCGCTGAGGAGTACTCGAAATGGTACGGCGAGCGGCATGGCGCTCCCGAACTCTTCGGCGAAGCCGTGTATGGCCTGCCCGAGTTTTACCGCGACCGTATTCCAGGGGCCCGGCTTTGCTCTAATCCCGGGTGCTATCCCACGGCTGCGAACCTCGCGATTCGCCCTCTCGTCCAAGCGCAAGTAGCCGATCGTAGCCGCGGCATTATCTGCGACGCGAAGTCAGGTGTCAGCGGCGCCGGCCGCAAAGCGTCTCTCAAGACGAGCTTCTGCGAAATAGCGGAGAACTTCAGCGCCTATGGGTTCCATGACCACCGGCACGTACCTGAAGTGCTGCAGAACAGCGGAGTTGGCGAACGAGAATTCACCTTCACCGCGCACCTTCTTCCCATCGAGCGGGGAATACTCGAGACCATTTACGTCCGCACGGAACGGATCTCGAAGCCCGTCGATCTACTGTCGCTGTACGAAGAGCAATATGCGGATGAGCCCTTCGTCCGGCTGTATCCTCCGGGTAAGGTGCCCGACCTTGCCGCCGTACAGCGCACAAATTTCTGCGACATCGGATTCCGGTTTGACCCGGATAGCCAGAGGGTAACTGTGGTGGTTGCGATCGATAACTTAGTCAAGGGCGCGGCGGGCCAAGCTGTCCAGAATATGAATCTCATGCTCGGGTTCGAAGAAGCCGAGGCGCTGCTGTGAAGATTCTGATCAAGATCGGCGGTACGCTTTTGGACAGCCAGGAGAAAGTGCGTTCGATCGCAACACAACTGGCATCCATTGGATCGAACCATCAGGTTGTCGTCGTTCATGGAGGTGGCAAAGAGGTCACCCGTTTCCTGTCCGAACGCGGGGTCGAGACTCGGTTTCAGCATGGGTTGCGGGTGTCGGATGCCACCGTTATCGACGCCGTTACCAAGGTGATTGCCGGAACAGTGAACAAAAGGCTTGTCGCCGCATTGATTGCAGCCGGAAGGCCCGCAATCGGATTGTCCGGAGTGGACGGTCTCCTGACCCACGCCGTCCAGCTCGATCCGGAGCTCGAATTCGTCGGGCGGCCGACGAGCACGGATGGGAAGCTCCTGGATTTGCTGGCCGGCTCGGAGTACTTACCTGTCGTGGCATGTGTGGCAGCGGACGAAAAGGGAAACATCTACAACGTGAACGCCGACGTGATGGCCGTTTCCGCGGCTTTGGGCTGGCATGCGTCGAGATTGTTCTTCCTCACGGACGTCCCGGGCGTGAAAGACGCGGCGGGATCTCTCGCCCCGGAACTGACCTCGGCTGAGATGGCTGAACTCATCCGTTCCGGAGTGGCCAGCGGCGGCATGCAGGCCAAACTGGAGGCGGCCCAACAAGCGGTTGGGGGCGGGATGGAAGTTGTTATCGCATCGGGCTCTGAACCTCAAGTCATCCTCCGGCTTCTTGCAGGTGAAAAAGTCGGAACCCATCTCGTTGGAGTGAAGCAGTCATCGCCGCAGGCTGCGGAGGCACACAGGCGATGACCGATACTTCCGTGCAAGTGAAAAAAGCCGGTATGCGGGACATTGCCGGCATCCTTGCGATCATCAACTCCTACGCCGCAGCCGGTGTCATGCTGCCGCGGACCGAGTTCGAGATGTCCGAAAACATCCGGGATTTCTCAGTTGCCTACGAGGACGGCACGCTGGTCGGTTGTGCGGCTCTTCATTTCTATACGCCAACGAGTGCGGAAGTTCGGTCGCTGGCCGTCCTGCAGGACCGGAAACGGGGCGGGGTAGGGCGCGCGATGGTGGAAGCGCTCGAACAGGAAGCCCGCGAGAATGATCTCGAGTCCTTGTTCGCGTTCACTTACGTTCCTGGGTTTTTCGCTCGGCTCGGTTTCGAAGAAGTCGAACGCGGCGAACTACCGCTAAAGGCGTGGAAAGACTGCCTGCGATGTCCTAAATTTCACAATTGCGATGAAATTGCAGTTTTGAAGCACCTGAAACAATCTTCTAATTCGTACCTTTTACTGCGTAATTCCATCAGTAGCGAACTCATTCAATTACCGACAGTTAACCACGCTACATACCGCTAATTAGCGGTAATTTCGTGGTGAATCTGCAATTTTGCCGACTTGTCCGCACACCAACTAAATAAAATTCTTAGCCGCAACTGCAAAATATCTATAGCTTTGCTGGAAAAGTACTATTATACTTAGCCTAAGTACTAAATCCGACAGTACTAATCCAAATTAGGGAAGCACTTGATATAATGCGCGCTTTAACAGTCGATGTGAATAAATCGGCCGGACGGATTCTTTGCTGCACGATTTTTCGCCAAGGTGGCAGGAAATTATTAGCAAAAGGGCACATATTAAGTGACGAAGACATCCGCCTTCTCGAGACTGAAGGCATGCGCGAGGTCTGGGTAACAGAACTCGAAGAGGGAGAGGTGAGCGAGGATGAAGCCGTCATGGACGTTGCGCAAGCAATGTGCTGTGGCTCCATTGAAATCCGACTCGCCGCGGGCGGACGGGCCAACCTGATCGCCACGGAAGATTGCTGCGCCCTCATCGACGACGAACTTCTGAAGCAGATAAACTGCACCAGCAGCGTTGTGATCGCGACCGTTCCTAATTACCGATACGCCCGGGCGGGTGAGCGTCTTGCCACCATCAAGAGCGCGCCGTTTGCCATCGCAAAGACTCAGCTCGAGGCGGTTTTATCAATTCTCAACGAACGTGGAGCCATTCTCCAGGCTAGACCGATCCGGGAACCCGGCGTAGCCGTTCTCTACACCGACCCGGTGCAGGGAGATCGCGCCCGAACACTGTTTGAGAGTGTTGTTCGAACCCGATTGGAAAAATATGGTGCTTCTATTCGTTACTCGCTGTGTGCCATCGAAGAAGAAGACCACGTCACCCGCGCTTTGCAGCACCTGCTGAAGACCAAACCAAACAGTGTGCTCATTGCCTCGACCACAGCACCGGCGGGTCCCGAGGACGCGGTGGGCCGTTCGCTCATCAATCTTGGCGCGCATCTCGAGCGCTTCCTGGCACCAGTGGAACCGGGCAATTTGATGATGCTGGGGTACAAGGAAGATGTGCCGATCGTTTCTGCGCCGTGCTGCTACCGATCAGCGAAACCGAACGTACTCGATCTAGTGCTGCCGCCCATCTTGGCAAATTACAGAATCTCAGGCTGGGAAATTGCCTGCTTGGGCCACGGCGGACTTCTGAACTAGGCTGTTCCTTCTCCGTACTGACCGACTGACGTTTTCTTCCCTCCGGGTTTGGCGCAACCGAGTGCGCTGAACCCGGCTTTTTTTTCTCGCGTGCTTCCCAGTCAGAACCTGCATCACCTAGCGCTATTATGAGTGTCTACTAGGCATGCCCGACCAGGAGCCAGACGATCTGAGCGCGCAAGTGATTCGTGTGATCGCCCAGACCCAGCGCCTGCCCGTCGAGTCCATCAAGCTCGAAAGCACGTTCGAGCAGCTAAAAATCGACTCCTTGGACGGCATCAACGTGGTTTTCGCGCTAGAGAACGCCTTCAGCATAAACATACCTGACGACGCGGTTGGCACGATGCGATCCGTTCGCGATGCTGTGGCTGGTGTTGCTCGACTTCGCGCCGAGGCGCCAGTTCCACCGGGCGAGCCGTGAATCGGGTCGCAGTCACGGGGCTTGGAGTAGTTTGCGCCCTCGGAAACGACACACGGGAATTCGGGAGACGTTTATTTGCCGGCGAGTGCGGCATCGAAGCGCTCGCGGACCCGGGTCTGCCGCCCTACAAGTTCGGGTTCGGGGCGGAAGCTCGAGACTTCCGCCCGCTTGACCATTTCAGCGATAAGGACACGACCCTTCTCGAGCGATTCGCACAGTTCGTAACGGTCGCTGCCCGGGAGGCAGTTGCCGAGAGCGGACTGCGCTTTGACGCCGAATTGAGCGACCGAACGGTCGTTGTAACAGGCACAGGAGTTGGTGGAAAGAGTTCGGAACAGGAAGGCTACAAACGGTTGTATCGCGATGGCGACCCGCGCGTTGCACCGCTCACGATCCCGAGAACAATGACGAATGCGGGTGCAAGTCGGATCTCGCTCGAATTCGGCATCCAGGGGCCTACGTATACCGTCGCTACGGCCTGCTCGTCTTCGAATCATGCGATCGGACAAGCCTTCTGGATGGTGCGAAGCGGGATTGCAACCGCCGCGCTCGCCGGCGGGAGTGAGGCCGTTTTCGTGGATGGATTGCTGCGAGCCTGGGAAGCCATGCGCGTTGTGTCGCCAGATGTTTGCAGGCCATTTTCGTCCGATCGCCGGGGCTTATCGCTAGGGGAAGGCGGGGCGATGCTGGTGCTTGAAAATTGGGATCATGCTCTTGCCAGAGGAGCAAATATACGCGGAGAAGTGCTCGGGTTCGGGATGAGTTCCGACGCGTTCCACATTACGCAGCCTCGCGTAGAAGGGCTGAGCAAGGCAATGAATTGGGCCATACGGGATGCCGGTGTGCGCCTCGAGCAGATCGGGCATGTGAACGCCCACGGGACCGGAACCCTGGCGAACGATGCGGCGGAGGCGAGCGCGATTCGCGCCGTCTTTGGTAAACACACCGATGACGTGCTCGTCACGTCAACGAAATCGATGCATGGTCATACGCTGGGGGCTGCCGGGGCGATTGAGGCGATCGCCACGTTGCTTGCGCTTGAGAACAGTGAGATTCCGCCCACAGTCAATTGCACGGCCCCGGACCCGGAATGCCATTTGAATCTGGTGGCCCAACATGCGCGTTCTGCCTCGATCGAAGTCGCGATATCCAATACCTTCGCTTTCGGAGGGTTGAACGCCTCGTTGGTATTGGCGCGCCGCCGTTAAGCTATAACGTTGTTGCATTTCGCCGACGCGCCGTGATGCCGACGTAACGGGCAGCGAGCTAAACGACCAACGCTTCTTCCTGCCGAATCTTGCGGCTCAATTCAGCCGTTCCCGCCTGATCGAGCAACGCTCGCAAGCGTGGGAACTCCGTCTCTTCTTCCTCTCGGGCATGCGGCTCGATTTCGCTCCGAAGAGCGCGAACACCGTCACGCCACTCCTGGTCCTGATGGATCGCCCGTTCCAGTTCAAACAAATGGATTTTCATGCTGGCGTGCTCGCGATACAACTTCTGTGTCGCTTCATGCCGTTCAGCGTCCGTCTTTAAGAGCGGGTAAATGATATCTTCCTCGGCCATCGCGTGCTTACCGATGGTTCGCTTAAAGGCAAAGAATAAGAACTTGCGTTTGGCCCAGTCCGTGGGAGGCAAGTCTTCCATTTTGTCTAACATCGAGAGCAATTGCCGATGTTCGCGAATTAGTCCAGCAAAGGGATCGCGCCGCGCGGCACCTTGCGCCAGTCCGCTCGCGTTAGCGAGAAGCACGGGTAGGAAGCGGCCAAGCAACAATCCACCTGTTGCACCGATGCCCAGCAGAACATAAGTATTCGTCTTGTTGTTATTTGTCACCACTCTTTGACGCTCCCGACTACGTAAGCGATGACGTCCGTAGATATGCTGGTGACTCATGCCGGCCCCCGACTTCGGCCACCTCGCGTCCGAAAGCCTCGCCTCGAAGGTACCGGCGCTGTTTGGATAGCGATACTCTTAGGGCGTGGGATTGCGGATCAGCAGAACTGCTAGAGTTCGTCCCGGCTGCTCCAGCAGAGAAGAATGTCGCGTCTCATACCCGAATAAGATCAAAGGAATTGAAAACGATGAGTTCCGCCAATGTCTTCCCGTCAACCGGGAAAGCCTTGACCTTAGCCCTGCCGCCTGATCTCGGAAAGGCCGTCGAGGAGGAGCAGACCCCCTGGGACCGCGACGGAAAGACTGACCGTCTATGGAAGAAAGACGCATCGCTCTGGACGAACAAGGGTGAATCGAAGTGGCTCGACTGGATGGACATCATTGGCCAACAACTATCCGAGGTCGCCAGATTTAAGGCTCTTTCCGCAGAGGTCCAGGAAGACGGGTTCAATGACATTCTGTTGCTGGGCATGGGAGGGTCGAGCCTTTGTCCCGAGGTGTTCAGCACGACATTTGGCAAGCAAAACGGCTTCCCGGATCTGCTTGTGCTCGATTCAACGGATCCAGTCCAGATCGCATCGTTCCGAAAGAAAATCGACCCGGCTCGAACGCTCTTCTGTGTGTCGAGCAAATCCGGTACGACGCTTGAACCCAATATCTACATGCAGTACTTCTTCGACGAGGCTCGAAAGGTTGTCGGGGACCGGGTAGGGCATCATTTCATTGCGATCACGGATCCAGGTTCGAAGCTCGAGGGAGTGGCGAGCCAGCTGAAGTTTCGTCGTGTTTATCACGGCAATCCTCGGATCGGGGGCCGCTACTCTGCGCTTTCGGATTTTGGGTTGGTGCCTCATGCGGCCGCCGGCCTCGATACCGAGAAACTATTGAAGCGGGCCGCCCAGATGGAGAAGGCCTGCCGGAACCAGACTGCCGCTGAGAATCCCGGGGTTCAGCTGGGCTTGGTTCTTGGCACGGCGGCTAAGAAGTTTGGCCGCGACAAGGTGACGCTCGTGTGCTCCAAGTCAATCTTCGACCTGGGCGCATGGCTCGAGCAGTTGCTTGCCGAATCCACGGGCAAAGAAGGACACGGCCTGATTCCCGTAGATTTAGAGCCGTTGATGGAACCGCAAGGGGATGCGTACGGCAAGGATCGCGTTTTTGTGTACATCCGTTTTGGCGGTGACGACGACACGCTCGGAGCTAAAATCGATGCCATCGCGGCGTCGGGCCAGCCCGTTGTTCGGATTGTCATCAACGACCTCTATGACCTCGGCCAACTTTTCTTACAATGGGAGATCGCTACCGCGGTGGCCGGATCTGTGATCGGCATTAACGCTTTCGATCAGCCTGACGTGGAGGCGAGTAAGGTCGTCACGCGCGAACTCACATCGGAATTTGAAAAAACAGGCTCGCTCCCGCCGGAACAGCCAATCCTGGAAGGCGAAGGGTTGAGGCTATTCACCGATGAAGCGAATGCCAAGCAACTTGGGGGGGACGGACGCACCGTTGGAGCTGTCATTCGGCACCATCTCGATCGCATCCACGCGGGCGATTACTTCGGGTTACTGGCGTATATTCCGATGTTTCCCGAATACCAGGACAAGTTGCGGGACATGAGAAAGGTGGTCCTGGAATCGAAAAAGGTGGCCACGGTTGTCGGTTTTGGCCCGCGATTTCTGCATAGCACCGGTCAAGCGTATAAGGGCGGACCGAACTCCGGCGTGTTTCTGCAGATTACTTGCGATGAAGCAGAAGATCTCCCGGTACCCGGCCAGAAGTATACGTTCGGCGTAGTCAAAGCTGCCCAAGCCAGGGGCGACTTCCAGGTTTTAGCAGATCGCAAACGGCGTGCTCTTCGTGTTCATCTCGGCAAAGATGTCGCGAGCGGACTGGATCACCTGCGGGATCTGGTATGCGCTGCTGTCGCTCACTGAGAAGTTTCCCGAGCCGTTCGCCAGAAGCGCACGAAGACGAGATCAGGCGCCAGGGAGACGAAAGTAAAAGGTCGAACCGACGTTTACTTGCGAGTCAACCCAGATGCGCCCGCCATGGCGTTTGACGATTCGCTCGCAGAGCGCAAGCCCGAGGCCAGTGCCCGGTATTTCCGATCCATGCAACCGTTTCAGTGGTTCGAAGATCCGGGCCTGATGCTCAGGAGAGATGCCTTCGCCATTATCCGCCACAGAAAACACGAAATCGCCATTCTTCTGAACAAAGCTCACCCGGACTTCTGTCCTGAGGTCGGCCCGTGAATACTTGAGCGCATTCCCAATCAGGTTCTGCATGAGTTGTACCAGCTGCACCGAGTCACCCGTGACCGACGGCAGATTCGTATCCCGAACTATCTCGGCGCGCTTTTCCTGCAACTGGACCTGAAGACTTCGCAAGGCGGCATCCACAACCTCATTCATGTCTACCGGAGCCCGCTCGATCTCGCCGTTGCCGACCTGCGCGTATCTTAAAAGCGATTCAACCAGACGCTGCATGCGGTGGGCACTTTCGGCGATGCCTTCAAGGAGTTCGCCGTCATCTTCCGAGAGCCGCTCACGGGCGTTGCGTTGCACGAGTTGAGCGAAGCCGCTCACCCCACGAAGGGGGGATTGCAGATCGTGTGCCACGATGTGCGCAAAGTGGAGCAACTCTTCGTTTGAGCGCTTGAGTTCACCCGTCAGGCGCTCGCGCTCCTGCTCGGCGCGCTTTCGCTCCGTGATATCGCGCGCTAAAGATAGAATGCGAACCGGTCTCGGGCCGCCATCATTGATAGGTGCAACCACCACTTCCCACCACCTGGGTACGCGGCGTACGGTGGAGCAGAATCCTTCAAATCGTGTGGTCCGGCCCTCTGTCGCGCCAGCAATGGCCGCCTCCGCTTTATCTCTGTTGTCGCCCCAAGCTTGAGCCCAGAACTCATGGGGCGAAGCATCAACTCCGTCGACGTCTACAGGCCCGCACCCGCCTTCATCGGTCGACATGATGCGCCCGTCCAAGTCCATGACAGTGACGTAGTCAGGGCTGCTGGCGAGGATACTGCGCGTAAACTCTTCACTTCGCTTCAGCTCCTGGAGGGCTCGCTCCCGCTCTGCTGCCGACCAGATTCGATCGACCGCTTTCCTGAGAAACGCAAGATCTGATTCCGTCCAAGTTCGCGGCGTTGAACTGTGGATGAAGAGCATCGCTGAGCATCGACCGTGTTCCATCAGCGGGACAGCGATCACTGCACGGACTTGCAACGCATCCCATGGGTGGAAAGCATTGGCAGTCGTCGGGTGTGTGCGCACATCTGGGATAGAAATCAGGTCTCCGCGTTTGAATTTGGCGGCGAACTCTGGCCCGTAGTCTTCCAGGCGGTAGCGGCCCACCATGGTTGGGACACTGCCGTCCCCCCAGTCACCTTCGACCGTGACGTATTCTCCGGAGCTATCGAACCGGCCGTATCCCGCGCGGCTGGCCCTCAGCGTACTGACGGCAATCTTCATCGCACCAGCGATCAGCGACTGGATATCACCGGCATCCCGCATGTGATCGCCAATTGCAAGCAAAGCAGCCTGGCGGCGCTCATTCTCCTTGAGTTCACGCTCGCTACGCTTTCGTTCCGTGATGTCCTCGAAAGCGAGCAGCAGAAACTCGGTTTTGCTTCCCTCCCGCCATAGCTTCCGTCCATTCAGCAGCATCACTTTGCTGCCGATCCGTGGGAAATCGTGTTCGAGCTCGAAGTCTTCGACGGATTCCTGTTCCTGGAGATTTTCTTCGAGCAATTTGTGCAGCTCGGGCAGGTCCCATTCCCGATCGGCTATCTCGTACAACCGGTGGTTTTCGACAACTTCGCGCTTCAATCCAAAGACCTGGTAGAACGATCGATTGGCGGAGCGTACTCGGAAATCCGCGTCCAATACGAGCAGCGGTTCCCGCATTGTATTCACAACGCTTTCGGCATAGGCAAGTGCGTCTTTGAGGGCGAGCTCGCGTTCTTTGCGCCTCGTCACGTCACGCATCACCTTGGCGAATCCGAGAAACTGCCCGTTGTCGTCGCGCAGGGCGACCAGGCTGCCTTCGGCGAAGAAGCCGGTGCCATCTCTCCGGAGATGCCAACGAACGTCGGCAGACTGCCCGTTCCGAAGGGCTGCCTCGATCTCCGCCTCTGATTCGCCCCGAGCGCGGTCTTCGGGCGTGAAAACGATCTGGACTGATTGCCCGACCCACTCGTCTTCCTTGAAGCCCAGAATGCGCTGCACACCGGGGTTCCAGCTTAGGATGCAGCCCGCCTCGTCCATCAGAAACACCGCTGCATCGCCCAACCGGGAGATCAGATTTCCATATAAGCGAGCCTGGTCCGGTAAGGGCAGTTGCTTACAGGTAAGTGACACAACGACCCTCCTTTGACGCCTGTTCGAACTGTTTGGAACAAGCCGATTGTTCAACGGCGTAATGACACCATTTTAGTCGCCTCTTTTTTATACGCGCTTATCTGAATGAAATAGATCCGGGTTATTAGGGCAATTCCAGGATTATCCCGTTTCATACGAATCCTACACCTTAGTCCGTATGGCCTCAGCGACACAGTACAACTCATTGCAAACGGGGAATTTACTGACATTGTTGCGGCCCCGCTAAGCCGTTAAAATCGGTTTATCCAAAGGGCAGCCAAACCTCACGACGCCACGATTCAACCCTGGTTTCGTAAAAAATCGTTGTTTGTGAGCGAGAGACGGAGGCTCTTTCCCTGAATAAACACATGACAAGATCTAAAGCATTAGCTGCATCTTTTGTGCTCCAGCTAGTTTCGTTCGCGGTGTCGGGCAAATCAGCCGAGCCGTTCAATACGCCGATGACAACCCTGCCTCGGGAGGTCATCGGAGCCGATGATCTGTTGGCCATCTCGGTGCGCGACTGCCCGGAGCTGAGCAAGAGCTTCCGTGTCTCAAACAATGGCACCCTGACACTCCCGTTGCTTGATCAACCGCTTCAGGCTGCCGGAACGACGGCCAACTCGCTATCCGAACTCATTGCGACTGAGTTAAGCCGCGGCGATGTATTAGTAGCCCCAATTGTGTCAGTCCAAGTTGCCGAGTATCGCAGCCGGTTCGTGACTGTTGCAGGCGCGGTAAAACATCCAGGCCGAATCCAATTGACCGGACAGACGACGGTACTCGATGCACTCGCGGCTGCGGAAGGCACGCTCCCCGAAGCAGGGCCGCGGTTGATCCTGAAATGGACGCAGCAGTCGGGCAATACGCAAACGCAAAGCATCCTGCTCAAACAGCTACTGGAAAAATCTGACTCGACCTCCAATCCGGTTCTGACCGGAGGTGAAGAAATTCGGATACCGGAAGCCGAAAAGGTGTACGTCGCGGGCAATGTGAAACGTCCGGGTGCCTACCCGGTACACGACGGAGATTCCTCGAGTATTTTGAAGGTTCTTGCGGAGTGTGAGGGCACGCTGCCTTACTCGGCCAGCACCGCCTATATTTACCGCCTCAGTCACGCTGGTCAACCTCGCACTGAAATCCCAATCGAATTAGGGAAACTTCTGGCCCGAAAGTCCCCTGATGTTTCCTTGCTGGGAACCGATATTCTCTATGTCCCCGACCACAGAGGGAAACGGATGACTGCACAGGTTCTGGACAGAGTCATTCAATTCAGCGCTTACAGCTCGTCACAGGCGTTGATCTTCGGCCGATAGTACGGGTCGTCTCAGAGGAATATTTATGAATAGGCAATCTGTCATCATCAGGCCCGAATTAATCACGAACGAAATAGAGGGAGAGATTGCGGGTACTTCGGCTAGCGACTTTCTAGCTGTTGTCGGCCGGCAAAAGTGGAAGATCCTCAGCTTCATGGTGGTGTCCGCTGCCGCTGTAGCGATTTTCACGGCGCGCCTGCAACCCCTGTACGAGGCCACCGCAGAGCTTTCAATCGAGCGTCCGGGTGTTTCGTCGATCATCGGCCAGGACGGGTCAGGCAACAACGGCCCGGTGAACGACATGGACCAGTTGGTAACGACCCACATCGAAGCCTTACGGTCCGATGCAGTGCTCAGGCCAGTGGCCCAGAAATATCGGCTTCTGGAGCGAGAAGGGCAACTCAAGCGCAAGAGTCCGGTGCAGGTAGCGAACATTCAGGCCGCGCCTATCACTCTTAAGCGGTTACAAATCACTCGTCCCCCAAACACCTACATGCTACGGGTCACCTACCGCGCTCACGATCCCAAGCTGGCCGCCGATGTCGCTAACGGCATCGCGGAAATCTACGTAGAGCACTCTGCGGACGCGCAGGCACAAATGTCGGTCGACCGTGCTTCCGTCATGCAGCAGGAGTTAGTCGGTCTACGAGCCAAGATCGCGAAGTCCGAAGCCGCGCTTACCTCCCTCGAAAGACACCTGAGCTTCAATGACTCGGAAGCACACGTAACCACTCTCGAGACTCGTTACGCCCAGCTCAGCACCGAACTCGCGGCGGCACAGGAAGAAAGGATCCGCAAAGGCGAGGCATTCACCGCTGTGCGAACAGGAGCGCTCGGGGCCGCACAAGCAAGCACACAGAGCGAAGCGTTAAGCAAGGCGATAGATCGCCTGGCTGAAGCCCGGCAAAAGTTCGCGCAGACGAAGGCGATCTACGGCACCAATCATCCCGAGTACCGGAAGGCGGCGAATGAGGTAACCGAGCTCAGCGCACAGCTGGACGAAATGCGCGGTACGACGGTGAAAAGAGTTGAATCGGAATACAGCCAGAGCGTCGCTCATGAACAGGCGCTCACTAACTTGTTGCAGAACGCGCGTGCAGAACTCGACCAAACCAGCCCGGCCCGCCATAAATACAACCAGATGAAGCGTGAGCTAGAAAGTGACAAACAACTCTCTGACGAGATGGCCCGGCGCATAAAGGAACAGGCGATCAACGGCGCCTTCAGGCATGGCTTGGCCCGTATCAGCAACCCTGCGCTGCCAGCGGCCGTTCCGGTTTTCCCGAATACGTTGTTGTTGGTTGTGGTTGCATCTATGGCATCGCTAATGCTGGCGATTGGCGGAGCGCTCGTTGCTGATGCTTTCGACCAAAGCGTTCTTGACCCCGAACAAGCGGCCCGTTCGCTACGAGTGAATTTCCTCGGTGCTCTACCCGAGTTGACGAAAGCTGCCGCCGCAATTAAACCCGGTCAGGTCCCTTCGCGGGAGTCGATCGCGCATTGTCTGTCGAGTTACGAAGAGGCAATCCGCACAGTTCGGAATACGCTCACGCTCGTCGACTTCAATCGAGAGCACAAAACGATCATGTTCACCAGCGCTTTGCCGAGCGAAGGAAAGTCCATAACGGTTGCTCATCTGGGACACGCGTTTGCGCTGCATGGCAGGCGCACTTTGATAATCGACGCTGATTTGAGACGTCCCGCAGCGCACAAGCGATTGGGCATCCAGCCTCCGTCAGGTCTTAGTGGAGCGCTCGAAGGACAACATTCGTGGCGCGATGCCGTTGTCTCTGTACCATCTGTTCCGAATTTGGGTTTCCTTGCGGCTGGAGTGACGGCCGTGCGGGCTTCCGATCTGGTCACAGATGGGATTTCGAAGATTCTCGATGAAGCCGCTCGAGAATTCGATTTAGTTCTGATCGATGCGCCTCCTCTCCTTGGATTCGCCGAGACGCTCCAGATAGGAACGGCTGTCGATGCCGTAATCTTGGTAAGCCAGGCGGGTAGAACTCCCGGCAAGCTAGTCGCCACCGCTTTGAATAATCTTCATCGGGTCCGTATCAATGTGCTCGGATTGCTCCTCACCCGTGCGAAAACCAATTCACAGTCGTACGGCTACGGCTACGGCACGAACTCGTACTCAGGTCGTCGGCTGGAGACTGTCAGACCAATACTGGATAAGACCGCATGATCGATCGGTCGTCCTCAACCCTTTTGTCGTCGATTATTGCGTTTATCGTTCCAGTGCTGATGGCCGTGTATTGGCCCATGGTTGGCTCGGGTCTAAATTGGGCGCCGATGGCTGTAAAGGCAGCGATTCTGCTCTGCTCCAGCATTCTCGTCCTGTTTTGGTGGAGAGCGCCGGCAACCGAAAACGAGAAACGCTGGACGATTCTGTTCGGGTGTTATCTGGGATTTCTGATCATTCCGTCACTGCTCGCCACCAACGTGCCGCGAGCACTGACGAACTGGAGCCGGATCGCCGTCATCGTGGTCGTTTGTCTCGGTCTCGCTCGAGCATTCAGAAACGGGGGAACGAGGCGAGCGTTCGGCGTTGGGGCGCTCTGCAGTTCGCTCTTGCTTACTACGTATATTGCGTTTTTATACGTGCGGTATGCGGGACCTGTCATGCCGAGTTATGAGAGCGCCCGCATCCTGAAAGAAACGGTCTTAAATGCGGCGGGCGTTGGCTTTAATCCCATGGCGTTCTCGAGCACATTCCTGTGTGTACTTGCGCTCTGCGTGCTTCGGCGCTCCGTCGTGCTTTATGTTTCGCTCGCTTTTGTAATCGCGGTTGGCAGCTGTTTGACTGGTTCTCGCACTCCGTTGGCATTACTGGCAGGCAGCTTGGGCATCGTGCTCCTGGTTCGACTGATCAAACAGCGCGGACCAATGTCACGGTATAGTTTGCTGCTGCTGGGGGGAGTCGCCGCCGTGGGCCTTTGGCATGTCATAACAACCCCACCGGACATTCGCAAAGTGTCCGCGATCACTGAGGGACGCATCGACATTTGGAGCGTTGCGTGGGAAAAGTTCCGCGAGAAGCCGCTCACCGGTTTCGGGGCAGAATCCTGGAAGGACGACCTGGTGTCCAGGATGCCTGGGTACTACGAGCTTGCCGGCTCCCTTGTGAAGATGCGAACTGGCGGGTATCACAACGCTTATCTCACGCTACTGGCTGAGGAAGGGCTGCCTGTCTTCAGCGTGGCGGTTCTGATCCTGGCTTCTGCCTTTCGCATTTGTCTTTGCGGGCTTGGAACGACCCGCCAGATCAGGAATCAATGGTTCTTTCTATTCGGCTTAGTTTTTTTGTCTCTGCGTGGGCTTATCGAAGTCCCCGGCTTGTTCGGATACGGATCCGACCCCGCGGAATTTAGCACCTACTCCTTTCTAAGTCTCGTGATTGCTTCGTTCACGGTGAAATCACGGAAACAGAAGCAGATCGAAACATTTCGAAGCAGGTCGAACCTTGGCGTATTCCCAGCTAGAGTTCGCCCGATGAACGTTGCTCTGTCCCTGTCACCTAATTAAGTTAACCCATCGACCCAAATGAGAGTTCTAATTCTTATTACCCGGAGTGAACGTGGAGGCGCCCAAATCCACGTTCTCGATCTGATCCGAACCTTGCAACAGACTGCGCAACCGATTCTGGCCTGCGGCGACGAGGGCTTCCTAACAGAAGAGGCCCGGAAACTCGGCATCGAAGTTCACGTTATTCCGGAACTCGTTCACCCCATTCGCCCAGGTAAGGACCTTCGGGCAGCGCTCGCTACAGTCGGGGTGATTCGTAAAGTCCAACCGGATGTGATTCACGCCCACACGGCCAAGGCGGGGTTGATCGGCAGATTAGCCGGAATGCTCACTCGCACGCCTTCGTGCTACACGGTCCACTCGTGGAGTTTCGTCGGTTGCAACTCGGCCCTGGTTCGCAGGGTTGCTATCTGGATCGAGCGAGCTATGCGGATTTGCGGCGGAACCGTGATCGATGTGTGCCATTCGAATTTTGTGCTGGCGCGGAAGATGCGAGTCGTCACTGCCCGGCGCCACGTCCTCATTCGGAACGGCATGCCCGACACTGAGCTGCGTGCTCAACACAGGCAACAGAATACCGTCAGGCTGCTGATGGCGGCGCGCTTTGTGGATCAGAAAGATCAGAGCACGCTCCTCCGCGCTCTCGCAGCCGTCCACGGGCCTTGGCAGCTTACCTTAGCTGGCGACGGACCGACCCGCCGCACCGTCGAGCAGCTGAGCAAGAATCTCGGGTTAGAGAATCGTGTTCACTTCGTTGGAAACATTGGACACGTAGAGCAATTGATGGCCGAAGCGGACATTTTCGTTCTTTCTACCTGTTACGAAAGTTTGCCTCTCAGCATTATCGAAGCTATGCGGGCGGCGCTGCCCGTCATAGCAACGGACGTGGGAGGCATATCGGAGCTTGTTACGGACGGAGTGACCGGCCATCTCGCTCCGCTCAAGGATGATTCCGCGCTTCGCGAACCGCTCGTTCGTTTGATCGAATCACGCGAAGACAGAATTCGCATGGGACAAAACGGCCGAATACGGTACGAGCGGCACTTTCGCCTCAGCACTATGGTAGGAAACGTACTTTCGCTTTACCGCGACTTCTCCGGGCGGCCCGATGGAACTAGCCTGTTGCTCAAACCGGAGGTCACCCAATGAGCGCGGCGGCCGTAACCAACATCGAAATCGCCGACTCGCGTCCTGGATGGGCGCAGAAGTACCGCGAGCCCTCGTCGGCCTTACGTCCCATGTCTCTCTTGGCCGCAGATTTAGCCGGTTTGAGTCTGGCCGCAGCCCTAATCAGCCGAACACTTGACGCCCACTTCTCGGTTCACGTGTCAGGCTCGAGCTTCGCTCCTTTCATGGCGATCGTGTTCGCGCTTTTCTGCGCGAGCGGGCTCTACAGGGCTCCCGCCGCAAGCCCTGTCATAGAACTTCGCAAACTCATCTGCTCGACATGCCTGGCTGCTCTAACCATTGCATGTCTCGGTCCGACATCATCTGACTCTCGCGTGGTGATAGCACGCATAGCCTGGTTAGCGGCAGGCATGCCTCTCGTTGCGGTACTTCGTCCGCTTGTCAGATCAGTAATGATCAGGTCCGGTCACTGGCTCACGCCGACCGTGGTGATCGGTTCTGGCGTGCACGCCGATCGGCTACTCGGAATCCTTGAGAAACACAAGTACTTGGGCTTTCGCCCAGTGGCCATTCTTGATGATCTGGGCGCGAGCTCGAATCGATATAGCGCGACAGTGCTGCGGAGGAACATCAGTGAGGCTGCCGCCGTTGCGCAAGAGTACGGAATTACGCACGCAATCGTCGCTGATCCGGACACGGAGACAAACGGGTTAAGAGACGTCGCATCCCAGTTTACGGGTTGTTTCAAGGACGTGCTCTTCATCCGGGATTACACGGGCATTGGGAGTTTATCGGCCAGTACAGCGGATCTTGGCGGCCTTTTCGGCCTTCAAGTCTCGCAGAATCTTCTGGATCGCTGGCATCGCTTACCCAAGCGGATAATCGACACATCATTGGCCGGCCTCGCAGCAACGGCAGCATTGCCGATATTCGGCGCCGTTTACGTCGCGATCCGAATGACATCTGCTGGCCCCGTCTTCTACAGCCAGGTTCGAGTCGGACGGAACGGGCAGTTTTTCAAGGCTTGGAAATTCCGATCGATGGTGACCAATGCAGACGAGGTATTACGTAACCACCTCGAACAAAATCCGGAACTACGGCGGGAATGGGATTTGACGCAGAAGCTGAGAAACGATCCGCGCGTGTTGCCGGTTGGACGGTTTATTCGAAAGACGAGCCTGGATGAACTGCCGCAATTGTGGAACGTCCTACGCGGTGACATGAGCCTGGTCGGGCCCCGGCCCATCATCAAAGGGGAAGTTGTGCGGTATGGCGAATACTTCAATCTCTACAAGATGGTGCGACCCGGCATCACCGGAATGTGGCAAATCTCCGGGCGTAGCAATACGTCGTATGAAGAACGAATTTCGTTCGATAAGTATTACGTGAAGAATTGGTCGGTCTGGCTGGACTTGTACATCTTGTTCCGGACGATCAAAACGGTGTTTCTACTCGAGGGCGCCTGCTAGATAGGAACAGAATGGGTCAAGGTTTGAACATCAAAAGGGAGAGCGTTACTTCCGGCATATTTGGCAAGAGCTGCGTTCGGAACACGCTGCTGAGCACAGCATTGTTCTCGGGATTATTACTCGTATTGATTGGAATCCTTCTGTTTCTCTCGAGGCACGAACCCGATCCAACCCCGGACCAGCTCGGGCTAGTCCAGCATGTTCCGAGCGCTCCGGTTCTCTCTCGGTCATGAGCGTCATCCAGCTTTCAAGGAGGCCCGCGCATGAGCCCTGGGGCCACAAGAACGGGCCCGGAGCATTAGTCATATCGCTGGATTTTGAGCTGCGGTGGGGAACCCGGGACAGCCATTCGCCGGTGAGTGCGTCGACCCTCCTCAAAGCCCGCGAGGTGGTGCTGCAGCTTTTGGATCTGTTTGAGACGAAGCGTATCGCTGCAACGTGGGCGAGCGTTGGCATGCTATTCGCCGAAAGCCGCGACGAGTTGTGTCACTACTTGCCTGAAATACTGCCGACCTACGAACGTGAGAAGCTCAACCCATATCGGGAAGTGGTCGGCTCTGACGAAAGGAACGATCCGCTTCATTTCGCGGCTTCTTTGATCCGTGCGATCGATTCCTGTCCCTACCAGGAAATCGGCTCACATACGTTTTCCCATTACTATTGCCTTGAGCCTGGACAAACCCGGCCGCAGTTCGAGGCTGACCTCGCAAGCGCACGCCACATAGCAGACGCCCGCAACATCAAACTGCGGTCGCTCGTATTTCCGAGGAACCAGGTCAACCGGGAATTTATCCCCATACTGAAAGAGCAGGGCATCCAGTGCTTCCGGGGCACAAGCCGTGGGTGGGTCCATTCCGCTTCAGCATTCGGCAACCAGAGGCAATGGCACAAACGTGCAATACGCTTGGCCGACAGCTACGTGCCGCTTCTGGGCACCGATGTAGTCGATTGGCCTCATGAAGCTTTTTCCGAAGTCTCCGAGCTAACGGCGAGCCGGTACTTCCGGCCGTATTCGGGCGGCCCTTCTCAAGTAACCGCTCGTGCGGTCGAACGTATCGGACGGGGGTTGAAGCTGGCAGCCGAAGCCGGCAAGGTGTACCACTTGTGGTTCCATCCCGAAGACTTCGGCACATACCCGGAAGAAAATCTGGAGCTGCTCGGGCAAGTACTCGACCAGTTCGAACAGCTCAGAGGACGTTATGGAATGCGATCGCTTTCAATGTCCGACGCCTGTGGGCTTGCGCGTCATGCGGAGACATTCGCCGCTGCCTAACCCGTTCAGCGGGCCTGGAGACGATCAGGGGCAGTGTTGCAAACGTTTCGAGGGCAGATCTGATAGCTTGGGCGTTCATGGACGGGAGAGGCCGGCGCTGTTCAAGGGGCGACACTTTGCACCCGAGATCATCATTTTGTGCGTGCGTCGCTACCTTCGATATGCGCTCAGCTTACGTAATCTCGAAGAGATCATGGCAGAGCGGAATGTCGAGGTGGATCACGTGACGATTTGGCGCTGGATCCAATATTATGCACCCGAACTCAGTCGGCGTTGCCGGCCTGAGCTGCGCAAGACGAACGGATCCTGGCGTGTCGATGAAACGTATCTTCGGGTGGCTGGCAAATGGACCTATTTATATAGAGCGGTGGATTCCACTGGCGACACGATT
>JBJMGK010000123.1:0-34097 GCA_045807925.1 Bryobacteraceae bacterium | reverse complement strand
CGTCCCGCTCGCCCCGCCCGCCGCATAGCAACCTTGCCGTTTTCCTGATATTCTTTCCGCCATCGGCTGACGGTCTGGTTGCTCGCCTTCAGCCGATCTCGCTGTTGTTCAAGCCTTTTTCAAACAACTTAACCGCTTCGAAGCGGCGCTTCTCAAGAGCCACAAAGTCGCGCCTAACGCCTCGCGCATTGCCCATGCAGGATTAGACATCGCAGAGTCAAATTAGTTCCGCTATATTACGCGAGATTCAGTAATAAGTTAGCAACAGAGCAGAGTAGGTTTCCTAATAGATTTCCTGCCCCGGGCACGGCTGTAATTGTTAGTACAACCTGATTCAGGTCAACGACGAGCCCGAGTAAGTTGAGGTGAAGAGGTCCGAGTGTAAGACTCAGTATTTGACAGGAACCAGAAGCTTGTGCCGGAACAGTGACGGCCTGCGAAACCGAGCCGAGTACCCCACCGGTGGCGTTGAGAACATCTCCGCTGAGAGTGCCAACAGCGCTCAGTACACCATTTGCTATCGTGAAGTTACTCACCGTCAAGGTTCCAAGAAACCCGCCGACTCCGGAGGTGAAGGTGTTGAGTGTTGTCGTTAAAGATTGAGTTACGTTGGCTGCTTTAGCGGGAACAGCGGTTGCCGAAATCGCGACAGCCCCCGTTCCAAGAGTGAGTGCTGAGAATACATGTCGACGTGACGTGCTATCCATAAGGTCTCCTTCCGTGGTTTATGACACCCATCCGGATGCACCAATGTTCTTCACGACGCTCGCTTAGACGTACTAAAACCACACCGTTTAGAAGTAACCTGCACAGATCAGTTACGGGATGGGATTACGAGGCAGTACTGGGGCCGGTAGTAGTCAGTGGTACGGCTTCGGGAGATCTGAACGAGTTTGTTATACGCCTCCCCGGGCCGTGTACAAGCGCGAACTACTTGAACCCCTGCCAACGCGAGACATCCGGCGACTGCAATCCAAATTGATCGAGCAATCGGCCGACGATGTGATTCACTACATCGTCGATTGAGTTAGGCCGGTTATAGAACGCAGGTACAGGCGGGAAAATCACGGCGCCCATGCGAGTCAGCGCCAGCATGTTATCGAGATGGATTTCGTTGAACGGACTTTCACGCGCCAGCAAGACCAGTTTGCGTCGTTCCTTCAACACCACGTCGGCTGCGCGGCAAACCAAAGTATCGCTGTACCCAACACGGATAGCAGCGAGCGTTTTCATGCTGCACGGCGCAACAATCATCCCATCCGTCTCGAAAGAACCGCTCGAAATTGGAGCCGCCTGGTTGTCACCGTTGTGAACAAAGGAGGCGAGCGCCTCAACCTGTTCAAGATTGTACGGAGTCTCGTGAGCAATGGTAGTGCGCGCCCATCGAGTGGCTACCAGGTGCGTTTCGACACCGAGCGCCTTCAGGATCTCAAGAGTGCGGATTCCGAAAATAGCGCCCGACGCACCCGTGATGCCAACGATCAACCTCACTGCTTGGCGGCCTGGCTTTCCAGTTCAGCCACACGGCGCTCCAAAGCCCGAACGGTGCGCATCAGGTCAGGTAAACGTGAGAAGCTAGCGGAAGCGCGCAGCCAATCCCGAGAGTCAAAGGCCGGCGACCCACTGACAATCGCGCCTTCGGGAACGTCGTGGCCTACACCCGATTGAGCCCAGACGATCGCATTCTTACGGATCGTCAGATGGCCCGAAGAGCCTGTCTGTCCCGCCATGATGACATTCTCTTCGAGGACGGTACTACCGGCCAATCCCGTTTGTCCACAGATGATATTGTCTTCGCCAACCACACACGCATGTCCGATTTGGCAGAGACTATCGATCTTCGCACCACGCTTGACGCGGGTCTCGCCCATGGTCGCGCGGTCCACTGATGTCAAGGTTTGAATCTCGACGTCGTCTTCGATCACAGTAACGCCTGATTGCACGATCTTGTACTGCGTACCGTCGTTTGCCTTAGCGAAGCCGAATCCATCGCCGCCGACAACAACGCTGTTCTGCAGAATGACGCGATTGCCGATACGAGTAAATTCACGAACGGCGGCATGGGAATGAGCTGTGAAATCGTCTCCGATTTCGCAGCCCCTGTAAATCACTACATGAGGGTGGATGACTGCGTTTGCCCCAATGGAAGTTTCCGGACCGACAACGACAAACGGGCCAATGGAGGCACCCGGACCTATCTTCGCAGTCTCATGCACCGAAGCGGTCGCGTGAATTCCGAGCTCCGGTTTTGGCGCCTGGTAGAAGAACCCAAGCGCACGAGCAAAATCATGGTAAGGATTGGTGGAAACCAGCGTTGCAGCCGGAATCCCGTTCAGCGGTTCTCCCGCAATGATTGCGGCGGCCCGACTCGTCTTCACCTTCGGCGCATACTTCAGATTGGCAAGAAAGGTGACTTCGCCCTCACTCGCCCGCTCCAAACTAGAGACACCGCGGATCTGCGTTGAGGGGTCTCCCCCGACCAGCGTGCACTCGAGTCGGCGGGAAAGTTCCCCCAACTTTAATGTCGGACTCATACTAAGAACTACGTTTCCGCGACAACCGGGTTGCGAAGTTCTCCAATCGCAGGAATCTTCACCACAACATCGTCTCCGGGCTTTAGAAATCTTGGAGGATTCCGCGCCACTCCCACGCCCGCCGGCGTACCTGTCGAAACAATGTCGCCTGGTTCTAAAGTGAAAACACTCGAGAGGAAGACAAGAAGATCGGGAATTTTGAAGATCAACTCCCGGGTGTTTGAGTTCTGCAGCGTTTCGCCATTGATCTCAAGACTGATATCGAGGTTGTGAGGGTCCGAAATGCTATCTGCAGTTACGATCCAGGGCCCCATAGGCGCAAACGTATCGAACGTCTTGCCCATCAGCCATTGAGTCGTTGCCCGTTGATAATCGCGCCCAGTCACATCGTTGATAATCGTGTAGCCGAAGATGTGCTCACTCCAGTCTTCCGCCTTGAGATGTCGCCCGCCTTTCCCGATCACAAAAGCAAACTCGGCTTCGTAGTCGGGCTTTTTCGACACTGTGGGTAGAACAATGTTGTCCCCGGGTCCAATAACAGCAGTGGCGAACTTGTTGAAGATGGTCGGGACGTTCGGGATCTCCGAACCTGTTTCGGCCGCATGATCTCTGTAGTTCAACCCAACGCAAATCAACTTCCGCGGCTTCGGTATCGGCGCGAGCAGTTTCACGGTCCCGAGCGAATACGCCGTATCGGGAGTCGAAGCTGCAACCAGGCTTTGAATTCTCCTTGGGTCCAAAGCGGACGCTTCGATCACGTCGAGCATTGAATCGAAGCCTGCCGCGGAGAGATCAAAGATCCCGTTGGATTCAGTCAGAACACCCGGCCGGGTTTTCCCATCGGCCTCAAACGTAACAAGACGCATCCTAGCCATCTTAGACGGCCAGCCCTGCGGAATCCGATCGCAGCCTATGCGAGATTCACTTTAGCGTGCTCGCCCATTTTGCTTGGGTCCTTGGTTAGGTACGCCCGGGCGAAGTTAAAGGCGCGCCCGATGGCTGTTCCGGGCGAGTCCCAATACTCCGCCTTTTCGACCGAAATCTTCATCAGGGCGAGTTCAGGATCGTCAAGGCCTTTCGGGAAAAATGCTTTGTAGACGGGATTCCACAACTCTTCCATCTTCTTCCGATCCCTGACGAGGATAGCCTTACCCGAAGCCGAAACGTACTTGTTCTTGTCCGGATCGGCAAATGCCACGTTCACCTCGCGGTGCTGGTCAGACTCCCAAACCTTGGGCGAATGAGCGCCGGTGAAGAACCAGAGATCACCGTCGAACTCGATTTCCTGAGTTGTCATGGGACGACTGTGGAGCGAGCCATCTGGTTCGACCGTGGTAAGCATTGCAAATTTGATCCCTTTGATCAGGGAACCGAGTTTTGCGATCTCTTCGTGATTCGTTTCTTCCGCCAAATGAGCCTCCGTCTGTCGGACTTGAACACCCGCGAGGGAGTTTCATTCGAAGACGTCAGTCGACGGAGTTCACCAGAGTGCCGATCCCATCTATGGTGATCCGGATTTCATCGGCCGGGGCAAGGGTGAACGAGTCAGGCGGAACAATGCCGGTCCCGGTCAACAGAATGGCACCCGCAGGAAAGCTGTTGTCCAGATAGAGATACTCAATCAGGCTTGACAGCGAGCGCTTCAGCTGCGAAAGTGGGGTCTCGCCGGAAAACGCCACATCGCCACCGCGCAAAACCTGGATGGAGATCTGTGTTTCGGGCGGCAGGGGCTCTTCGGAAACCAGAATGCACGGCCCCAGGGCACAAGAGCGCAGGTAAACCTTGGCTTGTGGCAGATATAGCGGGTTTTCGCCTTCGATATCACGCGAGCTCATATCGTTCCCGATCGTGTATCCGACCAACTTGCCGCCGGGGGTCACAACCAACGCCAGCTCCGGTTCCGGCACGTTCCATTTCGAATCGCTGCGGATGTGTACCGCGGCACCCGGCCCAACCACCCGGTGCGGAGTCGCTTTCATGAAGAGCTCGGGCCTGGGCGCCTCATACACGCGGTCGTAGAAGGTGCCGCCGCCGGCAGCTTCCGCCTCTTCCATACGTGCAGTGCGGCTGCGGTAGTAAGTCACCCCGGCAGCCCACACTTCGGCGTTTTCGATCGGCGGAAGAATAGTCTTGGGATCCGGGGGTTCAGTCGGCTTGAATTTCTCCACCAGCGACCTCAGATACCAAGGAAGATCGTCGCGAGAGGTGAGTACGGTCCAGTCCGAGCGCTGGAGGCGGTACCAGGCTGAGTTTTCTTCGACGAAAATACCGCCCGTCGTTCGATATAGTTTCATGTTCTAGGATGTTCGCGTATGCGCTATTTCAGGCGTTTCTTCGGTAAGTCCCGGCAGCGCGCTTTCCGGTTCCAGGTAGTATTCGGTTAAGCCTTCCTTCAAAACCGCCAGCGCCTCGGCGGGCGAATTCGCAAAACGGAACAGCCCGAGGTCTCGCTCCGAGATAACGCCGTGCCTTACCAGGGCATCAAAGTTGATAATTTCTTTCCAAAACTCTGAACCATAAAGGACGATAAGAATTTTACTTTCGAGCTTCTCCGTCTGCGCCAGAGTGAGGATTTCGGTGAGTTCGTCCAAAGTGCCAAAACCACCCGGGAAGACAACCAGCGCCTTGGCCAGATAGGCGAACCAGAACTTCCGCATGAAGAAGTAATGAAACTCGAAGCAAAGCTCTGGCGTAATGTACGGATTCGGGCGCTGTTCGAACGGAAGTCCTATGTTCAGGCCGATCGTCTTACCGCCAGCTTCGGTTGCACCCCGGTTAGCGGCTTCCATAATCCCGGGTCCGCCCCCGGAACACACAACAAAGCGGCGATGAGCGTCGCCCTTTCCAGCGTCCGGCGAAAGTTTCGCGGACCATTCTGTGATGGCCCGGGCAAGTTCGCGAGCTTGATGGTAGTACTTGCTTAGCGGCCCTTCCTCCCGGATACGGGCAGACCCGAAAAAAACGATCGTGTCCTGAATCTTTTCGTCCTGAAAGTGCGAGAGCGGCCACAGGTATTCCGAAAGAATCCGGAGCGGACGCGATTCCGGGCTCTGCAGAAAAGCCTCTTCGCGATAGGCTAGGGGGCGCCGGAGCGGCTCGATGTCCGGGCTCGACGGAGAGCTTTGATCGTCGCGTTGCGTCAAACACCGATTCTCGCATCCACGTGGCCTGAATACAGGGGCTTAACGCTGCGGATTGGTAAAATTCGGGCGATGCCGGGCCGCAACGTGTTCACTGTTCTCACCGAAACGGAAAAACAGCTCGGTAACGCGCCGGCTCTTTATCAGCCGAAACGGGGCAAAAAGGGCGAGTACGACGTGCACTCCTGGTCGGATTGGGTTCGAACCTCAACTGAGATTGCAGCCGGCCTGGCGAGCCTCGGGATACGAAAGGGCGAAATCGCCTGCATCTTGTCTGAAACGCGAGCCGAATTCTACTTTGTAGACCTCGGCATTATGGGCGCGGGCGGCGTTTCCGGGGCGCTTTATACCGCGTACCCGGTGGCGGAACTGGCGGCCAACGTTGAATCTTGCAGCCCTCGGTTTCTCTTCGTCGAAGACGAGAAAACCCTGGAATCGCTAGCCAAGGCCATCCACGATCGCGGCAACGAACTTCCTGAGCACGTGATTCTCATGCTCGATGGCCAGTCAGACCTCCCATCATTGAGTAGCCTCAGGCAGGCAGGCCGCGATGCGCTTCAAAACGCTCCCAAGCTGTTCGAAAATCTCCAGGAGAACATCTCACCGAGCGATCCTGCGATTCTCTACCTCACTTCCGGCGCCACGGGCCAGCCGAAAATGGGCATGACCAGCCACCGGGCGGTAATTGCGAACCTGGACATGGGCCCCATCGTTCTTCCCATCACTCCGGAAGACTCCACGGTCGTTTTTCTCCCTTCGGCGCACATCGCCCAGCGCATCGTGCTCGAACTGGTGCCCATGCGAATGGGAACTCCGGTCTGGTTCTCCGAAAGCCTGTCGCGCCTGCCTTCGGACCTCAAGACGGTTCGTCCGACGGTTTTCCTGGCGCCGCCGCGCGTTTGGGAGCGGATGTACTCGACGATCCAAACGGAAGTCCGTAAGCGTCCGGCCTACGCGCAGAAGTTATTTGACGCCGCAGTCCGGTTGGGTACGAAGGCGGCTGGAATACGGCAATCGGGAGGCTCTATTCCGGTTTGGATGGGCCCTCTTCTGAAGGCCGCCGACAAGGTGGTTTTCTCGACGGTGAGGCAGCGCCTGGGCGGTCGTATTCGAATTGCGGCTTCCGGCGCGGCACCGCTCGGGCGACAATTGGCAGAGTTCTTTGCCGCAATAGGCATGCCCCTCATCGAAGGCTACGGGCTGACCGAGGCGGGGATTCTGTCCTTCAATCCCATCGCGAACCCTCGTCCTGGCAGTATCGGCAAGCTGCTTCCCGGGGTACAAGCAAAGCTGGCCGAAGATGGGGAGTTGTTAATCAAAAGCCCCTGTATGTTTCAGGGCTACTACCAGGACGAAGCGGCGACACGATCCGTTCTCGACCGAGACGGATGGTTCTCGACCGGAGATATCGCGGAGGTCGATGGTGAGGGTTATTGGTACATCACCGGGCGCAAGAAGGAGCTGATCGTTTCCTCGAACGGAAAAAAGATCTACCCCTCCCGGATCGAAAACCTGTTCAAAATGGAACCGGTGGTCAACCACGTTCTTCTGATTGGAGACAATCGTCCCTACATCACCGCGGTTTTAACCTTGAACATGCCGCAGGCAGAGAGCCTGAGCGCCTCGGCTAACCGGCAAACCAGTGATCCCGCCGCGATTGTTAACTCCGAACCGGTGAAGGCCGCGGTCCAGGAGGCAGTTAGCCGGGTGAACGCCCAGCTACCCGAGTTCGAAAGAATCCGGAAGTTTAGAATACTCGACCGGGAGTTTTCGATTGAGCACGGTGAACTAACACCAACGATGAAGCTTCGCCGGTCTCGTGCTCTTGAAAATCACAAGGCGCTATTGACTGAACTTTACCCAGGGCGAGAAGACTCTGAGTAAACCGCAACTCTAATAGGAGATCCGGCGGCGGCGCAACCGTTTGGCTGGTTGCGGAATAGCTGATTGAATTGGAAGGCTTCATTGTGTTTGAAAAGCAACCTGAGGTAAAGCAGCCATTTGAACTCCTACCCATCTTTCGAGAGCGAATTTGGGGAAGAACAAGCCTGGCGCCTTACTTCAATAGTTCTCCTGATAAGGAACCTATCGGCGAAGTATGGTTTACCTTTAAAGACAATCCGACGTCGCTCGGCAAGCCATTGGGCGAAGTCTTAGCCGCGTATCCTGAAGTGCTTGGATCGGCCGTCCACGACAACTTCCCCGGCGTTTGCCCGTTACTTGTGAAGCTCATCTTCACCACCGATCGCCTTTCCGTTCAGGTGCATCCCGATGACGAGTATGCCCGCGAGCACCATGATTCCCTCGGCAAAACTGAAGCCTGGTACGTGATGGATGCCCCTCCTTCCGGGGAGGTCGCCATCGGTTTCAAAGAGCCGATTACACCTGGGCGCTTCCAGGAGTCAATTCACTCGGGTGAAATTGAAGAGTTGCTCGAGTGGCGCAAGGTTCAGAAGGGTGACATCGTTTTCACTCCGGCGGGAACAGTGCACGCGATCGGCGCCGGCCTGACCGTGTGTGAGATTCAGGAAAATTCCGATATCACGTATCGTTTGTACGATTACGGTCGACCCAGAGAGCTCCATCTGGAGCACGGCATGAAGGTATCGCGGCTCGAACCCCACGATTGCGCGCCGGAATCGGTCGCGATCGCTCCGTGGCGCGATAGTCTCCTGCATTGCGATTACTTCCGCATCGAACGGTTGAGGCCGCAAGCTCCGATCAACATCACCCCGAGCGCGGACTTCTATCTCGTCCTTATTTGCCTGAAAGGTGAAGGAACGCTTGCGGGCTCCTCGTTCGCGGCCGGCCGCGCATGGTTTGTGCCGGCAGGGAGCGCCAGTTTCTCCATCGACGGTTCGGGTTCGGAATGGATCCTCAGTTACACGGCTGAGCACATCCTGCCCGGCGTGGCTATAAGTACGCCAAAAGAGGAGACCGCCGCTCTGATTTGACGCGAGCGAACCAGCGGCAGAGCGGGTACAGCAAAGCAACAACTGCAATCCACACGAGGTAAACGGCCGTAAGACTCCAACCGAAGTCGTGAGGAAACAGCGGGGCTGGACCTCCCATCGAGGGCACCGGATTGAAGATGAACCCGGTAAAGCCCAAGCCATAGCGCAGCCACGACGCGAACGCGAGGACAACGTGGATCAAGTAGATGTGAAGGACGAAGTAGAACAAGGGTACGCGACCAAATACTACTAGCGGGTTTCTTGAGCCCGGCGGACGACGGTCAAAGTAGGCGAGCGCGACCAGCGTGGGCCCCAGCGTCATGCACAAGAAGTCAAGCGATGCCGGATACTTCAGGCAGTTCAAAAAAGAAAGCGCCGTCATGACCGCCGACTTCTGCGTGGTCCATGGCACGGGATCCCCGTAGCGGTTGACCGTCCGGAGCAAGACAAAAAGAATTGTAAGTGCCAGGCCAATGTTACGCGTGATGATGTAACGCTTGGGCTCCGGAAGCGTGAGAATCTCGCCGAAGCAGTACCCTGCGGCCATCACAGGAAGCCACGGGATAAGCGTATACGTCACCAGGACCTGCATGCCGCCGATCGTAAGCAGTCCAGGCTGGTGAAAGACGTGCCACAGCCAGGCGAGTAGACCGCTCGTTGGACCCGCGATTCCATCGAGAAGATTGTGGAGTCCAATCGCCGACAGGCTCAACCCTGCCAGCCAGCGCCTCGGCAACTGGATCAGAAGAGCCATGAAGATGAGGCAGATGCCGAAGATCCAAAGCACGAGCAGAAGGATGACATACCGGGTTGGCAGGTTGAAATCGTACGCGAACTGCATTGCCGTCAGTTCGAGCAGTACAAACCAGAGCCCACGCCGGAAGAGAAACCCCGATAACTGTTTCTCGGTTCGATTGCGACGCTGAAACCAGAGAAATGCACCAATGCCCGTCGTAAACATGAAACCGGGCAAGCAGAAATGTGTGATCCAGCGCGTCAGGGAAGAGAATCGGAGTTGTTCGGGTCAGATCGGTGGCTGAGAACTGCATCGCACCGCGGTGAAAGAAATCACGCACGTGATCGAGCGCCATGAGGATCATGATCGTGCCTCGTACGGCATCAACACTTGCCAGGCGTGCCCCTGCACTCTCGCCGGAAGCCATTGCATGCAGTGTACGAGGGCAGCAGGTAGTGCCACTGACGGCAGCTGTATGTTAGCCTTACAAAACCTCAATTGCAATGCGAGGCTTTGGAGCTACTGTGTGGATCGATTGCTGAAACAAACTCTCCTGTGCATAGCTTTTTCGCTGATCACTCTCGCACAGGTGCCGCCTTCCGGAAGCTCGAAACCGGCCATCTTCGGATTCCAGGAAGTCATGATTCCGATGCGAGATGGCGTGCGTTTGCAAACGGTTATTCTTACGCCATCAGGTCGGAGCGGACCGCTTCCTATTCTCCTGCAGCGCAGTCCTTACGGGATTCCCGACAAAGCGCCCGACACTCCGCCAGACACCTTTAAAGAGCTGCTTGCAGATGGCTACATCTTCGTGTTTCAAAACCTGCGCGGCCGTTTCAAGTCGGAAGGTACATTTCATCTGCCTTCATATGTGGATCTGAAGAACCCCAAAGCTACGAACGAGACGACCGATGCCTACGACACGATCGAGTGGCTCGTCAGAAACATTCCAAAGAGTAACGGTCGTGTGGGAATCCGGGGCGTTTCCTACCTGGGTCTCACGGCCGGGATGACGCTGTTACAGCCCCATCCCGCCTTGAAAGCCGTTTCCGAGCAGGCATCACCCGTCGATCAATGGATGAACGATGACATGCACCGGTTTGGGGCCTTGCGCCTCAGCTACGCATTCGAGTACTCCGTGATGGAGCAGTCAGACAAGAACGCGAATACTCATTTTGCTTTCGATACCTACGACACCTATCAGTGGTATCTGAATGTGGGACCGATCTCGAACGTGGATTCAAAGTATCTGCACGGCTCAATCCCATTCTGGACCGAGACAGTGGAGCATCCCAACTACGACGAGTTCTGGCGCCGGGAAGCGTGGGTAAACCAGTTGCACGGTAGTCCGGTTCCAACTCTGAACGTGGCCGGATTCTGGGATCAAGAGGATCCGTGGGGCCCATGGCAGATCTTCCGCCACTCCGAAGAGAACGATTCGCAGGGACACAATTTCATTGTGGCCGGCCCTTGGTTCCATGGAGAATGGCGCGCGCCTAAAGGCGACAAGATCGGGGAGATCTCATTTGGTGGTCATGAAACCGCACGCGAGTTCCGCGAGAGAATCGAGGCGCCGTTCTTTCGCACTTACCTGCATGGCACGGGCGACAAGTTCAACTGGAAGGTAAGCACGTTTCAGTCGGGGTCGAATACCTGGCACTCCTATAGTGCATGGCCGCCCAAAGAATCGAAACCTACGGATCTGTATCTCCATGCAGATGGCACACTCTCGTTCGATACACCGAGTTCCAGCGAAACGAAATATGCTCAATACATTTCCGATCCCGCCAACCCGGTGCCTTATCGCCAGCGTCCTATCTCCCCGACGTATCCGGGCGGAGACTGGACCACGTGGGAGGTCGCGGACCAGCGCTTCGTCGATCATCGGCCGGACGTGCTGACCTTCGTCAGCGCCCCTCTTGACCATGATTTGACGGTGACAGGCGAGATAACCGCAGATCTATTCGCCTCCACTCCCAGTACGGACAGCGACTTCATCACGAAATTGATTGATGTCTATCCGGAACATGCGATACCGGATCCGTGGAAGCCCGAACAGGAGCCCGGGCCCGGGGAATTTGCCAAGTCGCCAAACGGGTATGAACTGCCTATCGCGATGGAGGTGCGGCGCGGGCGATTCAATAAGAGCTATGAGCACCCCCAGGCACTCGTTCCCGATCAGCCGACTGAATTCTCCATTCCGCTGCGCGATCACGACCATGTGTTTCTGAAGGGCCATCGCCTCATGGTGCAGATACAATCCACATGGTTTCCTGTGATCGACCGAAATCCGCAGAAATTTGTACCCAGTATCTACACAGCGCAGGCCGGAGACTTCATCACGGCAACACAGCGCGTATATTGCACCTCTAACCTGCCGTCGCACCTGGTTCTGCCAATAAAACCGTAGGGCGCTGGTTATCTCCTAGCGCACCCAGCTGAAACTACCGACGCCCACCGCTGGTCATGTGCTTAGGAGAAGCCACCAGTGCAGAGAACGAAGGCATTAGCCAGAATCAGACCGTTGAGCCCTCATCGCGGACACCATTGACGGACTCGAACCTCGTCAATTCTTGGCCCAATGGGTCCGCAGTAACGAAGTCCAATACATTCTTCGCCCCAGCGGGTTGCACACGTTGTTTGTTCCGGGTCAACAGGCATTTCGCCCACCGGCTTCCGGCGACCCCGAACAGTTTCTCACCGGCATCTTTCCGGCGTTAGGAAACCAGGTCTTCACATGGGCAATGTTGCGGGATAATCCGAAACTGGTGGCGACAGGGCATGATGGGAAGCGCGAAAGCGCACTACGATGGGATCGTGGCGTTCTCTCAGACAGACTTCACGGAAGACCTGAAGAAGATCACAATCCCCGTGCTGGTCATGCACAGTGAAGACGACCAGATCGTTCCCTATGTCGCTTCCGGTCCGCTTTCCGCAAAGCTTCTCAAGAATGGAACCTTCAAAACGTACAAGGACTTCCCGCACGGCATGCCGACGACACAAGCCGAGACCATCAACTCCGATCTGTTCGCCTTTCTCAAGCTTTAACCAGCTTGAAAGTGTTCGAGGCCGAGACCGGGTTCAGATAAGGTGACGTTTCTCTATGCGCGATTCGACGGAGTTCATCGAGCGATCATTAACGGGAGGACAAATTGAAAAAACGTCAGTCCTCAATTGAGCTTTGGCCGGCTCTACCGTGGGACGAATGGAAGGACACTGCCAACACCCTTCACATGTGGACTCAAATCGTCGGCAAGACACGCCTTGCGCTGACGCCTCGAGAGAACCATTGGTGGAATGTGCCTCTGTATGTGACTCCGCGGGGCCTGTCTACCTGGTCGATACCGTATGAGGATGATCTTTTTGATATCGAATTCGATTTTATTGATCACCATCTACACATCCGGCTGGGTTCTGGAGAGAGCAGCTCGATTGAGCTTCGGCGACAGTCGGTTGCAGCCTTTTACCAGGAGTACACCGAGCTTCTGCAATCGCTCGGCATAGAAGTGAAGTTCGACCCGAAGCCGGTCGAGGTTGCCGACCCGATACCCTTCGCGCAAGACGACCAGCACGCATCCTACGACCGCGACGCAGTCTACCGCTTCTGCCGGGTACTGCAACGCTCTGATACCGTCTTCAAGCGCTTCAAGGCGGAGTTCCTCGGTAAGTCGAGCCCGGTACATTTCTTTTGGGGCAGCTTTGATTTAGCTGTTACTCGGTTCTCCGGAAGGCCTGCCCCGCCCCGGCCCAGCGCCGATGCAATTACGCGCGAGGCTTATTCGCACGAGGTGATTAGCGCGGGATTCTGGCCCGGGAACGGCGGCTACGGAGCGCCGGCTTTTTACTGTTACGCGGCACCCGAACCGATGGGACTGAAGCAGGCGCATATCTCGCCGGCTCAGGCCTTTTACAGCGGCAACCTCAACGAGTTTCTACTGAACTACGAGGATGTGCGGACGTCAAATTCGCCGGACGATGCCATCCTTGAATTCCTTCACACCTCGTATGCAGCCGCAGCAAATCTGGCCGCTTGGGATCGTGCTGCGCTGGAGCGGTCATCGAATGGAGGACAAGTCGCCACATGACCTTCCCGGCCCGCGGAGAACAATACCTCACCGCGCATACCGAAGCGGGTTTGTTGATCATCCACAGCACGCCTCTAACTCTAAGCTGGGTCCCGCATGATGTGGTGAATCATGCCTTTAACGTCGGCGGAATTGTTACGGTAGGCACGTTCGACACGGTCGAGGAAGCAAAGCACGCTGCGAAAGAGCAGTATTCCGTACGCGCAGAAGACTGGCAGGTCAGTGACGCTTTACCGTTTGAAATCGGCCGTGACGCCGGGACGGAAACTCATACGCCCGATGTAGAGGGGCACAAGCTCATCCGACACGGCATTCACTGGAAGCGGAAGTAATCAACCGCCGATCGAATACATGGGCCGATCGGGCGCGACGAACGAGGAACGTTGGATATCGTGGCCCGCCCACTTGGACCACACCGTTTGGCGAATCGCTGTTTGAAGCCGCTGCTGAAGCTCATCGGACGCCAAGAGCGGCTTGATGTCTACTTCGTCCCGTGCGAATAGACAATTCCGCATCTTCCCATCCGAGGTAAGGCGCAGCCGGTTGCAGTTGCCGCAGAATGGCTTACTGATTGAGGCGATGAAGCCCACCCGCGTGCCGTCCGCAAATCGATATTCGGTCGCCGGCGCTCGGGGGTCGGCATCCGGCACCGGAACGAGCGGCCCGAATTCTCGCTCAATGCTCTCGATCATTTCGTCAGCCGTGAGTACCCGGTCCATCGCCCACAGTTCCTGAGCATCGAGCGGCATGAATTCAATGAACCGCACCTCGATGCCGTTTTCACGTCCGAATCGAACCAGGGACGGGATGTCGGGTTCGTTTAAGCCCTTAATTGCGACCGCATTCAGTTTGATCTGGAAGCCAAGATTGCGGGCGGCCTCGATACCGGCCAGCACACGCCTCAGATCGTCGCGCCGCGTGATTGTCCGAAATCGCTCGCGATCCAGAGTGTCCAGGTGAACGTTAAGCCGCCGCAGTCCCGCGTCAAACAGAGCACGTGCATACGTCTCCAGAAGCACCCCGTTTGTGGTTAATGCGAGGTCTCGCAATCCAGCCTGCTCACACAACCGTGCGATCAGTTCAGGAAGGCGGGGACGCAATAAGGGCTCGCCGCCCGTAAGGCGGATCTTGGTGATCCCAAGCGGGAGAGCGGCATAAATGAAGCGCTCGATCTCCGTGAAGGAAACAAGTGAAGAACGGGGTGCGAACTCCGCGCCTTCCTCGGGCATGCAGTAGAAGCAGCGGATATTGCACCGGTCTGTGACGCTGATACGCAGATCCGAATGCACCCGACCGAAGGAGTCAGCGAGGAGTCCGGACTGGGGCGCGCCGGACACTTCCGGTGTTCCGAGTTGGATTAGGCGGGTCAATACGGGGTACTTCTACATCATCCGACAAAGCGGGCGACAATTGAACACAAGACTTACTTCACGGCAAGCATGCGCTCGATCGGTACTAGCGCACGCCGAAGGATGTCTTCGGGCAGTTCGATCCGCGGTTGCAATGTGTCGAGCGAGTCGCGCAGTTTCTCCAGCGTGTTCAGCCTCATGTAAGGGCACTCGCTACAGTTGCAGTTCTCGTTGGCAACGAAATAAAACCTCTTGCCAGGCGATAGCTTCTCGAGAGAGTACCGGACGCCGCTTTCCGTCATGACGATGAATTCCTCGGCATGTTGGGCCGTACACCAGTCGACGATTGCCGAGGTAGACCCGACGAAGTCGGCCATGCTGAGGACGTCATTCGGGCATTCCGGATGTGCGGCAACTAAGGCATAGGGGTGTTCAGTGCGGGCGGCAGCCACTCGACGGCCCGGGAAAGTCGCATGTACGATGCAAGCTCCCTGCCAGATCTTCATATTTTTGCGGCCGGTCTGCGCTTTGACGTAATTGCCCAGATTGATGTCAGGAAGGAAGAGAATAGGCTTCTCCTTCGGAATCGAGTTCACCACCGCTATAGCATTTCTGGAGGTGCACAGAATTTCACTCTCCGCCTTCACTTCGACCGAAGTATTGATGTAACTGACGATCACATACTCGGGATTCTTGGCCTTAAAGGCCCTCACTCCCGCAGCCGGGCAACTGTCCACCAGGCTACAACCCGCAGTTTCGTCCGGGAGTATCACCGTCCGGGTAGGGTTCAGCACCTTGGCCGTCTCGGCCATGAACTTCACGCCGCAAAAAGCGATCACTTCGCCTTCGAACTTTTGCGCCACGCGCGCCAGTTCCAGGCTGTCGCCAACTGAATCCGCGATCTCCTGTATCTCTGGCTCTTGGTAATGGTGGGCCAGGATGACGGCATTCCGGCGCGCTTTCAACTCCAGGATCTCGTCGGTGACTGTACTAGTGGCCAGCATACTGATCATTTAGATTAGTTCCGGATGGCGGAAGTTGCGTCCTGTTACTCGCCCATAAACGTTTTAAAATGTGATACTTCTATAAAGAAAGCGCAGAACCTCCGAAACCTGCTGCTTGGGGACCGGTCGAACGAGAGACGATCGCGTCCCCGCCTTCCCAACTCTTCGCGATAAAAACGAAGGGGACCCGAATGAGTCCCCCTCCTGCTGCGGCGTCGATGTCTAGGCTTCAGAAGATGAACTTCGCCGCCAGCTGCAGATTTCGACGGTCGTACGTCGAATTTGTACACCCGTAACAAGCAGAGACATAGCTTTGCTGACTGAGCTCCGCCGAGTTGCCGACCACGTAGAGGTTCGCGTGATTGAACAAGTTGAACGTCTCCGCCCGCAGCTGCAGCGTCACCCGTTCCGTTAGCTTCGTATCCTTGTTGACCCCGAGGTCAAAGGTCCAGAATCCGGGTGCCCGGAATGCGTCGCGGCCAGACATTCCAATCGGGAACGGAGCGATGTCCGAGCAGTTGCAGGCCGGGTTCAGCGGCTGGAGTATCTGGCTCGGCGAGAAGCTGATGAAGCGGTAACTGTCGGGTGTTGTACCAGCCGGTACCAGGGGTTGTCCGGAACTTGGAACACCCGAGGTGAACGTCGCTCGGGGGGTTTGCCGGGCGTTGTAGTTCTGGTTAGTGGCGTCAAAGACGCTAAACGGTTGACCGGTTCGAGCCGTAAACACAGGATTCAAGCTCCAGCCGCGGACAAGCGCGCCGACTAAGCCAGGACGATTCCCGGTCGGAATCTTCCAGCTACCCGCCACCACCACTCGGTGCCGGACGTCGAACTCAGCGTTTCCTTTGTCCAACCGCGGGTCATACGGGTTCAGGAGACCGTAAACGTAATTGCCGTTGTTGGTCGTGATATTGGAATTCCCATACTGGGTCTGAATCCCCGCTGCTTCGAAGAATGTCGAGCTGACGTTGTCGATCGCGTGTGACCAGGTGTAATTCATGGTCATGTCGATTCCAGCGTTGCCCAGGTTTCGAACCACAACCTTGGTACTCAGAGCGTTGTAGTTCGAGAATCCCTGATTGCCGCGATATCCAATGCCTTGACCGTATTGGGCATTGCGGGGAGCAGAGGTGCAATTCGGCGGTGTGCAAGGATCGCCGAGGATCAGGTTGCCGTAGCCTTTCTCGTTAGGATAGGCAATCGTATAAAGATCTACGCCCTTCGAACCCGAGTACTCCGCGCTCCAGACAATCTGAGAAGTGAGTTGGCGCTCGAGGGAGAAGTTCCACATATGGGCGTAGGCATTCTTGATATTCGGATTCACAATACGAAGGCTGACTGCGGGAAGCGGCAGCGTACCGCCCGCGTTCGCAAATGGTCCGAAGTTATTTGGGCTGATGGGACCGGGCAGATCCAAGACAGCGTAATTCGGAGGATTCTGAATCACGTTAAACGTGACATTCCCGAAATTGCGTTCATACCCGATTCCGTAACCGCCCCTGAGAGAGGTTTTCCCGTCCCCGGTGACGTCCCAGGCAAAGCCAACCCGGGGAGCCAGGTTATTCCAGTCAGGTTTCCAGAGACTCCCGATCGAGCTTTGGGGTGCCGGCTGAATTTGGCCGGTTCGAATATACTGCGCAAGATTGTTGTCAGCAAGATCGATGGGACTTGCGTAATAGTTGGAATCCAAGTTTGCATTTTTGTTGTGCTGGACGCCAAAGTATTCCCAACGCAGCCCCAGATTGAGAGTAAGACGCGGCATAACTTTCCAGGAATCCTGTGCGTACAACGCAAATTCATGGAAGCGGTTGCTGCGGCTGAAATTGGGCGACGAAACCGGAAGGGTTACCTGGCAATTCGCCGTCGGTGCTGCCGTACTGACGCAAGGATATGCGCCCTTCGGGTCTACGGACACCTGGATGTCTCTGAATGTTCCGGCCAGCAGGGCACCAATTGCCGGGCCAAGGCCTCCATTGCCGAGTCCGTCAACCGCTGTCTGGTACGCGGCATAGGTTCTGTTGTCACGGATATAGTCATACGACCCTCCGAAGCGGAAGCTGTGTTTTCCCCTGTTGTAGGTGACATCTTCAAATGCCTGAATATAGTTTTGAGGCCCACCGAACGATCCGCCATTTCCCGGTGTCAAAGGGTTGTAGCCGGGGAAAAGAACGCTATCAGTCCCAATCGTTGGAACGGTTGATATGGACGCGTACATTGTGGGCACCAGCCCCCTGCTGGTCAGGCCCTGCTGGATATTCGTCAGCCGGTTGAAGCTCACCTTGCTTTGCGAGGTCCATGTCGGCGAAAACGAGTGAATAATCGAGAAGAGCGCGTTGTTGTTGAAGAAGGTCTGCCCCAAATCGTAGTTCGCATAAGGGCTGCTCGACAGCGCACCCTCGGCCTCCGTTTCGCTGAAGAGAGCGTAGTGACCGTACATCTGTGTTTTGTCGGAGAGGTTGTAGTCGACCCGCCCCAAAGTCATGTACGTATTCTGAGGAACGCCGCCGCCCGCATCGGTTGGGACTGTATAACCGACGTGCTGAAACAGAGGCAAGTTAGACGGCAGGGAAGCACAAGCGATACCCGCGCACGGATCAGTGCCAGTGGCAGCGACGAGCCCGCTCCGGCTGATCGTGCCGAGGTTATATGAATTCGAACGAAGCTGGCCCAGAGCATTGAAAAAACCCTGCGTGTTCGGCGGGGTTGCGGCAATCAGCTGAGGAGTGGGAACCCAGGCGAGAGAGGTCGCTCCGCTCCGGACACGGATCCATTCCGTGCTGTTGAAGAAGAAGAGCTTGTCTTTTACGATTGGTCCGCCCACCGAGTAGCCAAATTGATTCCTGACGAAGACGGATTTAGCCTGCTCATTAGCGTTCGCCTGAAAGGTGTTCGAAGAGAACCGTGAAACCCGGTTGAACTCATACGCGGTGCCATGGAAGCTGTTGCTGCCGGATTTGGTGACGACGTTCACGATGCCGCCCGAGGCCCGGCCATATTCAGCCGTGAAGTTAGCCGTCAGGACGGAGAACTCCTGCACGGCGTCCAGCGGAATCTGCTGACCGATGTTGCCGCCGAATTCGTCATTGTTCGCGGCGCCGTCGAGGAGAATGTTCGTCGATGCTTCGCGCTGCCCATTAATGGCGACACCAGCCCCGCGGGTGCCCATTCCGGCATCCGACACATTGCCTGCCAACGCCACAAACTGGTACGGGTTGCGGGTCAGATTCGGCAATTCGCGCAACTCCCGTTCATTCACGACGGTTGATAACGTTTGCGTCTCGGTATTGACTTGAACTGGATTCTCGCTGACCGTAACGGTCGAGGTCGTTTGACCGACTTCCAATGCGAAATCCTGGGTCAGTCGCGCTCCTACCTGAAGCGTGACGCGCTGTTCACTCTTTGCGAAGCCGGTTGCATTCGCGGTGACCGTATACATCCCCGGGAGGAGATTCGAGACAGTGTATTCCCCCGAGCCGTTCGTTTGCGTTGTCCGGGTGACCCCTGTGGCGGAGCCCTTCACCTCTACCGCTGCATTTGCGACGGCAGCTCCGGTAGGATCGGTCACTTTTCCTGTAATTTGACCAGTTTCGGTCTGCCCAAAGGCCAAGGCGGAAACGATCAGAAACAAAAGCGAAAGTACAAGACCTTTAGTCGTGTTCATGGTGGGTATCCAACAACGGGATCAGGCAGCATCCCGCAATTGGTACTGCAATTCCTAAACCACTCGCGGCAAGGTAATAGGAACACCCTGTTTTGATTCACTTCACAGGGATGTACCCGCTAGAGACTAGGAGTCTCCTGAGATTGTAGGCCGCCGGGGAGTGTTCGGATTTGAAATTTAGAATGGCTCGGTGACCAAAGATCCCAAAAGTAAAAGAGAGAAGGGAGCCAAATAGGCTCCCTTCTCTCTTTAGCGTTGATCAGGATGATGGAACTTATCGCGCCGCGAGCAAGGCCCGAAGATGGCGCGCCCGCTCGGGAGAGCGGAGTTGCCGCAGCGCTTTCGCCTCGATCTGACGAATGCGTTCCCGCGTGACGTCAAACTCTTGCCCGATTTCTTCGAGCGTGTGTTCCCGCTCGCATCCGATACCAAACCGAAGCCGAATCACCTTCTCCTCCTTGGGAGAAAGTGTCTTCAAAATATTGGCGGTTTCGTCCCGAACGTTAGAGTCGATGACTGCATCGACAGGCGAACCCACCCAGCGGTCTTCAATCAGATCACCCAACGCAGACTCTCCATCGCGTCCGACCGGAGTCTCGAGGGAGACCGGGTCGCGAGAGATCGTCTTGAGCTTCTGGACCTTCTCCACCGGGATGTCCATGCGACGGCTGATTTCTTCATTCGTCGGTACACGGCCGAGTTCCTTCTCGAGCTCGCGAGTAGCCCGGAGGAACTTGTTCATGCTCTCGTTCATGTGAACGGGAATACGAATCGTTCTGGACTGATCGGCAATGGCACGCGTGATCGCCTGCCGAATCCACCATGTGGCGTAGGTCGAAAATTTGTAACCGCGACGATACTCGAATTTATCCGCCGCCCTCATCAGGCCGATATTGCCTTCCTGGATGAGATCCAGAAGATGCAACCCGCGGTTGACGTACTTCTTGGCGACCGAAACGACCAGGCGGAGGTTGGCCTCGACCAGGTCCTTCTTCGCCCGTTCCGCTTCCACTTCACCGTGGCGGATGACAGAAAGGCTGTGACGCAGATCCGGTAGCGTAGCTTCCGCATCGCCTTCGCGCTTCTTCAGGTCACGCTTCAGTTCCTTCAACCGCAGTTGCGCGGCAGGAAGGTTCTTTGACTCAAGCTTTCGGATTTCAGCGTCGAGGAGAGACATCTCCTCCGCGACACCCTCGATGACTCGAACAAACTCTTTCCAGCGAGCCAGATTGAACGGGATCGCACGAAGTGCCTTGGACACCTCCACTTTGCACCGCGCGATCTTGCCGACCCATTTCTTCCGGAGCTTTTTGTTATTCGCCGGGACGGCGTTATGCTTATCCACCGTTCCCTGAAGCTTTTTCTGAGCGTTCAGGTACGAAAGGAAAAGCTCGGCCATATCGTTACGGCGCTTCAGATCCGCCGCGCTGCCCTCTTCGATTTCAGAGGGCGGAAAGTCGATATAGCTGTCCACATCTTCGGCACCGCGCCCAATCAGATCAGCAAATTCAGCTACCAGGCTCTGGATCAGCGGAGAGCGGCTGATGGCCTTCTGCATCCGGAGTTTGCCGCGCTCCATTTTGCGCGCGAGCGTGACCTCACCCTCGCGGGTAAGAAGCGGAACCGAACCCATTTCCCGCAAGTAGACGCGGACCGGGTCGTCGGTATAAATCGACTCCTCGACTTGCTGAGCGCCATGAAACTCCTCGTCCTGGACCTCTTCCGGATGAAAGAAGTTAGACTCCTCGTCGAACGGCAACCCTAGCGGTTCACGCCCTTCCGCTAAATATTGGTCTTCGAATTGATCCACCTTACCTAGTCACCTCTGTATACACACGAAAACTAACGTTCCAGCCGTGGCTGGTTCCTGAACTCACTCTGCTTATCGGAGGGCAAGCGTCACCCGACCAGCCAAATCGGCAAAGACAATACCGACTACTCTGTCTGAAAATCCGAATACTTGTTCCTGACGCGATCGGTTCCCGATGTGACGGCTAACGTGTAAGTATTGCGCGCAACGATTATACCCGGTTCTCTGGTAAAAAACTTACCTATTTAAGGGATGTTCGGGAAAGTGGTTGGTTACACAAAACTTAGCGGTTTATACGAGGCACAACGCGCCTCAAAATGCGGCTTATCGCCCCTATCTTGTTGCAAGATTTACCTGATCAGGCTCATCTCGCCCGGCCTTGCATCTCCCCTGTCAGCTCACTCAGGAATTCTTCGACATCCTGAAAATCACGATAGACGGATGCAAACCGAATGTAAGCAATCTTATCAAGGGACCGGAGACGATTCATCAGCTTCTCTCCAATAGCAGCCGTCGCAATTTCCCGGTCACTACTGTCGGCAACATCTGATTCCACGTCATCAACCATTTGAGCAAGGCTCGCCATGCCCACCGGCCGCTTCTCGCAGGCTCTCAAAAGCCCATTCAGTACCTTTTGACGCTCGAACGGCTCTCTTGTCCCGTCCTTTTTGATGACCATATACGGCAATTCGTCGCAACGTTCGTACGTCGTATACCGACGATCGCAGGCAAGACACTGACGGCGGCGTCGAGTGGACTGGCCGTCCTTGCTTTCCCGGGAGTCAATTACCTTGTCTTCCCTGTGACCGCAGAAGGGACACGTCATGGGTTCCCCTCCATTGTGGCTCATATTTTGCCGTTATCCGTTTGTTTTCCCACCTAAATTGGCGGCAGCCAAGCCAACCGAGGCTCTTTTCTTTCTGAACTTTGTGGGCGGAAGTAACGTTATTTAGCTTGAGAATGGCTTCCGCGCTCATGATTGAAAACATGACGCGCATAGAAGGCGCTCACGAGAGGGAAGAAGATGGCCGCCGCAGCAATCCCTGGAACTCTGTTTCACGGGGCAAATCCGTTAAGCTCAAAAGCAAGACTGAAATCCAGTCGCGCAAGCACGGATAGCTGGGGGACAGCCCAACGCTTGGATGTTGAAACTCATCTTGTCGAGCAGTGCCTGGCGGGCGAACAAAGCGCGTGGGAAGAACTGATCAAGAGTTACAGCCGCCGAGTTTATGCCATTTGCTACCGGTTCACGAACAGTGACAACGAAGCTCAGGACCTAACGCAGGAGGTCTTCCTCCGGGTTTTCAAATCCCTGGGCTCCTTTCGCTCGGGAGAGGGCTGCTTCACCGTCTGGTTGACGCGCTTAACTCGAAACCTGCTTGTCGACCACTACCGCAGGACCAAGCGAGACCGCCTAACGGACGGAATCGAAGACAAGCTGTCCGTACTCGAAGAGCGGACGGCGCAAGTATCCCGAACGGACGGACTCCTGGCCGGCCGCGAAGCGGGAGAACTGCTGCAGGCTGCCCTGCAGAAGCTTTCACCTGAATTGCGGGAGGCGGTGATCCTCCGGGATTTGCAGGAACTGGAATACCGCGAGATTGCAAGTGTATTGAATGTTCCGGAGGGAACCGTCAAATCACGACTGAACCGCGGACGAGCGGAGCTTGCCAAGGTGCTCAGACGGAACAAAGTAACGATTTAGGAAGTAAATGATTGATTGCGCCCAATTCGAGGTCCTGCTCGCCGACTATGTAGACGGCACGCTGCCCGAGTCCGAAAAGGCTCGAGTGGAAAAGCACGCGGCCGATTGCGAGCATTGCCGGGAACTATTGGCTGATGTTCAGGGCGCGGTCCGATTTTTGGCCCACAGCGAGGAAGTCGTTCCTCCGCCGGACTTGATTACCCGGATTGCTTACCACGCGCCAACCGGGCGAATTCGGCAACCGTTCGAGAGGCAGGGTTTCATGAGCCGGCTAATTTCGGAATGGCTCCGGCCTATCCTCCAGCCGCGTTTGGCCATGGGCATGGCAATGACAATCCTGTCCATCGCCATGCTTGAGCGTTGCACGGGAGTCAAAATGCAGCACATACAACCCGAAGACCTGAGCCCCGTCAGGATTTGGGGCGGTATTGAGGACAAGACGGTTCGCGTGAAAGACCGGGCGGTCAAATACTACGAGAATCTTCGATGGGTATATGAGATCGAAGTCCGGCTGCGTGAGTTGCGCGAGCAGCAAGATACAGCGCCCGCTCAGGACACGCAGCCATTGCCAAAGAAACCCGGGCCGGCAACTACAAGCCCGGATAACAGCAAAACCGAAGGAGCAGATGCGAAATGAATTGCTACTTACATCCCGAGACACCCGCATCCGCATTCTGCCGCACATGCGGGCGGGCACTGTGTCCCCTCTGCCAGCGATTGGCGGACGGCACTGTCTATTGTCAGGATCACGTCCCCGTCCCGTTTAGCGAAGCCGCGCAACCAGGGAATATGAACGCGTCCAATCCCTACGCCCAGCCTCAGGGCGTTCCCCATCGCGCCGTACCCGTCCAGACATCTCCCGCTCTGGCCTTTATTCTTGGCTGGATTCCCGGCGTTGGCGCCATCTATAACGGCCAATACATCAAGGGACTCGTTCATGCGGTCATTTTCGGAGTGATCGTCAGCCTGATCAGCGGAAACGATGAGAGAGCAACGACGCCGTTCCTTGGAATCATGCTGGCCGCCTTCGTCTTTTACATGCCGTTCGAGGCTTATCACACGGCCAAGAAACAGCAACTGGGTATTGCGGTGGACGAATGGTCCAGTCTGATCTCCCCGGACCGCGCCGGGAGCCGGACTCCGACCGGTCCCATCATCCTCATCGGCATCGGCTTCCTCTTCTTGCTCGACACACTCAACCTACTCGATTTCCACCGAATCGGCAGATACTGGCCCGTGCTGCTGATCGTTATCGGAGCTTACATGTTGTATTCGCGCGCAAATGCCGCTCGCATTCCCCCTTATCCTCCGCCTCCCGCCGGCAACGGACCGGTCGGCGGAACCACTGCAGGATCTGCGGAGGTGACGCGTGAACAATAGGAGGGCTCTTTTTGCTCAGGCGATACGCGGCCCGATTCTGCTGATGACGATCGGAATACTGTTCGCCATCCATCAGGCGGGAGGACTCCCGATTTACAAAACGTGGCCTCTGGTGATTATTGTTATCGGACTGATGAAGCTGATTGAGCGGACGGCGACACCGCCAGCCGGTACGTATCCGCCACCGCCCCCCGGAGGGCCCGTTCGATGAGACCTCGGACGTCCTTCACTGGTCCGGTTGTCCTTATTGCCGTGGGAGTGATATTTCTGGTCCACTCCCTGACCCCGCAGTTTCAGATTGGCGAGTTGCTAAGCCGCTATTGGCCCTATCTGTTAATCGGGTGGGGAGCGCTGCAGCTCGTCGAGGTCTGCATCCGTTTCTTCACAAACAGTGCGTTGCCGGCGAATGGTGTTTCAGGGATTGGCTGGCTTGCCGTTGCGGTCATTTGCCTCGTCGGGTTTTCGGCCTTCCAGATCCGGCAGGCGAGTCCCTGGATGCGCTGGGCTGGTTTCGAGCGGGGAATCCGCGCTTTTGGCGAGCAGCATGAGTTCTCGGTAAATCCCATCCAGCAGGCGGTTGGACGAAGTCCTCGCCTCATCATTGAGAACTTCCGGGGCGATGCAAAGATCACGGGCGTCGATAGCGATGAGATGACCGTCGGGGGACACAAGGTGATCAGCGCGTTCGACCAGGGAGAACTCGGACGAACCAATGAAGACACGCCTGTCACGGTCACAGTGCAGGGCAACACTGTTGTTTTGCGATGCAATCAGAGTAAGGCCCCGTCGCGCGTTCACCTCACGACCGATCTCGACATCTCCGTACCGAAAGGCACGAGCGTTGAAATTACCGGGACTACCGGGGACTTCGACATCTCCGGCCTTTCAGGAAGCGTCGACGTGAGTAGCGAGAACTCCGGGATCCGGCTTCAGGACATCGACGGAGCGGTCAAGGTCGACACCCGCCGCAGCGATTTGATCCGGTGTAACAACGTGAAAGGGACCGTCGATCTACGCGGTCATGGAACGGATATTGAACTCACCAAGATCGCCGGACAGGTCACGATCAATGGCAGCTACACAGGAAGTGTCGCTCTGCGTGATTTGGCCAAGGCAGTCAGACTCGAGAATTCCCGAACTGAATTTGACGTGCAAGGCGTGCCGGGCGAGATTCGCATTGATCGTGGCAGCGTCAATATGCAGAATGTCGTCGGACCTACGCGGCTGACGACGCGCGTGAACGACGTGACCCTGACGAACTTTACAGATGGCCTTGAGTTGAGCGTCGATAAGGGTGACATCGAGCTGAATCCGGCCCGTCTTCCGCTCGGCAGGATGATTGTGCATGCGAGATCGGGAAACATCGAGCTCGCCATCCCTCAATCAGCCGCCTTTGCGATGAGCGCGATCACCGACCACGGCGAAATCTCGAACGACTTCGGAGAGGCGCTGAAATCGAGCGCGGACGGGCGTGGGGCTCGGCTCAGTGGAGCCGTGGGGAGCGGACCTGAGGTAAGGCTCGCGACCGAACGGGGGAGAATCACGGTGCGGAAAGCGAGTAGCTCCTCCTCAACGGCCGTAGGCTTGGACATCAAATCAGGCGTGAAGTACCGACCGGTTGAACTGCTCCGCTAGCGCACAACCGACAGGATCTGCTAAATACGAACGAACCAGCCGCGTCGGTACATGACGTAGCTGATGAGGTACATGAGTGCAGTAAACGCCAGGGCCCAGAGCAGAGAGGCATTCACGGGAGAGGCTAGCGGAACGAAGAACTTGTTGTAGATCGCCACCTTCAGCGAGGTGGCGTCGAGGAATTCCGCCAGTAACTCTGAGGCAACATATACAACGATCGCATTCATGCCCGTGATCACGAACGGCCTTAAAAATCTGCCGAAATGATGCTCATCGACAATCCAGATCAGAGCTGCGAGACAGACGAAGTCGATCCCGGCCATGAACGCCGCGAACGAATCGGTCCAGAGTTTCTTATTGATCGGTAACCAGATATTCCAAAGCAGACCGGCGGCCATCAGGCACGCACCCATGAGAAAAAGGCGGTTCCTGCGAGCTGCCATCGGTACACTGAGGCGAAGCACATGACCGCCCATCACCCCCAGAAGAGCGGTTGCTATCGCGGGCAAGGTGCTGATGATGCCCTCCGGATCCCAGCTGCGCGTCGCGGCGTAATTGTGCGAGCCGAGTACGATCCGGTCTACGTAATGGGCAAAATTACCTTCAACGCTTAAATTTCCCGCGCCATAACCCGGTACAGGAATCAGTGTCATCATCATCCAGTAGCAGGCGAATAGCAGCACAATGACAGCGATCTGCGTCCGAACACCCGTATAGAGATAAATCAGCGATGCGGCCAGATAGCAAATGGCGATACGTTGCAAGACGCCGAGGAGTCTCTGGTGCGAAATGCTCATCGTCGGATATACGTAGATCAGCAGTCCAAGAACAGACAGAATCGCTGTCCGACGAAAGATCTTGGGCAACAACTGTGCAGGCGAATCTCCGAACCTCAGCCTTTTGCCTAAGGACAGCGTGATGGCAACTCCGACGATCCATAGGAAGGCTGGAAAGACGCAGTCGGTCAGGGTCCAGCCATTCCATGGCGAGTGTTCCAGCTCTCGATAAGAAACCGAACCACCCGCATTGTTAACCAACACCATAAAAAGAATGGTGGCGCCCCGGAAGACATCAAGTGATAGCAGGCGCTGTTCAGGTTTGATAGAAGATGCGAGTGGCATGACCGATAAATGATCAGCATAGCCTTCCCTTAGCAATCCTCGGCCACGGCATTCCAAGCCGTCCAGCATTCCGCGAGTTACACGTGATACCCTCGACCCGAACGTTACATACGAGGCGACCCGGCCGACCAAGCGCGAGCCAACCCTGACTGAGATATGATCAGGAACTCGGTGGGCAACACGGGTTTCAATCGCACCGTTCGGAACCTTCTACTTTATTCGTTCCTGGCGGTCTGTTTCACTCTGGCCAGAGCGCAGGGCGACGGTTACCTGGGCCGGAACGTATGCGCCGGCTGTCACAGGGAGACCGCTGCCTCACAGGCCCGCACAAACATGGCCGGCACTTGGCGCGGGCTTGGAACCACAAATCTGCCTGCCACTTATTCGGAAACTTATGCTGAAGGGCCGGCACCCCCGATTGACTACGCCCTGAAGCGATCCGGCGAGACTTTCCAGTACCGGGTCCAAATGCCTGGGAGGCCTCCCCAGGAATTTCCTCTCGAGGCCATCGTCGGTGGCAAACGCCACGGACTGAGCTTTCTCTTCCGGCTTCCTGCAGTCGAAGGCCTGCCGCTACCCGTCTCTCGCCTGCTCGAGGCCCGGTACTTTCATTCCGCTGGCCAGGATCGGCTCGCGTTCTCGCTTGGATTTCCCGAACAGAAACCGTCGAACTATGAAACGGCATTCGGACGCGTACTGACCCCGTTCCTCGAGAAAAGGTGCCTCAGCTGCCATGTGCAACCCCGGCGCCTCGGTGGGCACGTCGAGACCGGCGTATCGTGCGAGAACTGCCACGGCCCCGGGCGCTCGCATGTCGCCGCAATCGGAAACCACACTCCGGATCACGGCATTCTGAATCCCGGCAAGCTCCCTATCGCGAACCGCATGGCGCCATGCTTACAATGCCACGCGGGGTCAAGCTATCTTGCCGACCCCATGCCGGACGATGTATTGATTTCCGATCAAGTCACTGCTTTGAAGAACAGCGAGTGCTGGCGTCAAACCGCCGGTGAGATCACCTGCACGAATTGTCACAATCCGCACCAGGATGCGCCCCGCTCGGTGCTGGTTGCAAGGGCGGAACGGACGTGCAAGGGATGCCATAGTGCATCCACCACGAAACACGCCGGCGTGTGTCCCGTCAACCGTGTTACAGGGTGTGTAACGTGCCACATGGCAGACGAGAAACGCGGTGCGTTTACCATCGCCGAACACTGGATCCGCGCCCCCTTAGACCAGCAAGCGAAAATGGCTCGCAATTCGGCTATGCGGACGACCATCGCCCCGCTTCATCTCTTTTTGCGGCTCATGGTTTTCACCGATAAGGAAAAAGCGTTGGAGATACAGCGTCAACTTTCAAAGGGGAGCCCCTTTTTTGAGCTCGCCCGCGCCAATTCATTGGATTCGGCCACCTCGGACGTGGGGGGATACCTGGGAGATCTTGAGACAACCCAGCTGGATCCGGCATGGTCGTCCGCTGCTATGAAATTGGAGCCCGGAGAGATCTCGCCGATAGTAGAAGCAAACGGCAAGTATTTCATCGTTCAACGAATGCCGCGAAACTTCCGTCAAGAGGCGGAAGCAGTGTTCAACAAAGCGATGGACCTCCGGAAACAAGGCAGGCTACCAGAGTCAGCGAATGAGCTGCTCGAAGCCTTGAAGATTTATCCTCGCCTGTTGCGCGCACTGACTCATCTCGGCATTGTGTACGGCGAGGCGGGAAATGCTAAGACGGGTGCTGCCATTCTCGAGATCGCGACGCGTCTGTACCCGCGTGACGCAGGCGCGCATTTCAATTTAGGCATTGCATATGGCGCGCTTGGCAACCCGAATGAAATCGCCGAATACCAGCGAACTGTTGATATCGATCCCGATTATGTACCCGCCTATCTGAACTGGGGCGGCGCACTTTATGGCAAGAGTGAGTTCGAAGAGGCCGCTAAGATTTATCGCGAGGGAATCAACGTAAATCCTCTGATCGCGTCTCTTCACTACAGTCTCGGCTTGACACTCCAGGCCGAAAACAAGGCGGCCGAGGCCGCCACGGAACTTGCTCTTGCCAGAACCATAGATCCCGAAGTCGGCAGCCGCTAACGAAACGCCGCCGGGTAATGATCGATGATCAAGGCCGAATCGTGGCGAATACGCACTTCTCCGCTAAGTGCCGCTGTTACTCAGGTCGTAGCGAGTTCTTATCGCGGTAAGTTAGGCCGATAGGATTAATACTGCCCGACTTCATAAATATCACGAAGTTATCCAAAGATACGTGTTAGGAAATGGGCACGCGATTTTTCACCGCCGAAAACGGACGCAATCCGTGGAGGCAACGCATTGCGCCCGTCGAGACTCTGGCTGTGACTCGTAGAGCCTCGGAACCAGCAAGCAACATCCCGCACGTCGGGATCGTTCAACTCACCCCTGTGTCTTGCGATTTACCACCGAGCGATGCGCTCAACCGCAGGGTCATCCTTCGTAAGGACACGTCCGCGCCCGTCCCCAGCAATGAAATAGTCTCCTGTCAGGCCACCCAGGTGATGCGCCAGCAACAGGTCCGCCACGCTGTCTCCATCCTCGACAGTGTTGCCCGTGAAGATGGAGCCGCCGCTCATCGTTGCCATCGGGGCTTGGCCAAGCTCGGTGACGTATCCTCCTTCCTTGGTCCCGATTGCCTGCTTCAGCATATCGCTGAGGTTGATGGGAGCCGCACCGCTTATGGATGGATAGTAGGTGTCGTCCGGATTCATCGTCGCTGTGTATTCGGTGTAATTGTCAGCGTCGCCATGACCCGTTGCGAAATGGCCTTGCAGCAGGTAAGTGCCAGTTACCGAGTCCTTCACCTGGGCGAGCACGATCGAACCATAACAGATGCCCGCTACAGGCTTCCCACCCTTGATAAAGGCCTCGAGGAGCATCCAGTCTCGAGTATTGTTCCCGAAATCGCCAATGGCTCCGCCGCCGCCGACCCAAGCCATTCCGGTAAATTTATCTAGTGCGTCCAGATCAGCTTGGAGCCGTGCCGCGAAATCGCCGCGGATTCCCTCGCCCTGTTTTGGACGCGGGTAGCTGTCTCGTACAAGATCACGTAGGCTGGCTGGCTTCTCTAAGAATGTGCCGTACCCATCGATGGGATCCAGCTCGGGAGGGACATTGGAAAGAGAGCTCCCGTTCGCCGCCTTACCTTGCGCGATCGCAGCCTCGCGCCGTTCGTTATACCTTTTGCGTTGGGCAGGCGTGAGAAAGTGCCGCCCCAGGTGCGCGATTCCCTCGGTGATTTGCAGCGCGTTCAGTGCCTGATCGTTGAACGGAGCCACGACTGTAACTCCGTAAGGAATCGGCTCCTCGCCATGTTCGGTGATGGGAACAACCTTCGCTCCCTTCAGCATTAACTTACATACGAATAAGGTCAGCTCGGGACTGAAGTAACCGGAAACCGGAACACGAACACCGAAGGTTTCCCCGTTCTGGAAAAACTTGCCCCGGATGTCCACCCCGGTCCTGTGAAGCACATCCTCGTCGATCATTGCGACGAGCTCATCCTTCGCGGTCCCATCGGCCAGTGCCGCGGCCGTTCGCTCGATTCTCAGATGCCGGTCCACAGGATCCGGGCGCGCCGTCTCAAACAGAGGAATTTTCTGCGCGGATGCCTGAGCTGTATGTTGAGCAGCCGACTTAAAGCTACCGTAGGCTTGGCTCCAGTCGATCCGGCTGCCGTGGGCGCTCTCGACAGCTTTTCTTACGTTTGCATCGAGGGCTTCCGTTCCCGCGTGCGTTTCTCGATTGCCAGATTGTTTCGTTGCCATTCCCTCAACCATGTTCAGTTTCTCTCCTTTACCGAATGATGTTATAACTTTCGACGGGGAACGGCTTCGCCAATGCCGTGCTCGCGCCAAGTCCGCGACCTTCTGCCCTGCTTCCGGCAGCTTCAAGATCCCAATGATCGTCTCTTCACTGAATCGTCCGCTAACTCATGCCCTTTCTCCTGTTCTGAAATCCTAGCCGATTTCGCACCAGGTTTGCGGGATCAGGTCACTCTAGGGCAGCACCGTCGTCCGATTCCGGATCCGCAACGAAGCCGCTACTGGAAAGATTGATATGCCCCGTTGGATGACCCCAGAAACGCTTTCAGTCGTAATGCGCCTTCGCAATAAATTTACATGGCGTGAAGAGAGCAACGGGACTCCCTGGATAGCCCACTTCGCAGCTGGTCATGCCTCGGGTTTATGTACCATGCTTGATGAACGCTTTGCAAGCATTGAATCAACTTGCATTGGCACTTCAAGCCAGATTAGTAGTACTCACGACACCTGTCGGTCCCTTCGACCATGCCCTGGGGCGGATGTGACCGCGCAAAGATCGCAGCCTGTCACTTGTAATTCACGAGAAGTTGGGATGGAACTTCCTCGCAAGAGCGTCCGCTTTATCCACGTGGAGCTTTGCGGATTTCTTTTTTGGATCCCTGCGCAGTTCGGTTTGTGCGTGGAGGTGGTGCTGCTCGACACAGAACTTGAGGTGATTCCATTCTTCGCTGCCGCGGCTGTATTCCGCATCCTCGGCGTCAAGGCGGGAAAGTAGTTGCGATTTAACGGGATCGTGCGCGAATCTTGCAACGGCTTTCTTTAACGTGTCACGCTCTTCGGTTGTGGGCTTGAAAACCGACATCTTTTGCCGCTGCCGATGGTATCACTTGCATGCGAGTGCCGAGATCTGGATCAACGCGCCGCAATGATTAAGCAGGCATGTGCACGGTCCCGATTCAGCACCATCCAGAGTCGAGAGCCGGCCGAAAGCCGAGCTATAGAGACCGATCTGGGTCGGTTCGCCATTCAGTCGTTTGCCACAGGCTGCCAAAGCTCGACACGATTTCCTTCTGGGTCGGTGAACCAGCCAAACCTTCCGAAATGGTAGCTTTCACGTTTTGGATTGACCGTGACGCCTTCGTGTATCAAACGGTCCAGCACTCGATCGAGGTCATCCACCTGAAGATTGATCATCGCTTTCTGTGCAGGAGGAAGGTATGCATCCTCTTGTCCGAAAAAGGCGAAGACAACTTGAGCGCGTTGCGTGGAGGCGGAAAACGCGAAACATCCCTGGGACCTCACCAGACCGAAATGCCGCTCGTACCAGCTATATAGAGCTTCTGGATCAGTCGCTCGCAAGAATGCTCCGCCAAAGCCAGTAACTAAAGCCATGCAAGCCTCCGATTAGGAACATTTGTCCAGAGATACGCCTGGAGACTTCGGCCCCTTCGACTATGCCCGCGCCCGCCTTATCCGCGCGGAGCTTTGCGGATTTCTTTTTTGCGTTCCTGCGCAGTTCGGCTTGTGCATGGACATGGTGGTGCTGCTCGACACGGTTCAACGTTACGGCTGACTCTTGGATGCTTGCTGGCGCAGGAACTGTCTATCGAATTGCGCCGGGTCGGGAGCGGCAATCGCATGACCTTCGGTCCCGGTGAGCACAGGTTCTCAGAGTGGCTTTCGGAGAATGCCTTGGTGAGTTGGCTGGCCTGTGGTCGCCCTTGGAGATTGAAGATCAACCGATTTCCAAGATTGTCGTTGCCTCTCAATCTCCGTCGCAATCATGGACACGCATTCCACGCGAGACTAGCGCGGTTCGGGCGGCTGCGAAGGAGTGCGCGAGGTCATTGCCGATATTATGTGAACGCTAAAGTTCCAATTTCATCTGCTCTGGTGGGTAGTGCCGCACACCGCTTACGTCGAAGGCCCTATGTCGGCTTGAGGGTTCACTCCGTCCAGATTTACCGCATGATTCGAGCTATGTTCGTGATGGTAGACAAGCGCACCCATTTACAGGGTGTTACAGCCCATCGCCCCGAACACCGCCCTTGATCAGCAAGTAGTACTAAAGCGTAGTTGGGCCTTCTAGTGTGTTCCCAATATTGCGCTATACTCCTGTCGCAAAGGAGCGATATGAATCTCAGAATCGCCGTGATAGCCTTATGCGCAGTTGTTACGGCATCAGCGGCAACGATCAGCGCCACCTACACCTATAGCGTCACTGCAACCGGAGACCCGACCAGTGGACCATTGATGGGAAACGGCACTGGGTCAGTCCTCCCACTCGGCACCATGACATGGAGGGACGTAGCTAATGTCAACGTCGTGACGGGTGCAGTTACCGGAACTTTCACGGCCACTTTCGTCAATGGCACCCTGTTCGGCGACCTCTTTGAGCAGGCAGACTTGTCCGCTCCTCCGACCGCCGTACCTATAGCGCAAACCCTGGTGGTCACAGGGGGAACAGGTGCGTTCCTCTGGTACAACGGACGGCTGACTGGCGGTGGCATCGCTAACCTTGTCTCTGGTGACCCGTCCTCCAACTCCGGCGCTGGAACGCTCAATACGACACCCGAACCTGGATCGCTGGCGTTGCTGCCATTAGGATTGACGGGCCTGTACTTCTTTCGCACGCGGAGCCCGAGTCGAGGCTAGAACCTCCCACGGCATCCGGGTGGTTTTGAATTGTGACCCGGATCGTTCCGCTGTGCAATTTGAAAACAAGAAAACAGCCTGCTCAGAGGATCCCCTAACAACCGGTCGCGCACCAGGCCGTATAGCCCTTCAAAGCCTTTGCGCATGTCCCCGTTGCACCCGCCGCCAAATAGATTCGTGTTGCCGGCCCCAACCCAAACACTCAAGCCTGCTCGCCGGAGCCTGCTCTCTATCCGACAGCTCCACCGCTACCCGACAGCTCCACCGCTACCCGACAGCTCCACCGCTACCCAGCGCCTTGTCTCTGCCGGCTCGCTTGCCATCTGTTGCCGCTTTCGATGCCGATTTAGCGTCGACAATGACAGCCCATGCTTGTTGCAGAGCGCCTGCCGGCCTAGCAGGATGCGGAAAAAGGGAGCGTGGCAGTTACCGGATAAAGCATAGTGACGTCCAAATGTTTTAGAGCAGATGCGGGGAACGGATACACAACAGAGCGGGATGTTCAGTTATCTTTCACCGGAGGAGCGGGTG
>JBJMGK010000122.1:0-23191 GCA_045807925.1 Bryobacteraceae bacterium | reverse complement strand
GTTCTCCCGGCAGCAGCAATCCCGCGCAATACATCTTCAACGGCGTTGCCCGATCAGCGTGCCCCGCGGCTTGCGCCAGGCCATCCATATATGCCGCAAAGCGTCTCTCCTGTGGGCCTGGCGGGGAGTGTTTACCCACAAAACAATTCTATACCAATTTGTTCTATTTATAACACAGTAGTACTAGGGCTAAAACCAAAGTTCATGTGGAGTTATGGAGGAAGCTTAGGAAGTCCCTATGACCTGGCGGTCACAACCGGAGAATGAAAGTCGGCACATCTTGTTGATTCGGGCGCGCCTCACTGAACCACACTTACACAAGATCAACAGGTTACATAGAGACTTTCGAAGGAAACGGGTTGAATGGGGATGAAGCTCAAGCTGATTTCTGGACGGGAAAAGGGAAAACCAAGAAGTTCCCCATCCCCCGTTTGAACACTGGAAGCCAAGACGCGCAGGCACCACCCACACTCCCCTCGGAGCCACCGTTTGTTTTTGGTGGGCCGTGGCGTCAAATGTTGCAGGTACAGGGTGCTGTACCTGGCCGCGCAATACGCACAAGGCCAGTTTTCTTCGGAGAAGAACAGCTCCGAGGACTCGGCTTTCCTATGGGAGGGCAGCAGCTTGCCACAGAGCAGCGGACACGTCTTTGACAGGAAGCTCCAGGATCCGTTCCCAATCTTTGACTTCCGCGAGAGATCCAGCATCTCCTCGCTGTCGGGCACGGTTGATGTCGTCGTGAATCTCTCGGTGCCACGGGGCCAGCAGATCCCAGTAGTTGGCCATCAGGCGGGTGAAGTACGTAGTATAAGTCACATTCCCTAAACAGTAGCGAAACGAGAATAACAGCAGGTGCGCTAAATCCTCATCTGGAACTTGTGTGCTTGCGGTTTCCATCTGTGGCCTCTGCTGTCATAGACACCGTGAGGACCAACATTGATTACGCGCTTTCAGTCAAAGAAGGTCGGCTGAAGCCCGTTCAAGGTACATGAGGTTAAATGCCTTAGCTTGGACCCGCTGCATTGGCTCCATTGGAAGACGACCAGCAACGGGACGCGAGCGTTACCGACTGCTGAGAGACTACCTGCTGTTGAAATTAGCCGGGGCCGTACCGGAGCCGATGCCATCGGCAAAACGCGACACGCTGGGCTGAAGAATCAGCCAACCGCAACAACTTCCTCAGCAGAACCTAAAACCTTCAAAACCAATCCCGGACGTCCAACCGGCTGCCAGCCTTACCGGTACTCGTCCGTCGAACGTGGCTCCTCAAATCTACTTCGCACCCGAGGCTTTAGGAAAATACACACCGCAACGCTGAAAGAAAGAAACATTCCCCTGCTTGGGGCAGTCAGCGGCGATTAGGCTTTTCAGCCGTGTCAATTCCATCCCCGCTCCGTGCTGGTCAATCAACCGAGTGACCCCGATACCTCCCACGTCTTGAGCACTGATGGCACGCAACTTCTAGCGTGACCATTCCGGCTAGGCAAAGCTGGCCAAGCGTGACACCCTCAATGGCTTTGTTGGATTCAGCGATCCATCCGGCAATGTCTCTGGCTTCCCTTCTCCGGCTCGAACCCACGAGAAGATTTTGTAGTTGGAACAAAAAGAGAATACTCAACGGCAGTTCAATGTAATCCCAGGCAAAAAGCTCCAAAGAAAAAGAGGTACCCAACCCCCTATTGAGTACTGGAATCCAGAGAGTTGGTGGCCACCGGGGCACCCCAGGAAGCCGCCCTGTTTCTGGAGCCGGGGTACGCTCGATTCTGAGCTGTCGCTCCGAGTTGTTATGACAATGCCGTCACCGCTTGCGGTAAAGCAGGTAGGATTGGCGCAACGGGAACTGGTTTGGTCGGGGCCATGGCACAAACAGCTAACGCTGCGAATGCCGAAATTACGAAACTGACCAAGTAGGACGCTCCTAGCGATCTCACTTCTTTACTGGACATGATTTACCGTCTCCTGTAGACAGCGTGACTGGCAACATGACTAAGGATATCTGAAACCTGGAACAACTACGGATTCTGTGTCACGCTGGTTGTATGCCAAACCTCTCAAGGAGCGCTCAGGTTGGATCAAGCCGAAGTCTTTACAACGGCTATGTGCTCAAGGCGTATCGGGAGGAGGTGCCCGATGTCAGTGGAAGGCGTTTGTGGCGAATTGAGATTGACGACAGGACGGGAACGCTTCTCGCCCATCCAATGTTGGCATCCAGGTGGCTTACACAAACTCAGGCCGAACGATACGCGGAAAGAATCGTCCGTGATCACAGCGCAGCAGTGGGAGCGGCCATCGCCTCCCGGCAAAGACCTGCATGGGAACTTCTTTGAAATCCTATTGGAGATCCCTTTGTCGAGGCCAACTCGGCCACGTAATTCTGCCGGACGAAGCAAATAGGAGTACAATCGAGTCAGCAGATCGCGGGTAAGCCTAGTCACGATAAGGACAGCGCGTCCAGCAGGTATCACACCCATCCAGAGCTAGAGCTTACTCGCGGTTGATAGAGGTTAGAGACAGATACTGGCCGAGCCGCCGCTTTCGACCTCTCGCAATGCCTTCGCGGCAATCTCTTCCGGGCAGCCGTGCTGAAGGAGTTCAGTCTTTAATCGCGGGAGATCGAGCGATAGGCCGCCTACAAACTTTTGGGGTGCCCGTTCCTGTTCTCCATGCACCTCATAAGTTGAACGCTCGTTACGAACAATTACGAGTTTCTTAGCCATTCGGAATCCTAGCACCAGAAAGTTGAACAATCAACGGTGCTTCTCGACATTCCACTTCTTCTCTTACAGGGGCTAAGCCGACCGTTCCTTCTGTAGCTCTCTTTCAGCATTCAAGCGATCCAGTTCCCGGCAGATACGATCAGCAGGTTTCTCGTGATTGTTTTCCAGAGCTATTGGCCTCGTAATCCGCCCATCGATTGCAATCTCCAGCAAACAAACGCTGTTAATCCCGCCTGGTTGCTTGGTTACTTCAAGAGTCCATGTGTGACCAGTTTCCTGCCGTAACTCAGCCAGCTTGGCGTCGATCCGTGCTCTGCTGTGCGCACTTAGATTATGAAGTTGACTCATCCATCCTCGTAGTTTCTTGTTGCCGTCGTCTGCCCCTATGGTGCGGCGCATCTCTCCATCTCGTAAAGCTCTTCCGCGTAATAGTGCTTACGGCATGCCGGACAGATACCGTGGCTGACACCGGAGGGCATCCTCTCGATCAAATTCGGCACCCATTCCCAGCTCTCCGTGCCGGGTGCGGGTAGTTGCGTGCGGCGACAGCCACAGCACATCAGGATCAACCCCTGCCCATTCCGATAACGTTTCTCCCCTGGTGGGCACGGGACACCCTGATGAACCTGGTCCACCTGAAGGGAACCGATCAGCATCAAACCCCTCTCTCGCATCAATGGCAGGACGTGGACTCTGAATTGTCGGTGGAGATCTAGACTGGAGTACTGATACAAATGCTCCCAGGGTTGGCGCTCCGTCAACACTCGCCGGAAGATCCGGGCATAACACGCACGATCCGGTTCTGTCATGTAGTCCAGGACCGAACGTCCGAGGGTTGGCTGACGGAAGTCTGGCGCACCGCTTTCTCTGGCAAACCAGTCCCAAGCGGCATTGCAGTAAGTTATGCGGAGATCTGCGTCCAAGCAGAAGACCACGTCAGAATCGATCAACGCCTCGTCATCGAACGATCCGCTTAAAAAGTGAGTGCAAGCCATCGGCGCGGCTCATTCCATCCTTCCGCTATACCAGCTCTGCGTAGCTGCACAGTGCAAATACCTTCCAGCGCATCCACGGCCTCTTCAACTGTCTCGCCGTATAACTCCTTGCCTACAACGAACGGCGTAGTTTCACCAGCCGGTAATTCCATGAGCCGCATAATTCCGTTGGAGAGTACGTAATCCTTCAGCGCTCGGTATCGCAGAGCATCGGAGCCATCAGGCGACACGGTGTTCTTACGGACGCGCCGCACGAGACTTGTCAGCATAAGGTACGCGCTTAGCAATTGATACCGTCGCGCATCCTGATCACGAGTTTCAGAGTGTACCGCCATCATTTCCATCCCAACGAAACCCAACGTTAGATGACGCCACCGGCATTCCAGGCAACTAGTGACTTTCCCACGTTTGTTTTACGGTCTCCGGTGCTTTGATGTGGGGCAAGTACCGTGAACGACGGGCAGTTCATTGCAACTTTGAGGCAGAGAACAGTGGGCTTAGAAGAGGCACTCACAGGCTTGTAGAACCATGGGCCGGGTGCCAGGGGCATGCCCAGACAGGCTCCCTTCTTTCCTGCGAGGCTTCGTCGAATGCGAGACGTGCAAGCCACATACCCAACTCTCGCCTGAGTGCGAATCTGCTCCTCCCAACGGCTACATCCGCTGATCCGTCTTTCAGGTTGGAGTAGATCGGCTCTTGTCTACTTCAACCTAGACGAAAAGCGGAGTGTCTTCGGTCAGGAGAGTGGGCGCAGACATCACTTCCCTGTCTTTGACTTCCCAAGGAACGGGATGGTAGCGCAAGCAGCGGCGGCATTGATACCGCCCATTGATGGGCCACATGGGACTCTCGTGCATTAATTTGCACCAAGCGTGTTCAAGCTTCAACCAAAGATCGAGAGCGCGAGTGAGCATAGTGCATTGAGCTTACGGTCATTCGCCTACCAAGCAAATTGCATCACCGGGAGTAGGGCGTTTTAGAACTCCTGCGAGGCCAGATCACTTACTCAAACTGAGCCGAGCGCTCAGGTGAAAGATGGCTCAGATGGAAGAGTCTAAGAGCGGCTCGATATCCGGCAAGCACAAAGACTGGCTACCGGATACCTGGAGAACGGCTCGGCAAGCTGGCTCAGAGGAATGAACGACTCTCCCTTGGCCGACAGTTCGATGACAGATTGGGCGAGGGCGAATTTGTACGAGGCTACGTTTCTCACGAAGAGGATTACAGCTCCCCAGTACGTATCAAGCGTGGGCTTCGGGTCGAGATATTGCATCCTTAGTCTCACGATACATGCCCTTGTCGGTTTTTTCCGGTAACTAGAGATATACCTTCCTAGGAAAGATTAACGTTACCGTACACAGTTGCTGATGCCATCCAATCGATGATGCAGTAGGTTGCGATGCATCTTCCTTGCCTCTCAATTAAAATCCGCCTAGCACTTATAGGAGTTTTATCTTTCGGTGTCGCTGGAACTCTGAATGCTTCGCCGAATCCCTCGCCGAATGCGTCACCGAATGCCTTTTCGCATACCTCTCCGAATGCGTCGCCGTTCTTCCTAGGGACCAAGTGCTCAGCCGGTCCCGTTTACATCGGCGATTCGGGTCCAAGTACCTGTAGCTCGACCGGATCAAACGCCGAAGTTTTGACTAACGTCCAGTATCTGAGCAACGGGTACGTCGTATCAATTGTGGAGCACGGCTCGGTTGATAGTTCAAACGGAATTTCATCTGTGTTCCAGACATGGGTTACTTTACCCGTTGATCTATCGATAGCGGGACGAAATCGACCCATCTTGATAAAGACCACCTCGATGCTTGCCGAAACGGTCACGTCTTCACCAGCAACCTTTGGCAGATTCTCTTACGCGCTTGTCGATGGGCACGCAGTCGTAGTGACAAACCTGACAGGCGATGGCCAGGGTGCTGACTGGAATTATCCCAACAGCACAACCTACCAAAGCATGAGCGATGATGTAAGCTCCACCGCATACTGGCTCGCACTCTCAGGTGCCATTACGACCGGCCAAGCTTATGGGTCGGCGGAATTGATGTACAACGTGCAATTCTTTGAACTAGATGGCGTCACCCCCGTATCCATCTCGCAGCGGAAGAACACGGGCAAAACCACAAACCAGGGCAACGGACCCAAGAAGAATCTTTTCGTCCCATAGTAGACCAGCGAACCGCTTTGGGTAGGAATAGAGTTGCGCAGGTATGCTCGGCAACTCTAATTTGCAGTCTTGCTTCGCTGGGCATCCTGAGCCAGTTGGATGCGCCACTTGGGGCCGGTCACAGATGGCACGGGGCAGATCCGCTGTGCAATCGGCTCGGTAGCGATATCGTGTGCGACCTGGCCAAGCTTGCCGGAAGGACTATACCGTCACCCGATCATTAGTACTTCAGCAGGTTGCAACCGCCTTCGGAAGAGAGCAACTCCGACCAGCGAAAAACCCGCGAGTGCATAAGTGGATGGCTCCGGCGCTTCGGACAGCGCGACCGGCGTCACACCATCAGCCTCAAAGAACTTGTATGAGAACGTTCCTTCTGTGGAGTAGTACGACAGGGTGTCATCGTCCGAGCGGCTATAGGCGCTGCTGAGAATATCGAGCGTAAACGGTTGGCCGAGCGTGAACGGGATTGAAGCATCACTACCAGAGCCAGAGGATGTATAACGAGAAAGCGCTGGCGAGAGGATGGACGTTCCACCACCACCGGCATAGTGGCTGAAGTCCGTAGAGAAGTATCCCGCAACAAGACCTTGCCGGACTGGTCCAGCGGTTGTAAAGGTATCTTTCAACTCGATTTGAGCGGTAGCATCGGACATTGGATACCCGGCAGCATTGGCATGTATCGTTCCGCTGATCCCGTTGGCTGAGAGCAAATATGAGCCGGAAGTGCTTGCGCTGGCGTGTTGCGCTGGCGTTAGCGCAATGCCGTAATCACGAGGTAGGTTGGTGAGAAATCCATCAACCGTGCAAGAGCTGGTTCCATGTTGCTCTATATATGTGCCAGACCCATACACATCGGTTGGGGCAGAGCACGAAACCGAAGATGTCAACACGCTGGCAGACGAGCCAAGTGGGAGAAGCAGGAAAAAGGGTGCAACTTTCACCTCGCTATCAATCATTGAACGTCTCTTTCGGAGGAGAGCGGCTCCGACTACTGAGAGGCCGATCATGCTCCAAGTCGCCGGTTCCGGCGCGTCTGAGACCGCGACCGGCGTTACACCATCGGCTTCCAGGAAGCGAAACTGAAACGTGCCCAAGAGGTAGCCACCGACAACGGTTGGATCGTTCCAGATGTAGCCCACAGGATCGTACTTGAGATTGCCAACCGATTCCAGGGTTATGCTGGTGCCCAGCGTTACCGGGATCAGATTGTAGTGGCCGTAGTAGCCGTTGCCAGGAGAACATTCCCCGTTCAAGCCACCAGAGTGGCAATGAGCAGCGATATCCACCGTGGCTGTATTCCCGTACTGAGGATCAATCATGGTGACCGGACCACCGGCAAAGCCAGTGACAAGGGTGCCACCAGCACCGGCCAGGCTACCGCCATCCCCACCGGTTTGGATCTGAAAATATCCACTTCTCACTGGACCAGCAGTGGTGATTGCTTGCGTCCAGTTGACGGAATCCATTTGGTCAAGGCCATGCTGTGTGATGGCCAGGTTGGTTGTCAGGGTGGACCACTGCGATGGATCGCTGGCTATTAATAAGTCAACCGTGCTGGCGTACATGGAATTGGCCAGCATGAATACAAGAAAGAAGGTAATCTTCACTCCCAGAGGCTATTGCTCCCGGCAGTAGTATCGCCATACTCCTCCGAGGAGTAGGAAGTCCGGTACCGAGCAGCAGATGGCGGAAGCGCAAGGTTAACTCGCTAAATTAGCGATATGGAAGACGACCCTGGACCCAGCCGTCGTTCCAGAGCGCCCGTAGCGTCAAACGTTGCAGGTACAGGGTGCTATGCCTGACCGCGTACGGCATTTAGACCAGCTTTTTTCGGAGAAGGGCGGCTCCGGCAAGCAGTTCCCTGGAACAGCAAAAGCGCTTGAATCACTCGAAGACGGCACCATGCTCGATAAGGGAAGTTGTTGCACTGGATAGCAACTCTTCCTATTGATTAAGTCGCTCAGGTCCGCAACGACGTGACTCGACGTGGATGCGGAAAGCTTCATGCATTGCTTCGCTTCGTTGCCGTGCCTCCTCCGCTGCATTCCAGAGTCGGCGGTATTCCTCGCAGGATTTCCCAGTGTAATTGACCGCAAGCGCGACTACGGCTTCGGCGTACAGTCGGGCGCAGGTGGCGAACTGCTCCGCAATCTTCGGATTGGAGCCGCAGTGTTTCTCTGAAGGATTTTCGACGCGCACCTGCTAACCTCGTTGCTTCGTTCCGGCCATCTTACCCCGGATTCGGTGGGGGGCGTGCCCGGAATAATACTGACCGATTCGCGGAATTTAGCGGGGCACAAATTAGGGAACTTTTCTTTTGCAGAGGTGAAACTGTTTAACCATTCTTAACCAGGCTTCTGCCAACGTTTGGCAAATTTCCGGCCAGGTGCTTGCGATCAGATCGGAAAACGAAAGGCATTAACCCAAGAGTGTCAAAGTACACCAGTGGCATTCCAGAACGTTGCTTTTGAACACGAACGAGCTTTCCTCTCCGTGAACACGGATGCGAGCAAGTGGGCCAGCGTTCCGGTTCCTGGCGCAAGATGCGGATCAACAAGGGCCAGGAGTTCGTGATCGGCGGGTACACCTCGGCGGCACGACTTTCGATGCCCTGATCTTCGGGTACTACGAAAACGACAAACTGATCTACGTAGTTCGAACCCGGAACGGTTTCACTCCTAAGGTCAGAGCCGACCTAATGAAGCGTTTCGGGAAGCTTCGGACAGACAAATGCCCCTTCGCGAACCTGCCCGAGCCACGTACCGGGAGTGGGGAGCAGGACTGAGTGCGGCCAAGATGAAGGATTGCCAGTGGCTGAAACCGGAGTTGGTCGGGCAGTTCGAGTTTCTGGAATGGACACCAGAGAATCATCTTCGGCATACGCGATTCGTGGGTCTTCGGGCGGATAAAGCGGCGAATGAAGTCGGCGAGAGGGTTAGGCATTGAGCAGGATTAGCGCAGGTCGATTCGCAGGTTGCCGAGCATCCGTCGTTAGTGCTTGCATCGCCAGGTATGAGCGGTATCGGGAGCCTGAGCGTGCCTTAGCTGCTATCATGGCTCCGCCTTCCGCCCGAAACGGTCTTAATGACTTCGCCATCGATCACGGTTTCACTGTACTTGTAAACCATCTCCGGCAATTGGCGTTTCTTGTACATTTGGCAAAACTGATCAAATCGGACTGAAGCTCCGAATAGATTACGCTTCACCAGGTCTTTATCAGCACTCGTGCGCCCCAACCTTCGGAGCAAAAATCCCACAAGCGATTCCTGCAGTTCCCAATTCAGTTCAACCTTGGGGTTAGTCTTCTGGACCCAGAGCGTCTGGCGCGTAAAGCCCGCTCCGGCGCACAACTCGCCGTCAGAGATGCCGTATGTTTCTTGGAGCCACTGGATTCTTTGTCCGTGCTCTGTGGTCACGTTTGCGGTGCGTCCGCGCCGACCCATCCACTCCATTATCGCATCGCCATGTCTGGATCTTCGGTCAAGATCGAACGGAGCGGGATGACAAGTTTACTTATTCGTTACTATACGATCCGCTACCTGCAACGACTCTCCTTTTGAGGTTGACGAATGCAAACAAGCTCAAAGGAAATATTATCGCAAGCTAAACGGGCGCGTTTACTACGCAAGCTCCGATCTCGAAGTTTTCATTGAAAGCGGTAAGCGCATCAGCACCGGGAGAACGGCATGAAGACGTTCTCGTATCTCCATTTCGTACCCGAAAACCCAGACGATCTCGATCCCGACTTCCTTGAAGAAGTGGAGTACCGCGAGAACGTCTGGCGACATTCCGAACTTGGTCGCGCGTTTCAAAAAGCAATCGACCTTGATGACGAAGCCGATTGGCGAAAGGAGAAGAAGATGTCTAAGCAAATAGAGACCGCGAACGCGGAACATCGCGAAATTAGGGCGGTTTCGGGGGTTTTGAAGGTTGTGGAAGTGGACACGCATCGTCCGAACGAAGCAGAAGCAGAAGCCGATAAGCACCCGGCTCCCAACGAAGAACTGAACGGAGGTACTGTGCAACCCGAATCACACAAAAAGCTGTTCGTGAGACCACCCCACAAGCGAAGGCGGCACTATTTTCTACCTGGCTTGCAGGAATCGATGAACCCCAATTCACCGGCGCGTGCGATGACCTTTACAACGCCGGAAGGCCAAGCAGCAGTGATCACCGCACTACAGTATCTGGCTAAGTTTCTCATGAAGGACGCAGAACACAAGACCGCTCGGTTCTGCCTCGAACAGCGAAATAGCGCCGCCAAGATGCTTGGCATGCACTGCCCATTGGAACCTCGTGACCTATGGCGCTTACGTATGAATGATCCAGCGCATGACATCGGTTCTACGGCTCGTTGGATTAGCTGGCTGGGCGTAAAGGAAGCAGACTAATGCAGAATCAATTTGACCAATCGTGAAGGCTTGGACGGGAGTGCCGAACTCCTCGACTCGAACTGGCTGGAGCGTGACCTTCACCAGGGATCAGAAGAAGTTCCTTTATATGGTCAGGACCCCCGTGCCACGACCACGCTCGCCGAGCGTGAGCTTTGGCTGGAGCCTGAACCTCTTCCAAACGGGGAAGTCGTTGTCCCGGCGTTTGCACTAGGGATGCTTCCCTCGTCCATCCGGGACTTTGTGAACGACATCGGTCATAGAATGCAAGTTCCCCTTGACATGCCTGCCGTTGCCACCATTTGCGCCCTCGGCGGCGCAGCGGGGCGGCGGGTCAAAGTTCAGCCCAAAGAAAGGGATAGTGGGTGGAAAAAGACGCCCAACGTCTGGGGCGGTATAGTTGCCCCTCCAGGGAGTATGAAGACACCGGTCTTCAGTGCTTGCCTTGCTCCGCTTCAGGACATCGAGGCTGCTCTCCAGCAGGAAACGTTGCAGGAAGTTGAATGCGACGAGGAGGGCGAAGCTCCTAAAGTGCCACGGTTAATCGTCAACGATGCAACTCCTGAAGTCTTGCTCGAATTGATGACCGCTAATCCGCACGGACTTCTCCAGGTTCGGGACGAGTTGACGGGCATGTTCGAGATGCAAGAAAAGAAGGGGCGCGAAGGAGAGCGCCAGTTCTATCTCGAAGGTTGGAACGGCGATTCCCGGTACACGTCTGATCGAATCAGTCGGGGAACTACAAGCGCCATCTGCTGTATTTCGGTATTCGGCGGCATCCAACCCGATAAGCTGGCTACCTACCTGAACAAGTGGTATGTGAATGGGTCGGGCAACGATGGATTCATGGAAAGATTCCAAGTCCTAGTGTCGCCCGATTTCTCGCCAGACTGGGTTTACGTTGATCAAGCCCCAGACAAGCTGGCTGAAGGCAAAGTACGGAAGATCTTCGACGAAATCGTAAGCATCGATCCAGAGGAAGGGCTGGTCTTCAAGTTTGCTTCAAATGGTGCGCAGGACTTTTTCATCGGCTGGCTTTCCCAACTCGAACGAAGGCTACGCCACGGGAATCTCCATCCGGTACTGTGCTCGCATTTGAGCAAATACAGGAGCTTGATGCCCAGTCTCGCGTGCCTGTTCGCGCTATCGGATCTTGCCTGCTCCGGCGTGGAACGCTTCAGGAATGTAGAAGGCTCACCGATGATCCCGATGGAACACGCCCGTATGGCTGCGGAATGGTGTGCATATCTTGAAGCTCATGCCCATAGAATATACTCCTCGATTATCACGCCAGGTTTGCAACCGGCAAACATTCTAGCAAGGCACATGCTGAACCGGAAGCTTGCAATCGGCCAATCATTTACGGTTCGGGATATTAAGCAGAAGGGCTGGCGTGGCCTTGGGGGCGACAGCAACATCGAGAGTGCTCTCTCCGTTCTCCTCATCAAAAGGTGGATCGTTCAACTACCCGACAGGTGGTCTCCGGCTGGCGGTAGACCTACAGCCCGGTATGAGATCAATCCAAAGGTGATGCAGCGGTTCACTACGGTGAACTGATTGACAACTGCTTCCCCTTTAACCTTCAAAACCCTCAAAAGGTGTTCTGGAGGTCATTGGGGAATGCATTTAGTCAACCCTCGAGAAGCACGGTCACCTTACGACAAGCTCTCGCGCTTGTTTCTCATTCCAATCGCGCCTTCGCCTCGCAGTTAGGCGTTCTCCGGTTTCAGAGTTTCCCGGCAACCCTAGTACCTAGAACTCTCCCAAGGACTACTTTCTTGCCGCATGGTCTCTTGCTGCCCAACGAGGCAGCAGCAATACTTCGTATCAAGCCCAAGACTCTCGCTAATTGGAGAGCGGAAGGAATCGGACCGCCTGTTACGCGGTTTCGTGGTTTGATCCTGTATCCCAAGCAGCTCCTCCAGGAATGGATAGACGACAACACGGAAATTAAAGATGGGACTACGCAGACGCAACGGAAAGTGGCACTACCGGTTCGAGGTAGATGGCCACGAATGGACAGCAAGCACCGGCTTGGCGGCTACCGAACGCAATCGGAAGCCCGCAGCAGCAATTGAGGTCGAAGCTTGGCGAACAGTAAAACAAGGCCAAGCCCATCTCCTTCAGGTAGAGGCAATCCCATTCAGTGAGGCAGCGTCTAAGTTTCTCTCTTGGGTTGAGGTCCACCACTCAGGAAAGCCGAACACCGCTAAACGGGTAAAGACTAGCTTTGCTTCACTCACAACCTACTTCGGCCGAAGAGCTGTCGCTTCCGTCACCTCCGGCGATATCCTCGATTACCGTGCTTGGCGCAGTCAAGTTCACAAGGTGAAAGATGTTACGATTCGACACGATCTACATAGTCTGTCCAAGTTCTTCAGGTATGCGATAAAGCACAATTGGTGCCGAGCCAATCCCGTTGACCCAGAAGACATTCCATCCGACAGAGACGCTGTTCGATTAAATATCTTCGATCCTCGCAGCGAAGCCGCATACATGGTTGCAGCCGAATGTTTCCCAAAGCTCAGGGCGCTTTGCCAGCTCATGATGCTACAAGGGTGCAGACCGGAAGAACTGCTCAGCCTAGAATCTGAGCATCTTGATTTTGATAATCGCTATCTTCACATCACAGCCGGGAAAACAGAAGCGGCGAGAAGAAGCATCCGAATGCGACCGGAGTCTGTCTCAATCCTTTCGCAACTCGCGCAGGAAGCAAAGGGACGTTACGTCTTCGGGAGTGAGCGAAACCCGTTGATCAAGTTGTCATTGTCCACGGTCGAGAACTGGCACAAGCGAGTTCTGTCCAGAACGGGGCTGCACTGCGTCATCTACGACTGGAGACATACGTTCGCCACAAGGGCCGCCTCGAACGGCATGTCATTAGCCACATTAGCCAGAATCCTTGGACATTCGAGTTTACGTTCGGTCATGAAGTACGTTCATCCTTCGCAAGGAGAGCAGGACCGAGCGATGGAACAGCTCCCAACCGCGAACAAAATGTTCCCGAACTCGGACCCTAACCGGACCGAGTTCCCAAACGCCTTGGCAAACTGATGAATATGCTGGACTTAGGCTTTTAGCAAGAAGGTCTGCAAAACCTTTATTCGGCGGTTCGATCCCGCCCCGCGCGCCTCCAGTAATTCACCAGCAATCATCAACGAACTAGAGCCCGCGGACAGGGTGGAGCGGAGTCCGCATCGCTGTGGCTCGTACGGGATAAAGCCGGCGATCGCATTTGCGGATTAATCATTAGCTAAATGTCGCGGTCGAATTAGCATTTCTGTATGATCCTTCTTAAACAGGAGGTATATGAAACCATTAACACTTATTGCGGTGTTAGGAATTGCCGGCAGTACTTGGGCAACGACCACAACTAGCGTTACTTGTACAGCGACCGGAGCTGCTACGGTAACGAACCCGAACACATGTTCAACAGGCCCGGCGGGTGGCCTGAGCTCAAACGCATCCAGCGCCGCAACTGTTTCCGCTGATTTTCTTACGTATTCGCTGAATCAAACCGTGAATGCAAACTTTGCGGGAGACCTGTCGGCGCAGTTTAGCAGCGCCTCTGCAACCGGAGAAGTAAGCTTGGACCTTTCCACAGCAGGACCCGTACGGCAAGGCTACCTGAAACTCTTATACAGTCCAAACTGGGCAACCTCGGCGGGAGATTTCACGGGGGCATTTGGTGTAAGCGTTGGATCAGTTTCGGCGAATTGCAATATTACTGCCCAGCCTTCTTGTGCGTTTCCGCTATCGTTTAGCCCCACCGCTCCGCCGGTACCATTCACTTTGGGGCAATCATTTCTGCTCGATTTCAAGCAGACGACGACAGCGACCGGGGAGTTCGTCCAAGGCTCTTCTCGAAACAACGTCAATACGGGTTTGCAGATTCAGGTTCTTGAAGCGGACGGTGTCACTCGCGTGGCACTCGCGGCCGTACCGGAGCCAGCCACTTGGCTCATGACGATCTCTGGCATTGCATTTGTTGTTGCTTTCGCCGTAAGGCGGAGCATAGCGCAGCCAGGTACGGCCCGTTAATTCCGCGAGTATTCAGAGTGTGAGCGGGCAGTCTGAATGAGGCCGCCCGCACACGCCGTTCGTGATAATCCCACCTCCGTTGAATCTTGCCTAGGCGTGTCTCCCAAGAGTTCAAGTCTGTTTAGCCCATCCCGACACACAAACACTGATAACACCGCCCCGAAATCATACTCACGAACATATTTGGGTACGAATTTCGGCGAAGGTTGGCGAAATCGCTCATACGCGACCACCCCGTTGTACCAAACGGTGAATGATCTCACAGGTTTGAGAATTGACCAAGGACCCATACTAAATTCGGATTCATTGAAAACAAAGGCGTTTACACGTCGAGAGCACCGGGGACCGCTCGTATGGCACATTCCGTACCGGCCCTGATCTTAAACAAAACTAATGGCCGCATAATTGCAGCCGATCTGGTATGACTTCGTGCTCAACCTCACGGTCCACCGGTAAACCCGCGCCTGAGGTGATCCTTCGGCATCTAAAAGAATCCTGGTATTTCCGCCAGTTTGGAATTATTCTTAAATCACGGCTTGGCAGTGTTTGCTTTTTTACACTGAATCCCGATGCCTAACCCCCGGAGGCGGTTGATTATGTCAAAGGCAAATGTCGCATCTCTTGGAGCGCCTTATCTATTCAGCTTTACGATTTCAGCATTCGCAGCCCTAGCTGTTTGCGTCATAACCCCGAGCAAACCTGTCCCTACGCTCGCCCTTCGCACTCTCCCGAAAACCCCTGGCGCCTCACGCAAGGATAAGACCCGGACGTCGAATCCGCCGCTCGCTCAGGAATCCGGCGCATTGCGTAACTCTGTGACGTAACCCTCAACCGGGTCCGAATCTTCGGGCCCGGTTGGTCGGCGCAACCTGGCTCTTGGTCCGGCACGCGGCGACGGTAGCGTTCAGCATCCTCTCGATCAACCCCGAGGCTCTGCTGATGCGGAAGAAAAGATATGAGCGGCGTGTCCGCCGCAGCGCAATCTCACCTTGTGAAGAGCGCTTTTGTCCCGCTAAAGACCGCACTACCCGCCAGCACACACTGGCGATTCCGATTCGCGTACACCTCCGGCGTGTTTCACTGAACCGAGATGCTTTCGAATCCGTTTTGGTCCGCTCTGCGAACCGAACACTCGCAGTTCGCCATTGGCGAGGGCCCAGTGCTCCGTTATCCGGCAGACCTCATCCCGTTTGCCGGACTCGATAACCCTTCGGTCGAACACTTCAAGGCACTCCGCGATCTACTGGCGCCAGACGAAACGATCTTTGCTATAACCGAGAATTCTCCCCAAGTGAACGGATTAAATGAAGTCAGCGAGTTGCCTGGACTCCAGATGCACTTCCGCCAAGACATGCCTTCGGTTAACAATCGCGGCTGGCGAGATGCGGAAGTGCAGAAACTAGGAGCGGCTGACGTGCCGGCTATGGTGTTATTAACTGACATAGCCTTCCCCGGTTTTTTCCGAAAGAGAACTTATCAGCTAGGATCCTATTTCGGCGTGTTCAAGAACGGCCAGTTAGTCGCGATGGCTGGTGAGCGGATCGCGCTGCCGGGAATGCGCGAAATCAGCGCGGTCTGTACTCACCCGGAACATACAGGGAATGGATACGCTACGCTTCTGATCGAGCAGTTAATCCGTTTGCACTCTAAGTGCGGACTGCGCAGCTTTCTGCATGTCGCGGCGGACAATCAGCGAGCAGTTAGCCTGTATCAGCATCTTGGGTTTGTAACCACCGCGTCGATTCAATTCCGGCAAATACAACGACTCGCAACGTAGTTATTGCCTCGTTCGCACACCCATTTACAACGAGATAGAGAACTGGGAAATTCTTACCTTAGTTTTCTCCGGTAATTTTTTCAAGATTCATCTGGATCAGAGATGATTCGCAGCGCGCCGACTTATCGGTTATGTGTACCAACCGAAAGCGGGACGCGCGGCTTGCCTGGTCACTGGCAACCTACATCGGAATCCTCGTATTCCCAACCGCAATGCTGGCTAAGTCTACGCCTTCCCTTTCTCTTTCAAACAGCAATCTTACCTTCGGGACTGTAATGCTCAGTTCGACGAGCGCCGCTCAAGTCGTAACGCTTTCGAACTCTGGGAACGCCGCGCTGGTGATCTCCAGCATCGGTTCGTCCGGCGAGTTCAATGAAAACAATACGTGTAAGGTGGCCATGAAGCAGAACAGCACCTGCACTATCTCGGTGAGCTTCAGTCCTGATGCCACAGGTTCTCAGAGCGGTTCGGTCACGATCTATGACAATGCGCCCGGATCACCTCACCAGATTTCACTGACCGGAATCGGTGCGCAACCACTGCCACAAGTTGTGATCTCCGCCGCCGCGCTGGAGTTCGGCAATCTGACAATTCAGACGCAGAGCCAGATGCAAGCTTTGACTCTTTCCAATACGGGTCAAGCTTCCTTGTCAATCGGCAGCATCTCGGTAACGGGCGACTTTGCTCAGACAACCACTTGTGGCTCTTCGCTGACCGCAGGCTCTAACTGCTCCATCCAGGTGACGGCGAAACCCACAAGTGTGGGCGCCCGTGCCGGCACGCTGACGATAGTGGACAATGCACCCGGATCCCCGCATCTCGTAGCGCTCAGCAGCAATGGATTGACAGCGCCGGAGGCAACATCGTCGACGAGCATCAGCGGAATATGGGCGAACGAGGGCGGAGATAAAGTGACGCGCGACGAACTCAGGGCGTCCCGCCACGTGGAGAACTCGACTGGCACCGTGATCAACCGCGCTTGGGACGGACAAACCGTTAAGCTTTCGGGCGCACGCAACGAAGTTGTCAGTTTCAATCTGGTTCTTGAGGCAGCAAACGCGGCCGCGAACAATGTCGCAGTGCGGTTCGACACCCTGACTGGCCCTGGCGGTGCGACGATCTCATCGACACCAACCAGCGGCGATGGCGTGTTCAATTGGGTCGGGCGCAATATTGAACTCTTCTATGTGCGCTATCTGCAGATTAAAGGGTTGAGCTACTTCGGCTACTACAAGGGGGACGAGCGCCAGGTTCCGGTTCGGTTCCAAAGACCCTGGACGGGGAATGGAAATGGAATGGGAGGCTGGACCGATCGGCCCGATCACGACAAGTTCTATCCGGACATCATGGTTCCTCTTGAACTGGTACCCACTTTCTCGATCGCGCAGGCACAGAACCAGAGCATCTGGTCAGACATCTACGTGCCGAAAAATATACCCGGCGGCACGTACACAGGCAAGATTTCCGTTATTGAGAACGGAGTAACGACGCACGAAGTGCCGGTATCACTCACGGTGCAGAACTTCAACCTTCCCGATGCGACCGCCTCGAAGACGATGGTGAATCTCGACACGACGGACATTATGTGGCGCTACGCGGCCGGTACAGGCGGATACGTCAACTGGTCCAGCATTGAAGGACGCAAAATCGCAGGCATCACGGATAAGTACTTCGAACTGTTTCACCGCCACAAAATCAGCCTTGTTGGCGAAAATGAGTGCCCGGTAGCGGATCGTCCATGTGACAGCGGTCTGCCCCGCTTAAACGGCAGCCTCTTCACAGCTCAATATGGCTATGACGGCCCCGGCGTCAATACGCCTGAAGGAATTTACTCCATCGGCACCTACGGAACCTGGGGAGCGGCGAGTTATGGAGTGCCCGACTGGAAGCACAACCAGGGGTTATTCCAGAATCACATCGACAATTACGCGAGCTGGTTCGCACAAAATTCGCCTAAGACTGAGTATTTCCTCTATCTGGAGGATGAGCCTTCCAGAGCTAATTTCAGCCAGGTAGAGACATGGGCCCAGTGGATCGCTCAGGATCCGGGTCCTGGCAAAAACATGCTGTCTCTTTCGACGGTGGACGCTGTAACCGCGCGGAACTTTATCCCCACGCTCAGCATTCCAGTGACGGCCGCGGGGATCGGTGCCTGCCCGACATCTTCCCCTTGCGATCCCGCCGCCACGATGGCAAGCGCTGCGGATTTCTACAGGAACACACCGGGCCGCAGGTTCTGGGGATACAACGACGGCCGGCCTGGCACTGGAACAGCCATGACCGAAGATGACGGCATTTCGATGCGGACCCTTCCCTGGACCCAATACAAGATGAATATCGACCGCTGGTTTTACTGGTATGCCAACGTGAATACGCCTTCGAACTGGTTCCAGACCGCAACTACCTGGGGCTCCGTGTCCTACTTCGACGGATCATTGGGTCTGTACGGTAATGATGGGACATCAAACGGTAACGGTCTTCTTGTCTATCCGGGAACGGACGTGAACCACACTTCCGATTCGTACGGCGTGAACGGTCCGATCGCCAGTCTTCGCTTGAAGGAATGGCGCCGGGGTATTCAAGATACCGACTATCTCGCCCTCGCCAATCGGATCAATCCCGGGGCAACCAAGGCAATCGTGAACCAGGCGATACCGAAAGCCCTTTGGGAGAACCCCGCACCAAACAACGACCCGAGCTACTTTGTCGGTCCTGTCAGCTGGTCCAGCAATCCCGATGATTGGGAAACCAAGCGGGCCCAGCTAAGCCAGATGATCAGCAATTACTGCACGGCAAACCCCTCGAGCGGAGTGTGTGTAGGTAATTAAATACCTTGCTCCGCCGAGTGTTGATGTACCGGATTGCGCGTCTCCAGCCTTCGTGGTTGGGGACGCGCATTCTCGTATTTACGGGAGCCAATCTCATCGTCAGTACTTATGAGTGTTCCCCGCCCCCACCGGTTCGCCTTCACCCTTGCCTAAAACGTAGGGACCATCAGGAATAACCGCGATCCGAGCATTCGCGGGCAGATCGGACACCAGAGCGGAGATCGCCGCTGGTAGTGACTGAAACGACCGGCCCCAGAGCTTTCGTTGGTACTCAGCCGGAAGCCCCGGCACATACCAGAGAACCTGCTTGCGAGTGGTGACCATCGCCAATTTCTCGAGCTGCCATTGGTCCGGAACAACCGGCGTCCCCTCAAGGCTCCGCAGAAACTCCGAATCCGATAACCCTGTGCGCAACATCTCCGCGAATTCGGGCCCTCCGACACCCTCTTTGCATGCACCGACGAGGAGGATTCGTCCGCCATCTTTAACGACGTGAGAAGCGGCTGTCACACCTTTGATGGATTGATAGAACGTGAGATCCAGTGGATATCCTGCAGCACTCGTAATAACCGCATCGACAGGCTCGTCGAGTTTCTGAAGCATCACCCGCGACATGAACTGATATCCCGTGCGGTGCGCTGTTTCAGGGTCCCCCGCGAAAACACCGGCGATGGCACGCCCTTCGGCAAGCGCGACATCGACGATGAAATCGTGCCGGGCCATTCGCGCGATCTCAAGCAGTTCATCGTGTAGCGGATTATCTTCGATCGACCCTTCTTTGGTCCGGACGTCGCGCATGAACTTGGGGCTGTGCAGGACCTTGATCGTCTCTTGAGCCGCAAGTCCTGGCGCAATCAACTTGCGGCCGCCGGAGAAGCCAAGCATCAGATGAGGCTCGATAAAGCCAAGTGAGATGTGAAGATCTGCCGCAACGAATCGTTCGTCGATGTAGACGGGAGTGCCCGAATTCGTGGATCCCAGGTGGCGGTGGGCAGAGAGATCCCGGGCATCGTGATTGACGATTTTGTATTTGGACGCAATCTCTTCGCCGCAGATCTTCCTGATCTCTTCATCGGTGGCGGCACGATGCAATCCCGTTGCGATCAGAATTGTAATCCCATTGCGTGGGATGCCGGCTGCCTCTAACCTCCTCAACACAGGAGGAAGGACTTTTTCATTAGGAGCCGGACGGGTAATATCGCATACCGAGATAGCAGCCGTTGCCTTACCCCGCGCAAACTCGTGCAGCGGACTCGTGCCAATCGGCTGATCCAAAGCCGTTTCCAATGCGCTTCGCCAATCGGCGAGCGGCTTTGCAGTTCTCTCTTCGAGGATGCAATACCGAAAGCCTTCGGGCAGGTCAACCGTGATGCCATTTTCCGCGAAGGCAAGATCAACTTGCATGATGGCCATCGTACTACTGGTGGGACGTTTTGCAATTTAAGTACATTCGCTTAACGCATACGGGTGCTGGTCGGACTTCGCCATCGGATTCACCTTTGTATAGAATGCGAGGGCAAAGAGTCACGATGGCCCAAGTTCCGGTTACACGCAGACAAGCTCTTCAGACGGTGGCAACCGCAACGGGCACTGGTTTTCTGACGAGGGCAAGTCAAGCGCCAGACTCGACTGCATTGCACGTTGCAGGCAAGGCGGTTGAGATTGTACTGAGTTCGGTCAGCCCACGGACGGTGCGAATCGAGGTCTCGCCAATAGACGTGGCTAACGGACAATCCGTCCCGTCTGATGGGGCGTTGGTGCAGGAGCAATGGGGTAAGCCGGTCGCTCGTTTGCGCGGAGGGACCAAAGGGAAAGGAGTCAAATGCGGCGATCTCATGGTGGCCGTCACTTCGAATCCATTTACTATTCGTGTACAGGATAAAGGAAACAGGGTGGTCCAGGAACTGCGGGTGGAGGGTGATTCCGGCAACATCAGTTTCACACTCGGCGACGGAACACTGCTTGGATTGGGGCAAGGCGGTCCGCAGTTTGATCGCAGAGGCAAGGTAGACCGCATGACTAGCGGCCAAGGCGGTTATCAGTTACGAACCCATGGAGCGAAGGTACCCATTCCATTTCTGGTGGGAACATCGGGCTGGGCAATGTATGTACATGAGCCGGCTGTCTCATTCGATTTGACGGGTGAGCGTGGCGTCGTTAAGCCGACCAACACGCAAGCGCGCGTGGCTCTGGACATCTTCGTCATCGGAACAAAAGATCCGGCCGCGATCATGGCCGAGTACGCGAAAATCACCGGGCATCCGGAAATGGCACCGCTGTGGTCTTTCGGTTATCAGCAGTCTCACCGAACGCTCAGTACACCGGACGAGATTTTGCAGGAAGCGAAAACGTTCCGAGAGAAAGAGCTGCCTTGCGACGCAATGATCTATCTCGGGACCGATTTCACTCCCCTCGGCTGGAACACGCATAACGGCGAATTCACTTGGAATAGCAAGGTGTTTCCCGACCCTAGACAAGCCATCGATATGCTACACAAGGAACACTTCAAGGTAGTCCTCCATATTGTGATCGAAGGTCACAAGCTGACAGGCACCGTGAAAGATCCATGCACCGCAGCCCCCCTCCCAAGCGGACGCACACCGGATAATCACTGGCCGCCGGATCGCCAGGTCAGCTGCTACTGGCCGGTACACAAACAACTTCTTGACGTTGGCATCGACGGATGGTGGCCGGATCAGGGCGACGGACTCGATGCGCCGTCCCGCCTGGCCCGTAATCGGATGTATTTCGAAGGGCAGCAACTCTACAGGCCGAACGAGCGCGTGTACGCTCTGCACCGCAACGGGTACGCGGGGATGCAACGCTTTGCTGCCTTCCTATGGTCCGGCGACATTCAGTCTACGTGGGAAACGTTGAAAACCCATGTGCCCGTTGCTATCAATACAGGAATCAGCGGCATTCCGTATTGGGGCACTGACATCGGCGGCTTCGTTCCGACCCAGGAGTACACAGGCGAGCTATTCGCACGCTGGTTTCAGTTTGCCGCTTTCAATCCTTTGTTTCGTTCACACGGCCGCGACTGGCGGCTTCATTTGCCGTGGGGCTGGACAGTAGGGGAAATCGGATACCAGGAAACGCCGAGCTACCATCCGGACCCAAAGAATCTCCACAATCCGGCGATCGAACCTATCTGCAAGAAGTATCTCGAGCTGCGTTACCAGTTCATGCCTTACCTGTACTCGGCTGTGAAGGAAACCTGTGAAACGGGTCTGCCGATCGTCCGCGCCCTCTGGCTCCACTACCCGGAAGACCAGGCTGCGGTAGCGCGCTGCGACGAATACCTGTACGGTCGAGACGTTTTAGTGGCGCCGGTCGTCGAGAAAGGTGCCACCAGCCGCTCGGTATATCTGCCTCGCGGCAAATGGTTCGACTTCTGGACAAAAGAGGTCACCGAGGGTGGACGCGAGATAACTCGCAATGTGGACCTTGAGACTATCCCGTTGTATGTCAGGGCCGGAGCAGTGCTTCCCATCGGTCCGATCAAGCAATACACGGCCGAGAACGTCGATGAGCCGCTGACCATCTGGATCCACCCCGGCGCGGATGGAGCGTTTTCGCTCTACGAGGATGACGGCAAAACGTTCAACTACCGTGAGGGTGAGTTCATGCGGGTTGATATGGTCTGGAATGACACTCGCCGACAGCTTTCGATGCGTCTCGCAAAGGGCTCCAAAATGATGGCGCCCGAGAGGCGCAAGCTCGTGGTGAAAGTAGCTGGGCAGGCTAGCGGTCACGATGCGGTCTTTGAAGGCCGGCCTCTTGTTGTGAAGCTTTGATTGCAGGAGATCCTGGCCGCATAGCCAAAGGAACTAACGAGGCTGCGCCTCAGACCGACGAGCTGTATTTCGTGTAGCTACGGGCATCGCTGATAATCCGAGAGAAGGCTCCGGTTGCGGATTCCGATGATGTGAATGGACCGTTCCGACGCGATGTGAATAAATCGGAGCGTAGCGACGCTGGCATTTGCAATGATGCCCGAGATTATTCACATGAGTCAAGAGATGGATTGTTTTTAGCCGGGATGGGGGCGTGGGGCAAGGGAACGGCGTTTGAGGTTCCTTGCCCCAGACCAGCACTGTAGAAGTCGGTTTGGATGCGTTGTTCGGTGGTGCTGATTGTCAGGCTCGTACACCAATGAAATTCCCGCTCCCAGGCTTTTTTTTGAGGGGTACTCTAACCCTCAGAAGCCTGCCAGGAACGCGTTGTAGCGCGTTTATACGCGTTGTTTTTTTCAGGGCCGCTATCGTTTTC
>JBJMGK010000121.1:0-61727 GCA_045807925.1 Bryobacteraceae bacterium | reverse complement strand
ACAGTGCGCAAGGTTTGGGTCCAGATGAGCAGCAGCTTTCCGCTACAAACTCTCTTCAGCCAGGCTCTTCAGCAATTGCGCTGCTGAACTCATGGCGGCCTGTGGCCACTCGTTCTTTGACAACTCCAAAACAAATTTCACCCACTTACGACTGGTGTCTCTTTCGGCGGCCTTCTGAAGCTCGATTTATCACGTGCTCCCAGTTTTAGCCGACGGCTATTCGGATTCAACGTCTTCGTGAGAAATGGCGGCTAAGCAGCTAGGTTCGGATGGTGCGCCCGGAGTGATTCGAACACCCGACCTTCTGGTTCGTAGCCAGATCCCGACACGAAGCTGGATGAAGTGAAAGCGGTAAGTTGTTGAGAATACGTCTCGATATAGTCCTTGCACTTCAGCCCATTTCGGCTAGGTTCAGGTGAAAGTAGGCACGAAAATAGGCACAGTGGATGGGGTAGCGGTCATGTCGAAGTACCCGGTTCTCTTGCCGGAGCTTGGCTAGTCCCGTGTTGGGTGCGCGTATCAGCAACCGCCCGTCTTTCGGTCTCGGACCTATGGCACCGTGTTTATGCAAGCCGAAGAAGGCCAGCGAGCCGGAAGGCCTGCCTCGAGTTCGCCCCTCGGGTGTAGAATCGAAAACGCAACCGAGACCGAGACTGGCGGGCGCGATATGCCAAACCTGACTGACGAAACCCGGAACATATTGCAGCGGAGCCGTAGCCTCGCCGACGAAGCCGACGTACTGGGTATCGCCCTCCGCGGTGGAGACACGGGCAGAATTGAGAATGCCGCTGAGGACCTCGCGGCAGCATACGACAGATACGCGGGGCAAACCGGGATGTACACGGGCCGCCTGCGAATTGACGAGCCGGCTGCGCTTCAAGGAAGCGACACAGCAGGACGCGACACTTATGCGCTGACCAGCGCACTACTTGATTTGCACGTCGCCGCTGTTATGGCTGGCGCGGCCGACGCCGCTGCTGGCGATGGCAGGGCCGAGTACTTGGACGAAGCCATAACTTCGCTCAACGAGACCATCAAATCGAGGAAAAGTGCGGCTCGAACAAGTCGCTTGGGCTTTGACGAAGTCACGGCTGCTCCTCCGGCCGCGAATAGACCTAGCGTCGATTTCGCCTCCGCCCGTAACACGTATGTGGCGCAGGTCGAAAGGTTCTATGAAAGCCTGCTGGCCGAAACCTCGAGCCTGCTTAATAGCGTGTTCGAGAAGGTCGGAGGACTCAATGCTGACACAGTCGATTGCTATCTGAGCACGATATTCGGATCTCTGGAGGGGATTCCCGGAGACAAGCTTTTGGCGCGTGCCTGGAGTGCGGTGCAGCGTGCAATCGACACGTTAAGGAGTTTTGCTGGTTCCGAGATCCTCGACAGCATCCAGCAGCGTGTAAAGAAGGTAATCGGCCAAATCCGAAACGGAACCGGCGCCCTAACGCTGTTTCTGATTCATGCGTTTCAATCCGACGATGGCCGCCACCGGATATCAGGATGGCTCGAGTCCACTCGCGCCGAACTAGCCGTCATAGACGAGGGCTCACGAAAGGTGAATGCACTTCGAGACAGAATGATGGAAAATTTCGCGCTACTCAAGCGGATTGTCGAGACGCTCCATATGCTACGAAAACCTGCGGAATGGCTGCTCGGAAAGCTCGGCGGCACCCTTCCGCTGGACGTTGCGGTAGGCGGGGCATTTCTGCTCGTGATGAACGTTGGGATACTTCGCGGCATGGATTACGCCGACACCACTTCGATTGTGAAACTCGTCGACGGTGTCCTGGTGATTACGAAAGAGATGCTGGGTGTAGGCTGAGCAGTGTCGCTCTTGAGCCCTGTCGGCCTGTGGGAATTGCGAGTCGAGGACCTCCAACGGGACCTGATTCGCGTGGAAGCGATTCTCAGCCACCACGTCATCGAGCAGGAGTTTGCACTAGGTGGGCTTTTCCGGCAAGCACTCGGCCCAGCAGAAGTCAAGCTTAAGGAATTACAGGCAGAGGACCGGACCGCAGCCGGGTTACCGGAGTTGTGGCTTCGCCTGAGCGCGCTGACGCGGGAGTGCCGCACTGTATTGGAATCAGAGCTGGAACTGCTCGGCGGCTTGTGCATCAGCAGCGGAGGAATCACACAGGACCGAGCAGCACAACCGGTTGCGTGGTTCTGTAATGTAGCGCGGCAGTTCCTGCGGCGCCAATGTCAAGTATTGGGCTTCGATAAACGGCTGACGGTTATCTCAGGCCGGGGACCCCTTTTCGAGGAGAACACCTGCCTGGTTCGCGTGCCGTTTCCAGATTGCGAATTGTGGTACTTGCCCCTAGTCGGGCGTGCGCTTGGCTTGGCGGCGGCGGCGCCCGGCAGCAGATTTCACGCAGCGCTACAGGGCACCGCCCGGCACTTGCCCTCCGGCATTCTTCCCGTTCTGCCATCGATCAATGACTTGCCTGCACGCAACGTGTTTCTTGATCATGTCTTCGCGGACATGCTCGCAACCGCGGTAATCGGTCCCGGATACGCGGTCGCGGTTTTCGCGCTGGAATTGGATTACACGAACCCGGAGGATCTCCAACCCCTCGATCCTGAGCCTATCGAAGAAGTGGCGTCGGAGCCCCGGTACCTTCCCGCGGCCGTTCACCGCGCGGCTGCGATCTTGACTGTGCTGGACGCAATGAACCGAGGAAGTAAGCGGTCTCGAGCTCCTTACAGTGCTGTCGTGTCCCGGCTCGTGGAGATCTGGAATTCTAGCGTACGGTCCGCTGGTTCAGACGAAAATCTCTTGAAGAGCGAACGGCAGGAGCACGGCTCGTTGTACCGAAGTTTTTACGACGAGGCGATTCGCACGTACGGTAACTACGCAATCAAAGAAACTGAGGCTCGGTGGGTTGACACGATCTCCTGCCTCGAGAATCTGAGCGAAGGACGCAGGAGACAGCTCCCGCAGGCAGATGAAGGCGTGGCGGCAACCGCAATCTGGCTCCTCCGTCTGGACCAACCGGATTTGGCCGAGCAAGCGGTGGAGGCTGCCATGGTGTGGCTGGCGGGTAGACATGACCCTCCGCGGCTCGGCCGAAACAATTTCCAGCCCACGCCAGAGCGTGTGGTGGCGCGAGCCCGCCTCGAACGATGCGAGCAGCGCTTGCGACGCACACGCCAAATCCTCGAGAACGTATGGCAGCAAGAGATGCCGGGCACGCTCGCTGCGCGGTTCTATCGGCTGTTCAGCGCGCAAGAATACGCTGCGCGCCCGTGGCTCGAGGAAATCAGTCGGTCCAATGTGCGGCTGCGCAGAAGCACCTGGGGCAAAATCGAGAACCTAGGGATCGACGCGCGTCCATTGCAGCGTGAGTCGCTGGAGTTCTTGGGCGGATGGCTCATCCGTAGGCAGCAGTTCGACCGCGAGCCGGCACGCATCACCAAGAGTTCGGAAGGACCCTCGATCTGCGCCCTCGCCGACATGCTGCTTTCCGAATACGCGCGGCGGACGGGTGTGAGTTGGGATGCGCGCGCCATCGCCGGTATGGATCCTCTGGTCGAACCCAACACGGAGGTGGTCCGGGTGCGCTTTCCCGATTGGTCGCTATGGCAGCTCCCGGTTGTGGGACACGAATTTGGGCATCTCGTCGCACGGGCCACGCCGGAGTTCCTCACGTACAGGGAAGAAGAAGTCGAACCGCGAACGGCGCACGATCCCCGTTCCGCAATGAACCGAAGCCGGCAAATGGAGGAGTTGTTTTCTGATATTTTCGCGACGATAACGCTCGGTCCGGCCTTTGCCTGCTGCGTATTGTTGACGCAGTTCGACCCTGTAGAAGCGTTCGCCGCACGGGGGCGCCACCCGCCGCACGACGTGAGAGCGCGTGCGGTGCTCGACACGCTCCGCGGTATGGATGCGAAGACACGGCACACCTATACGGAGGTCATCGAGTGGCTGGATACGAGTTGGACCGAGGCTAAACGCGTCTGCGGTGCCGTGCCTGATGCGATGGAGGAACCTAATAATAACTTCCGGCGGTGGCACCGCAAGCTGAGCGCCTTAGTCGAGAAGTATTATGGCCTAGGCGCAGGCTACACTCCTGAACGTTTCGAAACTGCACGGCGCATGGCAGTACGCCTGGAGAAGCGGCCGGCGCCGGATCTGTCAGAGCTTTCCGCCGCCGGGCGGATTTGCGAGCACGCAATAACGCTGAGTGACATCCTTAATGCTCTGTGGTATGCTCGCCTCCCACCGGGAAGGGTATCCATTGACCTGAACGAAGTTGCCTATGAGCTCGGTAAGCGTCTTGAGGAGCGTGCCTCGGTCCGCAGCGACCCACGGTAGGAGGTTGAGTGCCAGTTGACGAGAAAAGCTTACTGGTGACCGCGCTGAGAGGCGTGCGGCAGGAGTATGATCGCATTCGCAATCTGATCCGGCACAGAGAGGATCACCCGCTCGGAAAATACGGCCGTGCGATGGGAAGCAAGTTCGCGCGGTCCCTAAATGCTTTCGATACGGATCTCACGAAAATGGAGGAGGCGGTGAGCGGGGACGTCGCTCCGAAAGAAGGCTGGGCTGCATACGTCAGGCTCCGAACGGATCTGATTCCGAGCCTTTCAAACGAGCTGCTGGCCGTCATTGGCGGTATTCACCTGATGAACGCAAAGTTGGACTATGTCACCGCCCCGGCTGACGATGAGGCAGAAATCGGAGAAGACGTGCTACGGTTTTCCGATATCGCGCAGGAGTTGGTACGAGATCTGGATGAGCACGGCGCGGGAGTTTCGGCGCCCGTACTGATTGTGGGAGAGGAACGAATCAGCCACGCGATGGCGGAAATTATCCGCCTGCGGTTCCCTGCGTGCGATATTTGGCACCTGCCTTTCACGGTTCATGAATACGGGTACCTAGTGGCGGAGATCAGGCCGCCTGAGCGATTTTCCGAGTTTCGGTCCGAGGTTGAACAAAATGTCAACCCGGAGAAACATTCCAATTACGGCCGACCGCGCGACGAATCATGTTTTCTGCCGAGAGTGGTGGAGTTGTGGGACGAATACTACAGCAAGCGGACAGAAAAATACCCGGAGCGCGACCGGTTCACGGGTGTTTTTGAACGGGAGTTGTCAGCGCTCCGGCGCCAGCAGAGGAACATTCTCTGCCGGCTATTTGCAGACTGCTTTGCCGCGTTGTTCGCGGGCCCAGCTTATGTATTCGCTTTACTTCATCTGCAATTCGTACCAGACACTACGCTGTTTGCTCCTTCGGGTGCGATGCCGGCGTTTGCAGACCGTTTCGTGTTTGCGCTCGAAACGTTACGTTGGATGAATGAGATTCGCCGCAGGTCCAGCGCAGTGTCCCAGGCCGCGTCCGGTTGGCGTGAGGGAGCTGGCGGCTTATTCGCTCCTGTCCTGGACGAAACCGTGGGAGTGCCGTCGCTCTGGAGAGCGGCACTCGGGTCGACGGGGCATACGGACGCTTATGACAACATCGTGAAACGCTACGAGCCCTGGCTGGCCCGTTTTCAACAAATACTCCGCAATGAGTTCCGGGTAAATCTTGAGCGGACGCTCGAGGACTGCCAGACGGCAAATGAGCTTCGACTGGGTGAAGTGCTAGATCGCCTGGAGAAATGGCCCAGTAAATGGGCGGTGATGAACGCTGCCTGGACTGCCCGATGGGAAGCATCATCCACGGACGAATGGTCCATTGTGGAGACCAACGCGTATCGGTTACTAGGAGAACGCGATCCTTCGCTGATGATCGATACGGGGTTGAAGCGCGTTGCGCCGTTTCCTACTTCGGGGGCCCGGAATGCGGAAGCGAATCTCGAGCTCCAGATCAGTGAAGCGATAAAAAAGGTTAGGAGAGGATTGATCGATTTTCCTGACGCACTCGAACTGTTCCTGGCGATGTCAAAAACCAGAGACTTCCAAAGAGAAAAGATCGTGGAAGAAGCGTTGATATCTCAGGAGGATGTATTCCGAACGTATCTTAATTTGTGTACTCCGAGCTATCAGCAACGCCGGAGGTAAATCAGCATGGAGCATACAGCGGTTGGAGCCCTGCGCAGCCTGGACGAAATCTATAACGAGCTTGGGCTGGCGCTGTCGGTACTCGGCCGGCACACGGAGGCGGCAGCGGCATTTCGGGAAGCGATTCGAGAACGGCCCGACGCCGCTCAACCGCGGATTTGCCTGGCGGAGTCGCTCGAGCGGCAGCACCTGTACTCGCAAGCCATCGAGAGCTATTTAGAAGCGATCCGCGTTGCCCCTCGAGAAGCCGCCAACCTCCTCCAGAAAGTGAACGAACTGCTTACGCCTGCAAATGCAAGGGCCGTCAACGATTCCTCAATTGCGGATTGGTGGGCATCTGTGAACGAGGCACTAGGGGCCGAGGCGGCGGCCTCGGCGCTCGTTTTCATGGCTCGCCTCAGATTCTACAAAGACGATACGGACGGGGGACTCGAGCTGTTCGAGCAGGCGATCCGACGGCAGCCCGATAACGTATTCGCGCTCGAGGGCATCGGCGACAGTCTTGCGAAGCTAGGGCGTCTCGAAGAGGCCGTGGCAGCGCTCCGGCAAGCGGTCACGCTGTCCGACAGTCTGCGCCAACCCGACCGGCGTACGGCAACACGCTTCCGGCTGGCCAGGGTACTCATGGAGCAGAATGCGTTGGCGGAGTCCTTGCGTGTCATTCGGGAAGGCTTATCGATTCAGGAGCCACCTGATGCTCGCCTGCTAATTCTGCTTGCCCGGAATTACATCGAACTCGGCGAACCGCAACAGGCTCTCACGGCAGTGGATCGGGCGATCGAGGGCATCGGCGGAACCGCCGAGGCTCACTCTGTCCGCGCCGCCGCGCTTCTAATGGTCGGCGACAGTCAGCAAGCCATCCAAGAAGCCGACACAGCTTTGAAATTGTCAGCCTCTCAGCTCCTGGCAGTGCGTATCAAGGCGCAGGCGCTAATTCAAGGCACGCTGACAGCCGCTCCTTCGAACGCCGAATTGAATCAAGGCATCCGGCTCCTCCAGGTATATCTGCGGGAGGAGCCCCTGGACTTCGAACGCCACGTGCTGCTCTCGGATGCGTTGTTGCGGACCCGGCGCTCCCCTGAAGCGGCGATCGCGGCCTTGCACGCGGCGCTACGAGTGGCGCCGCGTGCCCAACAAGGGGGTATTAAGTTGAAGCTGGCGTCCGCCCTGATCGATGCGCAGAAGCCGGAAGAGGCGCTTGCCGTTATGCGAGAGCTGATGGAGAAGGGGCCCGAACTGCTGACGCCCAATTCTTATCTACTCATTGGCGACGCGGAGATGCAATTAGGCCGTGAGCAGCAGGCGCAAGATGCGTATCTCCGAGGCTTGCGGGACGAACCCAAGCACCTGGGCCTCTTGACACGCGTTGCCGGTCTGCTGGAGATCCATGGTAATTGGGCAGAAGCCGTTTCGGTGCGCCACAGAATCGTTGAGCTCCTACCCGAGAGCGCCGAGGATCATTTGAATCTGGCCCGAGCACATCACCGCGACGGCAATTTGAACGAGGCCGAAGCAGTGGCGAAGGAAGCCATAAGCTTGGCCTACGATTATGGGACCAAGGCATCGGCGTACGAATTCCTCTCTGACCTTCTGGTTGAGCTCGATGAAGACACCGACGTTGTCGCCGAAGCGTTGTACGAGGCCGGGCGAAATCAGCACTGGGGCAACCGGTTCGCGGAGGCGGCAGCTCTCCTGGAGCGAGCCAACACACTCAACGCCGACCACGTGGAGACCTATTGGTATTGGGCCGACGCTCTACTGTACTGTGGTTACGACGAAACAAATCAGACAGACGAGAGGTCCCGTTTCTCCAAAAGGGCGGTAGAGGTTTGGCGCAAAGGTGCCTCTCATCGGCTTCCCACGACCGAATACTCTTGGGCTTACACGTCGCGTGCGCTCATGAGCGACCAACTCGTGAACCTCGTCGAAAACGGAAAGGATTCGGCGGATCATTGGTGGCGCTCGGTGGTCTGCTTGCATCGAGCCATACAACTCGATGAGGGCGAACCATACCGGTGGACGTACCTGAGTCGGTTTTTACGCTTCCTTGACTTGGATTTTGCCGCGCTCTTTGCGATCGAAACCGCCTACAAGGCGGCTCCCAGTAACGAGACTGCCCGGTCCGAACGTATAGCGATTCTGGCCAATTTGGGTGATTTCGCGCAGGCGCGGGAGTTGATCGAATCTTCGGTCCAGGAAGCCGACTGGTGGGTTCTTTCGACAAGCGGGTACGTCGCTCTTTACCAACACGATTACAACCGGGCCGTCAAAGATTTCAGCAGCAGTCTCGATCGGCGAGAAGACATGTGGGCGCGGTTGATGCGGGGATACTCCTTACTCATGGCAGGTAAGCCGGAGCTGGCACGTCTGGACTTCGAATGGATCCGCCGGAACCAGCCTGACCAGACTTATGGAACCTCTGAACAACGGAAGAGTTATGGAGCGGCTGCGATTTACCACCTCGCACTACTGACCGGTCCTTTGAGCCTGCTCGATGAAGCGATTGCCATGCTGGAGGATTTGAGTCGCACGAAGCCGGATGACTACGCCGACGATCTTGGGGTGATGTACCTGACCCGCGGAACGGACGGTGACGTCGAGCGAGGCACCGCCCTTGTGGAGGAAGCAACCCGAAACAGCAGGAGTATTAGATCTGTCCGGTTTACGCTCGAGTACGGGTTGGCATTCGCCGAGCGATGGTTCCAGGCGGCACAGCGGACGGACAAGCAGATCGATGCCGTAGCGCGGCTCAAGGAGAAATGCCGCGAAAGAATCGCGGAGTTGGAACCAATCCAACCCCGGAGCAAGAGCGAGCTGCTCGAATGCGCAAAGCAAGACATCACGCTCGCAAGGGACAAGGCTGGGAGCAGCGATGGCCGCGACTGTTCCGCCTTCGGCACCGGTGCGCAACTCGCCCGCATCGCGCTGGAACAAGAGAGATGGCGAGAAGCTGCGGGGCTTTACCTGCAGCTTTGGCGGCGGGAGGCCGTTTTCGGAGAACCGGAGCTGGCTTTCCCCGAGGCGTCGATCGCGTTGGAGAAGATCTCGAGGGCGCTGCATACCGATGGCGATCAAGCACTCGCCGCTGGCAGGTACGAAGATGCGCGAAGTATCTTTACGGAGGCTCTCGATTGTGTGGAGGAGTCGGAGCAGAGCACGCCGGAAGCTCTGCAAGAGTTGCGCACCAAAGTGGCTTTCGCCGAACTGATGGCGGGCAATACGCAAGAGGCGATCAGCGGCTTCAGCCGCGTGATTCAGGGGCACCCGGCCAGCAATTGGGCCAGTCCCGGCGAGACGCTCGCCAGAGTCTGCAGGGGGCTGATAGCCGATCCGGCCGCCCACTGGAAAGTAGCCGATGCCTGGGCTTCCTTGCAGGAGGCGCTTCCTGCGAATCACTACATGCGGCGGGAACTCGCGACAGCACACAAGCAGTTGGCCCAGTATTTCGACGAGCGATACCGGCTCACGGGCCCCGTTGTTGCTCCCATGCCTAAAAGGCTCACGCTCGAACTAAGCCCGTCGCTCGCAGGTGCTGTCTCGCCCGGTTCTTCGCTTGTCACACGCATTGCCGGACTGCGACGCGCCCTCGAAGACGAGACAGGGGTGCCGCTACCCATCCCGGGCGTTTCGGCGGCAGCGGACTGTCTCTCCTCGAGCGGCTACTCGATCCTCATCGACGGCACACGGGTGCGCGCCGGCGTTTTGCCTGAGGCGCCGAGCGCAGATTCGATGGCACAGCTCGCTTCAGAGCTAGAGCGCTCGTTGCGGCAGAACCTCGCAGCTTTCGTCAGCGCTGACGACGTCGCTGCATTATGGCAGCGCTGGATAAATTCGAACGAGAATAGCGCGCTGCTGTTCGACTACGAATCTGGTCACGATAAGGCGTTCTTTCACCTTAGGCAGGTGTTGCAGGCACTGGTACGCGAGCATGTTCCGATACGCGCTTGGCAGCGCGTTCTTCAGGCGCTCATCGAACTGAAGGATTTGAGGGGCGACCTCGAAGCATCGGTGGCCGCCGTGCGCAAGAAACTCGCTCCACTCGAAGCGGAAGGGAGCACTCGGATACAAACACCACCAGAATTGGAAGATGCCATCTCGAGGCACATTGAAAAACGGCATGGTGGGCGCGTCCTGGTTATTGATCCAGCGGAACTGGCCCGCTTGCACGGGCAGATCGCATCTTTGGTGGGCAGTGCCGGACAAGGAGCGATCCTTGTCACAAGGCGTTCGGATATCCGTCCCTTCCTCCAGAGGCTGGTAGGGATGGGCTTCTCCGATATTCGAGTGCTCGCTTCGTCCGAGCTGCGCATAACGGGCACAACAGTGAAGGAGATCCGCAACCGTGCGGACCTCGGGTCGGATACGTCGCATTATGCATGAAAGACTCAGGATTGCCATTCGCACAGATGCCGTTTCCACAGAGCCGGCCGTCACTGGCGATGGCAACGAAGTTGCGCTCGCTGAAGGCATCATTGACGGGGTTACAGATCTGCTGGACTCACTCGGCATTCCCGGTGCCGTGACGGCCAGTTCCGTTCGTGTCCCGGCGAGATCCGAAAGCTTCGCTCTGCCCATTGACCTTCGTGTCAACGGTCAGATTTGCAGCTACCCATCAGATCTTGTCAAGCAGGTCAACGCCTACCATGGAACGGGCGGCAGGTCTGCAACGTACACAGACGAATGGACGCAGTTGCTCTGCTTAGAAGCCGTGAAGCTGCAGCCGGATGTCCTGCTGACTCCGGCGCAAGCTGCTATTTACGTATCTATGCTGCCGAGTTGCAGCGAGGTGGGAACCACATGGCCTCCTGACGCGCATTGGGTGATGGTGGCATTGTGCGGTGTTCTGCGCATGCGAATCTCGATCGGCAATTGGGAGACGGTGGCGCCGATACTGACGAAAGCCTGGGACGCCGGCCAGGACGCCGAAGAGGCGGCCGAAGATCTCTTGTCGGCGCTCCGGCCGAACTTAATCGAGATTCATCTCGCTGATGAAGATCTGCGCCGCTTGACCACAAACGATTCCGTGGCGGAGGTCTCCGGCCTCGCCAGCATTCGTGAGAAACTCGCAGCAGAGACGGGTGTGAGTCTTCCAAGGTGCACGTTTTGCCACTCCGCGCATCCCGTTCCGGGGACAGTCGCTTTTCGGGTCGGACATCTGCTCACTAACCCAATTACCGGACTAGAGGACTGTGGGCGGGACGGGATCGCCGTCCTCACCTCGGCTCTGGAGTCATGCATCCGGTCAAATGCACACTACTTTGTAGACAGGGAATCTGCCTTGGACCAACTCAACGAGACTCGCCTTATGTTTCCCGTTCTCGTAGAGATGGCGGAGGGCAGGTACTCCATAACCCAGGTCGCAAAGGTGCTCAGAAGCTTGGCCTCGGAGCGTGTGCCCATCCGTAATATACGTACGATTCTCGAACGAATGGCCGATTATGGCACGATTCCGGCGGAGATCATCGGGGTTTCGATATTGAGCGAGCCGCAATCGCGAATCGACGCTGCCCGGCTCACCGAAGCAGACAGGCTGACTTCCTTCGTTCGGGCAGGCCTCAAACAGGAGTTGCAGCACAGCTATCGTTCCGACGGTGGACCCCTCCGCTGCCATGTCATAGATGCAGATCTCGAATGGTTGCTCATCAACCAACAAGCGGAATCTGCTTCGATCTCGAGCGCGGAAGATCGCAATGAAATCTCGCAACGCATCCTGGATGCAAAGCGCCGGTTTGAGACTGTTGCCGCGCCCGCTGCGCGGCCGGTTCCGATTCTTACGAGTATGGAATTAAGGCCTCTGGTGCGCGACATCATCGCCGTCGAGTTTCCAGGTGTTCCTGTGCTCGCCTACGAAGAACTCCTCGTCGGGATAGAGGTCGAACCAATCGGGATCATCGGCGGCGGCGAGTGGGCGACACCTCTATAACCTCACCGCTCGATCGTGCTCGGTTCTTCGGCGGCCGTGCCACGAGGGAGCGCTAACCGGGCTTGTTCCAGCATCCGAATCGCGAGGGGGCGAAAACCTGGAAACTTGTCTTTTAGGTGCGTGAACGTGAATGTGTAGGCTCGGTATGCGATCACCATGTAGAACTGTATTTGGCCCATGTCGCGCCCATCCGAACGGAAGGTGTGTTCTCGAAGGAACCCCGAGTTCGGACCGAATGTCGTGTTTTCTTCTTTGAGAATGGCGTAGCCAACGAGGGTCCGCCTGAGGGGTACGACGTGGCGTGCGGCGAATTTAGCGGCATTCTCGCCAGCCAGCGCCGGTTCCTGCGAAAAGATGACGTTCGGGCGAAAACCACTATCTTCTTGACCGATTGCGATGACCTGGGAGGCGTCCTCCCACCCCGCCGGCAAGGGAAGCATCAGGTAATTGTGTTGTAAAGTCACGCCTTTCATCTTTCACTCTCCTCCGTCACGCCGTCCCAAGCATGGAAACAGTCGTCCTGAACGGCGCCCTCTAGCATCTGAAATGATGCCGAACGTCACTATGTTTCGTCAAGCACCGGGGTCCGTCTGCGAGGAAGTGGGCCGTGCGATGGTCAGAATGGTGCTGCAAGTAGACAAGCAAGCAAAGCGGAACCCACCGGATCTCCTCTGGCAGACGCTGTTCGGTCAGCCGGACGCTTGTAACCATGATCGGGACCACCGACCGTTGGGATCGAAAGAATCGGACCCGAATCGGCCGTTTGCACAGGTGCGCGGTTCAGGAGAATCATTCTGCAGCGCCAGAATGAGCTCGCGTTTGTGATAGTAAACGGCATACGCCCGTAGAGGACGCCCTCAAGCTGGCTTCGTTGAGAACGATTATGCGATCCAAGCACTCCCGGCGAATACAGACAATCACCCGCTCAAAATGAGCTCGCCGCCAGCCTGAATCGGGAGCCGACAACACTTACTCCATTCCCATTGGCTTCACTCGTCGGACGAACTCATGGCCGTGTATGCGGTCGCGATCACGAAATAAATACACGATGCACTCTCCCACGGGAGGCCCTTCTTGGAAGTGGTAAGCGGTCCAGTTCGTGGTCGAATGACCTCTGACCGCGAGGTGAACAATGCGATGCCGCTCTCGCGCCACAGCTCCCGGCCTACAGCTTGCAGCCCCCTACGCGGGTAAGCCTAATCTAGAACAGTCGATCCGCGTTGTTCGATGCGGGCACTCCTTCGCCGAGCCTTGAGAAGTCCGATTGATGGCCCAACGCAACGTTTCGCAGCTGCAGAGCAGCGCGACTCTTCATCGCGGACCAGACCACGGCCCATCATCATCGCGATCCACTCTCTTGTCGAATGGAGCAGCTTCTTGAGGCGGTGCAAGCCTCATCATCACCTGAACCAGTTCCGGTTAGGGGAACCACGATCCTCGAGTGTATGTTGGCACGGCCTTTGCGCCAACAGCTAACCTTTGGGCTCCATTGTTTTCGATTGAGTCGCCCGACTGATCTGGATCCAGCACCGGGGTAAGGTTCCCGCGACACTAATTAGCTGAATGACTGGATGAGGACTGCCGCAGCCGCGAACGATAACTTTGAACCCACGATCTTCACCGGTTGGGTTTCACGATCATTCAACTCCCTGATGCGGCAGGTGAAAATGACGTATCCTGTAATGCCGCGCGCAATCGCAGCCTGAAAGAAGAAGGGGCAGGATTCATGCCGGCAACTGCAGACTGCATACGCCCTGACTCCTCCCCGAGCGCCACATGGCTGGACGGAGGTCAGGGAACGGCGCCGGACAATCCGCTACCGGCATCTGGTGATACGGGCAGATGGTTCAGATGCAGAACCGAGTAGCTGAAGCCAGCGTCTCTATGTGAGATTTAGACTTTACTCGGCCCGAGCTAGGAGGTTGCGAAAAAGGGGCATGGGTGGGGGCGGGTCCTCGTAAGTCGCGCATGCCTGCAGCACCCGCCGCACTCGCGTTCGCGGAGTCGTAGCGAGGGTCGACAGGGTCTTTTTATCGGTTCGGGCCCGTTGGCAAGCCAATGTCCAGCCGGCGCCAGTTCGGCCGCGTCTACAGGCGAGATCTCGATCGGCATAACCATCTTGATCGCGAACGGAGCCGCCGGGTGCTCCAACCGCGTTTGGTCGTAGCTCCGGCGTCGTTCACACGGAAAGCGGAATGCTACCGGATTTGAAAGCTACGCAACAACCTTGCGCCCCAAAATCCGATTCACCACTAGCCCATGCCACCGGCCACCCGAGCGGCCTTTGAAGCCTTCGGTGTTTAGTCGCTCTGCAATGCGATCAAAGCCCAAGCCCTCAGAGCGTAGCTCCCGCATGCGCTTCAGCGTCTCCGGCTCACCCTCGAAATGACCGAAGGGCTTCCTTCCCTCACAGCGCCCGTGTTTCGCCTTCACACGTTCTCTGGCGCCCCGCAACTTGGCAACGATCATGGCCTTCTCGTACTGAGCGATGGCACCGAACACCTGACGCATGAGAACGCGAGTGGGATCGCGCTGAAGCAAGTCCGGCTCCGTCACGCTCACCAGGTCATAGCCGCGTTTGCGGAGATCGCCAATGATGGTTTCCTGAACCATGAGATCTCTGGCCAATCGGTCAAGCTTCTCGATGAGGACCAGGTTCGTTCCGTTGGAAGCCAGAGCTTCGAGCAGTTCCATCAGTGCCGGCCGATTCTCCAGTTCCGTTGTCCCTGAGATTCCCTCCTCGCGGAACGTCTTCACGATTTTGATGTCGTGACTGGCAGCATATGCCTTGATCGCAGCGGCTTGCCGGATGAAGCCATCGCCTTCAATCTGGCCCTTGCCGCTGACTCGAAGATAGGCAAACGCTTTGGTCATGGCTCCAGTCTGGAGCTTTAGCCGGTAGAGGTCAATACCAATTCTCCAGATTAAGTACTGGTGTTGGAAATAAAAGAGTTATCGCCGCGTTTGCAACACTCGCCAAAACATCCCTACTTTGGGATGCAAAATGGTCCCGTGGGCACGTCCGTTAGCGCGACTACCCGAACGCTAGACCTTGGTGCTTTGCGCTCTTATTGCGCACAGAAGAATCAACGCCAGAGACGGTTTACCTTTTTTGTGCAGAAATCGTGATTTGCGCACAGGGGTGGCCCTGAGCCGGCTGCGGAGGCGGCTGCCCTCCGCGACGCTTTCGGTTGAATCCATTTCGTTGTTGGTCCACAAACTTGTAAAGAGAATGGTGCCGGCGAGGGAGCGCTTGCGGCGGACCTGAGGGCATGCGCCGGACTAGTCGACGCTATGCAACCCAAACCATACATCGAGTGGAGCTTGCCGGTTTGCCAGGGACTGTCGGGCGCGACCGGAAAAGTGGCGAAGCCGGGGTGTTTGCCACTTTGCCGCTCTCTATAGGGCTGGCAAACTGGCAAGCTGGTCTCCGGGGGACCCGGCAGCCATGAGGTTGAATGATCTTTGCGGTCTTTCTACCAACAGCGAAGTAGAGGACTTGACCACCACGTTTAGGTATGCGGAAATCAAATCCTTTCCGTATAGGTATGGCAGCCGGAGTGGTCTCAAGTCGAAGAGCCTTTCGGTATTCGCTCCGCCTACTCAATGCCTCGAAATCTCTGCGAGTGCTTGTGCGGGTTACCTTTCCCCGAATGTCCGAGTTCGGGTCTCGAGTTCGTATTGGGGCGGACCTAAGCTGCAAACGCCTTCACGAAGGGATAGCTTCTGGTCGCGAGATACAAAATTTCCATCTATTCCGAACCAGCACAACTAGCCTTCGCACCCTTGCAATCGCGACTCACAGCATCCATAACTCCGGCCTGAGCGCCTGTTTTGCTTTATGCCCGAGGATCCAAGCCACACTGTGCCGACCGAAGTCGATCCTGGCGAAAGCTGTCATGCCGGGCCGTAGCCGTTCCTCCTGATTCTGAATCGTCAGTTCGACCCTATAGATCGTTTGTCGGTTCTGATCTAGTTCGCCCTCACCGCTGACACGCGAGACCTTACCGAAGAAGATCCGACTCGGAAAGGCTCGGGCTTTTATCCGCACGGGACTGCCGACGCTGACATCGCCGATCTCACGCTCCGGCACTGAGACGTGCACCAGCAGTTCGCGTGTGTCGGCAATGCGGCAGATCTCTGTGCCTTTGAGAAGATACCGGCCGGACATTCGCGGTAACTCTTCCCCAAAAACCGTACCTGAAACCGGTGCGGCCAAAGCAAACTCGTGGCGTTTGCGCTCTAATAGCGCCAGCTGCTCCTCGAGCGAAGTCGCGACTTGGCGTGTTGCTCCCAGTTGAGCGCCCAGCTTGGCGACTTGCGCCCGCACCGTCGCAATAGATGATTCCGCCAGATTCAGATCCGTCTCCGTCGTCCCATGCCGGCGCCGATGATCGACCAGCGCCGCATCGAGCTGCTGACGCACTTGCGCCAAATCGGCAGCAAGGGTCGATGCTTTGCTTTCGGCGGCGTCCAGGTCGCTCCGGGCCAGAATCCCTTCCGCAAACAGCCCGCGGGAGCGTTGCTGCTGACTTTCGGCCTCGGCCAGCTTCGCCCGACGCATCTCCACTTTTGCTTCGAGCGCCGCGAGGACCGCCGGAAACGGGGTCGGCGCCGGTTTGCTCGTGGCTGCTTCAACCGCATCGGTGACCGAGCTTGAAAAAGCGACCCGCATCATCCCGGCTTCTGTACCGGAGCGAAGGCGAGCCCGAATCTGCTGCTCTTCGGCATCTACCTCTTTGTATTCGCGCCGCCGTTGATTTGAACGTACCTCGGCAGCTCCCGCTTCCTGTTGCTGGACCCCTAACTCTCCCGATAGCTGCCGTGATTGTGCCTCCACACGGGCCCATTCCGCCCGGGTCTGCACAATCTGCTCTTCGAGATCCAAGTTTCCCAGGCGTCCGAGCGCCGTGCCTTGTTCAACCTGCTGTCCGGGCCGCACGCTCAAAGCGACTAGCGATCCGTTTTCCGAAGCACGGATGATTGCTTCATGGTCGGGCCGTACAGTGAGCACGCCATAGCTGCCGACCGAGGCCGTCCAAGGCAAGCACATAACCAGCACAACGGATACAACAACGGCCGGGAGCAGTCCTCGTCGCCACCTCACCGGGGCCGAAATCTCGCTTGTTGCTTCCTGATGAATCATGTTGTCCTCCCTTGCTGAGCCTTTGCCGCGCCTGAGTGCCCTGAAGGCAAAGGCCATCATCCTCCTCACCGGCGTCTGGACATACGCTAGGCCGAGCAGCAAGGTCATCAGAAGCCCGAGAAGGCGAAACCGATCCGTCAGATACTGGGCCGCATACCAAAGAATCATCAAGGGCAGGGCCAAGTTGTAAAACAACGAGAGCAACCCGAACAGGCAGAAGATGCGCCGCTCTCGCAGCGTGAGCCGCCCTAACTCCGAAGGAGGCTCTCTATCTAACAAGCTCAGGATTACCCCCCGCCAGTAGGCGCGAGAGCGGTCCATGAGATTTGGAATGCGGAGCCACTGACTGAGGAAGTAATAGCCATCCAGCTTGATCAGCGGGTTGGCGTTAAACACTACATCCAGAACGCTACCTAACACAAGAATCATGGCCACATCGGCAGGCCACGTGTGCGGCGCGAGCAAAAACCAGGCCAGGAGGGCCGAAGAGCCTACCAGCACTTGCCAGTAGAGGCCCGCGGCGATCACCCACAAACGCCTGCGGCGTTGCGGAATAAGGTAGAGACCAGAGACATCGCAGTAGAGCGCGGGCAAGCAGTAATAAATCAGCAATGCTCCGATCTCGGTCACTCGTCCTCCGAAGGCCTTGCACGTCATGCCGTGTGCTACCTCATGGGATATGATCACGACCCAAGCCATCACCACGACCGCCATGTAGTGTTCTCGCAGCACCTGAGTGCCATAGGCGGACAGCTCCGTCCCGTTTGCTGCGGCCAGAGCGGCTGAGGCGAGGATCAGCAACAAGCTCGCGGAAAAGAAACCGGGGGTCCAGATCCAGCGGAGGGCCGGCAATAGGCGGCTAAAGAGGAGGTCTGGATGGAATAGGGTCCACCGGCAGTAAAAAGGAGTTCCCCCGAGTGACGTCTGCCCTGCGCCATGCCGTTCGCCCGCCAAGATCCCGACCTGATCCAATTTGTTCAGAAAACGTGTCAGCGTCGCCAGGGGTAGGTTTGTGCCGTAGTTACGGACCATCTCGGAGCAGATGTCCGGCGGAGCCACTGTCCCGTCCAGCAACTGCACCACCCGGTGTTCGGCCACCCCCAACCGGAGATACCGGCCCGTTTCCGCCGAGCCGATGATGAACGAGGGCGCTTCCTGGCCACTCGCTTCCGAAATCTCCACCTCTGGGGCCACTTGTGGAGGGTAAGCGCAAAATTCGAGGTGCTTCATGGCGCACTCCGCGTATGGGCGAGCAGCTGGGCGTAACTGGCACGACAAGCAACCAAATGAGGATGGTGCTCCCCCAATTGCTCGAACAGGGACAGCGCCTGCTGGAAGAACGCCTCAGCCTCAACGTTCCTGTATTGCTCCTGCAACAGTAAGGCCAGATTGTTCGCGGTCATCGCGATGCTCGGATGTCCGGCTGCCAGCAATTTCTCTTTCAGGGCCAAGGCGAGCCGGTAGAGTGGTTCCGCCTCGGCCAGTTTGCCTTGGCTGTGTTTGAGAGCAGCGAGGTTACTGAGATTGACAGCCACCTCGTAGTGCTCTTTCCCGTACACCCGTTCGAAGATTGCTAGGGCGCGGTCGTACAGAGACTCGGCCTCTTCCCACTGGCGCTGTCCCGCCAGAAGCGCCGCCAAGGCAGCCAGGTCCGCGGCCACATCGACGTGATCCGGGCCAAGCGCCTTTTCTCGGACGGCGACCGACTTACGGGCCCATGGTTCGCCGGCCGCATGCCGTCCGCGGGCGTGTTCCAGTCCGCCCAGATTGTGGTAAAGTGTCGCGGTATCCGGGTGATCTGGCCCTAGAGTCTGTTCCACGAGGGCCAAAGCGCGGCGATAAAGGGTTTCGGCTTCCTCAAACCGGCCAGTGTACTTGTAGACCCGGCCGAGACTGTTAAGAAGTCCCGAAAGCTCCTGTGGCTGGACCATGCCCTCTTGCTCGGCCTTTTCCAAGGCTGCACCGAAAAGGAACGCAGCCTCCTGGTACTCACCGCGCTGGTAGTGAACATCGGCCGAGCGATACCAGCGAGCGATTTGAGCTCTCTGGGCCCGAAGAAAGGAGTTCTGCATGGCTAAACAGGCCGCGCCCCGGCTCCCCTGCAAAGTCCGCTTTAGGCGGAGCGCGGAATCATGGTCAGAAACATTTCGTTGTGATTGTTCAAGCTGATCCCCGGAGCGATCACCGGCTCCAGTTCTTCAGCCTCAAGCTCGATCGGGCCAGTAACAAACGTTTCGTTGTGGTTGCCGAGGCCTATACCCGGCGCGATCACGGGCTCCAGTTCCTCGGGGTCGAGTTCCAGCGGGCCAGTAACAAACGTTTCGTTGTGGTTTGGACTAATTCCCGGAGCGATGATCGGCTCTAGTTCTTCAGCGTGAAGTTCGACCTCCGCTACTCTCTTTTCGTTTTCCCGTTGTACTTTCATGGTGTTCTCCGTTCGGATCTGCGGCGGACCACTCAGTTTCTTGGCCTTCACCCATACAAACGACAAATACTCTGGAAAACCGGCACGTACTGAATGATTTTTTTAGGTTTGGCTTCCCCGTGAGGCATTGAGAGCGAGTGATATGATTCATCGGCCGGAGTGGTATGGCTTCACCCTCGGAAGTGACGCAATTGCTCCTCGAGTACGGCCGGGGAAACCAAGCCGCACTTGATCAGCTCATGCCGCTGGTCTATGCGGAATTGCATCGGATGGCCAGCCGCTACATGAGCAGGCAGAACCCAGCCCATACGTTACAGGCCACCGCGCTGATCCATGAAGCGTACGTCCGCTTGGCCGCGAACTCCACCAAGGACTGGGAAAATCGCGCTCACTTTTTCGGGATCGCCGCCAAGTCGATGCGCCATGTTCTTGTCGATCATGCTCGGGCCCACCATCGGGCCAAGCGTGGTGGCGAGAAGCATACGGTTCCGCTGGACGAAGGCGTGGTCGTTTCCGGCGAACGCCTGGCCGAAATTGTTGCTCTTGACGATGCCCTTACGGATCTTTCAAAACTCCATCCTCGTCAAAGCGAAGTCGTCGAACTGAAGTATTTCGGTGGACTGAGCTTGGAAGAAACGGCTCAGGTACTTAAAGTTTCTCCAGAAACCGTAACGCGCCACTGGCGGGCCGCCAAAGCCTGGCTGTATCGCGCGTTGAGCAGCTCGAGCGCGAAAGGCGAATAGGTGAATGACGCCGAATCGCTACCGTCAGGTCGTCGAGGTGTTCCTGGAGGCTGCCCAGCACAAGGGGCAGGGTCGTGAACGGTTTATTGATGGGATCTGCCGTGAGGACGAAGACTTGCGCCAGGAAGTCGAGGCGATGCTCGCCGCCGAGGAGCAATCGGACCGATTTCTTGAGCAAACTCCCGATGACGTTGCGGCCGATTTAGTAGGAGGACGCGGGGGCTCTGTCGTGGGCCAGCAGCTAGGTGACTATCAGGTTATCGAGTTGATCGGCGCAGGAGGGATGGGAGAGGTGTTCCTCGCCCAGGACACACGCTTAGGGCGGCGGGCGGCGCTCAAGATCTTACCGGACGAATACACGCTCGATCCGGTCCGATTACGCCGCTTCGAGCAAGAGGCCTGCGCGATCGCCGCTTTGAACCATCCCAATATCATGACCATCTACGGTATTGGGCAAGCTGGCTCCCGCAGGTTCCTGGCCACCGAGTTCGTCGAAGGTCGAACGCTGCGGGCCATGATGGGGGCCGGCCCGCTTCCCCTGGAACGGGTCCTTGACATTGGGGTGCAGGCCGCGTCGGCGCTGGCCGCTGCCCACAGCACCGGTCTCGTCCACCGAGACATCAAGCCCGAGAATATGATCGTCCGGCCGGACGGTCTCCTCAAGATTCTCGATTTGGCTTGGCCGAGCGACCGGAGCAGCCACCCGTATCAGCTTCCGTCCTGCCGTCCGGGAGTTTCCAGGATTCATCAGAGCCGATCCTGGGCACGCCCCGGTACATGTCCCCGGAGCAGGCACGAGGGCTTACCGTGGACGCTCGAACGGACGTCTTCAGTCTCGGCTGCGTGCTGTACGAAATGCTGACAGGGTGCCCGGTGGTGCCTGCCGGCAGGCTCAACGAAATCATCACCGCGATGCTCCACCAACAGCCCACACCCCTGGCCACCCTTCGGCCGAACTGTCCCGTGGCTCTTGTGCGCATTGTTGATTGCACCCTGGAAAGGGATCGGAACCGGCGTTATCCCACAGCACAGGAGCTGCTCCTTGATCTGAAGGCCGTGCTAAACCAGTCAAACGCTCCGTCAGAAGCGAAATCCCCGCGGCGTCTGACTTCCGGGATGGGATTCGTTTTCCTCGCGCTCGTGTTGGGCTTGGGCACCGCGTTCCTTGCGCTCCAACGTAAGCAGGAGAGTCCCGCCGAGTATTCCTCCGTGCCGCTGACCAGCGCTTTGGGCTCTGCCCTGTGCCCGTCCTTTGCGCCTGATGGCGAGCGCGTCGTGTTTAGTTGGGATGGAGAGAAACACGACAACCCAGATATATATGTAAAGCAGATCAGATCGGGCCAGCCTCTACGGCTTACTACCGATTCCAGACCAGACCTGAGTCCTGCCTGGTCGCCCGACGGGCAAACTATTGCCTTTCTCCGTTTCTCCTCCCCCGGAAAAGCGGATTTGATGCTGATGCCTTCTTCCGCGAACGGTCCCGAGCGGCGCATTGCGGAGATGATCGCCCCGAACGAAGTGTACTCGCGTGTGCGGTTCCTGTCCTGGTCCCCGGACGGCCAATGGCTGGTCGTGCCCGATGGGATCTCCGCTGATGCAACAGCCGGCTTGTCTCTGGTTTCGGTTCATACGGGCGAGAAGCGTCGGTTGACCCTGCCACCCCCCTGGAACGACGATCTCAGTCCAGCGCTCGCGCCCGACAGCAAGCATCTGGTGTTTGCCCGTTACACAGGGCAGCTGGTGAGTGATCTTTACGTCCTTGACCTGGCAAAAGACCTCAAGCCCGTGGGCAAGCCGAAGCCACTGACCTCCTATCATCAGCAAACGAGTAGTCCTGCGTGGATGCCGGACGGCCGGTCCGTGCTATTTACGCGATATTCGACCCACGGCAGTCCCGGGCTGTGGCGGATGACCTTTCCCGCCCAAAGCCGCCCGGAACCGGTGCCCATTTCGGCCGAGAATGCGGCTTGGCTGGCTGTCTCCCCAAAAGGTGACCGTCTGGTGTACACACATGAAACCGCGAACTCCAATCTTTGGGCGGTTGAAACGCCCGGCTCTCCCTTATGGAGGGGCCGGAACAGTATCTTTAAATCCTGGATCACTTCGAGTCGACAGGAAAGGACGCCGCAGTTCTCGCCGGACGGTCAACAGATAGCCTTTCAGTCCACACGCTCCGGCTGGAGCGAGATCTGGATCGCTGACCGCGACGGCTCCCATCCGCGCCAGCTGACGGACTACAAGGCGGCGGTCGCAGGGTTTCCACACTGGTCGCCCGACGGCGCGAAAATCGTTTTTCATTTGCGCGAGCAGAGCCAGGCCAAGCTCTTCATCCAGGATGTGCAAGGCGGTCGTCCTCACCGCCTGACGGCAGAGCCTACCGACGATTATTCACCGAGTTGGTCGCACGATGGGAAATGGATATACTTCTCCTCGCCGCGCTCGGGAACGGAGCAGATCTGGCGAGTACCGGCCACTGGGGGACCCGCGACGCAAATAACAAAGCGCGGTGGATGGGCGCCGACGGAATCGGCCGATCAACGATATCTTTTCTACGCTAAAGAGAACCCGACCGGCCTTTGGCGGATGCCGATTACCGGCGGTGAGGAGCAGTTGGTGGTTTCGAACGTCGCTGCTTCAGGGTCTGCCTATGCTCTGGGCCAACAAGGGGTCTACTTTATTGGTTCTTCCGATGGCGGTACAGGACAACAGTTGGCATTTCTCCGTTTTGCCACCGGGAAAGTAAGATCAATAGCGAACATCCCGCGCCCTTTGGAGCTGGGGCTCACCGTTTCTCCCGATGAGCAAATCTTGTTATACAGCCAGATGGACCAGGTTAACAGCGACATCATGCTGGTGGAGCACTTCCGCTAGTTGAATCACTCCGTCGCCTGAACAGTAACCCCGCTCATTCGCAATCGGAGGCGCATACCTTCTCAACAATGCTGGACGCATTTGCCCACACTCGTCACTGAGCGAGCAAGCTCTAAATTCCGGGAGCGTACGGGAGGGACTGAAGGACATTCTGCTCGGCCCGGCGCAGCTCTACAAAACATCGCGCGAGCGGAGCACGGTTTCCACACGCGTAGAAAGTTAATCCCGTGCGGTGCCGTAGTGCTCGCTTACTACTGACCTGTCGACCGGCGGGGCATAGCAATGTCAATGATCCCCGAAAACTCGAGAGGGCTCCGGCCCGGAACTCCCGCCGGCACCACGATCATGATTTGATTCGCTGGGTTCTGCTTGATTTCGCCAGTGACCTCGGCGGTCAATGCCATGAAGCTACGCGCCTCCCGGAGCGCCACGGCCGCGGATTTGATCGCCGCTAACGCGTTCTGCCTCTCGTTTTCCTGGAGCGCATTTTCGAGGATGCTCACGGCAGCCTGGTACAGTCTTTCGGCTCGAGCCCTACCAGCGTGGATATCATCGAGCAACGTCCCGGCTCGCGCCAGTCCTTGTGACTCAGCTGTGGCTGCGATCTCATTAGCAATATGCGGTCGATGTCGGCCAATGGCAGTCTTCGAGGGCCCGAATCGTCCCGATATGTCCCGCAAGGGAGTGCCGGCGATTATCGCGCGGTCGATTTCCAGCCGGTCAGGATGACTACAGATACTGCATTTTTGGGGCACGCTTGCGCAGGTAACCTCTTCATCATTCATGTTAACCGCGTACGGCGCGGGATGCCCCTTATCGCTGAAATTATCCGAGAAGGGCGATACGGGCTGCATACTTGACCGACTTCGCCGGCGGTGGACCTGACGCGTACAGAGCGGCGAACGCAGACCGTCTGGCGAACCCTGTCGAATGGCCGCCGCTAAAGTGCGGCAACACCATCGCTTGCCGGTTTGCCGAATGTCATGGGCGTGACTGGCAAACTAGAAAAGCCGGGTGCTTGCCACTCTGCCGCTCCCTTATGGACACGGCAGACTGGCAAACTAGGCCCCAAAAACGAGTAGACCAGGCGTGAATAGAAATGTTTGAGGACCACGATCATGCAGCCACCGCCAAGACTCCCGAAAGCCCCGACTCCTCCGCAGAAAGCGGTCCGCGGGCCTCAGAATCTGACTGGGCACTGATAGCTGACGTTTTCATGGATGACCCTTTTCCTTCCCGATCAGCGCTCAGCAGATTCAAGGTACGCACTTGGCCCAAGCTTCCGAAGAAGCGGCGGAACATTATCGATGCAGAGACAGAAAATTTCGCCGACGAACATGACTACTTTAAGCGCGAGATGCTGACTCCCGGTGCCCGCCATCTTCTGCGTCAAGAACTCCCCGCTGCGCCCAGCTATGAGGCGCTCATCCAGACAAAAGTGACGGCGGTTTTTGCCGACGCTCGAATGCGGTCGGGGTCTAGCGCCACGCGGGTTAGATACGTCAAGAAGCAAATCGACGACCTGCTTAGACAAACCGAGGCACTACTCAGAGCAGCGTTTGACGTCGACGCCAAACCAGGGCGTCCGGTGAGCAAAGCGAGCCTGCATGGCCGCTGGTCGCAATTGAAATGTCTGGGTAAGACCTACACGGAAATCGCGGATCAGGCGAGTAGTCGCAGAAAAAGAAAGATCCACGAAAATGACATAAAAATAGCAGTCTTGCGGCATCGAAAAAGGCGTCAGGAGTTGCAATGGCTGCTCCGATACCTGATTCATCACCGCGAAGACAAGGTGACATAACGACCGGAATTATGTCACTTCCGCTCGACCTCGACTTTTTTTTATGTTGCTGTTGTCATGCGTCAGCAGCGCTTACAGAAGATCACCAGCAACCAGCAGGTTACGCGGCGTTCTCAACGCGGAACCCTTAAGAGCTACGTCCCTCCGTTCGAGCATCTACTAACTTACGCGGACTTAGCCACCATTACCGGTGAGTCCGTCACCACTCACCGGCGCCGTAAGGGCCTTGGCACTGGCCCGCGCTTTCTCCTAATCGGTCGTCACGTGCGATTCCGCAATTCGGATGTCGTGGCTTGGCTCGAATCCTGCTCCCAACGAGGAGATCGCACGGCGTGATGGCTCACCCTGCGAACTCCGTCGGCGTCCTCGGCCCGCATATAGGACAAGGGCTTACCGCAGCAGATTGGAAGCCGCTCGAGAAAAACACATTGAAGGGTTTCGTCACGATAATCCTGCCAAGCGGCGTGCGCATACGTGATTGCGCTGTGCATACACGGGACGGCAAGTGCTGGATCAGTATGCCCTCAAAAGCGTGGACCAAGACTGATGGCGGCACTACCTATGTTCCGCTGGTTGATTTCTCGTCCAACCAGGCACCAGATCGATTTCAAGAATTAGCCCTTGCCGCTGTCAATCGTCTGCTCGGGAGCGAACGATGACACCTCCAGTGAAGGTGCTCGGCGACCCTCTACTCCCATCAGATATCGAGCAGCTCGCACGGACCGGCATTAGCCCGGAAACTGCAGAAGGGGCCTTCTTGCGCCGAGTTGACTCCGACACTGGGGCTAGCTTTGTGGGCCGAAGAGCTGGGTCAGGCGATTACTCCGGGATCGTATTCCCGTATATATGGCCGGGTGAGCAACACGTTAGAGAGTATCGGTTGCGGCGCGATCACCCCGAGATGGAACAAGACAAGGACGGCCACCTTAAGCCGACAGCAAAGTATCTCGGCCCACCGGACCGCCCGCCCAAGCTCTATATACCACCAGGTACCGCGCCTGAATGGCTTCTGGATTCAGGCCTGCCCGTTCTAATCGTCGAGGGAGAAAAGAAAGCTCTGAGTGCGTGGGAGCTCAGTTGGCACGGGCTCGGCGAAGCTGCAGATCGCCCACGTTGGCTGACGATCGCTATCGCCGGGGTATGGGGTTGGCGAGGAACGACCAGTAAAACCGTCGCCGCGGACGGATCCCGCGTCCCCGTCAAGGGACCCCTTCCCGATTTCGACCGGATAGTTTGGGAGGGCCGAGAAGTAAAGATTCTTTTCGACGCCGACGTGCATTCGAATGAGAAAGTAGTGCACGCCCGTGCCGCACTTGCGCGGGACCAGCACAAGCGGAAGGGGCGGGTATTTTTCGTTGATATTCCCGCTGGAGCAGGCGCAAATGGCGTTGATGACCTAATCGGCACATGGGGCCCCGATCCCGTGCTGAATTTGATCGTAACGGAGGCGTACGAGCCGGGCCTGACGTCAGAAGACAAGCAAGAGCCTCGAATCGACATCAACGCAATCCCGTCTATTGCATCGTTCGATTCGAAAGGTATCGACTACGTCGTACCTGGCCTTATCGCCAGTGGCGCGGTGACCATGTTTACCGGAGAAAGCGGCCACGGTAAAAGCACGTTGGTTACTTCACTGGCAGCGGCTATTGCGCAGGGCGGCGACTTTGCGGGGCGGCCGTGTTCCATGCGACCGGTTCTAATTCTCGACCGCGAGAACGGGATCGACGTGCTGAAAGAACGGTTCGAGCGACTCAACATTACGGATGAATCGGGGCTGAGAGTCTGGGGCGGTTGGCTTGCGAATGAGGCCCCGGCTCCCGCATGCAGCACGATTCTGGAATGGGTGCTGGCCACAGAGCCCAGACCTGTCGTAGTTATCGACTCGTTGATCGCGTTCCTGGAAGGGAACGAGAACAGTGCCACCGAAGTGCGGGAGTTCATGAAGCAGCTGCGGCAGCTTGCGAATTTGGGTGCCACTGTTATCGTGCTGCACCATACCGGTAAGGCGGAAACCGCTCAGCAGTATCGCGGCTCATCCGACTTGAAGGGAGCCATAGACATCGGAATCAATATCAAAAACATGGGTGAAGGCGTTCTCGGGAGGATCGTTCTCCAGGCTTTCAAGGCCCGGTTCTCAGTGGATCAGCAGCTTGTTCTCAACTACTCCGGTGGGGAATTTGCATCCGATGATCGCCCATACGCCGTGGCTCGCACCGTTACCGAGAGGCTCACTAGTCTCTTGCGAGAGCATCCCGGGGTCACGAAGTCTCAGTTCGAGAACCTAGCTAACGACCTGAAGTTGGGCCGAAACCGCGCTCGCAGTTACATCCAAACCGGCGTCATGGTCGGAGAGATCCGCGTCGAAAGCGGCCGCAACAATGCGCTCTATCACTTCCTGGCCGAGCCGGAAGACCTTTTGATCGGGGGCATCCATGCGGAAACCGAAGCTTGACGTCAACGGCAACGCCGCATCTCCGACCTCGGCGGAGGATTACTTCAACTTCGACCTTGCCGGACGGACCGCCGGTGAGCTCTTCTTTGAAGCGTTCGCGGAGGCCATAGTGCGCAGGCTGGAGCCCCTAGTTGGGATGCGGCAACGGCTCATGGACGTGCATGATGCTGCTCAGTACCTGGGGATGACAGAGAACGCCATCCGGGAAAAGGCCAGTGCAGGCGACCTTCCTTATATACGCATCGACGGCAGGCTCCGCTTTGATCGACGCGAGATCGATCGCTGGATTGACCGGGCACCTCGGCAGGGCGTTTGACCCAATGTACTAGGAACTGTGGGACTCAGATATCGGCTGAAAGAAAGTAGAATTCGGCATGCCTAAAGGAGAACGTGGAACAGCCAAACCCTATTTGCGCGGGACGATATGGTGGGTCAAGTACTATGTGCCGGGCGAGACACAGCCACGGCGCGAGTCATCCGGGTCGACCAATAAACAAGACGCCGTTCGCCTGCTGAACAAGCGTCGGAAGGAGATCGACGATCGGAAAGTTTCCTCGAGTACTGCAACGGTAAACGACTTACTGAAGCTGTATCTCGATGACCAGAAGCGCCAGAAGCGGCACAGCTATCGATCCGCCGAGGGCTTTGTGCGGCTGCACCTAAACCCGGCGTTCGGGTTGATCAGAGCGGCAACGCTTGGAACCAAGCACGTGAAGGCCTTCATCGAGCAGAAGCAAACCGCAGGATATGCGAATGCCTCGATCAATCGTTGGCTCGAGGCCCTGCGCCGTGGGTACACGCTAGGTCTCCAGGAGCTTCCACCTCTCGTGTATGCGGCTCCAGATATCGAGTCATTGATGCTGGAGGAGGATAACGTGCGCGAAGGGTTCCTCGAGCACGCGCAATATGTTGCTCTCCGGGACGAACTTCCCGACCACCAGCGTCTCATATTGGCGATCGGCTATCACCTCGCCATGCGTCGCGGCGAGATCCTTAAATTGCGCTGGGATCAGGTCGACTGGAACGAAAACCTGATCCGGCTAGAAAAGCGGCAGACCAAGGCCAAAAAAGCCCGGATCGCTCCGCTCTACGGCGAACTGCGAGCATGGCTCGATATGGCGTACGCGGGGAGAGATCCAGAATGTCCTTACATCATTAGCTGGCGCGGGCACGGTCTCAGCGAGGTGAAAACCGCCTGGAAAAACGCATGCAGACGAGCAGGGGTCCCCGACCTACTGGTTCATGATCTCCGACGCACAGCTGCTCGAACCATGATCCGCGCCGGCATCCCGGAAAAGCAGATCATGCTCATTGCGGGGTGGAAAACCCGGAGCATGTTCGATCGCTATCACATCGTTGATGAGCGGGACATACAAGAAGCAGGGAAGAAACTGGCGCTGCACCTGGCGCAGCAGGAATGCCTGGTGAAAGAAGGCACAAAAGAAGGCACAGCCGAGTTAAGTGGCGGAGTAAGCGAGATCGGTCAAATGGAGTCGATCCAGTAACTTACGATGGTGCGCCCGGAGTGATTCGAACACCCGACCTTCTGGTTCGTAGCCAGACGCTCTATCCAACTGAGCTACGGGCGCAGCAATTGCGAGTATAGCAATTGAGCCCTACAGCTCTCGATGAGTGGATTGGCTCACGGTCAAGCTGGAAACGCAGTTCCTGCCGAGCGCTTTTGATTTGTACAGCGCCTCATCGGCGACTCGCACAAACAGGTCGGAATGACGCTCAGAGCCGTCCGAGACTGTGACCCCAAAACTCGCAGAAACGGAAAGCTCGGCGCCGTCCACGATCATCGGTGTCTCGTGCAACTTCGCTCGCATTCGTTCAGCTTGCTGGCGAGCCTGCTCCAGATCGCAATTGGGCAGGACGACAAGGAACTCTTCGCCGCCATAACGCCCAACCTGGTCATAGGGCCTCGTATTTGAGCGAAGACGCCCAGCGGTCTCCCGGAGAACGGCATCACCGGCAAAATGACCGTAGGTATCGTTGATTCTCTTGAAATGATCGATGTCCAGCAGGATAACGCCCACGGTGCGGTGATCGCGGTGACAGCGGGCAATCTCTTTGTCCAGCGCCGACCTGATGGCAGACCGGTTGGGCAACATCGTCAACAGATCTTTTTCGGCCCGTTCTCGGAGTTCCTCACGTGCCTTCAACAGATCGAGCTGAAGGTCGATAATTCTTTTGCCGGCACGGAGGCGAACCTGCAGCTCGTGCTCGTCGAAAGGCTTGACAATGTAGTCGTCGGCTCCGGCATTCAGGCCTTCCACCGTCTCGGTTTTAGAGCCCTTGGAGGTAAGCAACAGGATGTAGGTGTACGGTTCCCGCAACGTCTCACGGACCTTGTGACAGACCTCCGGCCCCGTCATGACCGGCATTACCCAGTCGAGGATCACAAGCGAGGGAGCGTCGGACTGGGACAGAATATCCCAGGCCTCCCCGCCGTCTTTTGCCGTGACAACCTCGTACCCCCATCCGGTTAGCACGCTTCTCAGGAGGGCGCGCGAGGTGGCACTGTCGTCGGCGATCAGAACTTTCATTCGTGAGACGTATTTCCTATTGCTACGAACTCATCGGCAGTCCGAGCGCAATAGATTAGTCGCGAATGCCAGAAAGTTATCTGCAGAAATACATAGAAATGATATCCCCAGGGCAAGTTTCGTCAAAACCTGCTGTTCCGACGCATTCTCTGAGGTATATCGCGCACAGGGCTACGCCTTCCTAGGTATCATGGGTGCAGCTTAACTGCTTATTCACTAAGAGCTTGGCAGTAAAGGAGCTTCGATGAACAATTCTGTACTCGTCCCGATGGTGGTTGAACAAACCTCCCGGGGCGAACGCGCTTACGATATTTACTCTAGACTGCTCAAGGAAAACATCATTTTCCTAGGCACTCCGATCGATGACAACATCGCGAATCTGGTTATAGCTCAGATGCTTTTCTTAGCTGCCGAAGATCCTGAACGGGACATTTCGCTTTATTTGAACTCCCCCGGGGGGTCTATCACCGCAGGTTTGGCCATTCTGGACACCATGAGACTCGTGGAACCGGATATCGTGACCTATTGTGTAGGCCAAGCTGCATCTATGGCCGCCGTTTTACTCGCGTGTGGGACCAAAGGCAAACGGTTTAGCTTGCCCCACTCAAGGATTCTCATTCACCAGCCGTCAATGAGCGGTCTGGGCGGGCAAGCGGCAGATATCGACATTTACGCCCGCGAAATCCTGCGAATGCGTCAGTCTCTCAACGAGATACTGGCTGACGCGACGGGCCAGCCCGTAGACAAGATCGCCCGCGACGTCGATCGCGATTATATTTTGGAGCCCGAAGCGGCACTGGAATACGGGATGATCGATCGCGTCATCTCCAGCCGGGAATTGCAGCCCGTTCCCACAAGGTAAAAACTCAAATGGGAGCTTCCGACAAACGGCCAGAGCGGGGAGGCTCTCCTGAAAATCATATTCGCCGTTACTGGGAATGAGATCGAAAGCTTGACGAAGACCTCATTCTCGGTTACATTGTGGTTTTCGCCTGGAGTCATAAAAAGCACTTATTAAATGATCTATCCCTCTCGGTCGTTGCTCTCTAAAGCCTGCCTCTTCGTAAGCCTCTTAGGTGCCGTCAACCGGCTAGGCAACGCCGCAGCTCCGTCCGCGCCAAACGATTCTTCGGCCACTAGTGTCGCAACAGACGGTAACCCGATAGCGGAAGCGGAAAATTTCGTGGACGTTGAGGATTCGCAAACTGGCGGGCCTCACACCCAAGACGGCGACGATCGGCTGAAGAAAGCGGACGTGCATCTTCACAACGGCCGCGATTTTTACTTCAAAGGAAATCTGTCTGGTGCTCATCGTGAGTTCGATGCCGCTGTCGATGTTCTGTTGAATGCTCCTGAGTCCTTACCTGATCACGCGCGAATCGAACGCCATCTAGAGCAGATCTGTGACCTTATTTACCGGTTCGATGTCGAAAAATTAGGTGCTGGACAGGCGGCGGGCACGGAAGAGTCATTCGATAAGGCTCCGATCGACGAGATCAGCCACATGACGTTCCCGGTCGATGAGGCAATGGCAGCCAAACTGAAAGGTGAGTTGAACCGGACGCCGTCGGCCATACCGCTGGAACTCTCCGATCCGGTTTTGAGTTTCGTCCACTATTTCTCCACCGACCGTGGCCGCGCCATCTTGCTGGCCGGCTTAAGGAGATCGGGCCGTTACCGTCCGCTGATTCAGAAGATCTTTGCCGAAGAGGGCGTTCCGGAGGAGTTGATTTATCTCGCGCAAGCAGAGTCCGGATTTCTGCCCCGAGCTATCTCTAATAAGAAGGCGGTCGGAATGTGGCAGTTCATCGCCGGTACCGGCGCCGACTATGATCTGGTCCGAACTACCACTTTCGATGAGCGGTTTGATCCCGAGAAGGCGACTCGAGCCGCGGCGAAATATCTGAAAGATCTGTACGCCCGGTATGGAGACTGGTATCTGGCCATGGCCGCCTATAACTGCGGTGCCGGAGCAGTCGACCGTGCGGTGGAGCGCACCGGCTACGCGGACTATTGGGAACTTTTGAAGCGCCATGCTCTTCCGCGGGAAACGTCGAGCTACGTGCCGATCATTGTGGCTATGACGATCATGGCCAAGAATCCTCTCGATTACGGGCTTCAGAACGTTGATCTTGATACGCCGGTTGAGTACGACTCGATCCAAGTCTCTGTGCCTACCAATTTGAATCTTGTGGCGGATGCAACGATGCAGCCGGTTTCCGCCATCCGCGAGTTGAATCCTTCTCTCCTCAAGCAGGTCGCGCCGTCCGGGTTCGTGGTTCACGTGCCAAAGGGGTCGAGCGAAGCGGCTCAGGCTTCTCTAGAGATCGTTCCGGCAGCCAACAGGAGTGCCTGGAGGCTTCACCATGTCGAAACCGGGGACACGCTCACAACGGTGGCAAGAACATACCACTTGACCGCGAACAGTATCGCGGCTGTAAACCCGGACGCAACGTCCCTTGAGAAAGGGAATGTGCTTCTCATTCCTGCGGTTTGGCACGAGGAGAGTACGAGCGTCAAGGCCAAACGGACCTCTTATCGTGGCCGTTCTCAAGGACACCTGGCCGCAGCAATCAAAGCCAGCAAATCGTCGGTGGCACGCCGGGGCACCCACATCTCCGCCTCGCGGCCTCTTTCCAATCGAAACCCGCGTTCCTAGGTCCGGGACTGTTTCGGCCTCGCTTTCTCCATTCTGCGCGCCCCATTGCTTTAGAGGTCCACGCCTTGCTATTGCTTTGCCAAAAAGCCAAGGTTGTGAGAGGATAATCCTGCTTCTCTTTTCGAACGGAGTAAACTTCCCGTGTCAGCGATGCCAAATTATGGCCAGGAAGACGATGATTTCGCCTACGAGGACGAACACATCGAAATGGAGTCTGACAATCAGGAACACAGCGATCTCGCCGAGTCCGAGTTTGACCATCGGCCCTTACCGATTCCGGCCGAGGTTGAATCTCCGGCCGCGGCAGTTAGTCACGGCCACACGCCTGACCCGAAGCCCTCAATTGTCAACACGCTGCCGCATGTAAGGCCGCAGAGTTCACTCTCGGCCCTGCCGCCCGTTCGGAGTAACTCCTCAACTGTGTTTGCGGTCGAATCGCGCGCCCGGCGAGAGTCGGCCCCTCAGCGCCCAATGCCGATTTCCACGGCAGAGCGGGGTACGAAAAAGCGTGCGGAGCCCGCGAGCAAACCTCCGGTCGCGAAGACCCAACAGCATGCCGTTCGAAAACGAGCAGTCCAGGGCAGGGGCAAGAAGAAGGTCGCGCAACCGGTTCAGAAAAAAGTCGTGACCACGAAGGCAAAGGTCGCGGGGAAAAAAGCCGGTCCCGCTAAAAAGCGTTCTGCACCCGCAAAGAAAACTGTCAGGAAGCCCGTGACGAAGGCAAAGGTGACTGGAACCGCGCGGAAGAGGACCGCAAACAAGCCCATACGAAAGGCCAAGGCAAGCGGAACGGTGCGAACGAAGAGAAGGAGAGGTTAACGCCTCTCCTGGTTGACTCTCCGTTCGCAATGGCCATGCCGTTCTACCGCCCCAAGCTCGCGTGCATCGAAGCTACTTGGGTTTCTTAACGACCGCTCGACAGCGCTCGAAGAGTTCTAAAAGCGCATCGGCATACTCTTCGCTCGAGCGCTGGCCCTTGCCACCGAACCCGGCAGTGGGCGTACCTTTGCCGTAACCGGTTGTGACCGCGATGAACTTCATCAGTTCAAGCGCGACGTCGTCCGTGCTTTTCAGTTCCTGTTTATCCGCAGCTGCTTCGGCCATAGTTAGTTGCTGTCCTCCGCCGTAAGAGCGACGGTTACTATTGTCATTGTCATCATCAGTCGATCTGTGAATCTAGCCTGATTCTCGCATTACTCGACTGCCAGACCGTTCATGTCACTTCAGGCTCGGCGCTTGATCAGAAAGATGCGGGGAGGAGCGCAGGCGCATCTCATCGAAGCAAACGACGGCGGCTTCTATGTCGTCAAATTTCTCAACAACCCCCAACACCGCCGGATTCTTGTGAACGAGTGGCTTGCCACTTCTTTCCTCCGGCATCTTCAAATCCACGTACCTGATTGCGCGGCCATCGAGTTGACCGAAGATTTCATAGCCGAGAGCTCTGATCTTTATCTCTCGGTCGGCTCTCGACGCGACCCGGTCCTACCCGGTCTGCATTTTGCTTCGAAGTTAGCTGTCCATCCCGATCGGGTCGCCATCTTCGACTTCCTGCCGGACAAGCTTCTTGCCAAAGTCGAAAACTCAGCTGATTTCGTGGGAACCCTGGTGTTTGACAAATGGATCGGAAACGCTGACTCTCGTCAGGCGGTCTTCTTCCGCGCCCGCGCGAAGACCTGGACACCTTTGAAGGGACAATCCACAAAGACCGGATTTTTTGTGCAGATGATCGATCACGGGTTCGCTTTCAACGGTCCCAATTGGGATTTCCAGGACTCGCCGATTCAAGGCCTCTACTTTCGAACTTCTGTTTACGACTCGGTTTACTCGCTCGAATCGTTCGAACCCTGGCTCTCATTGGTGGAAAACTTCCCACCAGAGATGATCGATTCGGCGTGGCGTCAAATCCCGAGCAGTTGGTATTCGGGAGACGAAGACTTGCTGGAGCAATTGCTGGAGAAGCTGTTAAAGCGCAGAAGACTCGTACCCGAACTCATCCAGTCAGTTCACGAGAAGCGTGCTAGCGCGTTTTCCGGCTGGCGTTGATTTCGTCTGACAGCTTTCTGGCAGTCCATGGAGCGAGCAGGATGCCATTACGGTAGTGCCCATATGCGAGCCACAGGCGCGACGAGTGCCACCGACCGACGTGCAATGTGCCTCCGGGACGGAAACCCGTCCAGACCTCCAAAGGCGTCGTTTCGGCGAGGTGGGGAAAGATCTCTGCCGCGCTGGTACAGAGTTCCTCAACGATATGGCTTTGAACCGTCCGGTTCCAACCGACATCTTCCACCGAGGCGCCTACGACCAGCAAACCGTTCGCCCGTTGCAGTGCGTACACGTTTCGGTGCCGAACGATGGTGTTGCAGGTCTGGTCGGGCTGATGATAGCCGACCAGATGGCCTTTGATTGGCTTTGAAGACGGAATGGGCGGAACGCCCAGAACTTCAATCGAGCTGCTCCATGCGCCGGCTGCAATCACGGCCGCGTCGAAGCCGAAGACACCGGATTCGGTGCGGATCTCAGATGCGGCGTCTTCTACAATCACTGAGGTCACGCGCAGGCCCTCACTGATCTCGACACCGAGTCCGGCACAAACGGTTCTTAGTGCGGCCGTGAGTTCACGGGGATTGACAACCGCATCCTCCGGATAGAATCGAGCTCCGTGCAATCCTTGTTGCCGGATGCGCGGCCAGAATGCAACTACACGCGACCGGTCGAGAGACTTCGATGGGATTCCCAGCGTCTGTTGGGTTTCGGCTCTCGCCTCGAGGGCGGCAAGCTCATCGGCTGTATAGGCAAGTTCGAGGGCCCCGTTTTCCGCGAAATCGATGGATGTCCCGGATGACTTGGAAAGTTCTTCAATGAAGGAACGATACAGCCGTCGGGATTCCAGCCCAAAAGCAAGTGCGGGGGAGTGCTCGTGGTACTCACCGCCGGGCGCGAGCATTCCGGCCGCGGCCCAACTAGCCTCGGTTCCCGTCTTGCTCTGATCGAAGACGGTGACCTGCCAGCCCAATTGAGCCAAGCGCCAGGCGAGAGAGAGGCCGATGATGCCTCCGCCCACGATCGCAATAGATTCCGACTGCCGCGCGGGGTCGCGCACACTCACACAGAGTCAGCCGGAGGCAACTCAGAGCTTGCTTTTTTTACAACTTCCAGAAAGGCCTTAGCAGCGTGGCTGAGCGCGCGTCTCGCCGGATACACAAGCCGAATCTTACGCTCGACGTTTAGTTCTTTGACGCGAATCTCGCGAAGTAGATTCTGACGGATCTCCTGCTCTACACACATACGAGGAAGGAACGCGACACCCTCGTTGTGTTGAACAAGCCTTCGAATGGTTTCCACTGTGGGCATCTCAACGTCCATGTTCAAAGGAACCTTATGACGCTGGAATTCTCGAATCACAGTCTCACGAAAGGGCGAGAGCACGTTGTGAGCAATGAACGTTTCCATGTCCAGCTCAGCTATGGAAATCTCCTCGCGATTTGCGAAGCGATGTTCGGGAGACACAATAAGCGTCAGACGGTCACTATAGATGATCTGAGACGAAACATGGTCGTCGCCCGGATCATAACTGATCACGCCAAGCTCGAGCTCCCCGTCAAGAAGCTGAGAGGGGATCTTGCTCGACTCCGAACGCCTCACCTGCACCTTCACTTTGGGAAAGAGGCGTCGATATTGCTCAATGTGATGAATCAGATAAAGGCAGGTACTTTCGTTCGCGCCAATCGAAAGGCGTCCCGCGTAGTTGTCCTTTAGTTCACGCAACGCGTTTTCAAGATCTGCTTCCAGATTTTGAAATCGTCGAGCGAACTCCAGGACTACGCGTCCTGCATCCGTAAGCAAGAGCTCACGGCCCGATCTGTCGATCAGCTTTTCTTTGAGATCGCTCTCAAGGCGCTGAATCGCAATCGAGATTGCAGGCTGCGTACGGAGTAATTTTTCACCGGCTCTGGAAAAGCTGCGCTCCGTCGCAACCGTCAGAAAGACCTTCAGAGGATACAGTTCCATCACGCCCACCCACCCAGGCGCTTATTCAATCATTGTAGCTAATACAAACTTGCATTAGTATAAATTTGCATAATTAACACCTCTCAACTTACGATGGTTAGGTCCCCCCTAGGCCGCGACAGGAGCATACATTGAGTCGAGTCTACATCTTTGATACTACGCTGCGCGACGGTGAGCAATCTCCCGGATGCAGCATGACGATAGCAGAGAAGTTGAAGGTTGCAGCGAAGCTTGTAGACCTTGGCGTGGACATTATGGAGGCGGGTTTCCCAATTGCCTCAGAGGGCGATTTCGAAGCGGTTGACCTCATCAGTCGTCAGTATCCCTGGATACAAGTGGCTGCGCTTGCAAGGGCCAGGACCCTGGATGTCGAAAGGGCGGCGAAGGCGCTCAGCGCAGCAAAGCGGCCTCGCATACATACGTTCATCGCCACCAGCGAAATTCACCTTAAACATAAGTTGAAGAAGACGCAGCAACAAGTCCTCGATGATGCCGTCGCGGCTGTCTCGCTCGCTCGCAGTTACACAGACGATGTAGAGTTCTCGGCAGAGGATGCGACGCGCACCGATTTCGAATTCCTCGAACAGATCTGCAAAGCCGTCGTGGAGGCTGGTGCCCGCACTGTGAATATTCCGGATACGGTCGGGTATTCGGTCCCGGAAGAGTATGGCGAGTTGATCGGCCGGATTGTTGGATTCCTGGGAGACAGGGCTGTCGTCAGCGTTCATTGCCATGACGATCTAGGCTTGGCGGTTGCGAATTCGCTCGCGGCAGTGAAGGCCGGTGCCAGACAAGTGGAATGCACGATTAACGGGATCGGCGAACGGGCCGGCAACGCTGCGCTCGAAGAAGTGGTGATGGCTTTCAAAACTCGGCACGACAAGCTGCCCTTCGAAACTAAGATTCAGACGGAAAAGCTGTTCGGGACAAGCCTGGCGCTCACGGAATGCATCCGCTTCGGTCCGCAACCGAACAAAGCGATTGTCGGCGAGAATGCTTTTGCGCACGAAGCCGGCATTCATCAGGATGGATTCCTGAAAGAACGAACTACTTACGAGATTATGGAGCCGGCATCGGTCGGCGTGCCTGAAAGCCGTATCGTTCTCGGCAAACATAGCGGCAGGCATGCGCTCAGCAAGCGCGTCGAAGATCTCGGATTCACGCTCAGTAAAGAGGAGCTTGAGGATCTGTACGAGGTATTTACTTCGATGGCGGACAACAAGAAGGGCATGCGCAACGGAGATATCGCGGAGTTGATTCGCCAAAGAAGAGATGACCGGGCGAACGATACGTCCGTTCCTCTCGCGAGCACCGCAGCCAAGCGATGAAGTTAAACGTTCTGACGCTGCCGGGAGATGGCATCGGCGTAGAAGTAACGAAAGAAGCCGTCAAGGTCCTCCAGGAGATTGCCAGCTTATTCGGGCACGAGCTGACCGTCAAAGAAGGACTGCTCGGCGGTGTAGCAATTCACAAAACCGGCAACCCGTTCCCGGACGAAACTCGCCGCCTCGCGCAAGAGGCTGATGCGACCTTGATGGGTGCGGTAGGATTGCCCGAGTTCGACAATGCACCTCCGGAGAAGAGACCCGAGCGCGGTCTTCTCGAAATCAGAAAAACGCTTGGTGTTTTTGCCAACTTGCGCCCCGTTCGATCTTACAAACCTCTCATTGACTCCTCTCCGCTGAAAAACGACTTGGTCGACGGTACCGACATGATCATCGTCCGGGAGTTGACGGGCGGCCTGTACTACGGCACCCCGCGTGGCATCTCCGGATCGGGCTCGGAGGAGCGTGCCGTCAATACGATGGTGTACACGCGGCCCGAAATTGAGCGCGTGGCCCACACCGGCTTTCAGCTTGCACGAAAACGAAGAAAGAAGCTGACGAGCGTCGACAAATCGAACGTCCTCGAGAACTCACAGTTGTGGCGCAAGGTGGTGTGCGAGATTGCCGGCCAATACCCGGATGTCGCTCTCGACCATCTGCTTGTCGACAATTGCGCGATGCAGCTGGTTCTCAACCCCAAACGGTTCGACGTCGTTTTAACGGAAAATCTGTTCGGGGACATCCTGAGTGATGAGGGCGCGGTGCTGGCGGGCTCCATTGGAATGCTTCCTTCCGCGTCAATTGGAAAGCAGCGGCCTTCGGGCATTTCCGTCGGACTGTATGAGCCGGTGCATGGTTCGGCTCCCGACATTACAGGCCAGGGCAAGGCGAATCCGTTGGGCGCAATCGGATCGACCGCGGCCATGCTCGAGTACAGTTTTGGATTATTAGAAGAGGCGCGAGCGATTTACAGCGGCATAGAATCGGTGCTGGAGAGCGGGACTGTCACCGCCGATCTTAGGCCGGCGGGAAAGCCGGTCAGCACGAGCGAAGTGGGAGATGCGATCTGCAGCTTCCTCGCCCAAAACGCCAAATCGCAAGTAATTTCGACCAAGTAGTTCGCCGCAGCGAAAGTAGAAGGACAAGATGCCAACAGATCAGCCGGCCACGAAGCCGCGCACCATTATCGAGAAGGTATGGGACCGCCACATTGTTGCTGAACGCCCAGGTGCACCGACGCTCATTTACATTGACCTGCATCTCGTGCATGAGGTGACCTCGCCTCAGGCATTTTCGGGCTTGCGCGAGCGCGGTCTGAAAGTACGGCGTCCCGATCTGACGTTCGGGACTACAGATCACAGCATCCCTACGCATGATCGCAACCTGCCGATCATTGACAAGATAGCGGAAGCTCAGATCACGCAATTCGAAAAGAACTGCCGGGATTTCGGCATCCCGTTCTATGGTCCGCACAGTCGGAAACAAGGCATTGTTCACGTGATTGGTCCGGAGCAAGGCCTCACCCAGCCGGGAATGACCGTCGTTTGCGGAGACAGCCATACTGCCACGCACGGCGCATTCGGCGCTTTGGCGTTCGGTATCGGTACGAGTCAGGTTGAACACGTTCTTGCGACGCAATGCCTGCTTCAGAGCAGGTCCAAAACCTACCAGGTGCGAGTCGATGGAGTTCTCAAACCCGGTGTAGGCGCCAAGGACATCGTTCTCAACCTCATCTCCCGAATTGGAATTGGCGGTGGAACCGGTTGCGTTTTCGAGTATGCGGGCTCGGCCATACGATCGCTCTCCATGGAAGAGCGCATGACGATCTGCAACATGTCCATAGAGGCTGGAGCCCGTGCGGGCCTGATTGCTCCCGACGATACGACTTACGAGTACCTGGCCAATCGTCCGTTTGCCCCGAAAGGTGCGGCGTGGGACCAGGCGCTTGCGTGGTGGCGGCAACTACCGACGGACGATGGCGCCGCGTTTGACCGTGAGATCTTCATCGACGCAAACACCTTGGAACCGATGATTACCTTCGGGACTAATCCAGGCATGGGCATCCCGATTACGGCATCGGTCCCGGATCCCAACGCTATCAAGGATCCCGTGGAGCGCGAGAGTTTAGGCAAGGCGCTGCGATATATGGATCTCCCGTCCGGCATTCCGCTCCTGGGCCATCCCGTGAACGTTGTCTTTATTGGCAGCTGCACGAATTCTCGTATTTCGGACCTCCGGGCCGCAGCGGACATCCTGAAGGGGCGCAAGGTAAATCCGAACGTCAGGGTCATGGTGGTGCCCGGCTCGCAAATGATCAAAGAGCAAGCTCAGGCTGAGGGCCTGGACCGCGTCTTCCGCGAGGCGGGGGCCGATTGGCGCGAGGCGGGTTGCTCCATGTGTATTGCGATGAATGGCGATCAGCTCCAGCCGGGCGAATACAGCGTATCGACAAGCAATCGTAACTTTGAAGGGCGTCAGGGGAAAGGTGGGCGGACGTTCCTGGCGAGCCCGCTCACTGCGGCCGCGAGTGCAATCACCGGCGTCGTCACGGACGTCCGGACAATGCTTGGGGGCAGTTAGAACGACATGGAAAAGTTCACTACATTCTCAAGCCGGCTCGCACCGCTCCCGATCGATAACATCGATACGGACCAGATCATCCCCGCTCGTTTTCTGAAAACAATTTCGAAAGCCGGACTGGGGGACAATCTCTTCTCCGATTGGCGGTATTCCGCCGACGGTACTCCGAAATCCGATTTCATCCTGAATCAGCCCCAAGGCCATGCGGCGCGAATTTTGCTTGCGGGTGACAACTTCGGATGCGGCAGCTCTCGAGAGCATGCTCCGTGGGCTCTCGTCCAATATGGCTTCCGAGCTGTCATCAGTACCTCGTTTGCCGACATCTTCCGCGGAAACGCGTTGAAGAACTCCCTTTTGCCAATTGCTATTCCGGAAGATAAGCATAAAGCGCTATTCGCAACGGTCGAGGCCAATCCGGCCGTGGAAGTCATAGTCGACCTTGAGAAGCAGACGGTCACATTGCCGGACGGATCGAGCGTGACGTTTCCGATCGACGAATTTGCAAAGTACTGCATGCTTCAGGGCGTTGACGAGCTTGGGTACATCCTGCAACTCGAGCCTGAAATCGCGGCCTACGAAAGCCAGCGGACGATCAGCATCAATACCCTCAGCGAGGGATAGATCGCGGGTGTCAAGTTAGTCTTGGCACGCCTTTACTGAATGCATCTTTCACCGCAAGCTCTTTGCGTACCGGCGGAGCGGTCATGTCACGCATATCGCAACTGAATATCCGAGCGCCTTGGGAAATTAAGTAATCTGCGGTTCTCGCCGCAAGACACTGAATCGTTAAGCCGGGATTCGCGGAACCCTGAGTGGGTAGTATGCTTCCGTCGCAGACAAATAAGTTTGCGACGTCGTGAGTACGCCCGAACTTATCCACCACCGACTTGCTCGGATCGCTGCCCATCCGGCACGCACCAACCAGGTGAGCGTAACGAGCTTCCTGCACCACCTCTTCCGCTCCCGCTGCACGCATCACTTCCATCACCTTGTTCTTGCCGAACTCGATCAATTTCTTGTCGTTGTCGTGGAGATTGAAAGTGACCTTGGCGACGGGCAAACCAAATCGATCTTTGTCCGCCGCAAGTTCGACACGATTGTCATCCCAAGGCAAAATCTCGCCGAGGACGCCCAAAGCGGCCCAGTGATTGTAATCCATCATCACGCGCCGCATGCCCCATCCCCACGCTCCTTTAGCCACCATCATTTGCTTAGCGAAGGCGACAGGTAGCGGCCCGACGGTCTGTATGGCAAATCCTCTCGCGAAATCACGTCGAGGATCGGTTTCGTAAAATTCTTCCGTCAATGCGTGTGCCGGCGGGGCCTTATACATCCTGATAAGGTCAGGGAACCGCCCCAGAATCACGTTGCCCGCTTGCGCCATCAAATAGCGCCCCAGCGTGCCGCTCGAATTCGCTAGCCCGTTCTCGTGGCCTTGGCAAGCTGAATTGAACAATAAGCGCGGCGTCTCGATTGCATAACCGGACACAATCACCGCCTTGGCGCGTTGGAAATGTTCGCGGCCGTCACGGTCGAAATAGAAAACGCCGTCCGCACGGGTTCTGTCTTGGAGCGACACTCGTGAAACCATCGACAGTTCGCGGACCTCAGCGCCGTAGCGGATCGCTTCGGGAATATGCGTGATCAGCGTGCTGGCCTTGGCGCCTACCTTACAGCCTTGAATACAGAACCCACGATAGATGCAGTGCGGTCGGTTCCCGTGTGATCCGGACAGAATGGCTACCGGCCCTCCAGCGCAAACCCGAATGCCGAGATTGGTGCAACCTTTGACGAGTACGTCGCCGACTCCGCCCAATGGATGTGGACCGTATGGATACCCATGCGGGTCACCCCACGGAAAGTACGCCGGGCCCGCAACCGGGATCTCGCGTTCCAGGAGCTCGTAGTAAGGCTTCAGGTCGTCATACGAGATCGGCCAATCGGCGCCCACTCCGTCCTGGGTGTAAACACGAAAGTCGGAAGGGTGAAAGCGAGGCGTAAATGCTGCCCAATGGACTGAGCCTCCGCCAACGCCTTTGCCGCTATTGTTCTCGCCCAGGGTAAGTGGGTCCTTCCCACCGGTGATTCGAAGATCGTTCCAGTAGAGCTTATGTGAACCCTTTTCATCGCTCACCCAGTCGAGTTCGGTGTCCCAGAATGGACCGGCCTCAAGACCGACGACACTGAACCCTGCTTTTGCCAAGCGCTGAAGTATGACACCGCCGGCAGACCCGACACCGACGATGCAGTAATCGACTTGTTCATCCTCGCGATACTGTTTCGTTTCCTTCGGAATTCGCTGCAACGGACCGAGGTGTCGGACGTCGTCGCGCGCCTGCTTGAATTCACCAAACAGCGGACTCTTCAATGCGTGCCACCTTGTCCATGTGCCGGTGTGCCCGAACCGGCACCGCTTTCTTCGTAGGCGTCCGACAATGACGATTTCGGTGCTTCCCATTCATGCCGCTGCTCATCAACCTCCCACGGCTCCGGCATGCCGCCCTCCAGGCGCGTGTAAGCTCTCGGGTAGGCGGGCCCTCCGTAACCAATCTCATCCCAAGCCCAGGGATGCGCATAGTAGACAGATACACAATCCTGAACAAGCAGATGCCAGAACCGGTCGATCGACATCCGTTCCCAGATCTCATGCGCGGCCAACTTTTCGCCATCGTGGATCGACTTCAACACGGTGTCCTGTTCGAGCGGAGAAAGATCCGGAAAGTTCCGGCCGAACTGGGCGCGAGCGGTAAGCTCTATCGCTTGGATGCCGAGCCTGTAGGCTTCCCGGTCATCCGGCATGTCTTCAAACCGATAACCGTTGATCTCGTTTTTCCATAACCGTTCATCGATGAAGTTGAGCACGGGAATGCGGTATTGAGGAAGGCGATCATCCTGAGGCATGATCCGCTCGCACACGGCGGAGATGACGGGCCGTTCTTCGGCGGTGAAAAATCGAACAGGCGGAATGTTCCCGACGCGGTCCTCTACAAGTCGTCGAGTCGTGGCATCCCAAAATTTCTTCTGGCTTAGTGTCCGGTAACCGGGGAAATAACCCGGCTGTTCTCTTTGCTTTCTTGGCTGCCGGGTCGCCGGATCCAGCGGCAATCGGTCCGCGTTGTTTTGCTCGTTATTCACGATCCTCTCTCCGCAGCAATGTTGCTAACACACCTAGTGCTCCACAGGCCGCAAAGAGAAGGGGGGCAAAAATAGGCGGCCCGTACAGAATGTTGTACAGCCAAGTCTTTCCTTTACCCGGCCGACGCACAATTCCCCGAGCGTGATAGAAGAAACCGACAGCACCATTCAGCACTGCGGCACTCGAGGTCACTGGAAGAACTTTCTGGGCAGTCCGCTCGCTGAAGATTGCACCCATGCAGGCAAAGAATTGAATGGGAGCGAGCAGTACGGGCGTCCACTGGGCCCAGATTCGAAACCGGCTTTTATAGTGCGAATACAGGGCCTCGCATCCGGACAAGAGCGTCCACAACGCAGCTACACCTGCAAGGTGCTTTTGAAATCTGCCTTCATGAATTTCTTTTCTCCAGCCGGTATTTGAATGCGGAGCAGATTCGGCAATCGGCCTATCTTCTTCCCTGCGTAGATACGAAGCCATCCACCCCAGATACGCTGCCGTGCCGAATAATAAAGGCGCGAAGATCGGCGGTCCCATGATGATGTTCGTGACGGGGAGTCGCCAGCCTCCTGGCTTTCTGGCAATGCCGCGGACGTGAAAGCCAAAACCAATGACACCGTCGACAAGCGTGATAACGCTTGCCCAACGCATCGCACCGGATGCAACACGACTGCTGACGACACCGCCTGCACTCGCGACACCCAGGACTCCGCTGAGGACGACCGGACTGTACATAATCGGATTGCTGTAGCTGCCTTTGTAATGCTCGTAGGCTACTTCGAGGCCACTAACAAAACTTGAGCCGGCAGTTAACAAGGCGAGAGACCGCTGAAAGCGGCCATCACGGATGTGTTCGGTTGCTTTCGCCGCGTTGCTAAATAAGCTCGCATGATCGTCCCCCCGTTGGTGTGTCACATCGCTGGAATCAGTCGCAACGGACGGGTCGAGGTCCGAAAGCCTCACATTTTGTAGACGGGTCCGTGAGTGAAGCGTTGCACTTCTAAGTTGGCCGTAACGACGGATGATCAGCCAAGCGTACGAAGTTTCCCGTCACATTCGGCTCGGGGAGATGTCTCAAAGCTGGAGACCTCTGCGGCATGGCACAACAAACGGCGAGCGAAGTGATCGTAGACACGCTCATTGACTGGGGCGTTGATACGATTTTCGGGATCCCCGGTGACGGTATCAACGGCATCATCGAGGCTCTGCGGAAAGCTAAGGACAAAATACGATTCATCCAAACGAGACATGAGGAATCCGCCGCCTTCATGGCTTGCGCGCACGCGAAGTTCACCGGGAAGTTAGGCGTTTGCATTGCCACATCCGGTCCGGGCGGCGTTCACTTACTAAACGGTTTGTATGATGCGAAGCTGGACGGTCAGCCGGTGCTGGCCATTACCGGTCTTCAGTTCCACGATTTGATCGGGACGCACACGCAGCAGGATGTGGCTCTCGACCGCTTGTTCATGGATGTCGCCGTATTCAACGAACGCATTATGGGAGCGGCGCATGCGCAGAATATCACCGAACTGGCTTGCCGAACTGCACTAGCCCGCCGGGGCGTTGCGCACATTACCATTCCGGTTGACATCCAGGACCAGCCGTTAAACAAAGACGAAAGGTCTACCCGGAACAAGCCCAATCATGTGTCGGACGTTTTCGCACGTGGTGCCCGGAAGCCGGAGCCACGGGAAATTGAAGAGGCCGCGGAGTTACTGAATGCCGGGAAGAAAGTGGCTATTCTAGCGGGCCAAGGCGCGCTTAAGGCTGGCGAGCAACTCGAGAAGGTAGCCCAAATTCTGGGCGCTCCGATTATTAAGGCCTTACTGGGCAAATCCTGCGTCCCGGACGATAGCCCCTACACAACAGGTGGCTTGGGTTTGTTGGGAACGCTTCCATCTGAAGAAGTAATGGAAAGCTGCGACACCCTGCTGATCGTTGGGTCGACGCTGCCCTATATTGAGTTTTATCCGAAAATTGGTCAGGCAAAATGCGTCCAGATCGACATCGACCCGGCACGCATCGGTCTTCGTTACCCCGCCGATGTCGCGCTTGTAGGAGACAGCACCGAGACGCTGAACGCGCTCATTCCTCATTTGAAAGAGAACAACAAATCGTTTCTTGAGAAAGCTCAGGGAGGCATGAAGGAGTGGAACGAGCTGATGCAGACCCGCGGCACTGCTAGCTCTTCCCCAATGAAGCCCCAAGTGGTCGCGCACGAACTAGGCAAGAGGTTGAAGTCGGATGCCCTGGTGACGAGCGACTCCGGCACAAACACGACGTGGTGGGCGCGCTATATCCCCTCGTTGCGCGGCCAGCATCATACCTGTTCGGGCAATTTGGCCACCATGGCGTGCGGATTTCCGTATGCGATCGCCGCTCAGATCGCTTACCCGAACCGAACCGTCATTGCTTTCGTAGGTGACGGTGGATTCACGATGCTCATGGGGGAAATGGCGACTTGCGTCAAATACAAGCTTCCAGTCAAAATCTTCGTGATCAAGAACAACTCGCTTGGCCAGATCAAATGGGAGCAATTGGTATTTCTCGGAAACCCGGAATATGAGTGTGACCTGCAGCCGATTGACTTCGCTACCGTTGCTCGCGGCTTCGGTTTGACAAGCTTCACGATTACCGAAGCTTCTGAAGCAGGCCGCATCATTGATCAAGCCTTAGCCGTACAAGGCCCGGTTCTGGTTGAAGCCATTGTCGACCCAAACGAACCTCCGATGCCGGCGAAAGTTAAACCGCAGCAAGCTCTCCACTTTGCCGAGTCGATGGCAAGGGGCACGAAAGATTGGGAGAAGATCGCCAGCACCATAGCAAAGGACAGAATTCGCGAGTTGGTGTGAGTTCTTCAAATCCATCCATTGACTCTGCCCGGATTACGGCCTATACGATCCCGACGGAGACGCCGGAGTCGGACGGAACCGCGGATTGGGATTCAACTACGGTCGTTCTTGTTGAGTTGACGGCTGGGGGTGTTTCAGGTCTTGGATTCTCATATGCCAGCGAAGCTGCAAGCGCCGTAGCGCGACAGCTGCTCGAGAAAGTGGTCGGCGGCCGGAATGTTTTCGACCTTCCGGCAATTCACCACGGTATGGGTCGACTCGCGCGCAACTGGGGACGGCCCGGACTTGTTTCAAGCGCCATCGCAGCCGTCGACATCGCCTTGTGGGATTTGAAGTGCCGCCTGTTAGACCAGCCGTTGATAACGGTTCTCGGAAAGACCCGAGATCAGGTGAACGCGTACGGCAGCGGTGGCTTTACCTCCTATTCGGAAAAACAGCTTATCGATCAATTGACGGGCTGGGCAGACGATGGTTTTACGGCCGTCAAGATGAAGATCGGCAGAGATGCAGCGCTTGATGTCGATCGTGTTACTGCGGTGCGCCGCGCGCTCGGCGATCGAACTGAGATTTACGTCGATGCGAACGGCGCCTACGATCGCAAGCAAGCTCTGCGAAGCAGTCACATGTTTGGCGAACTCGGAGTGACCTGGTTCGAAGAGCCCGTCACCTCCGACGACCGTATCGGGCTACACATGCTTGTGGAGCATGCGCCCCCCAACATTCGTATCGCTGCCGGTGAATACATCTATGTGCTGGACGACGCGCGTCTGCTGGTGGAGGCGACCGCGGTGGACGTCTTGCAGGTGGACGTCACGCGCTGTGGGGGAATCACGAATTTTCTGAAGGTGAGCGATCTCGCTGAAATCTGCCACGTGCCTCTCTCAGCCCACACATCGCCTTCCGTCCACGCCTCGCTCTGTTGCTCATCGATACCCGCAATGAACGTAGAATATTTTTTGGACCATCAGCGGATCGAGGCGATGTTGTTCGACGGCGCAGTTCGCGCTGAGAGAGGCTATCTGCGGCCGGACGCGTCCCGGCCGGGCATCGGTCTTGAATTGAAGCGCAAGGACGCCGAACGATTCGTGGTCTTTGACAAGCAAGTCATGTAACAGGGCCACTCTTCAACTGACCGATTCGGCGCTGTAGCGTGCGATGAGACCCGTCCGAACCGCAAGACGGAACACTCGGTCGAATGTGATGCCCGCAAGCGCTATGTAAAGAAGCGCCAACGTGCTACTCAAAGCAAGGCCCGCCCACCAAGGTCCCTGCCCGTTTACGGTAGCGCGCAAGCTTTCGAAAACATAAGAGGGCGGAAGCAAGCGGGCGGTCCACTGCATCCAGGGCGGCAAGGTCGAGAGCGGGTAAAAGACACTCGCAAAGGGCGAGATGAGTGCGGGCATTGGCCAAATGAACCATTCGGCGGCCGGTCCCAGGCGCAGCACGATCGCGGTCGCGAAGATTCCCATTGCGATGCCGAACAGGAACAGCACAAGAATGAATGGGAAGAGAGCTATGCCATAGCTGAAGATTGATAAGCCGAAAACAGCACCGGCAAGCAGCACCATCACGATAAGCCCGATGCAACTGGTCAGGGTACTCGAGAGCACAAGTCCACCGACGTAGTCAGCGACCGTCATCGGACTCGCGAACATGTTCAGGAAGTTGCGCGACCAGACATCCTCGAGGAACGCAGTCGTTACGCCGAACATCACGCGGCCGAGGAAGTCCCAAAGCAGAACGGCTCCGAGCAAAGACGGAACAAAGTTAAGCCGTGGAGCGCTGATCGTATTCAGATACTTCGCCATGAAGCCCCACAGGATGATATCGATGGCTACCCATGCGAAAAGTGGCAGCACACGGGCGGCACTGCCACGCATGAGGTAAAACTGACGAAGCACAATTGCCGTTGTGCGAGCGAAAGACATTCAGGCCATCTCAAGGCTGGGCCGCTCGCGGGCTACAGCGACGAAGAGATCCTCGAGGTTTTGTTTGCCGTGCTGGGCGGGGAGGGTTCGCGGATCACCTTCGAGCAGAATTTTGCCGTGGGACAGGAACAGGACGCGGTCACAAACCTCTTCGACCTCATACATGTTGTGCGACGTCCAGAGTACGCCACTGTTTCCGGCGCTCACGAGCCCGCGGATCTGCGCACGGACATCCCGTGCCGTTGCGGGATCCAGCGAAGCCGTCGGTTCATCGAGCAGGAGCAGCTCGGGGTCGTTGAGCATTGCCTTTGCGAGGGAGACGCGCGTCTGTTCCCCCGATGACAACAGGCCGCATTTTGTGTCACGAAAACGACGAAGGTCGAATTCGTCGAGTAAAGCTCCTATCCGAGCTGTCAAGCCGCCGACTTCGTAAATGAGGCCGAAAACGCGCAGGTTCTCGAATACGGTCAGATTGCCTGGAAGCGGGGCGTAAACCGCGGAGAAGTTCGCTTTCTGCAGGGCTGATTTACGTTTCCGCGCCAGATCGATCCCGGTGATTGTGATCCGTCCCTGTGTCGGTTGAAGGACGCCAAGGATCATGCTGATGATCGTCGTTTTGCCCGCCCCATTTGGTCCGAGAAGGCCGACGATTTCCTTTGGAGTGACGTGAAAAGAGATATCGTCTACGGCGAGTGTTTCGCTGTAGCGTTTGGTCAGATTTTCCACGGATAGAACCTCGCGCACACTTCTATTGTGCGCAGGGCCATACTTTGGCGCATTTCTTTGAACAGAAGACAGTGCAACCAACGCAGCTGCCGTAGGATCCAATGGAGCAGGACAATATGCCGACTTATCAAAAGAGTCCAGAAGCCATCTCTCGTCTTTCTCCTGAGCAGTATCGAGTGACGCAAGAAGACGCCACCGAGCGCCCGTTCAGGAACGAATATTGGGACAACAAGAACCCGGGTCTATATGTGGACATTGTTTCCGGCGAGCCGCTGTTTTCCTCGCTCGACAAGTTCGACAGCGGATGTGGATGGCCGAGTTTCACGCGACCAATTGAGTCCGAGAACATTGTCGAGAACCGGGATGCCAGCCACGGCATGATCCGGACCGAGGTTCGCTCGAGCGCGGGCGATAGCCATCTTGGTCACGTGTTTCCGGATGGTCCTCGTGAAGCGGGAGGCCTGCGGTACTGCATTAACTCTGCTTCAATACGCTTTATCCCCGTCGACCAGCTGGAAAGTGAAGGCTACGGCGAGTACCGCAAATTGTTCGGCACGTCGGAAGAAGGAAAGGAACGATAACATGGCAAGGGAAACCGCAATCCTCGCGGGCGGCTGTTTTTGGGGTGTGCAAGACCTGCTGCGCCGTTATCCGGGCGTAATCTCCACGAGAGTCGGATATTCGGGTGGAGACGTCCCAAATGCAACGTACCGCAATCACGGAACGCATGCGGAGGCGGTTGAAATTATCTTCGATCCGGAAAAGATCAGCTTCCGTCAACTTCTCGAGTTTTTCTTCCAGATCCATGATCCGACCACGCTAAACCGGCAAGGCAACGATCGCGGAGCCAGCTATCGATCTGGGATCTTCTACACGAATGACGAACAACGCCGGATTGCAAAGGAAACCATCGCGGATGTGGAGGCTTCGGGTCTTTGGCCTGGCAAGGTAGTGACCGAAGTGACCCAGGCCGGTCCTTTCTGGGAGGCTGAGCCGGAGCATCAGGACTACCTGGAGCGGTACCCGAACGGGTACACCTGCCATTTCGTTCGACCGAACTGGAAACTCCCAACCCGAGCGGAAGCTGGCCGGGTCTAAACTCCTCGGCCGCGCTGAATGTGACTCGACCCTACTTCTTGCGGTAGGATCCGCCCAGGATTGCGCATCCGGCTGCAATGAAACCAAGGCCAACGAAGACACCCTGAGAGTGTCTCGCAATCTGGTCTACGAGGCTCCAGCTCTTGGCGCTGCTGTCGAAGGTCCCATGCGCGCCATATTCGGTTCCGGATACTGTCTCGAAGAGATTATCCGGCCGGTTTGACGAAATGGGATTTGGAGTTTCCTGGCCCTCTACCGCATTTTTGGCCAGGTAGCGGTCAGCAAATCCGGGAGCTAGTCTCTGGCCGAGGATGGCTTTGTACGTCGACAACGCTACCCAAACCTCTCGCTTCTTTTGGCGCGATGCCCAGACGATGGCGCGTGCTGCCACCTCCGGCTGAAATATAGGCGGAACAGGCTGCGGGTGGTTGGGCAAACGCGTCCGGCCCCAACTGAATTGAGTCGTATTCAATCCGGGTAAATGAACCACAGTGAGGTGCACCTTGCTTCGGTCATGGATGAGCTCGGAGCGTATCGAATCGGTGAAACCGACGATTGCGTGCTTGGCGCCGCAGTACGGCGCTTGTAACGGAATCGAACGATATGCCAGAGCCGAGCCCACTTGAACTATGGTTCCGCGATTTCTGCGCTTCATCCTTTTGAGTGCTGCCATGGTCCCGTACACACAACCTAAGTACGTGACCTCTGTGGCCCTCTTGAACTCGTCGGGTTGAATCTCGTCAAACGGAGAGAAGATCGTCGTCATGGCGTTATTCACCCAGATATCGATGGGTCCGAACTCGCTTTCCGTTTTCTCCGCCGCCGCGTCCACTTCCTCAAATCGAGAAACATCCGTTGGCAAAACCAGCGCTTTCCCGCCTGCGTCCTCTATCTCTTTCTTAGCCGCATTCAGGCGATCGACGCCGCGCGAGAGTAAAGCGATATGTGCTCCTTGTTTCGCAAATTCGCGCACGGTGGCCCGGCCTACGCCCGCCGATGCGCCGGTCACGACCACAACTTGATTTCGGTTTTTTGCCATCTAATCTCCTCTCTCAACTGGCCATTTCGTTGGGGCACACAGGCTCGATGTTCTGAGCAGCGAACATCGAGCCTCACGAGCAAGTCTTCCTTCGTTCCGCTCGTTCAGACGCCGATCTGGCGCGGTTTGAAAGTGAAGCGGAAGCCTCGCTCTGTATGGCCGGAATCTAACTTTTGCATGTTATGGTGTAGCTAAGTGTCGTCGGTCCTCAATTTTCATCTGGAACAATACGAGGGTCCTCTCGACCTTTTGCTCGACCTGATCCGGAAGCAGCAGGTCAATATTTACGACATCCCCATCGCGAAGATCACGGCCCAGTATTTGGAGTACATGCAAAAAGCCGTCGATTTGGACATCGAACTGAGTTCCGACTTCGTGTACATGGCGGCGACACTCATTCACATCAAAAGTAAGATGCTTTTGCCGCGTGATCCTGAACTCGAAAAGATGGCGCCGGAAGAAGATCCTCGCCAGGAATTGGTCGAGCGACTGATCGAGCATGAACGGTTCAAAAACGCCGCGGAAATGTTGCAGCAGAAGCGCTTAGTGGAAGAGGCGGTCTGGTCGAATCCGCAGCTTGAGCAGTTTTTGTCTGAAGGCGAAGGGCCGAGCTTAGCGGTTACCATCCACGACTTGGTCCGCACCTTCCAAGCGGTTCTCACCCGCGCAAAGAGCCGGCCGACGTACGAAGTGGGCCGGGAAGATGTGAGTGTCCCGGAGATGATCCAGTTCCTACACGACCAGTTAGGGAAGGCGCGTGGTTCGAAAGGACTCTCCGCAACTCGCCTATTCGAGGAATTGCGCAGCCAACGAGCCATGATCTGTCTCTTTTTGGCAATCCTGGAGCTTGTCAAGCGGCGAAACGTGGAGCTTGTTCAGGGAGAGGCGTTCGGAGATATCGGCCTGCGTCGCGGACCTGAGTTCGGCTCCACCGGCGAATCGACGGAAACCTATGCTGAGGTTGAACAGGAATATCGCTGACGAGCATGGACGTAGTTGAGAATCCGGAGACATCCGGACCGGCCGAGGTCGAAACGGACGAAGCACAACCTGAAAAGAACGAGTTAGCGCTCGAGCAGTCGGGCGTTGAAGAGTCTGACCTCGAACAGCCCGATAGCGCCGACCAAGGGGCGGACAGCGAAGACGTACTAATTGCGGAAGCAGTATCTGAACCTCCGCCCGACGCCTCTGAATCGTTGGCCCTGAAGGCCATCATCGAAGCGGCTATCTATATAACCGATGAGCCGTTAACACCTGAGCAGATTTCCACTGCTGTGGAGCAGCCGCTTCTTGCCGTGAACGAGATCTTACGGCAGCTTGTGACTGAATACGGTGCGCCGGGCCGGGGACTTTCCGTACGCGAACTCGCGGGCGGTTACAAGATGTCGACAAAACCCGAGTACCACGAGTCAATCCGGCGGTTCGTCAAGAGATTACAGCCGCCGTTGAAGTTGTCTCTTGCGGCACTCGAAACGCTTGCTGTGGTCGCGTACAAACAACCAATTACCGGGCCGGAGATCCTCGAAATCCGCGGTGTCCAAGGCGCTGGTGTGCTCAAAACTCTACTCGACCGGCGACTCATTGCAGCAGCGGGCCGAAAGAACGTCTTGGGCAAACCGATGATGTATAAGACCACGCGCGAATTCCTGGTCCAGTTTGGTTTGAATTCGCTCGCGGAATTGCCCACTTTGAAGGAATTCGAGGAGTTGGGCCGGATGGCCTTGACGGATGAAGAGGTCACCGCAGAGCCCGAGACCACGTCGGCGGAGCCGGAAAACGCGTCTGCAGCCGAACCTGCAGCACCCGAAGAGCGCAGCGCTGTAGACGAACACGAGGAAGCGAGGGAAGAGGCACCTTCGATAGAAGACGGTGCCGGGGAACCTTCCGCGAACATACCGTTCGCCGCCGCCGATACGCAACAGCCTGAAGCTCCTTCACACACGCAAGACGTAGAGCCAAATGCCTGAAGAACGCCTTCAAAAACTTCTGGCGCACGCGGGCATAGCGAGCCGGCGCAAAGCAGAAGAACTCATTACCGCGGGAAGGGTATCCGTCAACGGCGCCACTGTGACGGAGTTAGGATCGAAAGCCGATCTTTCGAAGGACAAAGTCAAGGTCGATGGTCAGGTGATTGGCGTTCCAAAACATCACCTCTACTTCGCTCTGAACAAGCCGAAGAACGTGGTCAGCACTGTGAGAGATCCCGAGGGTCGTCAAACGGTAATGTCTTTTTTCAAAGGCTTTCATGATCGGCTCTACCCGGTGGGCCGATTGGATTATGCGAGCGAAGGCTTGCTGCTGCTGACCAATGATGGCGATTTCGCTAATCGCCTCATGTCACCGGCGAGCCACGTCACCAAAACGTATCTGGTAAAGGTCAACGGACCTCTTACATCCGAGCAGGAGGACTCCTTTCGCCGGGGCATTCCGATGCACGGACGAAAGACCGCCCCGGCGTATATAAAGCTCATCAAGCCCGGTGTGAATCCCTGGTACGAAGTTCGCCTGGTCGAAGGGCGGCAAAACCAGATTCGCATCATGTTCAAGCACTTCGGCCGGCTGGTAGAGAAGCTGAAGCGCATCAAAATCGGATTCCTCGATCTGGGAGATCTGAAGCCGGGCGCCTATCGTACTCTGACCAGAACGGAAATGACTCGCTTTCAGAAAATGCTTCAGATAGAAGGTGAGGGAGACAAGGATTCAGGAAATGATGAACGACGCAGAGATGGCGCGGTTGCTCCGAGAAGCAAAGACAATCGCCGTAGTCGGCCTGTCGAGTAATCCGATCCGGCCCAGCTTTGGAGTCTCGCGCTTCCTTCAGCGGCAAGGATTCCGGATTATTCCGGTGAACCCAAACGAAACGGAAGTGCTTGGCGAGCGTGCCTATCCAAGCGTTCGGGATGTGCCGGACAACATCGATATCGTGAATGTTTTTCGACGTCCGGCCCGAGTGCCCGAAGTGGTGGAGGACGCCCTTGCCAAAGGTGTTCGCTGCATCTGGATGCAAGAGGGTGTCGTCAATCAGGCGGCGGCCAAACAGGCCGAAGAGGCGGGCATGGCCGTTGTCATGGATAAGTGCATCCTGAAAGAGCTGGCTCGGCTCTTGAGCTAGCGTTCCCTTCGCTTGCCGTTGTTTTTGTGATTACGTCCAGATCTCGAGATGTCCTCAGTCGAGCGACATTTTCGGCCGGCCTGTTGGGTTGTCTCTTCCTTCTCCTGACGTCCTTCGCTCTCACGGGATGCCGACCGCCTCACTCCGGCTCGATCGGAGAAGGGTATGTTGCGCCGCAGACTTTGAATCTCCGCAGCGATCTGACAACGAAAAACACTACCTCCGTTACTCTGAAACACGGAGATCCGGTCGATATCATCGATGTCCGAAGGCGATTCGTAAAGGTAAGAACCGCGGCCGGGGAAGAGGGCTGGGTAGATGCCACCCAATTGCTCAGCCCTGAACAGATGAGCCGGATCCGTGAGGACGAGATCAAGGCGAAAGCTCTGCCGTCGCAAGGCTCGGCGACCGTTTACGAGTCTCTGAACGTTCACATCGACCCTAACCGGCAATCGCCGGCGTTTGCAAAGATCCAGGAAGGTCAGTACGTCAGCGTTCTGGCACACAGATTGTCGCCTAAAGTTGGCCCTGCTCTCAGTCCGCCCGCCTTGATTCACGAGCGCCCACAATCCGAATCGCGAAGGGACCGCCGGCAGAAGCAACGGAGCACGAAAGGGCCGCCACCTCCTGCACCTCCCAAGGCGCCTCAACACTGGGAAGCGCTATCGACAGAGCGAATCGAAGGGTCTGAAAGCACGGCGGACGCCAAGGCACGACGCGAGAGCGAGGCGGCGACAAGAAAGCTTGACGAATCGAAGAAGCCGGTGGCCGTCGAAGACTGGACCCTGGTACGAACCAAAGATCAGCAGATCGGCTGGGTTCTAACGCGCAACTTGACGATGGGCATACCCGACGAAGTCGCGCAATACGCCGGCGGAGCACGCATCACGTCGTATTTCGATCTGGGCGAAGTCAAAGATGAAGAGAAGGGCGCGAAGCACAACTGGCTCTGGACTACGGCATCGGAACAGATCACTTACGATTTCGATGCCTGGCGTGTTTTTCTTTGGAACCGTCGCCGGCACCGTTACGAGACGTCTTACCGGAAGCGTGGTGTCGAGGGCTATTATCCCGTTCGGGTTGATCCACCAGATCCAAACGCGTTCGGCCGAACCTTCCACCTGATGACTAAAGATGAGGACGGGAAATTCAGGATTCGTGATTACGGGTTTGACGGCACGCGCGTGCATCTCATGAGCACGGAAGACTACCATCCGAGCGGATCGGCGCCGGCAAAGCCAGCCGCGAATTTAGATACCACGAAGTTGGAAGGGAAAATGCCCCGGGGCGGCTGGTTCCGCCAGAAATGGAACACGCTCACTGGTCGCTTCAAGCGCTCGAGCTAGACTTCTTCGATCTTTCCCGCGACTTCCACTCGGTCCATGGCCAGAAACTGCTTCACGTGCGGGTGTTGGCTCTTCTCGAGATCTGCAACCGGACCGAAATAAATCGCTTCTCCTTTGAACAGAAACACAACGGTATCGGCCACCTTGCGCATCAGGTCCAAGTCGTGAGTCACAACCACGGATGTGAGGCCGAGCTTCTTCTTGAGGTTGAGCATCAAGGTCCCCAGGTGATCCGACATGATCGGGTCCACCATAGTTGTGGGCTCGTCATACAAGATGCACTCCGGCTGAGCGGCCAGTGCGCGGGCAATGGCCACCGCTCGCTTGTAGCCTGTCGAAAGATCGCCGGGGAACGCATCCTTAGAATGCTGGAGGTCGACCATTTTGAGTAGCCCATCGACCACTTCTTCCTTGTTCTCTTCGTTGTAGTCTTCCCGCAGTTCCAAAGAGAAAAGAATGTTTTCCCCTACCGTCAGGGAATCGAAAAGCGCGCCTGATTGAAACACCATCGTCACTTTCCTGCGGATCTTCCGTAGTTCCTCCTCGGGGCAGTTCGTGATGTCACTGTTGGCAACGATAATCTTGCCCGAATCGGGCTTCATGAAGCCCATGATGTGGCTGAGCGTAACTGATTTCCCCACACCGCTGCGGCCGATGATCGCAATCGTTTGCCCCGCATCGACGTGAAAGCTTACATTCTTGAGCACCGGACGGTCGAAGGTTTTGCTCACGTCGCGGAACTCGATGTAGTGCTGCGGATCGTCCGAGCTCACGTCAGAGTCTGCCATCCCGCGCGTCTGCCCTTATGCTCCATCGTTGTCCAGCGAGTCCATTGTTCGGGGGTGTTGATGTTCGGAATGACCGTATCGACGAGGAGGTACTCCGTTCGAACTTCGTCGAGCAGTCCCATGAGGGCGAGATGTTTCTCATTGAGTCTGCACTGAATGACAGGCAGGCATTGCTTTCTGTAAACAGCACAAAGCGGATGGGCCTTGCCGCTGACATCCTGGATCGCAACGCAGCCGGCATTCGAAGCGCGGGCACGGTCGACCAGAGATCGCAGATGAGCGGGTTCGATGGCCGGCATATCGCAAGCTAATATCAGATTTAGATCACTACTAGTACTGCTTAATGCCGCTTCCAGCCCCGAGAGCGGACCGAAGCCAGGCCGACAATCAGGAATGCAAGGGTAATGGAGCTCCTGATATCGCTGGGTATCCCCGATGAGGGTTACGTTGCCGGCAGCCGCCTTGACGCTCTCTGCCACGTCATCCACAAGGTATCGGAACTGCCCTGGAAGAAGGGCTTTATCCCTTCCCATCCTCGAGCTATTCCCGCCCACAAGCACATAGCCGGCGGCCTGCATGCCCAAATAGTAACATTGGCTGTCCAATTTCCGGGTATAATGCGATCAAACAATCTCCGGGTGTCTTGTCGTGTCTCGAATCGGTTGGCGTTCCGTATCTCGGCGGAAGATCCCTGGATGGGGAGCTATGTTCTACAGGAGAAGGGAAGCCGCAAGCAAGGCTCTCGCCTGACCTAACTGCATGCTTTGCCTCTCTACCAGAACGCTGTTGCCGCTCGCTTTGGCTCTCAGTGCATCTGGGACCTCCCGATCCTCCGTTCAGGTTGTTGCCCCTCGAGTCGAAGCAATCCGGTTCTGGTCCTTTGGAGACGTTACCCGGATTGCCATCCAGACTCATGGCGAATATAAGCTTGCCAAGGATCAGATTGAGCACCCTTCACGGGTTTACTTCGATCTCAACGGATTACGGCCCCCTTCTTCGCTGCGCCATGGCATTCAAACCGTCCAAGTAGGTGACCGGCAGGTCAAGCAGATCAGGATCGCTGAGGTCAGTCCGAGACGAACAAGAATCGTATTCGATTTGATCGGCCCTGTGGAGGTCAACTCCTCGCAGTTGGTGAATCCGGACCGCCTTATCATCGAGTTCCGGCCACGAGGCACAAGCTTGCCTGCGCTCTCTGCTACGCGGAGCGTGATCTCTGCGCCGCCATCCTCTCCGGCTGCCGACCGCTCCCCGTCCACGCAGGTGATCAAAACAGTCAAAACTGGGGACGGCCTGGTGGTGAACAGCACGACGCCTAATGAGGCGAGTTCTCCCGCTCCCGCCGGTACTCCTGCCGTGACGGTTCCTCCCTCGCGGCCGCCGGATCGCAAGCTCGCGGGAATCGCCGCGCCTGCAAAACGCAAGGACGCAAGCGATTCTTCGCTCGTCCGTGTTTTTGGACTCAAGCTGGGGCGAGTTGTGATTGACGCGGGTCACGGTGGCCACGATACCGGAACCATCGGCCCGAATGGCCTGATGGAGAAAGAACTCGTTCTCGACGTGGCTCTCAGGTTGGGCAAGCTCGTCACCGAGCAACTCGGTACCGAGGTGATTTACACTCGACCCGACGATACCTTCATCCCGCTCGAAGACCGAACCAAAATCGCGAACCGCGAAAAGGCAGATCTCTTCATTTCGATCCACGCCAATTCGTCGCCGGAGGCAACCGCCACCGGCGTAGAAACGTACTTCTTCAATTTCAACTCCGACAAGAGCGGCTTGGAACTCGCGACTCGCGAAAATGCAACCTCCAGCAGTTCCATCTCCGATTTGAACGATCTGCTCCACAAAGCGGTCCTGAAAGCGAAGCTGGAAGAGTCGCGTGCTTTCGCTCAACAGGTGCAAAAATCGCTCTGGGCGAGTTCGGTCAAGATGAACGCGCGATCTCGTGATCGCGGTGTGCGTCAGGCGCCCTTTGTCGTGCTTATCGGTGCAACGATGCCGTCGATACTCGCTGAGATTGGTTTTGTCTCGAATCCGCACGACGAGAAACTTCTGCGCAAGGGCCAGCAACGGCAAGCAATCGCCGAGGCGCTTCTCAAAGGCGTCCTCAGCTACGCAAATACCTTGAGCCATGTCCAGATGGCGCGAACGTCAACAGAGTAGGCATTCATTCGCCGTCGCGCAGGTTCTCCCGACAGATACCCCGCTTGCTCGTTCGGATGAATGCTATGAGGTGTCGTGTGTGTTCCGACGGCAACTCCGTTTCTATTCTGTCCAGCGCATCCTCCTGCCTCAATCCTGACCGATAGAGAAGACGATAAGCCTTTTTCAGGAGTTGAATTTCAGCGAGGCTGAGCCCCGCTCGCTTAAGCCCGACCAGATTCAGGCCCTTGGCTCCGGCGTTGAAATCCGAGAACAGAAAGAAGGGCGGACAATCGCTATTCACGCGCGTGTTGCCGCCGACCATGGCAAGTCGTCCAATCTTGGAAAATTGATGAACAACGACGCCGCCCGACAGGAAGACTTCGTTTTCAATCTCGACATAACCCGCCACTAACGCGCAGCTTGCTATGACAATCCGGTCGCCCAAGGTGCAGTTGTGAGCGATGTGGCCCGATGTCATGATGTAGTTGCCGTTTCCGATGCGCGTGTATGTTTCGGGTTTAGTGCCGCGCGAAATCGTGTAATGTTCGCGGATTTTGTTGTTATCCCCAATGGTCAGATAGCTGCGCTCTCCTGTGAACGACTTATCGAGCGGGTCGGTTCCGAGCGCAGTGCCTGCTGAAATTTCGTTGCCATTGCCAAGCGTGGTCCATCGCTTCACGAAGACGTACGGCTCAATGAGGCACTGTCGGCCGATCGTTACATCGCCCTCGATGATGCAGTATTCTCCAATGCGTGTTCCCGCGCCGATCGTTGCATCCGGGTGGATCCGAGCTGTTGGAGCGACGTACGCAGAAGGATCGATCGACATATCTACATGCTAAGTATGGGAGATGCCTGCTCGAACCGTTTCCGAAATTGCCGCCATTTGTGAAGGCGACATCGAAGGAGACGGTGGCTTACTCATCACGGGCGCTAACTCGCTTGAAAGTGCGAAAGAGACTGAGCTTTCTTTTGTGGCGAACAGCAAAGCATTGACACTTGCCCGCTCTTCTCGCGCGGGCTGTCTTTTGGTGCCGAAAGATTTCGCGGAAAACGGCACGTGGGCTCGCATTCGGGTCGCCAATCCCCGGGTGGCGTTCGTCCGCGCTCTCGCGAGTCTTTATCCTCCTCCGAAGCATGAGGCCGGAATCCATCCGAGTGCCTTGATTGCTTCCACTGCGCAGATCTCAAAAACGGCGAGCATCGGGGCATTCGTCACCATTGGAGAACACACGAGTGTCGGCGAACAGTGCGTGATTGGGGCTCACTGCAGCATTGGAAGTTCGGTTTCCGTGGGCGACCGTACTGCCTTGCGGCCGAACGTTACGCTCTACGACGGCGTTCGGATCGGCTCCCGTGTTTTGCTCCATTCGGGGTGCGTGATTGGAGCGGATGGATTCGGCTTCGCGCTTGTTCAGGACCATTACGAGAAGTTTCCGCAGGTAGGAACGGTTGAGATCGAGGACGACGTGGAGATCGGAGCAAGCTCGTGCGTTGATCGGGCGGCGCTTGGAGTAACGCGCATTGGCGAAGGTACCAAGCTCGACAACATGGTTCACATCGCCCACAACTGTCAGATTGGCCGTCACGTGGTAATTGCCGCCCAAACGGGTTTTTCGGGCGGCGTGACTGTAGGTGACTACGCCGTTATCGGCGGGCAGGTAGGAGTCGGGGACAAAGCAACAATCGAGTCACGAGCTGTTGTCGGTTCCGGGGCGGGCATCCTGACGTCAGCGCGGGTAGGCGCCGGTGAGCCGGTCTGGGGTGTTCCCGCGCGCCCTCTGCGCCAACATCTGAAGGGGCTCGCCTATATCGGGAAGATCCCGGATTTGCAAAGTGAGCTGCGGGAAACCAAGCGCAAGCTTCAAGCTCTTGAAGCTCAATTATCTACGCGTGAGGCAGGCGATCGGGGTCAATAGGTCACGAAGACCCTATGCTATTCTCAGGACGTACTCAACCATAGTGGGCCTGTGGCGCAGTTGGGAGCGCGCTTCCATGGCATGGAAGAGGTCGACGGTTCGAACCCGTCCAGGTCCACCAATTCCTCTGAAGCCGCTCAGAGAACTAGTCGACCGCCGACACTCGGGCTCTACCCCAAAGCACTGCAACGACTCGGTTGCGATTTCACGCATCTATTCGCCGTTCGCTCGTCCATAACAATCCAGAAGATGTATTAAAATGGTCAAGATTTCGATCGGCTAGCTGAGAACGTTCCGAGTCCGGGGGATTCTGGCGTACGTCCGTTCGAAGCAGCACGGTAGCGTTTTCGCTGTGTATCTATGTAGGTGCTTGTACTTTGTAAATGCATCTACGCCCAGCGCCTATCAGTACGTTCTCAAGCCGGTCCCGGGAAGGGCATTCCCGCAAAGATCAGCTTGGTGGAGACGGCAAGCATGCCTTGTTCATTGAGGGCAAACCTTCGTCAGATGGATTGCTCTAGAGAAGAGTTCAGGCGCTCCTACTTTCGGAGTTCGCTTCCAAACCTTCACTGCCGGGCGCAAACTATTCGGATTCACTCTTGTCCAAAACAGCTTTGAGTTGAGTGCCGGGGTGAGGTAATCGAAAGGAAAAGCCCTCTGATAATTGAACGAGAGCAGAATCTGTCGTTTGCTGCGGGCTGATCCTGCACCGAATCACGAAAAAGGAGGGCAATCCAATCGTACAAGTAGCCAGGCTTTCAATCAACTGCTCCAGCATTTCCCCAGGATCGAGTTTGGGGCGCTGGTCAAGAAACACAATGCCGAGCGGTGCGCCAAGGGCTTCAGCTGCTGGACTCAGTTGGTCTCGATGCTGTTCCGCCAACTCGCCCACGCCGACTCGCTGCGCGAGATCTGCAATGGTTTGGGCTGCTGCCTGGGCAAACTGGTTCATCTTGGAATCGGCAAAGCGCCGAATAAATCGACCCTTTCCTACGCCAACGAACACCGGCCGGCGAAGTTGTATGAGGATCTGTTCTATACGGCCCTGCAGCGGTTCCGCGACGAAAAGGGATGGGGGGCCCGGAAGCGGAAGTTCCGTTTCAAAAACAAGCTGCTGTCGCTGGATTCGACGACCATCACGCTT